>NZ_JBVILA010000011.1:11918-108363 GCF_055580625.1 Amycolatopsis sp. NPDC031561 | reverse complement strand
CTCCCCCCCCCCCCCCCCCTCGCCCCCCCCCCCCCCCCCCCCCCCCCCCCCCCCCCCCCCCCCCCCCCCCCCCCACGGCCCTGGGCAGTCGTGAGAGGGGTGAGCCGGCGCACGTCAATTCGCGCCCCCGCTTCCTCGCGCCGGATTCCCACTGCCGGGTAAGGAAAGGCGACACGCCGACCGGCGGCGCCATCGGTACCGCGCCAGTGTGATTCAATGCCGCCGCACCGCGTACCGACACTCGAGTGCCCGCATCGTCCCAAGGCTGGAGAACTCGTGAGGGCCGCCGCAATCCCCTTCGCCATCGCGGCCCTGTGCTGCGCGGCGTTCCTGGTGAGCTTCCTTCGCGACCGGCGACGGCTGCGGAACGGCTTCTACCTCTTCTTCGCGCTCCTGTTCCTCGGCATCACCCTCATCGCGCTCCTCGCCTCGGTGTCGCCCGAAGCGGCGGGCTTCGTCGCGGTGGGCGTGATCCTGCTGATCATCCCGACGGTCCTCGCGTTGACGGTCTTCCTGATCTGCAACGGGATCACCATGCTCCGCCGCGAGGGGCGCAGGCTGGCCAACGTGCTGTCGCTGCTGACGGGGATCGGCATCTGCGCGCTGGTCGTGTTCAACGCGACGGTCACGCAACTGGCCTGGGAGCCGCTGGACATCCTCCGCGGCAGCCTCAACGGGATCGTCGTCTACGTTTCGTTCCTCTTCGTCTGTTTCCTCCTGTACTCGATCGTCTACGGCCGCATCCGCACCGAGAAAGGCGTGGACTTCGTCGTGGTGCTGGGGTCGGGGCTGCTGGACGGTCACCAGGTGCCGCCGCTGCTGGCCAGCCGCCTGAAGCGGGCCAAACGCGTCGTGGACTCCGAGGCCCGCCGTGGGCGGGAGCCGATGGTGGTCACCTCGGGCGGGCAAGGGCCCGACGAGGACCTGCCGGAATCCCACGCCATGGCCGAGTACCTGGTCGAGGCCGGGGTGCCGCGGGAGCGGATCCTCCGGGAGGACCAGTCGCGCACGACGTTCGAGAATCTCACCTTCAGCGCCGAAGTCATGAGGGAGCGGAAGGCGGACTACCGGTGCACCGTGGTCACGAACAACTTCCACGTGCTCCGCGCCGCCCTCATCGCGCGCCGCGCCAAGGTGAACGGCCAGGTCATCGGGGCGCCGACGGCCTGGTACTTCTGGCCGAGCGCCACCATCCGCGAATTCGTGGCCATTCTCGTGGATCACAAGATCAAGAATCTGGTCATCTGCGGACTCATCGTGCTCTCCCAGGTGTCGCGCGCCTTCTACTGAGGCCGGAGAACTGATACCCCGGAACGAATTCGCCTCACCACCGCCCGGAGCGCCGTGACAAATCCCGGCTCTTCCTTTGACAACACCATTTCGCCGGGCCATCGTCCTGCGCATGAGCGCTTACACCCGCCAGGCGATGGCGCTGCTGTTCGACCGGACGGCGAAGACCTACGACGCACTCGGCGTCGACTTCTTCAGCGCCTTCGCCCGGGAACTGCTCGATCGTGCCGGGCTCGTCCCCGGTGAGCGGGTGCTGGACGTCGGCTGCGGACGGGGCGCGGTGCTGTTCCCCGCGGCCGGGCAGGTCGGCGCGGGCGGATCGGTGCTGGGGATCGACCTCTCCTCGGCGATGATCGAGCGCACCGCGAAGGACATCGAAGACCGCGGCCTCGCCAACGCTTCGGTTTCCCTTATGGACGCCCAAGAACCGACGCTCGACGACGCCGCCTTCGACGTGGTCCTCGCGTCGTTCGTGCTGTTCTTCCTGCCGGATCCCGTCGCCGGCCTGCGATCGTGGCATCGCCTGCTCGCGCCGGGCGGCCGGCTGGGCGTGACCACGTTCGGCTCCGACGATCCCCGGTGGGCGTCCGTGCGCGAGGTGTTCAAACCGTTCGTGCCGCCGGAGCTCGCGTGGACCATGGCCGTCCGGGCCGGTTTGTTCGCCACCGTCGAGAGTTTCGGCCAGGCCGTGGAGTCGGCTGGCTTCACCGGTGTCACGTCCGTGGAACGCGTCTATCCGGTGAAGTTCGCCGACCCCGGGCACTGGATCACCTGGTCCTGGTCGCACGGCCAGCGGATGTTCTGGGAGCTGATCCCGGAAGACCGCCTCGACGCCGTGCGCCAGGCCGTGCTCGCCGAGCTCGAACCGCTACGCGAGCTCGACGGGAGCGTGGTGCTGGCGCAGACCGTGCGCTACACCATCGCCCACCGCGGTTGACGGCTCACAAAGCGAGCCTCGGCCAGGACTCGGTGTCCCGCGACAACTGCCTGTCGTGCGTGGCGATCACCACCGCGGCCGGAGTGGCCCCGAGCGCGGCGGTCAGCTCGTCGACGAGGATGGCGGACAGATGATTGGTCGGCTCGTCCAGCAGCACCACGTGTGGACGGCGGGCCAGCACGAGTGCCAGATCCAGCCGCCGCCGGGCGCCGACGGACAGTTCGGCGACCGGCCGGTGCCGGTCGTAGCCGGTGAGCAGGCCCAGCTCACCCAGCCCTGGCCCCGGGTCGCCGGCCCTGGCGAGCTGTTCGTCGTACAGCTCCATCGCCGTACGCCTGCCCGGTAGCTCGGACTCCTGCCCCAGCCGCCCGATCCGTGCCGACCGGGAGCGGGTGACCGTGCCCGTCCCCGGCTCCAGATCCCCGGCCAGTACGGCCAGGAGCGTCGACTTGCCCGCGCCGTTGGGACCGGTGACCACCAGCCGGTCGCCGCTTTCCAGCACCAGGTCGACCGGACGCGCGAGCCGCCCGGCCACCGTCACCCCGGCGGCGCCGAGCAGGATCGCGCCGCGACGCGACGGCAGCTCGGGCATGGCGAACCTGGCCGGTGGCGGCGGAATCGCCACCACGTGTTCGGCCAGTTCCTCCTGCCGCCGGTGCACCGCACGGACCAGTCCTGGTGCCCGGGTGGCGCGCACATGCCTGCCGGTGCCCTTGGGCGGCCGCCAGTTGTCGCGCAGCCGGTTCCTCGCCGCGGACAGGTCGTCGGCCAGCCGCTGCCGCTCGGCGATCTGTTCGGCGTGCGAAGACTCCCAGCGAGCGCGTTCCGCCCGGCGAGCCTCGACGTAGGCGGCGTAGCCACCGCCGTAGACCCGCGGCCGGTCGTCGCTCGACGGATCGAGGTCGATCACCGTGGTGGCCACGTCCGCGAGCAACGCCCGGTCGTGGCTGACCAGGACGACCACCCCCGGGTACGCGCGCAAACGCTCGGTGAGGTGATCGAGACCGGCGGCGTCGAGGTGGTTCGTCGGCTCGTCGAGCAGCAGCACGGGATGCCCGGCCCCGAGCAGGCAGGCCAGCCGCACCCGGTGGCGCTGCCCGACCGACAGTGTCCCGAGTGGACGGTCACGGTCGTCGACGGCGTTCAAGGCCGCCAGCGACATTTCGACACGCCTGTCGGCGTCCCACGCGTCGAGGGCTTCGGCCTCCGCGAGAGCGGCGGCGAAGACGTCGTCCGCGCCGGGACGGCCATCGGCGAGCGCGCCGGTGGCGGCCTCCAGGCGGGCCAGCGCGGTGCGGACGGTCGCCAGTTCGAGGTCGATCAGCGCGCCGACGGTGTCGGTCGCGCCGAGCGGGATCTGCTGGTCGGCGACACCGGCCGAACCCGCGCGGTGCACCTCGCCGCG
Organism: Amycolatopsis sp. NPDC031561; assembly: GCF_055580625.1. Taxonomy (NCBI): domain Bacteria; kingdom Bacillati; phylum Actinomycetota; class Actinomycetes; order Pseudonocardiales; family Pseudonocardiaceae; genus Amycolatopsis; species Amycolatopsis sp. NPDC031561. Next base: position 104,731 of record NZ_JBVILA010000011.1, on the reverse strand, counting down.
GTCGGCGGGCAGAGCACCGGCGAGGACCCGGAGGAGGGTGGTCTTGCCGCGGCCGTTCTCACCGACGATGGCGACCCGCTCGCCGGCGGCGGCGGCGAGGTCGACCCCGGAAAGCACGGGCCGTCCCCCGAAGGAGAGGTGGACACCGGACAGGCGGACGTGCGCGGCGCGCGAGGGCGCGGGAGAAAGAGGGGATGACATGAAGGAACTGCCTCCAGCGAAAGTGATGAGCAGGAAGAACGAACTCCGGTACCGCGGCTCGCGGTACCGGTGGAGGCGTCGTTCCTCAGAGGAACAGCAGTTGCTGCATCACGATCACGAGGGTAGGTCAGGCACGGAGACCCGCGCATCCGGTTTTCGGCGGGCGCCGTGAGGAGATCCACACCTTCGCGCCAACCCCGGACCCGCCGGTCACCCCGCGGGCACCCGCTTCCACCAGCGACGACACGCCGGTCATAGCCCGCGAGCGCGGCTTCAAACCCCCACTTTCCGGGGTCACCCACAGGAACACCACGACGGTTGCCGTGATCACCGGCCCGGCTGACGGTGGGCTCCTCAGCAAGATCTTTCGAGAGGAGCAGGACCGATGGCGAAGACCATGCAGCCGCAGGAACTCATCGACAGTGCCGTGGTCGATCCGACGGGCAACAAGCTCGGAAAGGTCGGCAACGTCTACCTGGCCGACGCGACACACCAGCCGGAGTGGATCACGGTCAAAACGGGCCTGTTCGGCACCAAGGAGAGTTTCGTCCCGCTCTCGGGCGCGCATGCCGACAAGGACGGCGTGCACGTCCGCGTCGACAAGGAGGCCGTCTCCGACGCGCCCCGCATCGACGCCGACGGCCACCTGTCCATGGAGGAGAGCGCGCAGCTGTACAAGCACTACGGGCTGCCGATGCCGCGGACGTCGCCGGACGGCCGGATGGACGACACGGCACAGGGCCGGGGCCGTCCCGGCATGGACACCGCGGGCGCCGGGAAGGGCGCCATGGGCGGCACCGGTCGCGGCAAGTCCGGGATGGACGCGGACGCCGGGAAGAAGAACCGGGACGCCGAGCACACCATGACGCGGTCCGAGGAGCGGCTGAACGTCGGCACCGAGCAGGTCGAGACCGGCCACGTCCGGCTGCGCAAGTACGTCGTCACCGAGGAGCAGCAGATCACCGTTCCGGTCAGCCACGAAGAGGTGCGCATCGAACGGGAACCGATCACGAACGCGCGCGGCGAGCGCGCCGAGATCGCCGAGGACGAGCAGGAAGTCATCCTGCACGCCGAGAAACCGGTGGTGAGCAAGGAAACCGTCCCGGTCGAGCGGGCGAGGCTCAAGACCGAGACGGTCACCGAGGAGCAGACGGTGTCGGGCAAGGTCCGCAAGGAGCAGTTCGAGGTCACGGACGACGACGGCAAGCACCGCAAGTCCTGATCCCGGAACAGGGGGTGGCCCGGGAAAACCGGGCCACCCCCTGGGGCTCAGCGCGGACGCCGGGCACGGGCGGCCGCGACGACGAAGCCCGTCGCCACCGCCCCCGCGATCGCGCAGCCGACACCGAACGGCAACGCGGGTTCGCGCACCCGCAGCACCGAGACGCACAGCCACGTCGCCGCGCCGAACAGCAGGCCGAGTACCGCTCCACCGACGAGCGCGCCCCGCCAGCGATGGCCGTTCCGGAGCGTCCTCAGCCCGGATTCCAGGTACGCCAAGGCGAACAGCGCCAGGATGAGGCTGCCCGCGCCGAGCGCGCTCGCGAGCGGATACTGGTGGGTGAGCAAGGTGAACGTCTCGGTGACGCCGTCGGCCGTCACCGTCGCGGTGACGGCACCACCCACGATCCACCGGGTGATCCCGGGGAACTGGAGCTCGGCGCTGTAGTAGCCGCCTTCGACCTTCGGTATCGCCGTGGCGGAACCCAGGGGGATCCCCGCGGCAGTCAGGTCCAGGCTCACCTGCCCCGGAGTCCCCTTACCTGTCAGCTTGAACGTCTTGCTGAGGTCCACTTCCGGCGACGACGAAACGACCGTGAGGTCGACAGCCAAGAGCGACGACTCGTGGGGCTGCCGTTCCGGGTTGAGCAGCGCGAGCACCACGAGCGCGATGGCGGCGGCCGCCGCGGCGAGCCGGAACCAGAGCACCGGACTCGACCGCTCAGTAGGCGGAGACTCGGGCTCGAACGCCGCCCGGGTCGCGGACAGGGTCGGGTCCTGGACGGGACGGCGGACCGGTCTCGTCGGGCCGTCCCCCGCCGGAACCGGCACGGCGACCGGTGTGCTGAGCGCGGAAAGCACCCGCGGGGTGAGGTGACGGACGGGCACCCGGGAACGTTCCAGCCAGCCCGGACCGTAGACGGCGGTGGCTGCCGAGGCGAGGTCCGCCGCGAAGGTTTCCGCGTCGCGGTAGCGGGAGTCCGGTTCGCGCGCGAGGCTGCGCATGACGACCGCGGCGATCGGCGCGGGCACGCCCTCGATCGGGCGCGGGTCGGTGAACATGTGCTGGCGCATCATGCTGATCGCGCCCCGGGTGTTGTCGAACGGCAGTTTCCCGGACAGCAGTTCGTAGAGCACCGTGCCCGCCGAGTAGACGTCGGCGGCCGGGCTCAGCGCGTTGCCCATCGCCTGCTCCGGCGCGATGTAGGCGGGCGTGCCGAGGACCTCGCCGCCGTGCGTGACGAGGGTGGCGCCCTCGCTGATCACCTTCGCGATGCCGAAGTCGGCCACCTTCATCACGCCTTGCGTGGTGAAGAGCAGGTTCTTCGGCTTGACGTCCAGATGCAGCACGCCCGCTTCATGCGCGGCGTGGAGTCCGGCGAGCGTCGCCAGCCCGATCGCGCAGGCCTGCTCCGCGCCGACTCCCCCGGCCTGGAACCGGCTGTGCACCGTGCCGCCGTCGAGGCGTTCCATCACCATCAAATGCTCGCGGCCGGTGCGCACGTAGTCGTAGACGGGCACGATGTGCGGGTGGTCGAGGCTGGCCAGCACCCGGGCTTCGCGGTCGAAGAGCTCGCTGCTGACGGCGTGGTTCAGCACGTCCCACGGCAGCTGTTTGATGGCGACGTCGCGGCGCAGTGAGCGGTGGACGCCCGCGAAGACGACCCCCATCCCGCCCTGGCCGATCGCGGCCCCGATCTCGTACTGCGGCAGCGCGGCGACGACCTCGGAGGGTGCGCTCATCGGTTGAATTCCTTGGTGCCGTCGGGAAAGCGGACCGTTTCGTCGTCGTCGTCGGCGGGCGCCGGCGCCGGATGCGGCGTCAGATAGCCGAGCAGGAACGCGATGACGGCGGCGCCGAGGACCACCGGGATCTCGATCGCCGGCTCCGGCGCGACGAGCCGCAGCACGGACAGCGTGACGACCGCGACGAGCCCGGTGCCGAATCCGGCGGGCAGGAAGCGCAGACCGCGGCGCCAGCGGTTGGCTGGCAGGCGATGGCGGGCGAGCGCGAGCAGGGCGGTCAGCCACGCCAGCACGGTGAGCACCAGCATCGCGAGACCGAAGGCACCGTAGACCGACCAGAACGATCCGCGGATGTCGGCGACCGTCTCGGCCTCGCCGAGAGTGCTTCGCTGGGCGTCGAGCAGTTCGACCGTCGACGGGAGCAGCCCGATCGCCTGGCCGGAGAGGTCGGCCATGTCCAGCACGAAGGTCCTGGTGACCCGGCTGTGCGCGGGAACCTCGAACGGGGCCGTGGTGTCGTAGGCGAAGAACGTCAGGGCGAGCGCGACGCCGGACACCCGCACGCTGCGAACCTTGACCGCGGTCCCGCCACTGTTGGTCGCGGTGACGGTGAGCTCGATCTGCTTGGCCGGATCGACGGTGACCGTGGCGTTGGTGATCGGCCGGTCGTCGAGGGCGACCGCCAGTTCGAGCCCGCCACCGTCCGTCCCGCCGCCACTGTCCGCAGTGGCCGGTGGTGAGCCCAGGAGGACCACGAACAGACCCAACGCAACCCCTGCCGCGATGACACGTCCCATTTTGCGTATCCCCTGTTTGCGTTATCCGACTGGTCCGGAATGCTACAGCGAGTACTTACCGGAGAGGGACGTCCCAATGCGTATCGTGGTTCGCCTGATATTCGGCACCGTGACCGGGTTGTTGTTCCTGCTTTCCCTGGTGGGAGCGGGAAACGCGCAACAGTCCCCTTATCAGTCGACAGTTGGTTTGAAACCTTCGAGCGGTCCCGCCGGGAGTTCTTTTACCATTTCCTGGACTTTCTCCCCGTGTAAAGGACCGATTTCCTTCACGTGGTCCGGAGCGGCCATCACCTCGGTCAGCGCGCCCAGTGGACAGGTGGGGGCGACGGTTCCGGGCAACGCGACACCGGGTGGCTACACCGTCACGGGCAACTGCACCAACGCGCGGACCGGCGGACCGCTGACCGGCAGCGCGGCCTTCCGCGTCACGGGGACCGCGACCACCGCGCCGCCGACGACGAAGGTGCCGCCGACCACGAAGCCGACCGTCCCGGTCACCACCCCGACCAGGCCGGGGACCACCACCACACCGACCACCCCGGTCACCACGACGACCCCGCCCACCACAACCACCACGGCGACGCCACCGTCCACAACGGACACTCCCCCGCCGCCGACGGACGTCCCCTCGTCGAGCAGCACCCCGCCGGGGCCGAACGACCTCGTCCTCGACCGGCCGAGTGTGCAGCCCGGCGACAGACTGTCCGCGACCGGCAAGGGCTGCCTGCCGGGCGAGGCCGTCACCCTGACGTCGAACGGCGACCGCGTCGGCAGCACCTACGCCGACGGCACCGGGGCCTTCACCGCGGCCGTCGAGTTCACCCGGATCGAGGCGGGCAGGCACACCGTCGTCGCGGACTGCGGCGTGCGGTTGACCGGCGCCGTCGACCAGGTCGTGACCAGTTCGTCCGGTGGCCAGAGCAGCACCCTGGTGGTGCTGGTGTTCTTCGTGCTGGCCGGGATCACCGTGCTGCGCTTCCCCTGAGGTCAGCGCGGAAGCTTCACCACGGTGACGAAGAAGTTGTCGATCTGCCGCACCACGTCGATGAACCGTTCGAAGTCGACCGGTTTGGTGACGTAGGCGTTGGCGTGCAGGTCGTAGCTGCGGAGGATGTCCTCTTCGGCTTCGGACGTGGTGAGCACGACGACGGGGATGCTGCGCAGTTCCGGGGACGCCTTGACCTCGCTGAGCACCTCGCGGCCGTCTTTGCGGGGCAGGTTCAGGTCGAGCAGGATCAGCCCCGGGCGCTCCGCGTCCTCGTACGGCGCTTCACGGCGCAGGAACTGCAGGGCCTGCTCGCCGTCGGGGACGACCGAAAGGGTGTTGCGGATCTTGTGGTGCTCGAACGCCTCCTGCGTCATGAGGACGTCGCCGGGGTCGTCCTCGACGAGCAGGATGTGGATCGGTTCCATGGACTCGGTCATGCTTGTCCGTTTCCTTCGCTGGGGCTCTGTTCTGCGGGGAGGGTGAAGCAGAAGCGGGTCCCGGCCGTGACGGTGGTGTCCAGCCAGATCGTCCCGCCGTGGTGTTCGACGATCTTGCGGCTCAGCGCCAGGCCGATCCCGGTGCCGGGGTAGTCACCACGGCCGTGGAGGCGCTGGAAGATCACGAAGATCCGCTCGGCGTACTCGTCACTGATGCCGATTCCGTTGTCGGTGACGGAGAATCGCCAGTCCTTGCCGTCGAGTTCCGCGGCGACCTCGATCTCCGGCGGGTCCTCACCCCGGAACTTGACGGCGTTGCCGACCAGGTTCTGCAGGACCGCCGTCAGGAGGGACTTCTCCCCCCGTACGACGGGAAGTTCGCCACGGGTGATCGTGGCGCCGGACTCGGTGATGGCGTCTTCGAGATTGCCGAGCGCGGCGTCCAGCAGGCTCCCGGACTCCAGCGGGACGCTCTCCCCCGGACGGCGCCCGACCCGGGAGAACGCGAGCAGATCGTTGATCAGCGCTTGCATCCGCTTCGCGCCGTCGACGGCGAATCCGATGTACTGGTCACCGCGTTCGTCCAGTTTCCCCTGGTACCGCTTCTGGAGCAGCTGGCAGAAGCTGGCCACCTTGCGCAGCGGCTCCTGCAGGTCGTGCGAGGCGACGTAGGCGAACTGCTCCAGATCCGAGTTCGACCGCTCCAGCTCTCGGGTCCGGTCGGCGATCGTTTCCTGCGCGCGCTCCAGATGTGTGACCTCGGCGAGGATCCGTGAACGCAGCGATTCCACATCGGACGCCAGTTCGCGCATCTCCTTGGGCCCCGAACCGCGGACCTCGCGGTGGATGTCGGCCGTGGCGACGTCGCGCACCTCTCCGGCCAGCTGACGGATCGGGCTGATCAGCTTGCGGTGCAGGAGGAAGAACACCAGGGCCAGTACCGCGCACAACAGGACCGCGATGACGATGAGCATCACGCGCAGCACGTCGGCCGCGGACGACAGGTCGTTCCGCGCGTCCAGCCGTTCCCCTTCCAGGCGGCTCTGCAACACGGTCAGGGCACCGCGGACGCCGTCGAACAGGGGTTTGCTCGCCTCCACCTGTGCTCCGGTGGCGGGCGCGCCGGCGAGCACCGGCTCGATGACCGTCCGGCGCCAGGTCGAAGAGGCTTGCAGCACCTGGTCCAGGTCGTCGCCGATGGTCGTGCCGGGAGTGGCGCCGAGCCGCCGCAGTTCGGCGACCGCGGTGTCCTGCGCCTTGAGTCCGTCACGGTAGGGCTCGAGGAACTCGGCGCGCCCGGCCAGGATGTAGCCGCGGACACCGGTCTCCTGGTTCAGCATCGCCGTCGAAAGGGCGGTGGACTGCAAGACCTGCGGACCGGTCACGTCCAGCAGCCGGGCACGCGAATCGGTGAGGTTGGCCAGCGCCACCGACCCCGCCACGATCGCGCCGCCGATCAGCAACGAAGCGATCACCCCGGACAGCGCCGCCCAGCGCCTGATCGACCAGACGCCGTCGGGCGAATCGCGCTTCATCGTGACTCCTCGGCGTCGAACGTGAGCAAGGCCAGCGCGACGTCGTCGTCCAGCGGTCCGCCGTGCAGGACGTCCATCTCGCTGATCAGGTGGTCCAGCGCCCGGTCCGAACCGCCCGCGGCGTCGAGGCTGCTCAGCGCGGCCTCGGCCATCCGTTCGAGCCCGACCCGTTCCCCGCTGCCCTCGACGCGCCCTTCGAACAGGCCGTCGGTGTAGAGCAGCAGTGACCATCGCGGCCCCATCGGCACTGTCAGCTCCCGCCATCCGATGCCCGGCGCCACGCCCAGCGGCGGGCCGAGCGCTTCCCTGGACAGCAGTCTGCCGCCCGAATCGTCGACCAGCAGCGGTTGCGGATGCCCGGCCAGCGTCATGCGCAGGGACCGGCGGTCCGGGGCGACCGTGATCATGCAGACGGTGGCGAACAGCGGTCCCAATGCCTCGTGCTGCAGCATCTTTTCCACCATCGCCAGCGTTTCCGCCATGGGCAGCCCGGCGAGCACGACCGAGCGCCACGCGATCCGCAACGCGACGCCGAGCGCAGCCTCGTCCGGACCGTGCCCGCACACGTCCCCGATGACCAGTTGCAAGGTGCCGTCGGGGAGTTCGACGGCGTCGTAGAAGTCGCCGCCCAGCAGTGCCCCGTTCCGGCCGGGCCGGTACCGCACCGCGAGACCGAGCCGGGGGTCGGTCACCAGCGGCGTCGGCAGCAGGCCGCGTTCGAGCCGCGCGTTCTCCCTGGCCAGGAGCTGATGCTGCAGCAGTTGCTGCTCGATGCGTTCGGCACGGCTGCGTTCCCACGAGTAGCGCAGGGTCCGCGCCAGCAGTTGCGCGTCGACGTGCTGCTTGACCAGGTAATCCTGCGCGCCGGCACCCAGCGCGGACACCCCGAGCGCCTCGTCCTCGCGGCCGGTCAGGACGATCACCGCCGTCGACGGCGCGTGCTGCCGCAGCCGGGTCAGGCCGGTGAGCCCGGTCGCGTCCGGCAGCTGGAGATCCAGGAGCACGCAGTCGGCCGTGATCGGCCGCGCGAGAACCTGCTCGAGCGTGGTCGCCCTGTCGAGCACGACCCGCTCGAGACTCTCGGCCGCGTCCGCGAGCATCTCTTCGACCAGGAGCGCGTCGCCGTCGTCGTCCTCGACGAGCAGGACGTGCAAACGGTCCAGCTGCGGCGAAGGTCTACGAGGTGGGGACTGCTCGCCGTGACGCACGGCGTTGGACACGGACAGCCACCTTTCCTCACCGGATTTCCGGCGCGCGAACAGAAGACGGCTGTCTTCTCAACCACGGGGAGCGTACCGGCCGTACCGGACCTACCGCCGGTTCGGGACACCCGACACGCCAGCAGCCGACCCGCTCAGGGACCGCGTGGCGGACGAGGCGGCCGCATCGCCGCGCAGACCAGGACCAGCGCGGCGAGGAAGAGCGCGGCGACCACCAGGTCGATCAGGAAGCCGACGACGAGTCCGGTGATCATCGCTCACTCCTTCGCCGTCCGGGCGGTCTCGCGGCGGCGCGAGTACAGGCTGGTGAACGAAACCGTGACGAGGACGGCGATGATCACCCCGAGCGAGACCGGCGTCGGGACCTGCGGCACGGCGGGCCAGATCCCGTGTGCCCAGTGCAGGACCAGCTTGACGCCGATGAAGGCGAGGATGATCGCGAGGCCGTGGTTCAGGTGGACCAGCTTCGCCAGTGCCGAATGAAGCACGAAGTAGAGGGCGCGCAGGCCCAGCAGGGCGAAGGCGTTGGTGGCGAACACCAGGTACGGATCCTCGGTGATGCCGTAGACGGCGGGCACCGAATCGACCGCGAACACCACGTCGGTGGCGAAGACCGCGACGACCACGACCGCCAGCGGGGTGAGCGCGCGGCGCCCGTGTTCGCGCACGGTCAGCCGGGTGCCGCAGTAGTCGTCGGTGACCGGCATCAGCCTGCGCAGCAACCGGACCGACCGCAACTGCGAGAGGTCCATCTCGCTCTCGCCCTTCGAAAGGGCTTCACGCAGGATCTTGATCGCCGACGCGAACAGGATCAGGCCGAAGACGAGGAACGCCCAGGTGCCCGCCGACAGCATCGCGGCCCCGGCCGCGATGAACACGCCGCGGAGCACCAGCGCGCCCACGATGCCGTACAGCAACACGCGCTGCTGGACCATCGGCGGGACCGCGAAGGCGGCGAGCAACAGCATGAAGACGAACAGGTTGTCGACCGACAGGGACTTCTCGACCACGAAGCCGGTCATGAACTCGATCGCCTGGTCGCCGCCGAACTCCAGCCACAGCCAGAACCCGAACACCACCGGGAGCGCGAGGTAGAAGGCCGACCAGCCGGCTGCCTCCCGCATCGACACCTCGTGCGGACGGCGGGTAACGGCGAAGTCGGCGACGAGCAGTGCCAGCAGGACGGCGATGCTGATCGCCCACAACCCCGGCGATCCCACGGTTGCCACGGACTCGGGCATGGAGCCTCCTCGAACTCGAAGTTCGAGGTCTCCTTCGCCCGGCTGGGCGGCCTCCCGGGGACACCAGTGGAGTGTCCGTACTGACCGGGCAGGCTCTTGGGAAGTACTCCCCTCGTCGGTTCAGTATGCCACTTGGTAAAGAGATGTTAAAGACGGGGCTGAAGGACGCTTTCCCCGCATGACATGCCAGGAAGGCGCCCTTCACCTCGTCACATGCGGGTAAAGGCCCCTTCAGCCGGCCCGTCCGCGACGTACGATCGCGGTGAGCGAGGGGGTCAGGATGTTCGGTTCGAAGAAAAAGAAGCTCAAACTCGACGATCTGATGGAGCAGCTCAGGCCCGACCTGAGCCGGGAATCGCTCGGCGTCGGGCCCGACTTCCCGGGCGTCGCCCCGAACCCGCTCCTGAGCGGTGCCGCACGGAAGCGCAACGCGGAACTGCGTGCGGGGCCGCTGGCGCTCGGTGTTCTCGTCGACTGGCGGGAGGTCGGCAGCGACGGCAGTCCACGCGTGGTCCTGATGTTCGACGTGGAGACCGCCGGCGGCATCTCGTTCCGCGGTATCGCGGACGAAGACCTCACGATCACCGAGCTCACCCGACTCGCCCCAGGACAGAAGTTGCCCGTGCGTTACCGGCCAGCCGTCATGGACCACTACGTCGCCCTTGCCCGGGACGCGGACCCCGCCCAGGTGCGGCGGCTCTTCGACGAGATCGCGAGCCGCAAGCGGGCCTGACCCGATGCCCTATGCCTGGGCCGGGCCGTCCCGCAGCACACCCCGCACCGCGTCGACGGACAGGTCGTCCCACGGGAACTCGGCCATCCACCAGGTCGCGCCCGCTTTCACGTAGGGCGCGAGATCCGTGCCCGCCGGGACGCCGATCGCGAAGTCGTAAGGCGCCTTGTCGTCCTCACGCAGCGCCGTGATCGTCTCGACCGCCTCGGCGAACTCGTCCGCGTCCGGCAGGTTCACCGGGAAGAACCCGTCGTACCGCGCGGCCCGGCGCATCGGCTTCACCTTGCCGGGAAAACCCGCCAGCCACACGGGGACCGGCCGCTCGGGTCGCGGCAGGAACGTGATGTCGTCGACCGTGTAGTGCTTTCCGTGATGCCGCACGGGTTCCCCGGACCAGGCCGCGGTGAGGATCTCGAGCGACTCGTCCAGCATCTCGCCGCGCTCGCGATCGTCCACCTGGTCGCCGGTCTTCGAGAATTCCCCGCCGAACCGGTCGCTGCCGAGGCCCGCGCCGAGGATCAGCCTCCCGCCGCTCAACCGGTCCAAAGTGGCTGTCTCGCGGGCGAGCTTGACCGGGCGGCGGCGCGCGAGCGGCGTGACCATCGGCCCGAAGACGAGGTTCTCGGTGGCGGACGCGACGGCGGCGAGCGTGATCCACGGGTCGGCGATGGCGCGCACCGGCTCCCGCCAGCGGATGTGGTCCCAGACGAACAGGCCGTGCCAGCCCGCTTCTTCGGCCTCGGCGGCGAGGCGCGCGACGATCACCGGGTCGGCCAGCTCGTCGAAGATCGGCAGCCAGAGTGCTGAGCGCAGATTCATTCTGCCGACCGTACGAGGGATGGGACGACCGTGGGGGGTCTTTGGCGGCTTGACACGATCAAACGTCGCACTAGAGTTCAACCATCACGTTGATCAACCCAACGGTTGAATAACCCGAGAGAGAACGATGGCCGACCTGACGATCACCCGCCTCCTCGACGCGCCCCGCGAGCTCGCCTTCCGGGTGTGGACCGATCCGGATCATCTCGCCCACTGGTGGGGCCCTGCCGGGTTCACCGCCGAGTCCTGCACGGTCAACCTCACCGAGGGCGGCCGATGGCGGATCTGCGTCAGCGACGGCGAGACCGATTTGTGGGCCTCGGGCGTCTACCACGAGATCGTGCCGCCGGAGCGGCTCGTCTTCAGCTTCGCCTGGGAGGAACCGGCAGGCGCGCGGGGTCACGACACCCTTGTCACGATCCTCCTCGCCGAACGCGGCGGCAAAACCGAGATGACGTTCCACCAGGCGATCTTCGAGACGGTGGTGGAACGCGACGAACACGTCGACGGCTGGCAGTCCTGCTTCGGCCGGCTCATCGCTCATCTCGATGAGCCGCGCTGACGCACTTCCCGCAGCACCTCACGAGCCCGCGCCACCCCGTCCTCCTCACGCAGCCGCGCGCCGACGTACTGCGCCCCGCGACGGAACAGCAGATTGCCGGACAGCTCCAGCAGACGCGAGGTCAAGGCGTCCGCGGTGAGCTCCCGTAACGGCAGCGGCCGTGGTCCGGCGCCGAGCCGCGACACCCGGTCACCCCAGTAGGGCTGGTCGGAGAAGACCGGGCAGACCAGCGCCGGGACGCCCGCCCGCAGCGCCGCGGCGGTCGTGCCCGCGCCGCCGTGATGCACCACGGCGGCGGTCCGCGGGAAGAGCCACGCGTGCGGGACGTCCTGCACCGTCAGCAGATCATCGTCGTCGGACCCGGCATCGGTGCCGAGAAGCCCCCGCAGCCCGACCCGGCGCAGCGCCGTGCGGACGGCGGCGAGCGTCCGCTCCGCCTCCGACGGCCGCATGCTGCCGAAGCCGACGTAGACCGGAGGTGGCCCCGAAGCGAGGAAGTCACGCAGGCGCGGGTCCGGCCGCCATCCGGCGGGGGTGTCGAGGAACCAGTACCCGGTGACGTGGACCCTGGCGGGCCAATCCTTCGGCCGGGGCACCACGGCGTCGGAAAACCCGCACAGCACCGGGGTTTCCTTCCGCCGGGGTCCGCGCCGGCCCGCCGGGGGCAGCCCGAGCGACCGGCCGCGCCAAAGGTCCACCTCGGGCCGCAACACCTGCCAGGCGACGGTATCGACGGCGCGGAAGCTCAGCTGCCGCCCGCAAGGCCCGAGCCTGCCCGCCCACGGCAGCAGCGGATGCGCGAACACCCGGGTCGGCACGCTGGGCTGGTAGTGCAGTTCGACATCGGGGACGCCGAGCGAGGCACCCAGATGCGCGCCGAGGAACCCCAGCGTCGGGGCGAGGACGAGGTCCGCGTCGGACGCTCCTTTGTGGACATCCGCGAGCAGGCGTTCCAGCACCGGCGCCAGCGCACCTCGCAGTCCGCGCAGGAACGTCGCGGGATTGCGCCCGCCCTCGGTCCATTCACGCCCGCCGTCCGAGCCGAGGACTTCACTGGGATCGGCCGAGAGCGGCGCGAACTCCAGCCCGTGTCCGGTCACCAGCTCTCGGAACCGCTCGGCCGCCAGCACTCGCACCCGATCACCGTCGAGACCGCGCCCCAAGGCGATACACGGCTGGACGTCGCCCCGCGAACCGGGCGCGACGATCACCACCAGCCGGGTCACCGTTTCGCCGCCGTCAACCGGTAGCGGAGTCGGAAGGGCAGATTCGCCAGCGCCGCCGCCACACGCGCGTCCCGGCCGACCAGGTACCGCGGCGCGGGACGGCGAGCGGTCAGCGCGTGGACCACGACCCGTGCCGCGCGTTCGGGCGGCACGCCGGCCCGCGCGGACCGTTCCGCGCTCCGTTCGGCTTCGTCCAGTTGTGCCGCATACCTTTCCCGCGCGGCTTCCGGCAGAGCCGCCCGCACCTCCTCGGCGGCGGCGCGGGCGCGGGGCCAGATCGAGGTGGCGACCGCGCCGGGCTCGACGAGGACGACCCCGATCCCGGACGGGGCCAGTTCGGCGCGCAAGCTGTCGGTCAAGCCGACCAAGGCGAACTTCGACGTGTGATAGGGCCCGACCATCGGTCCGGCGATCCGCCCGCCCATCGACCCGACCGTCACCACCCTGGCGGCGGGCGCGGCCCGCAGCGCGGGCAACATCGCCTGCGTGACGGCGAGCTGCCCGGTGACGTTGACCTCCAGCTGCTGCCGGAAGTCCTCGAGCGGGACGTGTTCCAGCGGACCGGGCCGGGCCATCCCGGCGTTGTTCACCAGTCCCCGCAACGGTCCCGCGGCCGCGACCTTCTCCCCGCACGCCGCGATCGACGCCGCGTCCCGGAGATCCATCCGCAGCACGGTGACCGCTTCCCCGTAGGCGCGGGCGAGCTCCGTTTCGTCCGCGTCGCTGCGCACACTGGCCCAGACGTGGGCACCCCGCCGGACGAGTTCGGTCACGCAGGCGCGGCCGATCCCGCTCGAAGCCCCGGTGACCACAAAGGACGGACGGGTCACGACGCCTCCCCCGCCTTCACCGGCGCGGCGAGCGCGCGCAGCATCCGGGGCCAGGTCTTGTGCAGCTGGTCCTGCCAGTACGCCCAATGGTGCGTGCCCGGTCCGTAGAAGTCGGTCATCACCGGGACGCCGAGCCGGTTCAGCCGGTCCGCCATCGCGGTGGTCTGGCCGGAGCACAGGAATTCGAGCAGCATCGCGCCGGGCAGCACGTCGATCGGGAGTTTGCCGTCGAACGGCCCCGGCAGGCCGTTGCCCGTCGACAGGTACAGCTCGGTGCCGCGCAGGCGGTCGGCGTTCACCAGCGGATCGTGGGCATCCCAGCGGGACGCCTCGCGCCGCCGGTCACCCCAGAGCGCTTCGGGGTCCTGCCTGGCCGAGGCGACGATCGCGCTGGTCAGCAGCTCGCCGTACGGACCGGTGGGGTTGAGATTGCCGCTGAACGACCCGGCGAACCGGAAGACGCCCGGCCGCCGGGCGGCGAGTTCCACCGCGCCGTAGCCGCCGAGCGAGAGCCCGGCCGCCACCCGCCGCCCGTCCCCGCGATAGGCGCGGTCGATCAGCTGCGGGATCTCGACCGCGGTGAACGTCTCCCACTGATTGAGCACGACGTCCTTGCCGTGATTCCACCAGTCGGAAAAGAACCCCGCGGAACCAGAACCCGGCATCACCACCAGGGCGCCGGAGTCGTCGGCGAGCTTCCGGATGTCGGTGTTGGCGGTCCAGCCGCGATAGTCCTGCAGCCGCGTCTCCCCGGCGAGCAGGTACACCGCCGGCCACTTCTTCTCCGGTTCGGCGTCCCATCGCGACGGCAGGATCAGCCGGACCATCGCGTAGCTCCCGACGCCGACCGAGCGCACGGTGAGGTCCAGCATCCGCGGGTCACCGTCCACAGTGGTCTGGGCGACGACGTGCGAGCCGTCGTCGGCGCGGGCGTCCGGGACACCGTTCTCGGCCCTCGCCGGGGCGAGGGCGGCGCCGGGCAGCAAGCACGTCACGGCCGTCAGCAGCGCGACGGCGCGCAGCCGCCTCGAAGTATTGCGCATACGTAATCCTTTGTCCCGGTCGTTCGATCGAATCCGAAAATGTGACGGCGATTACCCGCAAAAGAAATCCGGAGTGCCGACACGTTAAGCGGAAGAACCCCCTCCAGGCAATTGTCCTGCCCAAAATGCGGGAGGACAATGTGAATGCCAGGGAAACAAGAAATGCCCCCACCTCCCCCATCAGGGTGACCCGTCACTCACGGACAGTGAGCAACAGTGGCACGGGGGTACCAGACTGGCTCGCACACCTGCGAAAACGTCGGAAGCCGCAGGTCACACCTAGTACACGAAGGACATTTACGTTCTCTTGATACCTTCCGGTATTCGATTTCCCGTCGTAGCCTTCGTCGTGCCGCCCGGGTTCGGCGTCCACTGACGCAACCCCCGCGCTGTGTCCCACCGAAGGGACCACGACCCCGTCAGGACCCTTCCGAAAGGGCTATTCATGACTGCCCGAATTCGTGCGCTCGTCGTCACGGCCGCCGCGTTGGCCACTATTTCCGGCGTACCCGGAGAATCGATTCAGGCGGCCGCGGCACCGCCCTCTCCCGTCGTTTCGCCCTCTCCCGCCGTTCCGTCCGCCGCCCTGCTCCCGCCGGAGACCGTCCCGCACGCGTCCGCGCGCGACGGCTTCGACCTGGCCGCGGCACTGTCCACGCCGGACCGTGAGGAGAGCCGGATCGACGTCGGCGGCTGCGAGGACGTCGTCCACGGCAGGCTGATCGGCACCGGAGCCACCGGCCAGGGCTTCCAGTCCGCCGTGCCCGGCGGTCAGGTGTCCGAGCTCGTCGCACGCACGGCGAACCCGCCCGACCTGACGGCCTGGGCCGCGCAGGCCGCGCGGTGCTCCCAGGTGACGGTCGACGACGCGGCCGGTACCGCGGTGTCGACCGTCACCGTCCAGCCCGCGCCCGCCGTCGCGGGCGCGAAAACCCTTTCCTACCAACAACTCCTGACGCTTCCCGGTCAGCCCCCCGAGCTGCCGGGACTGCGTCTGCGCACCGTCGCCATCGCCGCCGACGACGTACTGGTCGTGCTTCGTGACGCCGGGACCACCGGCCTCGATCTCGACGCCCTCGCCGTCGCCGCCTGGCAGCACGCCGCCGGACCGCTCGGCCGCTGAACCCCGCACCGACCCCGCCGAACCCCCGGCCGAACCCCGAGGAGACGCCATGTCCCTGGCCCCCGAAAACCTGCCCGCCACGGCCGGCACCACCCTCCCCGCCTGCCTCCGGCATTGGGCGGACGCCGACGGCGACCGGCCCGCGCTGACCTTCGCCGACTTCGCGACCGATCGCGCCGGGCGGCGGAAGACCCTGACCTGGCGGCAACTCCAGGAGCGCGTCGACGCCGTCGCTGGCGCGCTGCCCGTCCGGCCCGGCGACCGGGTGGCCGTGCTGTGCCCGCAGAGCGCCGAGTACGTCGTCGCCTTCCTCGGCGCGATCACGGCGGGCGCGATCGCCGTGCCGCTGTTCGACCCCGGGTTGCCCGGGCACGCCGGACGCCTCGCCGCGGTGCTGACCGACTGCTCCCCCACCGCGGTCGTCACCACCGCCGCGGCCGAGGACGCGGTCCGCGAGTTCCTCGCCGGTCTCCCCGGCGGTGACGAGGTCGCCGTCATCGCGGCCGACCGGCCCGCCGAAGGCCCGGTCCGCGCGTGGCCCGCCCCGGACGCGACACCGGACGACGTGGCGTACCTGCAGTACACCTCCGGCTCCACCCGCAGCCCGGCGGGCGTCGTGCTGACCCACGCGAACGTGCTGGCCAACGTGCGCCAGGCGGTGCACGGGCTCGGCATCGAACCGACGGGGACCACCGTGTCGTGGCTGCCGCTGTTCCACGACATGGGTCTCGTGCTCGGCCTGATCACCCCGCTGGCGATGGGCATGCGGTCGGTGCTGATGGATCCGCTGGCCTTCATCGAACGGCCGGTGCGCTGGCTGGAACTGCTGGGCGACCACAACGGAAGCTGGAGCGCGGCGCCGAACTTCGCGTTCCACTACTCCGCGAGCAGGGTGCGCGAAGAGGACCGTGCCAAGCTGCGCCTCGACCGCGTCGCCGCGATCGTCAACGGCGCGGAGCCGATCAACCCCGACGTACTCGACCGGTTCCACGCCGCCTTCGCCGACTCCGGGTACACGCCGGACAAAACCCGGCCCTCCTACGGCCTCGCCGAGGCGACCGTCTTCGTCACCACCGGCCCCGGAACTCCCCCGCGCGTCACCACGTTCGACCGCGCCGACCTCGGAACGGGTACGGCACGGCAGGCGGACGACGGGCTACGGCTGGTCGCCTGCGGTGTCCCGGTCGGCCAGCACGTCGCGCTGGTCGACCCGGAAACCGGCGTCGCGCTCGAAGACGGTTCGGTCGGCGAGATCTGGGTCCACGGTCCCAACGTCGGCACCGGCTACTGGCAGAAACCCTTGGAAAGCACCGAAACCTTCGGCGCCCGGCTGACCGGCGAACTCGGCGGGCTCCCGGAGGGACCCTGGCTCCGGACCGGGGACCTCGGCGTCCGGTACGACGGCGAGGTCTACATCGCGGGCCGCATCAAGGACCTGCTGATCGTCGACGGCCGCAACCACTACCCGCAGGACGTCGAAGCGACGGCGGCCTCGGCCGACCGCGACATCCGCCCTGGCAGCGTCGCCTCGTTCGCCGTCGCAGGCACCGACACCGAAGCCGCGGTCGTCGTCGCCGAACACCGCGGCCACACCGCGCTGACCACGGACGACGAGCGGGCCCTCGCCGCGTCGATCCGGCGGCTCGTTTCCGACGCGCACGGCCTTTCGCTGCGCGACGTCGTGCTCGTCCCGGCGGGCCTGGTCCCGCGCACCTCCAGCGGCAAGATCGCGCGCAGCGCGTGCCGCGACCGCTACCTCGCCGGCGACTACGGAAAGGCCCTGGCGCGATGAGAAACCCGACGCTCGACACCCCCGCCCTGCGCCGCTGGCTCCTCGGCACCGTCGCCGAGCACACCGGCGTGGACCCGGCCCGGCTCGAAGCCGACCGCCCGCTCAGCGACTACGGCCTGTCCTCCCGTCAGGCCGTCGGCATCGCGGCGGAGCTCGAAGACCTGCTCGGCACCCCGCTCCCGGCCACCCTGCTGTGGGAGAGCCCGACCATCGACCACCTCGCCCGCTCCCTCACCGGCGGCACCGAACCGGAACCGGAGCCGACGGGAACGGACCGCCGACGGACCGATCCGATCGCCGTCGTCGGCCTCGGCTGCCGCTGGCCGGGAGCGAACGGACTCGACGAGTTCTGGGAGCTGCTGCGCAGCGGGCGGGACGCCGTCCGGACCGCGCCGCCGGGCCGATGGACCGCCGACGCCGCACCGGTCGTCGGCGGTTTCCTCGACGACGTCGCCGGTTTCGACGCCGACCACTTCGGCATCACCCCGCGTGAGGCGTCCACAATGGACCCACAGCAGCGGATGCTCCTGGAGGTCGCCTGGGCCGCGCTGGAACACGCCGGGATCGCCCCGGCCTCCTTGCGCGGCAGCCGGACCGGCGTGTTCACCGGGATCTCCACCCACGACTACGGCCACCTCACGATGGCGGGCGGCGGGGTGGACCTGTGGACGGCCACCGGCGCGGCCGGGAGCATCTCGGCCAACCGGCTGTCCTACGTCTACGACCTGCGCGGGCCGAGCATGGCGGTGGACACCGCCTGCTCGTCTTCGCTGGTCGCGGTGCACCACGCGGTGCGAGCGCTGCGCGACGGCGAGGCGGATCTCGCCTTGGCGGGCGGGGTGAACCTCATGCTCCTGCCGGGGCCGACGGCCGCGTTCGCCGCGGCCGGTCTCCTCGCGGACGACGGCCGCTGCAAGACGTTCGCCGCGGACGCCGACGGCATCGCGCGCGCCGAAGGCTGCGGCGTCGTCGTGCTCAAACGGCTGGCGGACGCCGAGTACGACGGCGACCGGGTGCTGGCGGTGATCCGCTCCACCGCGGTCAACTCCGACGGCCGGTCGCAAGGACTGGCGGCGCCGAACCCGATCGCCCAGCAGGACATGCTGCGCACGGCGTACCACGGCGCCCGGCTCGATCCGTCCACTGTGGACTACGTCGAGGCGCACGGCACCGGCACCTTGCTCGGTGACCCGATCGAGGCCCGTTCGCTCGGCGCCGTTCTCGGCAAGGACCGGCCCGCCGAAGCCCCCCTGCTGATCGGCTCGGTGAAGACGAACATCGCGCACGCGGAGGCGGCCGCGGGGATCGCCGGGCTGATCAAGGTCGTCCTCGCGATGACCCACGACGAACTGCCGCCTCAGCTGCACTTCGCCGCACCCAACCCGCACATCCCGTTCGACGACCTGCGCTTGAAGGTGGTGACCGAACCGACGCCGTGGCCACGCCGTTCCGGCCGCGCCACGGCGGGGGTGTCCGCGTTCGGGTTCGGTGGGACCAACGCGCACGTCGTCCTCGAACAGGCCGCCGCGCTGGAGCCGGCACCGGAACGGGCGGACGTCCGGCTCGGGCTGCTCTCCGCCCGCACCCGCGACCGCCTCACCGAACGCGCGACGCAGCTGGCGAACTGGCTGGAGTCCTCGGCCACGCCGTCGCCTTCCCTCGCCGACGTCACCCACACGCTGTTCCGGCGTGACAACGGCGGACCGCACCGTGCCGCCGTCGTCGCCGGGGACACCGCCGAGCTCACGGTTCTGCTGCGCGCCGTCGGCACCGGTGCCGATCCGCTGCCCGCGGGCGCGGTAGCGGGCAGCACCCGGACCACCGACGGGCCGGTGTTCGTGTTCTCCGGTCACGGCTCCCAATGGCCGGGGATGGGCCGCGGGCTCCTAGCCGCCGAGCCCGCCTTCGCCGCACAGGTCGACAAGCTCCACGACCTGTTCACCGAGCACACCGGCCGATCGCTGCGCGCCTTGCTCACCGCCGAAAGTCCCTTGTCCCTCCCCGGAACCCAGACGGCCATCTTCGGGGTCCAGATCGCGCTGGCCGCCCAGTGGGAGGCGCTCGGGGTCCGGCCTTCGGCCGTGATCGGGCACTCGCTGGGCTCCGCGGCCGCCGCCGTGGTGAGCGGTGTGCTCACCCCTGACGAGGCCGTCCACCTGGTCGCGACCCGTGCCCGGCTCCTGGGCACCATCGGCCCTGGCGGCGCGATGGCGGCGGTCGAACTGGCGCCGGAGGAACTGGAGCTGTACCCGGACATCGAACTCGCCGTCGAATCCGCGCCGGGCCAGCTGACCGTGGCCGGGGACGCGACCGTCCTCGACCTGCTCGTCGCCGAGCTCGAGGCCGCCGGGCTGACAGCGCGACGGCTGCCGGTCGAGGTCGCCGGGCACTCCGCCCGGGTCGACCCCGTCCTGCCCGCGCTCCGCGAGGCGCTCGTCGAACTGGGCGGCCGTCGCCCGACGGTCCCTTGGTACGACACGGTTCTGGCCGATCCGCGGGATCTGCCGGACTTCGACGCCGGGTACTGGGCCACGCACCTGCGCCGTCCGGTGCGGTTCCGGCAGGCCGTCGCGGCCGCCGCCGCGGACGGGCACCGCGTGTTCGTCGAGGTGTCACCCCATCCGATCCTGCGGGGTTCGGTGGCGCGGACACTCGAAGCCGAGGGGATCCACGACGCCGTCGTCACCGGGACTCTGCGGCGGGGCCAGGACGAGGTCCGCGCGCTGGGCGCCGCCGCGGCCGAGCTCTACTGCGCGGGTACCCGGATCACCCCCGCCGACCCGGACGACGGTGCCCGCCTGGTCGACGTCCCGCCGATGCCGTGGCGGCACGAACGGCACTGGTACACCACCGACGGGGAGACGCCGTCGTTCGCCGCACGGGTGACCGAACCCGAGCCCGCGCGCGGCGGAGGTGGTGATCGGCTGACCGAGATCGTCGCCGCGGTCATGGGCCTGCGGCCCGAGCGCATCGACGCCGACGTCCCGCTGGTGGAACTCGGACTGGATTCCCTGATGGCGAACCGGATCCGGGAGGCCGTCCGCCGGGAGTTCGGCACCGAACCCGACGCGGTCAGCGTGCTCCGGGGTGCCACTCTCGCCGATCTCAGCCGCGATCTCGCGCCGCGCGATGACGAAGAGCCGCTTCCGGCCCGAGGGCGGGCTTGGGACGCGGCGGACCGCCTCGTCCTGCGTCTCTGGCAGGAGCACGCCGGGGCCGACCCGGGCGGCACGCACGTCCGGCTGACCGAGACCGGCACGCCCGATCGGCTGGCCGAACTGCTCGCCGAGGGGCTCAGTACCGAACTGGCGACCCCCGTCGACGCCGCCGAACTCCTGCGGCACGACTCCCTCGCGGCCATCGCGGACGTCGCCCGCGCCGTCCTCGACACGAGGGAGGAGAAAGGACCGGTGCACGTCCTCGCTCCCGGTGACACCGGCGTCGCGCCGCTGCTGCTGTTCCACCCGGGCGGCAGCACGTGCACCGTGTACCGGCCGCTGCTGGACAGGCTGCCCACCGCGGTGCCGTGCGTCGGCTTCGAACGCGTTCCCGGTGTCAGCATCGAGGAACGCGTCGAACACCTGCTGCCGCTGGTGCGTGCACAACGTCGCGACCGGCCGTACCGCCTGGCGGGCTGGTCCTTCGGCGGGGCGCTGGCCTACGGCGTCGCCGCACGGCTCGCCGAGGAGGGCGAGGAGGTCGAGTTCGTCGCGCTGATCGACACCATGCTTCCGCTCCCGGAACCGGACCTCGACCCGCAGGCGTCGTCCGCCCGGCGATTCCTGCGGTTCACCGGCTATGTCGAGGGGACTTACGGCCGCGAAGTCCGGCTCGGGCACGAGGAACTGGCGCCGTTGCCCGAAGAGGAACAGATCGAGCTGACCATGCGGCGGGTCGCCGAAGCCGGTTTGCTCAGCCCCGGCGTACTCCGGCACCAGCGTCAGTCCTTTTTGGACACGCTGGCGGCCGAACGCGGCACACCCCGCCGCTACGACGGACGGGTCGTGCTCTACCGGGCCGTCGAGCAGTACGCGGCCGGGCTGGCGATGGAACCGAGGTATTCCCGCACGGACCTCGCGGCCGGCTGGGCGGAGCTGTGCCCCGAACTGGAGATCGTGCCGGTCGAGGCGCATCACCTGTCGGTGGTCGACTCGCCTCACGTCGATGTCGTGGCGAGGCATCTGGCGGGACTCCTGTGACCACGGCCCGGGCCGGGCGAGCGGTCGACCGCGCCTGGCCGCTGCTGGCGGTGCTCGGCGCCGGGCTCTTCCTCGTCGCGGTCGACGCGACCGTGCTGCACGTCGCGTTGCCCGACCTCGTCCGGCAGCTGCGGCCGGGCGCGGCGGCGCAGGTGTGGATCGTGGCGATCTACCCCCTGACCGCCGCGCCGCTGCTGCTGCCGTTCGGCACCCTCGGCGACCGGTACGGGCGGCGGCGGGTGCTGGTCACCGGGTACGTCGTGTTCGGGATCGCGTCGCTCGGGTGCGCATTCGCGCCGAACGTCCCGGCGCTGTTGGCTTTTCGCGCCCTCCTCGGCTGCGGCGGCGCGATGATCATGCCGGTGACGATGTCGTTGCTCCGGGAGCTCTTCCCGGAGCAACGACATCGCCGCACCGCGATCGCGGTGTGCAGCGGGATCGCCGGTACCGGCTCGGTGTTCGGGCCGATCCTCGGCGGGGTGCTCGTCGAGACGTGGGGCTGGCGTGCCACGTTCCTGCTGAATCCGCCGGTGATCCTGGCGGCGGTGGTGCTTGCCCTGCGGTGGCTCCCCCGGAATCCGCCGGGGCGGCGGCCGTGGGACGCGACCAGCGCCGCCCTCGCGGCGGGCGGTGTCCTCGGGATCGCTTTCGCCGTCGGGCATCCGGGCTCCTGGACGACGGCCGTCGCCTCGGGCGTCGCGGGTTGTGTCCTCATCGGACTGTTCCTGCGCCGTCAGCGCCGGACCGATCCGCCGCTGCTGGACCTCGCCCTGTTCACCCTGCCGGGTGTACGCGCCGCGGTGGGCGGGGTCCTGCTGGTGATGAGCACGCTGGTCGGGCTCGGGCTGCTGTTCGCCCAATACCTGCAGGTGGTGCTCGGCCTCTCCCCGACGGCGGCGGCGACCCGGCTGCTCCTGGTGCTGGGCGCATCCGCCGTCGGCAGCGTGGTGGCCCCCTCGCTGCTGGGCCGCTTCGGCAACGCTCGCGTCCGCACGGCCGGGTTCGCCGTCACCGCGGTGTCGTTACTGGTCCCGGTGGCGGGATCGGCCGCGCTGACGTCGCCGGTGCTACTCGGCGCCGGCCTGACGGGAATGGGGCTGGGGATGGCGTTCGCGCTCACGTCGAGCACCGACACCCTGCTTTCGGCGACCTCCGCGGACCAGGCAGGCGGCGCCGCGGCGGTGGAGAAGACAGGCTACGAGCTGGGCGCGGGTTTCGGGACCACGTTGTTCGGCTCCCTCGCGGCGGCGGTGTACGCGGCCCACCTGGCGGTTCCGGCCGGGGTGCCCGAACCGGCGCGGCAGCTCGCGCTTTCGGGACCCGCTCAGGCCGAGGCCGCGGTCTCGGCACTTCCGTCGCCGTTGGTCGGCGAACTGCTCGAAGCCTCGCGGGTGGCTTGTACCGCTGGGCTTCAGGTGTCGGCGGGAGTCGCTTGTGGACTGTTCGTCTTGGCGGGCCTCGTGAGTGGTAAGGGCGGTTAGAACGGATCGGTCTCGGAGCTTGCAGCCCCGCTGGCAACGTTGCGAAAGCCACTTTCGTGCCAGGCCGCAATAAACCTCAGGAGTCGCGCGCGTCTCTCGAGTGGCAAAGACGGTTAGAGCCAGGGTGTCTTAGAGGTACCTACTGGATCCTGGATGCGGTGGGCGGTGTCGCGAAAGCCACTTTCGCGACGTCTGATGTCCCGAAAGTGGCTTTCGCGACACCCAGAACGGATAGCGCAGCCCTCACGAGACGCGAAAAGACCCCACCCTCACTCGGATGGGGCCTTCACTGCGGTGGGCGATACTGGGATCGAACCAGTGACCTCTTCGGTGTGAACGAAGCGCTCTCCCCCTGAGCTAATCGCCCGTGGTACGAACTCCGGTTCGCCGGGGAAGCGAACCTGGTGCGCGATACTGGGATTGAACCAGTGACCTCTTCCGTGTCAGGGAAGCGCTCTCCCGCTGAGCTAAACGCGCGTGTGCAGTTGTTCGTACGGGAGCTAGCTTAGCGGACCCGTTTCTGGGCCCGCAAAGGGGTTCCCCTCTCGATCAAAACGCAGGCAGCTCAGGGTTTCGGCAGCCGCGAAGCGACCGAGGCGGCGATCTCCTTCGTCCGGTCGCACGGGCTCCCGCTCCCCTCCCGGGCGAGCAGGCGGACGGCGACGTGCTCGGCCTCGCGGTCCGGCAGCGGACGGTGCTGCCAGGTCACGACGCAGTTCGAGCCGCCGAACTCCCGGATGTCGCCAATGACGCCGGTGCCGAGGTCGACCGGCGAACCCTCGGGCGCGTACGCACCCCGCTGCAACTCGACGGTCAGCATGTCCCCGCCGCCTTGCCACTCGCAGATCCGCAACGTCCGCGGGACGGGCTGCGTGTTGGGCACGTTCTTTGTGAGCACGGCCGGATCCGCGACCGCGCACGGGTCGAGCGGGAGCAGGCTCGCCGGATCGCCGGCGTGATCGACCTCGTGCGTGCGCAACCGGGCGAGGGCGGCGGTCAGCATGTCGTCGGCCGCCTTGCAAGGGTCGCCGTCCTTGCCCGGATGCGAGACGACGACGCCGAGCCGCCGGTCCGCCGGAAGCTGGACGATCGAGTCGCATCCGCCGCTGATCGTGCTGCGCAGCAACGGAAGCCCTTCGGCGGTCCGGTCCGTCCGCTCGACGTTGCTCACGCCGTCGCCGATCCGGATCTCGAAAGACGCGTCGCGGAGACCGCTGTACTTGCAGCGCGCCGGGTAGATCGGACCCGTTTCCGGCTTCAGGGTCCCGAACTCCTGTACGAACCGGCCCGCGAGCACCTTGCACGGATCCACCAGGCGCAGGCGTTCCGGGCTGAGCGCCTCGCTCACCGCCAGCGACGCCGTGCCCGGCGCCTCGGGCTTCGCGTACTCGGCGACGGAGAGGCCGAGCGTGACGATCCCGGAGACCACGAGCAGGACGACCGCGGCGAGCGCGCCGAACAGGAGCTTCTTCGTCCGCGGCGCCATCTTCTTCGGCGGCGGCCGCCAGATCGGCAGCGGCAGGGCCAGCACCGAGCGCACTTCGGCGTCCTGCTGCTGGATTCGGGCATGCACGGCGGGCGGCCAGGGAGCCACGCCGGGCGGCACGGGTCCGAGGTGGTCCAGGATCTGTTCCGGGGTGGGGCGGCGCGCCGGATCCTTGGCCAGGCACGGTTCGGCGAGCCGCCGGATCTCGTCCGGGACGTCGGTGAGGTCCGCGGCGGCGTGCACGACGTTATACAGCGTTTGCGGTGCGGTCGGCCCGGTGAAGGGGCCGCGGCCGGTCGCCGCCATGACCAGGATCGCGCCGAGGGAGAACACGTCACTCGCCCCGGTGACCTGCCCGCTGCCCGCCTGTTCCGGCGACATGAACGCGGGCGACCCGATGATCGCGCCGGTTCCGGTGAGCTCCTGTGCCTCCTCCGCCACCCGCGCGATGCCGAAGTCGATCACCCTGGGCCCGTCGCTCGTCAGGATGACGTTGCTGGGCTTGAGGTCCCGGTGGATCAGCCCGGCACGGTGGATTTCGGTCAGCGCGGCGGCGAGCCCGGACGCCAGCAGGCGTACCGACGCGGCGGGCAGCGGTCCGGCGGCGTCCACCGCCTCCTTCAAGGACGGTCCGGTGACGAAGACCGAGGCGAGCCAGGGCGTTTCCGCCTCCGCGTCGGCGTCCATGACCGCGGCGGTGTACGCGCCGGACACCAGCCTCGAGGTGGCGACCTCGCGCCGGAACCGTTCACGGAAGCGGGGATCGTGCGCGAACTGGGCGTGCAGCTGTTTGACCGCGACGAGCCTGCCGTCCGGGGCCAGGCCGAGCACGACCCGGCCCATGCCGCCTTCACCGATTTCGGCGATGATCCGGTACGGGCCGACCTGCCGGGGTTCGCCGGGGTTCAACGGTTTCACTGATCAACCCTAGGGTTTCGGAAGTTTCTGCAGCAGCGCACCGGCGAAGCCCTTCGCCTTCTCGCAGGCCTCGTCGGCGGTCATCTTCGTTCCGCTGGTGCCGACGGTCAGCTCGACGTTCTCCCCGTCGCGCTCGCTGACGGACCGATGCTGCCAGGTCAGCGAACAGGAGGAACGGGCGACGCCGTCGTCCTTCTTCGCCAGGTACACCGTGGTACCGGCGAGATCCAGGGTGGTGGAACCCGTGTAGTACGAGTCCTTCGTCTGGGACGGCGGGTACGCCCGCACGAGACTCAGCCGGACGCTGCCCGCCGCGTCGTACCGGCATTGGTGCAGGTGCTCACGGATCGTTTCGACGACCGGGCCGATCAGCCGGTCCGTGGTCGCGGCGCCGACCAGCGCGCACGGGTCCAGCGGCGCGAGGGTGCCCGCCGGAAGCTCGCGATCTTGGCCACCGGCCCGGATCCGTTTGACCGCGTCGGTGAGGGCCGCCTTCACCACCGAGCATGCCTCGTCCTTTGTGGACATCGAGTTCACGTCGGCGCTCAGCTTGGTGTTCGGCAGCCCGGCGACCGGGACCGCGACCGCGCACGCGTCACCGGAGCCCTTGATCCGCAACGGAAGTCCCTCGAGCTCGCCACCCGCTTCGCCTTCGATCAGGTCGCCGCCGACCTCCAGCTCCAGCCACTTCCCCGCGGGCGAGGTGTACGTGCACGAGTCGAATTGGAGATCGATCTCCACGCTCAGCTTGCCGAACCCTGGTACGTCGCGCCCTTTGAGGACCTTGCACAGGTCAACCCGCCGCAGGTTGTCCGGTCCGAGCGGATCCTGGTTGACCGGGGTGGCGACCGGTTCGTCCGGCACCTGCGGCGAACTCGGCGCGGCGGCGGCCGGGGGCGGGTCGTCCTTCGACAGCGAGACCGCCGTGATGACGCCACCGGCCAGCAGTACGACGGCGGCCGCGGCGAGTCCCGCGATCAGGCCGCGGCGGGATCGCTTCGGCGGAGGCGGGTTCAGCAGCCGCCGGACCTCGGCTTGCTGGGTCTCGATGAGGTGTGAGACCACCGGCGGCCACGGGCTGGTCATCGGCGGGATCGGCCCCAGCCGTTCCAGCACCCACGCCGGGGGCGGCCGGTCCGCCGGGTTCTTCGCCAGACACGGCTCGACGATCTGACGGAGCTCCGGAGCCAGATGCCGCAGGTCGGGCTGGACGTGCACGACGTTGTAGAGGGTGTGCGGAGTGGACGTCCCGGTGAAGGGATTCGTCCCGGTCGCGGCCATCACGAGGAGCGCGCCCAACGAGAACATGTCGCTCGCCGGGGTCAGCGGCTTGCCCTCGGCCTGCTCCGGCGACATGAATCCGGGCGAGCCGATCACCGCGCCGGTGTGCGTGAGCTCCGAGTCGCCCTCGACGGCACGGGCGATCCCGAAGTCGATCACCCGGGGGCCGTCTCCGGCGAGGATGACGTTGCTCGGTTTCAGGTCGCGGTGGATCAGCCCCGCGCGGTGGATGTCGCCGAGCGCCAGCGCGAGTCCCGCGGCGAGATGCCGGACCGCCATCGGCGGCAGCGGGCCGCCGGCGGCGACCGCTTCGGACAGTGCCGGTCCCGGCACGAAAACCGAGGCCAGCCACGGTGTCGGCGCGTGCGGATCGGCGTCCATCACCGGGGCGGTGTAGGCGCCGGACACCAGCCGCGACGTCGCGACCTCGCGGCGGAACCGCTCGCGGAAGCCGGGGTCGTGCGCGAAGCCGGGGTGGACCTGCTTGATCGCGACCAGGCGTCCGTCGGAGGAGATCCCGAGCAGCACCCGGCCCATCCCGCCTTCTCCGAGCGCGGCGAACACCCGGTAGCGCCCCACGCCGGTGGGTTCGCCGGTGTTCAACGGCTTCACGAAGGCCCCCTTGTCAGGGGCGATGGTACAAAACCACCCGGAAGTGTCACGCAGCCCGTCGGTCCGCCCGGCCGAAGTCCTTGAGACGAAGGCTGTTGGAGACGACCAGCACGGACGACAGCGACATCGCCGCCCCGGCGATCAGCGGGTTCAGCAGTCCCAGCGCGGCCAGCGGGATGGCGGCGACGTTGTAGCCGAACGCCCAGGCCAGGTTCCCCCGGATGATGCGCAGGGTCCGGTCGGCGAGCCGGATGGCGTCGGGGACCACGCGCAGGTCTTCGCGGACCAGCACGACGTCGGCCGACCGGATCGCGATGTCACTGCCCCGCGCCATCGCCATGCCGAGATCCGCGGTGGCCAGCGCCGGGCCGTCGTTGATCCCGTCGCCGACCATCGCGACCCGCGCTCCCCCGGCCCGCAGTTCGTCGATGACCTCGGCCTTCTCGGCGGGCAAGACACCGGCCCGCACGTCGGAGATGCCGACCTCGTCCGCGACCACGCGGGCGGCGGCTTCGTTGTCGCCGGTCAGCAGCACGGTCCGCAGGCCGAGCGCGTGCAGGGCGTCGACCGCGGCCCTCGCCGACGGCTTCACGACGTCCCGGATCACCAGATGCCCGGCGACCCGGCCGTCGACCGCGGCCAGGATCACCGTCGCGCCTTCGTGCTCGGCCTCCGTCAACGCGTCGACGACGTCGGCCGGGACGGCGACCTGCCGACCGGTCAGCAGCCGGAGGTTGCCGACGAGGACCTCGTGGCCGTCGACCACGCCGCGCGCGCCGAGTCCCGGCAGCGCGGCGAAGCCCTCGACCTCGGGCAGTTCCGGCAGTTCGGCCCTGGCCGCGGTCACGACGGCGGCCGCGATCGCGTGTTCGGAGCCGGCCTCGACGGCCCCGGCGAACCGCAGGACCTCCGCGGCGACGAAACCATAGGCGGGGCGGCATCCGGTCACCGTCATCTTCCCGGTGGTCACCGTGCCGGTCTTGTCCAGCACCACGGTGTCGACCGTGCGGCTCGCCTCGAGTGCGTCGGGCCCCTTGATGAGAATGCCCAGCTGGGCGCCCCTGCCGACCCCCGCCATGAGCGCGGTCGGCGTGGCCAGCCCGAGCGCGCACGGGCAAGCGATGATGAGGACGGCGACGGCCGCCGCGAAACCGTCGCGAGCGGGCGCGCCACTGAACAGCCACACCGCGAGCGTCAGCACGGCCACGCCGAGCACGGCGGGGACGAACACCGAGCAGATCCGGTCGACCAGGCGTTGCACGGCGGCCTTGCGGGCCTGCGCGCGCTCCGCCAGCGCCGTCATCTGGGCAAGCTGCGTGTGCGCGCCGACCGCGGTCGCGCGGACGACCAGCCTGCCGTCCCGGTTCACCGAAGCGCCGATGACCCGGTCCCCCGCGCCGACCTCCGCGGGCACCGGCTCGCCGGTCACCGCGCTGACATCCACAGTGGACAGTCCACTGTCGACGACGCCGTCGGCGGCGATCGACTCCCCCGGCTTCACCACGAACAGGTCCCCGGCGGCGAGTTCCCCGATCGGGACCATCCGCTCGGTTCCGTCCCGCAGCACCCGGACGTCCTTGGCGGCCAAGGCGTCCAGCGCCGCCAGGAGCCCGGCGGCGCCGCGCCGGGACCGGCTTTCGAAGTACCGGCCCGCCAGCAGGAAGGTGGTCACCCCGGCGGCGACGTCGAGGTAGATCGCGTCCGCTCCGGCCGCGGTCGAGCCGAAGCCGATCCAGTACCCGGGTTCGGCGCCGCCCGCGAAGGCGGACCAAGCCGACCACGCGAACGACGAGAGCACTCCCAGCGACACGAGAGTGTCCATACTGGACGAACGATGCCGGAGATTCCTCAGCGTGGCGCGATGGAACGGCAGCGCGGACCAGAACACCACCGGAACGGCCAGGACGAGGCACAGCAGCTCCCAGCCGGGGAACCGCAGTCGCGGCACCAGGGCGAGGGTGATCGAGAGGTTCCCCAGCGGGATCGCCAGCAGAGCGGCGACGACCAGCCGACGGCGGAGATCGCGAACCCGCGCGAAACCGGTGTCCGGATCCTCTTCCCCGCGGATCTCGGCCGTGTAACCGGATTTGCGGACCCGCTCGATGAGCACTTCGTCGGCCAGCGTTTCGGGCACCTGGACGGTGGCGCGCTCGGTCGCGTAGTTCACCGACGCGCGGACACCGTCCAGTTTGTTCAGGGTGCGTTCGACCCGTGCCGAACAGGCGGCGCAGGTCATCCCCGACACGGTCAGCTCCACCGTGCGGACGGTGGCCTCCGGCGCGGAAATCGTCATTCGTGGCACTCCCAGGGATTCACCAGTGGTTCCTTGGTGGTGGAACAGGTGTCCCGTGAGGTGTCGCGAGGCAGATTACCGCCGCCGGGAACCGGACCCGCGTCCGGCCCGACTAGTGCGATGGTGGTGAGAACAGAGGTCCCTGGTCTCGTGAGTGGTAAGGACGGTCGGTGTTCCCAATGTCGCATTCGAGTCGCTGAGCGTCTCAGATGCGACATTGGAAACACCACCAGCTGGGGTGGGCGCACGAGGCAGGAAGTCAGGACTTGCGCGGCGTGAGCACGAGATCGAACGTGTTGCCGTCGCCCTGGACGAACGAGCTCAAGTACTGGGTGAACGCGCCGCAGCCGGTGAGCGGCGCCAGCGAGTAGGTGCCGGCGAGGGCGCCGCCGGCCGCCATGGTGAAACCGTCACCGGTGCGCAGTTCCGCGGTCGACGGAGCCGACGTCCGGCACCCCGGCCCGCTGCTGACCGGCATGCCGATGAGCGTGACGAGCGGGAGGACGGTGGTGAACCGGGGCCGCGCGACGAAGCCGGTCCCGGCGAAGTCGCCGCCCTGCGGTCCGTCCGCGACGAACTCCAGATCGGCCGTGCCCGGCAGAAAGCCGAACAGCCGGAAGTCTGCGTGTGCCTTTTCGAACGCCGGGCCGCCGGTGAAGACCGTCGCCGACGTGGCGCTGAGGTCGAATCCACCGGTCAGCGGCGCGGTGGCGCCCAGTGCCTTGACGCCGGTCTTCCCGGCGACCGTGTACTGGCGCCCGGTCGGGGTCGAGCCGAGGTCGAAGGAGAGCAGGACCGGGTCCTGGCCGGGGTCGAGCGTGCA
Source organism: Amycolatopsis sp. NPDC031561 (assembly GCF_055580625.1). Classification (NCBI taxonomy): domain Bacteria; kingdom Bacillati; phylum Actinomycetota; class Actinomycetes; order Pseudonocardiales; family Pseudonocardiaceae; genus Amycolatopsis; species Amycolatopsis sp. NPDC031561. Next base: position 74,124 of record NZ_JBVILA010000011.1, on the reverse strand, counting down.
GTCCGAGGTGAACGAACCGATGCCGGTGAACGAGCCGTCGGCCTTCTTCGGGGTCAGGCGGGTGGTGAAGTCGCCGACCGTCAGAGTCGTCTTACCCGGCTTCGCGAGCGTCACCGTCGGCACGGAGCCCGTCGCCACCGTGCTGAAGGTGCCGGACGGCGGCAGGTCGGTCTTGGCGACGTTCAGCGGGATGCGCACCGGGAAGGGGTTCGCGTCGCCGTTGACCAGCGTGACGCCCGCCGCCGCGGTGCCTTCGATGGTGGCGGCGCCGACGAGGTTGAGCCCGCGCGTCGCCTTGTCCGGCACGTTCACGGTGATCGTCAGCCCTGAGGTGCTGAGCGTGCCGCCGGGAGCGGTCGGGACCTCGAAGTCGGCCTTGATGTTCACGTCGAGCTTCTGCAGCCCGATCAGCGGGAACGGGCAGGTGAACGACAGTTTCTTGTCCACGGGGGTGCCGGCCGCCGCGCTGCGGACGGCGACGAAGAGCAGGCAGCCGGCGGTGAGCAGGACGATGAGGCCCGCCGCGAGCAGCATCCGGACATTGATGCGAAGGGGCATGGTCGCCTTCCTGGACGGCCTGGGACGGCACCGGTCCCCGCCGCGGATCGCGACGGGGACCGGCTTGCCTGGCTACTTCTTGGTGAGGTTCAGATCGAGCGTGTTGCCGTCGCTCTTGGCGAACGCACTGATGAAGTCGTTCAACTGACCGCAGTTCTGCAGCGCCGACAGCGAGTAGGTACCCGACAGCTTCCCGCCCTTGAGCAGGTCGAAGTCCGGACCGGTGGTCATCACGCTGGTGGACGGGCTGACCGTGCCGCACTTCGGGTCACTGCTGATGGGAATCCCGAAGACCTGCACGCTCGGCAGGAACACGTTGAACTTGATGTTCGCCTTGAACCCGGTGCCGATGAGCTCACCGGTCTGCTTGCCTACCTGCTCGACCTTGATGTCCGAACGACCGTCGACGAACCCGAACAGCTTGAACTGGGTGGACGACGGGTCGAGCTTCAGATCGCCGGTGAAGGTCTTCGAAGCCAGGTCGACGTCCGCGTCGAAGCCGCCGTTGATCGGCGCGGTGCTGCCGAGCGACTTCAGCGCGGTCTGACCCTTGATGCCGAACGCGTACTTGATCCCGCCGCCACCGGGGGTGGTGGTCGTAGTGGGCGTGGTCGGCGTCGTGGGGGTCGTGGGTGTGGTCGGCGTCGTGGGGGTGGTGGGCGTGGTGGTGCCACCACCGTCACCGATCTTGATCGTCGCCAGGGTGTTGTTCTGGCCCGGATCCTGCGTGCACGGCGCGTCGATCGTGCCGTCCGGCGTGATGCCGGTGACCGAACCGTCGGCCTTGCGCGGGGTGACCTTCAGTTGCAGGTCACCCACGGTGATCTTCGCCTCGCCGGGCTGGTTGAAGGTCAGCGAGGGGGTCTTGCCCGCCGCGTTGATCGTCATTTCGCCCGAGGTGGGGATGTTCTGCTTGGCGATGTCGTTGGGCACCTTGACCGGCAGGTTGAGCCCGGGCGCCGCGACGTTCGCCGCCGCGATGGCCTGGCCGTCCAGCGTGGTCGCACCGATCAGGTTGAGCCCGCTGACCGTGTCCGCGTTGATCGTGGAGACGGCCTTGATGTCGAACGTGCCGGTCGGCTGACCGGTCTTGACCGACAGCGGAAGATCGGTGTTGATCACCACCTTCAACGACTGCGACCCCACGAGCGGCAGGTTGCAGTGGTAGTTGAGAGGCAGCGAAATGGGATCGGCGACACTGGACTGTGCCCCGACCACGAGTACCGCGGTGGCAAGCCCCACGGCACCGGCAGCGGCGGCGGCGACCGCCTTCTTTGTTCCTCTACGGTGACTCACGATCGTCCTTCCGTGGTATCAACGATGATACGAAACGGCGTACAATTCCCCAGAGCACTGAAATATCGGCCCGAGAGAATTCTCCGGGTAGCGACGATGTCTGACGGATCGCAACCGAACAGTAAACTAACGACGCCCCCGCACCGCTATCAAGGGCTTCTCCGGAAAAGTTGACGCGTCGCCGGTAAATTGTCACGCTGGCACGGTGCACCCACCCGGTTCCTAGTAGCGACACATGGGTTTCCCCAGTACAGAGCCACTTGAGACGGGATTCGAAACCGCTGACGCGGGTGACAAGCACGCGGCGCGAAACTATCTCGCGCATGCCAATCACCTTTTCCCGGCTCCGCCTCGCTTGCCTGACGTAATCCTTCGTGAGTAACCTCGCGGTTCAACAAGCCGGTCACCGCCGACCACCGCGGATTCCCGCTCCTCGTGCCACGGCCGGCCCTTTTTCGCCGAATTCGACGGGGAAACCATGAAAAGAATGCGCCGCACGGCAGCGCGAATCGCGTTCGCCACCGTCTCAGCGACCGCCGCGGCGGTCCTGCTGACCGCCTGCGGGTCCGACGAGCCCGCCGACACCGGGCGGCACGCCGACCCCGCCGCGCTCGCCTGGGTGGACAAGGTGTGCTCCGGAGTCGCGACGGGCTCGGCGAAGCTGTCCCAGCCGCCCGCGTTCGACCCCGCCGATCCGCAGGTGACGAAGTCCGCGATGGTGGGCTTCCTGAACTCGCTCTCCGCCGCCCTCGACGACATGGCTGGCGGGATCCGGAACGCCGGTGTACCGCCGGTCCCGGATGGACAGTCCGCTGTGGACAAGGCCACCACCACGCTCGGCGAGACCAAGACGAAGGTGGCCGCCACGCTCACGAAGATGCAGGGCGCGACGGTCACCGACCAGGCGAGCCTGCAGAAGGTGGTCGCCGAAGCCGACACCACGATGAGCGGGCTGAGCGAGCCGGAAGGCCCGATCAAGCACCTGCGCGCCAACCCGGAACTGAACCTCGCCTTCGCCGAATCCCCGACCTGCCGCCAGGTCTACGGCAACGTCTGAACCCGTCCCGCACTCTGGAGGCCCGGCCGTGCCGATCTCGTTCCCCCGCCCGTCCCGCCGGACACTCGCCGCCGTACTGGCGATCGTCCTGTCCGCCGGTCTGCTGACCGTGCTGAGCGGGAGCCCGGCGAACTCCGCCGCCCCCACGGCGTCCGACGACTCGTTCTACACCCCGCCGTCCCCGCTCCCGGCGGGCAAACCGGGTGACATCATCCGCTCACGCGTCTCGAAAGCCGGACCGCGTAAGGATTCCGTCAACGCGTGGCAGGTGATGTACCTGTCGACGGACGCCCTCGGGCGGCCCGACGCGGTGACCGGGACGGTGCTGGTGCCGAAGAACGCCGACCCGGCGAAGGCGCCGATCGTCTCGTTCGCCGCCGGTACGCAGGGTCCGGCGTTCGACTGCGCGCCGTCGAAGATGGTCGACATCGGCGCGTTCTACGAGCAGTCGGGGCTCGACGACGCGCTCGACGCCGGATACGCCGTCGCGCTGACCGATTACGAGGGCTATCGCCAGGATCCGAAGACGACGTACGTGGTCGGGCGTTCGGAAGGCCCTGCGGTGATCGACGCGGTCCGCGCCGCGCAACGACTGCCGGAAGCCAAGCTGTCCACCGGCGCCAAGGTGCTCTTCCGCGGGTATTCGCAGGGTGGCGGGGCGGCCGCCTGGGCGGGCGAACTGCAGCCCTCGTACGCCCCGGAGCTGAACCTCGTCGGCGTCGCGGCGGGCGGTGTGCCCGCCGACCTCGTCCAGGTCACGCTGCAACTCGACGGGAAGCAGGGTTTCGGCGTCTTCGCCTACGCTCTCCTCGGCCTGGACAAGGCGTACCCCGAGTTGAAGCTGGACTCCTTCCTCAGCGACAACGGCCGCGTGAAACTGGCGGAGATGCAGAAGAGCGCGTGCACGTTCGAACTGCTCACCACCTACGCGAACCAGCGGATCTCGGACTACACGACCAGCGCCGGTTACGTCCGGCCGGAGTGGGTGAAGCGGCTCAACGAGAACAAGCTCGGCGGCACACCCCCCAAGGTCCCGGTATTCCTCTACCACGCGACGCAGGACCAGCTCGTGCAGTTCGCCCAGGCCGACGCGCTGCACAAGGCCTACTGCGCCGCCGGGGTCAAGACGACCTGGAAAACCTTCGAGACCGATCACATCACGGCGGTCTACACCGGCAACGCCGACGTGCTCGCCTTCCTCAAGGACCGGGTCGCGGGCACCCCGGCGACGTCGAACTGCTGAGCCCGCGGTGCTCAGAACCGCCCCAGCGTCCTTTGTGGACGACGCGGCGCACGGCGGTGCGCGGACCGGCAAGCGGCGTGAGCTGCTCCGGTTCGCCACCGTCGGCCTCGCCGCGTTCGGCCTCACCCTCGGGACCAACTACGGGCTGAAACTCACCGTCCTGCAAGCCAAACCGGTCACGGCGCTGGCCATCGCGACCGTCGTGGCGACGGCCTTCGCGTACCTTCTTTCCCGCCGCTGGGCGTTCCACACCCGCGGCGGCAGGCGCAGGCTGCACGAGGCGGCGTTGTTCTTCGCCGTCAACGCGATCGCCGTGACGATCAACCTGTGCCCGCCCCTGATCTCGCGTTACGTCCTGCGTTTCGAGGTCCCCGAGGTCGGTTTCCTGGCGCAGGAGATCGCCGACTTCGTCAGCGGGATGCTGCTGGGCACCGCTGCGGGTTCGGCGTTCCGCTGGTGGGGCTACCGCCGCTGGGTGTTCCCGGTGGCGGGAGCCCGTCAGTGCCTACGGACTCAGACGTCGGCGGGCCTCAATCGTTCCGCGCGCAGCGCGAGTTCGATCCGCAGCCGCTGATCCGGATCGTCCAGCCGTTCGCCGAACAACTCCGTGAGCCGCCGCAGGCGGGCCCGCACCGTCTGCGGGTGCACGGCGAGCTGCCGGGCGATCTCGGGCGCGCTCCCCCGCGTCTGCACCTGCGTGAGCAGGGTCGCCGCCAGCTCGTCGTGCTGCCGCGGCGCCAGTCCCGACAACGGCTCCAGCGCCTCGACAGCCAGCTGATCCAGCAGGAACTCGTCGGCGAGCAGCAGCAACGTGGTGATGTGCTCCTCGCACCACAGCACCGGGCCGACCGTGGTGATCATCCCCCGCTGGGCCAGTTCGGACGCGCGGCGCGCGATCCGGAACGACTCGGCGGCCTGTGCCGTCGGGACGGACACGCCCACCGTCGCCGACCAACCGGAAGGCAGCTCCCGCAGGCCGCCGAGATCGGCTTCGGGACACGCCACGAGCGCTCCGGGCGCGTCGGAGACGAGATCCGCGGGCACCCCCGAGGGCAACAGTCCCGAAGGGAACGCGGGCGCCCCGGGAGCCGCGCTGAAGACGACCGCGGTGATCCGCTGCGGGATGCGCCAGCCGATCGCGACGGCGAGCGCGCCGGCGTCGGCCTGGGTGTATCCCGCGCCGCCGGTCAGCAGCCGGAACAACCTGGCCCGCTGCTCCGCGGGCCCGGTCGCCTCGGCCTGCGCGGCGTTGTAGCCCTCGGTCAGCGCCATCGTCACCTCGACGACGTCGCCGAACAGGCATTCGGCCGCGCCGTAGAGCACGTCACCCGAAAGCTGGAGCTGACGGCCCGCCGCGGCGATCGAACGCCACAGCACCCGGCTCGAGACCCTGAACGCGGCCTGCGCGGCCTCGCGGCTGAGTCCTTGATGGAACGCGATCCTGCCCTGGGCACGGAAGTCCGCCAGCAGGTCGTTCTGCAGCAGTTCGGGGACGCCGACCCGGTCGATGGCGCGTTCGATGCTGCGCCGGGTCAGCTCGACGGCCGCGGCACGGGCGTCGCTGTCGCTGAAGACTTCGGCGCATTCGGCGATTTCGGACATCACGCCTTCGACGCAGTACCGGGCGATCGCCGGGATCCGCGGCCGGACGGCGTCACCGAGTTCCCTCGGCAGGCGTGCCCACAACGAACCAACGGGCTGCCAGCTCACGTGTGCGTTCTCCAGCTGTGAAGTAGGCCGACGATTACGGGCACCAATTCCCTTTCGTCCGCGCGCCACCGGCGCACTCGAATGCACGGAGCGTAGAACCGGCGCCACATCCGTGTCAAAAGCCGCCACACCGAAACGCCCATCCGTGTCACCGACGCGGCGCGCCGCGACTTTCCGTCGCCAATTCAACGTCACATTCGTGGTACACGCAGTCGGCCGATCCAGTAGAAACACTCCCGGCACCCGGTCCGTCGATCCGACGCGGTTGTGCAAAGGGATTCATGTTCCCGTCCCCGGTTCGAAGAAAATCAAAGGGTGGTCTTCGTGGTCGAGTACCGCAGTTTCGGCATGCTGGCGACGTTGCCGCGTTCGCTCGGCGAAGAACTGCGTCCGTATGTCGGTCACGCCGCGGCGGCCATGATCAAGCAGGTGCAGCGGTCGGTCAGCGCGTATTCGCTGCCGTTGCGCGGTGTCTTCGGCCGGGTCCTGGTCGTCTCCTGCGAGCGGGCGGTGCAGCACTACGTCGACTGCATCGGCGATCCGGACGTCGCCCACGACCGCTGGATCGAGTTCTACCGCCTGCGCGGGCGGACCGAGTTCGCCGAGGGCCGCGGCCTGGAACCGTTGCACGACAGCGCGACGGTCGGCGCCCGGGCGGCCTGGCGGGCGATGCGGCCCATCGTGCGCGGACTCCGCGTCGGCCCCGACGTCATCGCGCTCGCGGCGGAGTCGGTCTTCGTCTACGTCGACGAACTGTGCGCCACGACGATCGAGGGCTACCAGGAAGCGGAAGCCAAGGCGGCGGGGGCGATCCCGCTCCGGCGCCGCCGCCTGCTCGAACTGATCTCACAGGCCCCGGAAGGGTCCGCGTGCAGCATCGCGAGCCTGGCCAACGGCGCCGGATGGCGGGTTCCGGAGACCGCGGCCATGGTCGCGCTCCAGCGCACCCCGGGTGCCCCCGCCTTTCCCGCCCATCTCCTGGACGGCACCGTGCTGCACGACCTCGACAGCACCGAGCCGTACCTGCTCACCGCGGATCCCGACACCGATCTCGCGCCGCTGAAGGACGGGATGGACGGCTGGCGCGCGGCGGTCTCCCCGGTCGTACCGCTCACCGACTCCCCCGCCGCCCTCCGCACCGCTCGCCGCGCACTACTGCTGACCAGCGAAGACGCCCCCGGCCCGATCGTCTGGTGCCGGGATCACCTCGCCACGCTGTGGCTGCTCGCCGAGGACTTCCTCGGGGCCGAGCTCGCCAAGCAGAGCCTCGACCCGTTCAGCTCACTGAGCGAGAAACAACAGGCGCGACTCAGCGAAACCCTGCTGGCATGGCTGGAAACCCGCGGTGGGGCACCGGATATCGCGCAACGGCTGGGAGTGCACCCGCAGACCGTGCGGAACCGCCTTCGGCAGCTGGAAGACCTGTTCGGCGACCGCCTCAAGGACGCGGACGACCGGCTGGGCATGCACCTCGCGCTGCGCGCGCAGCGACTTATGCGGGCCCTCCGCCCCGACGAAGGGGAACCAGGGAGCTGACGCGCCGGACCCGCCGTTCCGACGGCCGCACGGTGGGGAGCACCCAGCGCAGGCCCCGGCGGGCGCGCTTCGCCCTCGGCTGATCGATGTGGAAGTCCGCCCGGCAGGCCATCGTTTTTTCTCCCCGTGGTGACGGGTGTTTACCGACGCTTTCCTGAATACCGGGACGGCGGGAGATTGTCGATGCGAAACAGCCCCACCGTCACGGTTTTAGCATCCGGCTCGGGGTGCGCCCCGGAATTCTTGTCATCCGGGTCGTCATTACCGGACGTGTCCGGCGACACGCTGACGCACCAGCCGTTCTACCCGTTATTTTGACGCCTGACAACGGAAAGGCGGGACATGGCCCTCCAAACGCGCACACTGACCCTGCACGGCCAGGAAATCCGGTTGCGGGAATACCTGCCGTCCACAAAGGACTTCGCGGGCGAGCCGCTCGTGCTGCTGCACGGGATCTCCGGCAGCGGTGAGACCTGGGTGCCGTTGCTCGACCACTTCGAGCGGACCGGGTTCGACCGCCGCGTTCTCGTCCCCGACCTTCCGGGACACGGCGATTCGGGCTCGCCACGGGCCGACTACGGCCTCGGCGCGATGGCCAGTGTGGTCCGTGACGTCCTCGCGCTCACCGGCAACCGCCACGCGACCATCGCCGGGCACTCCCTCGGCGGCGGGATCGCGATGCAGTTCGCGTACCAGTTCCCCGAGATGTGCGCCCGGCTGGTGCTCGTGGGCAGCGCCGGGCTCGGCCCGCAGGTCACCCCGGTCCTGCGCGCGACGGCGCTGCCGGGGGCCAAGGCGACGCTGTCGGCCGCCGTCAACCCGGTCACCGTCGCGATCGCCCGCGGGATCGCCGCCGCCTGCCGCAAGCTCGGCGGGAAGCTCTCCCCCGAGACCAGGGAGCTGACCCGCCACCTCGCGTCGCTGGCCGATCCGGGCAGGCGGCGGGCGTTCCTGTTCATCGCGCGCAGCCTGATCGACCTCCGCGGCCAGCGCGCGAGCGCCGTCGACAAGCTCTACCTCGCCCGGGAGGTGCCGACGCTGGTCGTCTGGGGCGCGCACGATCCGCTCATCCCGGTCGGCCACGGCCGGAAGACCAGCGAACTGCTGCCGGATAGCCGCTTGACGGTGTTCGAAAATGCGAAACACTTTCCACATGTGGCCGATCCGGCCCGGTTCGGCGGCGAGATCGAACGCTTCCTCGCCGAGACCGCACCCGCCCGGTTGAGCCTGGACGAGGTCGTCGAGGTGCTCCTCCGCGCCAGCGAGGCGGCGGAGGCGCTCGAAAAGGCCCCGGAAAAGTTGTCACCCGGACCCCATCTGAGGCCCGCCTAAGTGTCACCCGCCGCCGGATCGGACCACCCGTTCGGGTGTAGTCCATCCAGGTGGCCGATCAAGGCCCCGCCAGCCGTTGACAGTCCTCTCGGCCGGATTTTATGTTGCGTGAGCCACAAAATCTGGATCGGCTTCACCGTTGAAGAGGCTGATTTTGTTGCCAGCAAGGATAAAAAACATGACCGACTTGGATACCGGGTTCTCGCGGCACGATCTGCGGTCCGCACGGCCTGACCCCGACGTGCGTAACCCCGCCACCCCGCACCGCCAGCCACCGGGTCCGGTCCAGCGACCGCGCGCCTTCACGCCGGCACCGAGAACCCCAGTGGAGAACCGACCTGTGCGCAGCACCGGTGCGAATGGACTGTGGGCGTCACTGCCGAGGGATCTCGGCGAGCGGTTCCGGCCGCGAGCCGACCCCTTGGCGCGAGCCATCCTTCAGGAGGTGCAACGAGCCGTCCCCGAGTACGCGCAGCCACTGGAAGGCGCGTTCGGACAGATCATCACGCAGGGTATCCGGCAGGCGATCCTGCACTGCCTCGATACCATCGGACAGGGGACGACGTCACTCGACAAGTGGTCGGCGGTGTTCCGCAACCTCGGAAAGGTCGAGTTCAAGGAGGGCCGCAGCCTCGACTGCCTGCAGACGGCCTACCGCGTCGGCGGTCGCGTCGCCTGGCGGCACGTCTCGGAATTCGGGCAGGCGATCGGAGCGGACGCCGATCTCCTGTGCACCGCGGCCGAGGCGATCTTCGCCTATGTGGACGAGATTTCCGCGCTGTCCATCGAGGGCTACACGGCCGCGCAGGAGCGGGCCGCGGGCACCAGAGCGAGACGCAGGCGCAGGCTGCTCGAACTGATGCTCTCCGATCCGCCGTCCTCACCGCAGTCGATCGCGTCCCACGCCGCCAACGCCCAGTGGGCGATGCCTGCCGAGGTCACGGTCGTCGCGCTGGAACGACGGCTCGGCCCGCTGGATCCCGACAGCGCCGACCTGGACTCCGACGTCCTGGTCGACTTCGAGGGCCCCAAGCCCTGCCTGGTCACCGGCGACCCCGACAAGCACCTGAAGGACCTCGCCGAACGGCTTCCCGGCTGGCGGGCGGTGATCGGTCCGGCCGTGCGGCTCACCGAAGCACCGCGCTCCCTGCTGTGGGCCCGTCGCACCCTGCGGCTGGTCCAGCGCGGGGTCCTGCCGGACGAACGGGTCACCCGGTACAGCGATCACCTGTCCACCCTGTGGCTGCTCGCCGACGAGTTCCTGGTCCGTGAGCTGTGCACACGCAGCCTCGCCCCGTTCAACGACCTCACCCCCAAACAGCGGGCGCGGCTCGGGGAGACGTTGCTGATCTGGCTGCAGTCCCGGGGCAGCGCCCCGGAGATCGCGAAGAAACTCAAGGTCCATCCCCAGACCGTCCGATACCGCATGCACCAGCTCATCGATCTCTTCGGCGACCGGTTGAACAACGCCGACGACCGGCTCGACATGGAGATCGCCCTGCGCGCGGAGGCTTTGCTCGCCGAGGACTGACCAGCGTTTCCCACTCACAACGAGGTGACGAGGTGACCCGACCGCAGGATGCCCGCAGCGGGATCGAGGCGACGTACGGCCCGCTCCTCACGCCCGCTCGGCCCGATGGGTCGAGCGGGCGTCCCGTGCAGCTCTGGGCGCTGCTGCCGAGAGAGCTGTCGGCCGTGTTCCGGCCGGTGCTGGCCGACGTGGCCGGGGAGGTGGTCCGCGAGATCCAGCGGACCATCCCCGACTACGCGCGGCCACTGGACGGCGCGTTCGGAAAGGCGCTCAAAACCGGCGTCCAGATGGCGTTCCTGCAGTTCGTGGAGCGGATCGGGAACCCGGAAGCCCCGTCGGAAGACCGGCGGAGCGTGTTCCTGAGCCTGGGCGTCCAGGAGTTCCACCAGGGCCGCAACGTCGACGTCCTCCAGGCCGCGTACCGGGTCGGGGCCAGGGTGACCTGGCGCCGGGTGGCCGAGGCCGGCCGTCGCGCCGGCGTCCCTTCCGCGACGCTGTGCCTGCTCGCGGAAGCCATCTTCGCCTACATCGACGAGCTGTCGGCGCTGTCCGTCGAGGGCCACGCGGAGGCGCGCGAGAAGGCCGCGGGCGCACTGGAGCGACGGCGGCACCGGCTGATGGAGCTCCTGCTCGCCGAGCCTCCGTCTCCACCCGACGTCGTCAAAAACGCCGCCGACCTGGCCCGATGGCAGCTGCCGGACCTGCTCGTCGCCGTCGCCCTCGACCCGCCGTCGGACGAAGCCCCCGTGGCCGCGTCGACCGGGCTTGCCGACTTCGAGAGCCCTTCTCCCTGCCTGTTGCTCCCCGCTCCGGAACCGGACGAACGGGAACGCTTCGCCGAAGACCTGGCCGGGTGCCGGGCCGCGATCGGTCCCGCCGTCCCGCCCGCCTTCGCGGCACGTTCCTTGCGGGCCGCACGCGAGGCCCTGCGGCTCGTCGAGTCCGGCGCGCTCGCCGACGAACCCGTGACGTGGTGTGTCGACCACCTTTCGCGCCTGTGGCTGCTCAAGGAACCGTTCCTGGCCGCCGAACTGGTCCGGGAACGGCTCGGTCCGCTGGCCGGGTTGACCGGGAAGCAGCATTTACGGCTGGCCGGGACACTGCTGGCTTGGCTGGAGACCTGCGGGAACGTCCGCGAGGTGGCGGAACGGCTCGCGGTGCATCCGCAGACTGTGCGGTCTCGCGCTCAGGAGCTGGAGGCGCTGTTCTCGGACGGGCTGCGGGATCCTGAGCGGCGGTTCGAGATGATCCTGGCTCTGCGAGCCGCTCCCTCCTGAGGCTAGCGCCGACGCGCGTGTCGGTGGTTCGCGCAAGTAGTCGACTACTTGCGTGAGGCCAAGCAGTCACCCGAGCGTGCCGGTGTGGGTGTGCCGCTTAGGTACCGCATTCCGTGAAGGCCTCCTTGAGGGACCCTGGGTCCCTCAAGGAGGCCTTCACGGACCGTGCCCTTGTCCACTTACACCACCAGCCACAACGGTGGCGTGTAACGGAACCCGACTTTCGCGCCTTCATGTACTTCTCTGAGCTGGAATGTCCTGAAGGGACCCTTTGAGACACTGAAGGTCTCAAAGGTGGCCTTCAGGACACTTCACATGCCGTGAAGGCCCCCTTCCCTCGGCTGAGCCGAGGAAAGGGGGCCTTCACGCGGGTCCTGCGAGTGGCGCAAGTAGTCGACTACTTGCGGAAGCGCTAGGCGGCGGCCAGGGCGGTGACTCGCCAGCGGCCGTCGGAGCGTTCAGCCGTGACGCTCAATTGGGCCGCACCGGAGCTCCGCTGCCCATCTCCCCGCACGCCGGTCTGGTCCAGGAACACCAGCAGCGACGCCCGGTCCCCGTCGAGAACCTTGACGCCCGAGACCACCGGCGTCGAGGTCACGACGAGTTTCTGCTCCGTCGCCAGCCCACGGACCTGCGCGAACAGCTGGTCGTACTGCCCCAGCGCGGGCCCGGTCAGGACCTCTTTCGCGGCCTTTTCGCTCTTGGCGGGATCGTCGTAGCGGTAGGAGAACACCGTGCCGAGCGCCTTGCCGACCTGGTCGCTCACCTCGGCGGTCGTGGCGACGTCGGTCAGCGCGGTGTTGTGCGTCAGGACCGCCGTCGCGTCCCGCGCTTCGATCGCGAACCACCCCGCGAGGCCCGCCATCACCAGCGCGACCGCGCCGAACATCCAAACACCCCGTCGCCGTACGGGAGCGACGACGACCGGGGGCTCCTCGGGGAGCACAGAGTCGGGGACTTCGGGAGCTTCGAGAACCCGCGTGCTCCCGCCCCTTTTCCCGGCGACCTTCACGGTGCGCCGCATCGGTTTGACGGCTCGTTTCGTGGTCATTCCGTCCTCCGTCAGGGCTTTCCGGTGTCGGTCACCGGCACCTGGCCGAGCGACGTGACGCGCCATCCGTCCGGTGTCCGGTTCAGGCCGGCGCGGAACCGGTTGTGTTTGGTGACGGCCTCCCCGCCGTCGGGGCGGACTTCGAGTTCGACCGAGGCGATCACCTCGGCGGTGCCGCCGCCACTGTCCACTTCGGTCACCGCGGCGTCGACGACCCGGCCGGTGGTGACGGTCTTCGCCTGGCCGATCCGGACCAGCCCGCCTTCCCGGTCTCGCGCGAGCTCGTCGTGCAGCGCGCCGCCGGACAGGTTCAGCCAGTTCTGGTAGCCCTGCCCGGCTTGGCGATAGTCCAAAGTGGTCAGTGCGGCGACAGACTGTCTGCCCACCCGCAACGCCTCCTCGCGGACGGTGGCACGCGCGACGCCGTCGTCCCGGCTCGCGTCCCACCAGGAGTAGCCGAACCAGGCGGCGAACGCGGTGGCCACCACCGCGAGCAGAACCGCGAGTCGAGTCATCGTCTTCACCTTCCCGGCACGTTCTGCGAGCCGCGCACGTTCGTCGGGTTGCCCTTCGGCAGCGCACAGCGCGCCGCGGTGTTCAACGGTCGCGGCGACGTGTCGAGACCGTCGCGGTAGCCGGTTCCGTAGCCGGTGACACACGGCGGCGGATCGAAGAACGTCAGCGACAGGCCGACGTGCGCGCCGTCCGGCCCCATGATCGCGTGGCCCGCGGCGACCGCCTTCGGCGCGGTGACCAGCAATTGTTCGAGGCCGTCCTGCCGCGTTTCCAGCACGTCCGCGGTGGTCAGCAGGTTCGCCAGCAGGATGCCGAGGCTCGGGCCGGTCTCCCGTAGGAGCGTGCTGATCTCGTTCGCCGCCGCCGGAACGGCCGGGATGAGCCGCCGCAGATCACCGTCGGAGCTCTTCAGCGTCGCGGCGAGCAGCTTCGCGTTGGCTCCGAACGACCGGATCGCGTCCGCCTGCGAAACCTGCGTGTCGAGCACGGTCTGCGCGTCGGTCACGAACCTGGTCAGCGGGCCGACGTGCTCACTCGCCTCCTTCACGAACTCGATCCCGCGCCCGACGAGCTGGTCCAGCGCCGGGCCGGCGTCGGACGTCGCGTTGTACAGCTCGTCGACCACGGTCCGCAGGGCGGGTTTCGGCACCGAGTTGGCGAAAGAGTCCACACTGGACAGGACGACGTCCACCGGCAGCGGGATCTTCGTGTCCGCCTCGCTGATCACCGAACCGTCCCGCAACACGGCACCGTCGCCGCGACGCGGCCGCAGGTCGACGTACTGCTCGCCGACGGCGGACCGGTTGGCGACGACGGCTTCCGTGTCCGCGGGCACTTCCGGGACGCCCGGCTCGATCTCGAGGTCCACCTCCATTCCTGAGGCGGCCAGCCGCAGTTCTCCGACCCGGCCGATCGGCACGCCCCGATAGGTGACCTCGGCGTTGCTGAAGATGCCGCCACCGGTGGCGAGCCGCACTTTGACGGTGTAGCCGCGGTCGAGCACCAGCTTGTCCAGCCCCGCGTACGTCGCGCCGACATACGCGACGCCGAGGACCGCGATGACCACGAAGGCCACCAGCTGGACACGGACGAACTTGGTCAGCATCAGCGGCCACCACTGTTCTTGAAGGTCAGGAACGTGTTCAGGTAGTCACCGCGGATGGCCTCGAGCGCGGCGTCGGGGAACGGGAAGGTGAAGATCATCTCCATCGCCTTCGGCAGTTTGTCCCCGGAGTCGGCCAGCCTGCGCAGCAACGGTTCGAGCGCTTTGAGATCGGCGACGAGGTCGTCCTTGCTGCGGTTCACCGTGTCGACCGCGACCGAAGTGAGCCCGTCCAACGACTTCAGCATCCCGACGAGCGCCTGGCGCTGCTGGTTCAGCACCTCGATCCCGGGCGTGAGGCCGTTCAGCGTCGTCTTGATCTCCTCGGTGTTCGCGTTCAGCGTCGCCGCGAGCTTGTTGACACTCTCGATGGCGCGCGTGATCTCCGACTTGTGCTCGTCGAGCCCGCGCACGAAGGTGTCCAGATTGGCCAGCAGGCTGCGGGCCGCGCTTTCCTTGCCGCCGAGCGCGTCGTTCAGTTCGCGGGTGATGTTCTGCACCTGCGCGACGCCTCCACCATTGAGCAGCAGGGAAAGCGCGCCGAAGACCTCTTCGATCTCCGGGGTCAGCGACGAACTGGCCAGCGGGATGACCGCGCCGTCGGTGAGCCGCCCGCTCGGGGTCCCGTCGGCCGGCGGCGCGAGTTCGACGAACTTCTCGCCGAGGATGCTCGCCTGCCGCAGCCGCGCGACCGCGTTGGCAGGCAGGTTCACGTCCCCGTTGAGCAGCAGCCCGACCACCGCGCTGCGGCCGTCCGGCGCCAGTTCGACCGTCCGCACCTGGCCGACCGGGACGTCGTTGACCTTCACCCCGGACTGCGGAACGAGATCCAGCACGTTGCTGAAACTCGCCGTCACATGGATCGGGTGTTCACCCAGCGCGGCACCACCCGGCAACGGGATGTCGTAGACGTCGACACCCCCGCTGCCGCAGCCGGTGGCGGCCAGCGTGAGAGCCAGCAGGGCCGCGCATTTGAACCGGGACTTCATTTCGCCCCCGAGAATTCGGTGAGGTTCCCTCGGCCGTCCAGCGTTCCGGCGCCCTGGTTGTACGCGCCGAGCACGTTCGCCAGCGCGTTCGGCGCCGAGTCGAGAGCCTCGCTCAGTGACGCCTTCTGCTGGCTGAGCACCTTGGTGATCTCGGCGAGTTTGTCCACATCGGACTTCACTTTGCCCCGGTTGTCCTTGATGAAGCCCTGCACCACGCTCAGCGCCTCGGTCAGTTCGGTCATCGCGCCGGAGAACTGGTCCCGCTGATCGGCCAGGATCTTGCTGATCGAGGAGATCTGCTGGATCGCCTGTTTCACCCTGTCGTCGTTCGAGGCGAGCATCGCGGTGAACTTGCTGATGTTGTCGACGGAGTTGAACAGGTCGTCCTTGGAATCGCTCGCCGTCCTGGCGAATTCGCCGAGGTTCTTGATCGCCTCGCCGAGTTTGCCGCCGTTGCCGTCGAGGTAGGTCGCGGCCTTGGTCAGGACGTCGCTGACCGCGCCGTCCCTGTTCGCGCCCTTCGGCCCCAGCGCGGTCATCAGCTGGTTGAGGCTGCCGAGGAGTTCGTCGACCTCGACAGGGGTCACGGTGCGTTCGCGTGGGATCCGGGCGTCACCACCCAGCTCCGGGCCGCCGGTGTACACGGGGGTGAGCTGCACGTACCGGTCGGCGACCAGGCTCGGCGTGATCACGACGGCGCCGACGCCGGCGGGCAGCTTGACGTCCGGCCGCACCGACATGGTCACCTGGACGGTGGTCCCCTGGGGTTCGACCTTGGTCACCGAACCGATCGGGACCCCGAGCACGCGTACCTCGGTGTTCGGGTAGACCCCGACGGTCGCGGTGAAGTACCCGGTCAGCACGCGGTCGGCCTGCCGGGTCAGCAGCGGCCAGGCCGCCGTCACGACCAGCCCCGCGACGACGGCGAGCGCGAGCCGCCGCACCCAGGCCCGTCGGCGGGCGTGCGCCCCGAGATCGGACAACGTGAAGTGGCGCCCCATCAGCGTCCCCCGTTCCTCGACGGCATGCAGCTGCCGGGCGTACTGCCGGTCGGGACGAGCCCGCAGATGTAGGTGTCGATCCAGCGGCCGTTGCCGACCGCGTTCCCGAGCAGCCGGTAGAACGGCCCGGCCAGCCGCAGGCTTTCACTGAGCTTGTCCTGGTTGCGCTGCAGCACGGTGGCGACGCGATCGAGCTGCTCGAGCGCCGGGCCCAGTGTCTTCTGGTTGTCCGCGACGAGTCCTTTGAGCTGCACCGAGAGGTTCTTCACCCCGCTGAACAGCTTCGCGATCGCGTCCTTGCGCGCGTTCAGCTCCGTCAGCAAGGTGTTGCCGTCGCGGATCAGCGCCTCGATCTGCTGCGACCGGTCGCCGAGCGTCTGCGACACCTTGTTCGTGTTCTGGAACAGCTTCACCAGTTCTTCGTCGCGGGACGCGAGCGTCTTCGACAGCGCGGTGATGCCGTCGAAGGCGGTCCGGACGTCCTGGGGTGTGGAGGCGCCGAGCGTCTCCGACAACGTCCCGAACGCCTTCGCGAGCTGATCGGTGTCGATCGCGCCCACGGTGCTCGCGAGGTCGTTGAACACCGTGGTGACGTCGTAAGGAGAACTCGTGCGCTGCACCGGGATCGGCTCGTCCGGGTCCAGTTCGGCGTTGCCGACCGGGTCGATGACCAGGTTCTTCTGCCCCAGCAGGGTTTTGATCTTGATCGCCGCGGTGGTGCGGTTGCCGACCCAGGTGTCCTTGACCCGGAACAGGACCTTGACGCGGCCGCCGTCCAGCAGGACGTCGGTGACCTCGCCGACCTTCACCCCCGCCACCCGGACCTCGTCGTTGCGTTTGAGCCCGGCGGCTTCGGTGAACTCCGCCGCGTACGTGGTGCCGCCGCCGATCAGCGGGAGATCGTCGGAGAAGAACACCGCCGAGCCGGCGACGGTCATCAGCACGGCCGTGACGGTGCCGACCACGATGGGGTTGCGGCTGCGGAAGGGTTTGATCCTTGGCGCTTTCACCGGCACCGTCCTTGGGTCAGCGGGATGCCGACCGGCGGGCCGCCCGGGGCCGGTGGCGCGTCCGATTTGACCGAGCACAGGTAGAAGTTGAACCACGAGCCGTACGAGACCATCGCGCCCATGCGGTCCAGCTTCTTCGGGAGATTCGTCAGGAACTGTTCGAACACCGGGGTGTTGTCGGCGAGGTTCTTCGACAGGTCGCCGAGGGTGTCGATGCTGGCCTTCAACGGCGCACGGCCGTCCTGGAGCAGGTCCGCAGTGGCCGTCGTGAGCTCACCGAGCCCGCCGATCGCCGAACCGATCGGTTTCGCGTCACCCGCGAGCCCGGAGACCAGCTGCGCGGTGACGTCGACCAGCTTGTCGAACTGGTCGCCCTGGGAGTTGAGCGTGTCGAGCACCGTGTTGAGGTTGCCGACCACCTGGCCGATCACCTCGTCCTTGCCGGCCAGCGTGTTCGTGAGCGACGCGGTGTGCTCCAGGAGGCTGTCGATGGTGCTCCCCTCCCCCTGCAGCACTTGGACGATCTCGAACGACAACTGGTTGACGTCGTTCGGCGACAACGCCTGGAACAGCGGTTTGAACCCGTTGAACAACGCGGTCAGGTCCAGCGCCGGGATCGTCCGCTCCGGCGGGATCAGCGCGCCCTCGGTCAGCGCGGCCGGCCCGTCCGGACCGGGGTCGATCGAAAGATACCGCTGGCCGACGAGGTTGCGGTACCTGATGGTGACCGTGGCCCCCGAGGTGAGACGGCGCTTGTTCTCGATCGAGAACCGCACGTCCGCCAGGCGCCGCTTGACCACCCCGATGGAGTCCACCTGCCCGATCCGGACGCCGGACATCCGGACCTCGTCCCCGGGGTTGACCGACGTCGCGTCGGTGAATCTGGCGGTGTAGCCGACCGTCGTGCCGACCCCGGAGTTGGCGATGGTGATGGCCAGGATCCCGGTCGCCACCACGGTGATCACGAAGAAGATCAGGCCCTTGATCGCCGGTCCCGCGATACTCCTCATCGGACGGTCACCTCCGTTCCGCGCAACGCCGGGCCCACGAGCACACTGCTCCAGTCCGGGACCTCGGCCGGTTTCATCCCGAGCGACGGCGCCAGGATCTCGGCGACCAGCCCTCGCTCCCCCTTCGAATTGGCCGGGCCGAGGTCCCCATCGGCGGCGAAGGACACCGTCGCCGAAGTCGTACCCCCGCCGTAGCACCGCGGGCCGCCCTTTTGGTCGAACCGCGGGTCGTCCCGGCCCGGCACGTACTTGTCGCGCGGATCGTGGACGGACAACGTCACGTGCAGCCCGGGCTCACCGGTGCCCTTGCCTAAGGCCTTCTCCATCACCGGCTTGAGCCTGTTCACCGCGTCGAAGAGGCACGGGAACTCGGGCGAATAGCGGGACAGCAGCTCCAGTGTCGGCCTGCTCTTCACGCTGACGCCGATGATGCTGTCCTTGTTCTGCACCAGGAACTTGTTCAGGTCACCGCTCGCGGTGGTGACGCTGGTGTACAGCTTGTCGAGATCGGCGCGAGTGTCCACAATGGTCTTCGCGGTCGCGGAGAGATCAGAGAGGGCCTTGAGGATGTCCGGCGCCGCGCCGGTGTAGAGGTCGGCGACGTCGGCGAGCTTGCTGATGTCCGCCTTGAACTGCGGCATCAGCGGGTTCACCTGGCCGAGGAGGTCGTTGAGCTGGACGATGCTGTCCCCCAAGGATTTCCCGCGATTGTCGAGCGCGAGCGAGATCGCGCCGAGTGAGCTGTTGAGCTTCTGCGGCTGCACCGCCCGCAGCAGGGGCAGCAGATCGCCGAGAACGCGTTCGAGTTCGATGGCGTTGGACGAACGGTCCTGGGTGATGACGTCGCCCTCCCGAAGCGAACCGTCCGCGGGCCGGTCCGGCAGCACGAGGTTGACGTACCGCTCGCCGAACACCGTCTTCGGCAACAACCGGGCCGAAACGTTGCGTGGCAACTGATCGATCTTCGCCGGGTCGATGGCGAGATCGACCTCGACCCCCTCGCCGCTGCTGCGTACCGCCCTGACCTCACCGAACGGGACGCCACGGACCTTGACCTCGGCGGTCGGGGCGAGCTGGCTGCCGACCCTGTCGGTCTTGAGAGTGATCATTTCCGCGCGGTCGAAGTCCTTGTTGAAGATGGCGACGGCGAGCCAGCCGAGCAGCACCAGGATGACGAGGAAGATCACCCCGGCGGCCTGTGTCCGTGCCCGCGCGGTCATCCCGAGACCTTCACCGTCGTGGTGGCACCCCAGATGGCCAGGCTGAGGAACAGGTCGAGCACGCTGATCAGCACGATCGACGTCCGCACGGCGCGGCCGACCGCGACCCCGACGCCCGCCGGGCCGCCCGCGGCGCGATAGCCGTAGAAGCAGTGCGTGAGGATGACGCCGACGCTGAACACGAGCACCTTGACGAACGACCACAGGACGTCTTCGGGCGGCAAGAACAGGGAAAAGTAGTGGTCGTAGGTTCCGCCGGACTGTCCGAAGAAGACGACCGTGGTCACCCGCGAACCGAGGTACGAGATCAGCAGGCCGATCACGTAGAGCGGGATGATCGCGATGAACCCGGCCACGATCCGGGTGGTGACGAGGTACGGCATGCTGCGCACGGCCATCACTTCGAGCGCGTCGATCTCTTCGGAGATCCGCATGGCGCCCAGTTGCGCGGTGAATCCGGCGCCGACCGTCGCGGACAACGCGAGCCCCGCCGAGAGCGGCGCGATCTCGCGGGTGTTGAAGTAGGCGGTGAGGAAGCCGGTCATCGCGGAGATGTTGATCTGGTTCAGCGCGCTGAAACCCTGCAACCCCACCGTGATCCCGGTGAACACGCACAGGCCGACCATCACGCCGACGGTGCCGCCGATCACCGCGAGGGCACCGCTGCCGAAGGTCACTTCGGCGAGCAGGCGCACCACTTCGCGGAAATAGCGGGTGACGGCCATCGGGATCGCCGCCAGCGCGCGGATGTAGAACAGCAGCTGGTCGCCCAGCTCGAAAAGACTGTTGCCGGGGCGTTTGAAGGCTTCCTTGGCCCGCTCGGGGACGCTGGTCACGGGATCAGGTTCCCTTCGCCGGGACGAGTTGCAGGTACAGCGCGGTCAGGATGGTGTTGACGAAGAACAGGAGCAGGAACGTGATCACCACCGACTGGTTGACGACGTCACCGACGCCCTTGGGGCCGCCTCTGGGGTTCAGCCCCCGGTAGGACGCGACGACACCGGCGAGGAACCCGAAGATGAACGCCTTGATCGAGCTGACGACGAGGTCGGGCAACTGGGCCAGCGCGTTGAAGCTGGCGAGGTACGCGCCCGGCGTCCCACCCTGCACGACGACGTTGAAGAAGTAGCCGCCGAGCACACCGACGACGCTGACCAAACCGTTGAGCAGCACCGAAACCCCAATGGCCGCCTGCACCCGCGGCACGATCAGCCGATGGATCGGCGAGACGCCGAGCACCTCCATCGCGTCGATCTCCTCGCGGATGGAGCGCGCGCCGAGATCCGCGCAGATCGCCGAACCGCCCGCGCCCGCGATGATCAGGGTCGTCACGATCGGGCTGGCCTGCTGCACCACGGCGAGCACACTCGCGGCACCGTTGAACTGCTGCGCGCCGAGTTGGCTCGTGAGCGAGCCGAGTTGCAGCGAGATGACCGCGCCGAACGGGATCGACACGAGGATCGCCGGCGTGATCGACACGCTGGCGATGAACCAGAACTGCTGGACGAACTCGCGGACCTGCACCGGACGGCGGAACATCGCGAGGATGACGTCGAGGCCCATGGCGCACATGCGGCCGAATTCGCGCAGTCCCGCGGCGGCCTTCTCCGGCGCGCGGGCGAGCAGGGTGACGGGATTGGTCATCGTCAGGCTCCGCATCCGTTGGGGGGACCCGCCGAGCCGACGCACCGCAGCTTGAGGTTGGTGACCAGGGTGTTGCCCGGTCCGGCCACCAGACCGGTGAGCAACGGGCTCAGATCCTCACGGACCCCGCAACCGGTGAATCCCGGCGTGGCGAAGGTGCTGGTGACCTTCACCGGCGGGGCGGGGAACGCGAGCGGCACCAGTGCCTTGATGTTCACCACGGCCGACTGCGCCGTCCGGCAGTTCGGGCCGACGTCGAGGACCTTTCCGTCCACTTTCACGTTGGAAAGCTTGATGAACACCTTCGACGTGACGTCGGTGTGCGCGCAGATCGCGGTGCCGACCTCCTTGCAGTCGCCCGTGGCGCCGGTGTCCACGTCGACGACGCCGGTCGCGTCGCCGTCGGGGACGAGTTCGACGGTGCCGGTGGCGGGCATGAACCGGAAGGAGACGAAGTAGCTCGACGTCGACGGGATGGCGAGCTTGCCGGAGATCGGCGACTTGTCGGTGAAACCGAGGATCATGCCGTCGAACCGGCCCTGCGGGAACGTGATGTCCGAACCGAGTTTCGCGACGCGGCTCGTCGTGGGCTGCTGTTCGTCACCGACGAAGAAGCCGAACTTCAGCCCGGCCTGCGCGGCGGACGGAGGCTGTTCGGGCTCGGCCTGCGGTGCCGGCGCGGGAGCGGCCGAGGCGGAAGCCAGTGAAAGCGCCCCCAGCCCCAGCACCGCCGGGAGCAGGAAGGCGCGCAGAACGCGCCCGGTCATCACTGACATTCGGGCTTCCTCACTTCGACTTCTCCGGCCGAACGGCCAACTTGTGCAGCACGCTACTGGCGGAAGATCAGGCAGACAAGTAATTCGGGAATGGAGGGGCGACGACGGGGAAAGGTTGTAATGGGCGTAACTGTTTTGGCGTGTGGCTCGTGAGTGGTAATGACGGTTCTAACCGTCATTACCACTCACGAGGGTTTGCTACTTCTTGGTGAGGTTGATCTCCAGGCTGTTCCCGTCACCGGACGCCATCGCGCTGATCAACGGCGTCAGCAGGCCACAGCCGCGGAACTGCGGCAGCTTGTATTCGGCCGTCAGCTTGCCGCCCTTCAACGGGTTGAAGCCGTGCGCCGAAACCAGCGGGATGTCGGCGGGCTTGGCCGTCTGGCAGGTCGAACTCGCCAGGATCGGGAATCCGAACAGCCGCACCGTCAGCAGCTTGACGTCGGCCTTCGTGTCGGCCTTCACCGCGCCCGCGTTGACGGTGCCCGTCACGTCGCCGACCTGGTTGATCTTCACCGTCGCCGAGGCGGGGAAGAAGCCGAGGAACCGGAACTGCACGTTCGACGGCGGCAGCGAGAGCTGACCGGTGAACTTGCCCGACTGGGCGTTCAGCTTCGCGGTGAACTCACCGGGGCCCAGCGGCAGCCTGGCGTTCAGCCCCGCGATGGTGGTCCTGCCCTTGACGCCGTAGACGATCTTGGTGTCACCCGGCGGCTGTGTCGTGGTCGTCGAGGTCGGCGCGGTGGTCGGGCTCGTCGGCTGGGTCGTCGGAGTCGGCTCCGTGGTGGGAGTCGGCTGCGTCGTCGGAGTGGGCTCGGTCGTGGGCGTCGGCTCCGTGGTCGGAGTCGGCGTGGGTTCGGTGGTCGGAGTCGGCTCCGTCGTGGGAGTCGGCTGTGTGCTCGAAGTCGGCGTGGGCTCCGTCGTCGGGGTCGGTTCCGTGGTCGGAGTGGGTTCCGTGGTGGGGGTCGGACTCGGCTCGGTCGTCGGAGTGGGCTCCGTGGTCGGAGTTGGTTGCGTGGTCGAAGTCGGAGTCGGCTCCGTCGTCGGGGTCGGCTCGGTGGTGGGAGTCGGCTGCGTCGTTGAAGTCGGAGTCGGCTCAGTCGTCGGAGTGGGCTCCGTGGTGGGAGTCGTAGGCGTCGTCGGGGTGGTCGGCGTCGTCGTCCCACCACCGGCGGGCTTGATCTCGAACGTCCCCAGCTGCTGGTTCTGTCCCGGCTGGACGACGCAGTCCGACGTGAACGTGCCGAGGTCGGTCGGCTGCCCCTGCGCGTTCTTCGGCGTCATGGTGGTACTGAAGTTCCCGACCGTCACCGAAGCGGTGCCCGCGCTGGGGAACGTGACCGCGGGCGCCTTGCCGCTCGTCTTGACGTGGAAGTCGCCCGCCTCCGGCACCGGCGTGACCGGGATGACCAGCGGGAGACCGAGGTTCAGCGTCTTGTCGACCGGGTACTTCAGCACCGCGCCCGCCTTCGCGCTGCCCTCGACGGTGGTGGCGCCGACGAGCGAAAGCCCCGCGGTCGCGTCCGCCGGAACGGTGACGTCGACGTCGAACGTGATCGGGGTGGACGTCTTCCCGGCCACGGCGTCGTCCGGCAGGACGGTGTCGATCTTCACGACCAGCGTCTGGTCGCCGATCAGCGGGAACGGGCAGGTGTACTTCAGCGTCAGCGACGCGGGCGCCGCCTCGCTCAAGCCCGCCCCGGCGACGCCCAGGGTGGCCGCGACGGCGGCCACCGTGCCGGCGGCCAAGGCTTGCACCGATCTTTTCGACTTCAGTTTCTGTGGGAACTTCACAACGGTCACTCCCGGGGAATCGGAGAAATTGCGTGACACGGCCGAAACAGCACGGACACGGAAGGGGTAAATTACCTATGCCCTCTCGCACCGGCAAGGACACCGGATCCGGCACCTTTTGTTTGTCATCCGGGTGGGATCGGGTGACTCATTAACTGGCACCGCCACCCGCACCGAATCGCTTTTGTCACGCTCGCCGACATCGGCGGATCCGAAACTGTCACGCGCATGTTCTTGTGACACGCGTGCGGAAGACGACGTCCTGAATTGTCACGCGCGTCCGGAGTCCGCTCCCGTTCATTGCGGCCGCACCGAAACCCCCGCTACGTTCGGCGAATGGAGCAGGCTGCCATCGAAGTGACCGGCCTTGCCAAGCACTACGGTGAAGTGATGGCTCTCGCCGGCGTCAGTCTCCGCGTCGGCCGCGGCACCGTGCTCGCGGTGCTCGGCCACAACGGTGCCGGGAAGACGACGCTGATCGACATCCTCAGCACCCGCGTCAAACCGAGCGGCGGCAGTGCCAAGGTGTGCGGTTTCGACGTCGTCCGCGCCGGACATCACGTCCGGCGGCGGATCGGGGTCACCGGCCAGTTCGCGGCGGTCGACGACGCGCTCTCCGGCCGCGGCAATCTCGAACTCGTCGCCAGGCTGCTGGGCGCGAACCGGCGCCAGGCCAGGGCCCGCGCGGCCGAACTGCTCGCCATGTTCGGCCTCGACGACGCCGCGGACCGGCCCGCGCGGACGTATTCCGGCGGGATGCGGCGGCGGCTCGATCTCGCGGCAGGGCTCGTCGGCTCCCCCGACGTCCTCTTCCTCGACGAACCGACGACCGGCCTCGACCCGCTCAGCCGCGCGGGACTCTGGGACGGCGTCGAACGGCTCGCCGCGCGCGGCACCACCGTCGTACTCACCACGCAATACCTCGAGGAGGCGGACAGACTGGCGGATCACGTCATCGTGCTGGGGTTGGGGCACGTCACGGTTTCCGGGCGGCCGTCGGAACTGAAGGCCAGACTCGGGGAACGGACCGCGACCCTGACCTTCGGCACCGGACTCGCCGCCCACCGGGCAGTGGCCGCGCTGCACCGGCTCGGCATGGGTTGCACGACGTCGGCCTCCGGGCTGGTGCTCGGCGTCGCGCTGTCCGGGCCCGCCGACATCACGGTGCTGGTCCGCGCGCTCGACGCGGCGGGCGCGCCGTTGAAGGACCTCACCGTCGCCGAGCCGACGCTCGACGACGTCTACCTTTCCCTGCACCGGAATCCGGCGGTCCCGTCATGACCGAGGCACGCCACCGCGCGCCGGCACCGCTGGTGCTGACCGATCCGGCGACCTGGCCGCCGAGCACTTTCGGCACCCAGGTCCGGGTGCTCGCCGTCCGGTCGCTGAAGACCGCGTTCGGCGACCGGCGGCTGGTGTTCTTCGGGCTGCTGCAACCGATCGTGCTGCTCCTGCTGTTCAGCCAGGTGTTCAACGGGGTCAGCATGCTGCCCGGTGTCGCGGCCTACCAGGGTTACGTGAACTTCCTCGTCCCGGCGACGCTGGTGAACATCGCGATGACCACCGCGATGAGCTCGGGCGCCGGCCTGCTCGCGGAGATCTACAGTGGATTCACCGGACGCCTCCGGTGCATGCCCATCAGTCTTTCGGCCGTCCTGGTGGCCCGCACCATCTCCGACTCCGCCCGGCTGGCCGTGCAACTGCTGGTGACGGCGCTCGCCAGCGTGGCCCTGCTCGGTTTCCGGCCGACCGGCGGGGTTTTCGGTGTCACCGCGGCACTTCTGCTCACGCTCGTCGTCGGATGGTGCCTGAGCTGGATCTTCGTAGCCATCACGACCTGGCTGCGCAAGGCCGAAACCCTGCAGATGGCGTCGTTCGTGGTCATGTTCCCGCTGATGTTCTCGTCCAGCGCCTACATGCCGCTCGAGACCATGCCCACCTGGCTGCGGGTGGCCTCGGCGATCAACCCGCTGACCTACGCGATCGACGCCACAAGGGCGCTCGCGCTGGGACGGCCGTCGGGCTGGTCGATCCCGATCTCGCTCGCGATCGCGGCGGTGGCGGCGCTGGCGGGCGGGTGGATCTCCGCGAGGACGTTCCGGTCACCGCGGGAGGCTCCGCCGCGGTGAGGAGCGGCGCCGCGGGAAGGGCCCTTCGGCCCTCGTTGGCGCGGAGCCGTGGGTGGCTGATGCCCCCAATGCCGCATTGGAGACGCTGAGCGTCTCCAATGCGGCATTGGGGGCATCGATCGCGAGAATCGGGGCGGATCCGCTTGCGGCGCACGACGTCCTGAAGGCCACCTTTAAGACATTGACCGTCTCAAAGGTGGCCTTCAGGACAACCTGAGCGGAGGTAGTATTGAGGAGAAGGACAAAAGTGGCGTCCTCGTGCTGTTTTCGGTGTCGGTCGCGACACTGTTGTCCAACCCGACCACCGTGAAGCCACACCAGCCATCCGGGGTGTCGCGAAGGCCACTTTCGCGACGTCTGATGTCCCGAAAGTGACTTTCGCGACACGGCCATTCGGCATCAGACGCGGCAAAGGACGCCTTCACCCCATCGCTAGCCTCGCCATGAACACGCCACCTTGACTTACCTCTCGATAACGGACCCCACATGCGCCATGGGGGCCTTCACGCGCTACCGGGACAGCCACGCGGGCCTAGGGCGTGTTTCATAAGCCATGTTCGCGGTCTTCGCGCCCAGGTGGCCCCTGACGGCACGGGCGGACGCGGCCGAGTACGACCCGGTACGAGGCCGATCCGCCCGCACCGCCAGGAACCACCTGGATCACGAAGCCCATCGAACAGACTTATGAAACACGCCCTAGCGCGGCAAGGACTCCAGGTGATCCGCCGCGGCCACGACTCCCCCGGCCGCCGCGAACGAAGCCCGCACCCGCGCGGCCGCCGCGGCATAGGCGGGCTCGGTCAGCACTTCGGTGATCGTGCCGCGGATGTCCGGCGCCTTCACGCGGTCGAAGCGCAGCCGCAGTCCCGCGCCCGCCGCCTCGACCTGCTGGGCCAGCATCGACTGGTCGTCCCGGATCGGCGCGATCACCAGCGGCAGCCCGGACGCGAGGGTTTCGCTGACGGTGTTGTGCCCGCCGTGGCAGATCACCGCCGCCGCCTTCCGCACCACTTCCGCCTGCGGGATCCGTTTGGCGATCAGCACTTCGTCGCTGATCAGTTCGCCGGTGGGGTCGACGACCAGGCCCTGGACCTCGGGCATCCCGGCGAGCGCGTCGACACATTCGGCCAGGAAACGGCGGCCGAGAGCGGCGTTGGCGGTGCCGAGGGTGGCGAGGACGAGTGGTCTGCCGTCGAGCCGGTCCCACGAGAACCCGACCGGGGGTGCCGGTGCCAGCGCCGGGCCGACGAAGCGGACAGCGCCCACGTCGGCGAGTGGTCCCGTCAGCGAGACGGTGGTGAAGGCGAGGACTAGGTGCGGGGAAAACCGCAGGTCGCCGCAGTCCACCTGGTGCCGGGTCCGCAGCTCTTCCTGGAGCTTGCCGACCCACGCGGCGATCTTCGGCATGGCGCTCAGCGGGTCACCGAGTTCGGTCGACGTCGACGCCGAGGTGACCCACGGCAAGGAGCGGCGGCTCGCCACCAGGGGGCCCGCGAAGGCCTGCTGATCGGCGATCACGACGTCGGGGCGGAAGGCGGACACCGCCTTGTCGACCCCGGGGACCATCGCGTCCGCGAGCGGGACCAGGTACTGCTCCCAGAGGAACTTCAGCGCGGCGAACCCTCGCAGGCCCTCCGGACGACGTTCGACGGCGAACTCCAGCGCGTCCGCCGCCGGGTACACCCGGCCCGCCCGCGTCAGCTCCGACGTCGTGGGTTCCGGACCGCACCAGGCGACATCGTGGCCACGGCCCACGAGTTCGGCGGCCACCGCGCGCAACGGGGCCACGTGCCCGGTGAGCGGCGGGACGACCAGCAGGAACCGGCTCATCCGCGCGGCCTCCCGTGCCGGGAGATCCAGTTCAGCAGCAGCTCACGGACCTCCCGGTGCTGCTCGACGAGCACCGAATGCCCCTGCCCCTCGAACACGTGCAACTCGCCACGGGGCAACAAGGACGTCAGCGCGTTGAGATCGTCGGCCTGGTATCCGTGACTGCCCAAAATGGACAATACGGGGCAGTCGATCCCCGCCACCTGGTCCAGGGTCAGCAACGGGCCGAGCGGGACCTCCTCGGCCATCGACGTGGACGTGATCCGCTCCGCCGCCATTCTCGCCAGCCGCCGGTGATGGGCGCTGTAGTTGGCCTCGATCCAGTCGAAACTCTCCTCGACCTTCAGGAATCGCACGGTGTGTTCGAGGATCTGCGCCATCTTGTCCGCCCACAGTTCGGTGGCGGGCTCCGACTCGATGCACACGATGCTGCGCACCCGTTCCGGTTTCGCCACCGCGTAGCTGTAGGCGAGGGTGCCGCCGAAACTGTTGCCCACCAGGTGGACCGGGCGATCGAGGTCGAGCTGGTCCAGCAGGTCGTCGAGGTCGGCGATGAAGTCCGCGATCGTGTACCCGCGCTCCGGGCGTTCGGTCTTCCCGTGCCCGCGCAGGTCGTAGCTGATCACGTCCACCCCGGCGGCGGCGACCGGCGGGGCGAGGGTGAGGTAGAAGCTCGCCAGGCTGTCGGTGCCCATGCCGTGCAGGAACACCACGGTCTCGGTGCCCCCGCCGGGCACGAGGTGCACGTTCGTGCGCAGCCCGTTGACGGTCATCGTCGGCACCGCTTCAGCCCCGTTCGCCGAGGCGGGCGGCGACGTAGTCCGCGATGTCGCCGACCCGGAGTTCGATCACGTCGTCGAGATCCTTCTCCGCGAGAAACTCCGCGAGGTTGACGTCCGCGCCGAAGAACTCGGCGAGGATGCTCGCGAAGGTCACCAGATCGATGCTCTCGAGCTGGAGATCCTCGTGGAAGGTGGTCTGCGGGGTGATCTCGATGCCGAGGACGTCGGTGTCCCCCACCAGTTCTCTCAGCAATTCGGCCACGGTACCGAAGACCGACGCCGGGCTCTGCTGTTCGATCGTCATGCTCTGCTCCTGTTCCTACCCGCGGTTCCAGGCCACCACGTGCCCCGGTATCCCGGCGAACTCCACCCCTGCGCCGATCTCCTCGGCCAGTCCCGCCAAATCGCCCTCGGCCCGGACCGCGATGCGGGGCGGCGTCGCGCCCCGTTCCCGGACCAGGGCGACCGCCACGTCTCCGACCGTCGCGACGGCCACTGCCAGCGGCGGCAGTTCCCGGCCGTGGACCCCGGTCACCGCGGTCCCGTCGGCGCTGACCCGGATTTCGGCCGGGTAGACGCCGTCCAGCCCGAGGTTCGCGCGCACGGCGTCCTTGATCGCGATCCGTTCCAGCAGCCAGCCGCGCTGCCGCCGCGGCGCGCAGGCGGCGAACTCGGCGCGTTCCTCCGAACCGAGATAGACGCCGGCGTAGATGTCCCGCGCGGCCGGGCTCGGCCACCGGTCGGTGACCAGTGCCCAACCGCCTTGGTGCGCTTCGGCGAGCCGGTGCCGGTCCGGAAAGGCGTAGACCCGGTGAGCGGGCCGGTCGCACGGGAAGCGGATGTCCCGCCACTGCTCGATCCTGGCCAGCACGGCGCCGTCCCGCACCAGTTCGGCGTCCATCTCCAGCACGTCCGGCCGGGGCAACCGGACCCGGACCACGCACCGCAACCGCGTGCCCGGCGCCGGTTCCGGGCCGTACCAGGTGATCCGGCCCATCGACGTCGGGAACGCCAGCAGCGCGTCCGCCTTGGTGGCCATCAGCCAGCAGCCCAGCAGCTGGCCGACGTTGTCCAGCAGCGCGCCGGGCGCCGACGGCACGACGAGGTCGCCGCGGATGTGCCGTTCGCCGAGCCCGATGAGCCTGGCGAGCCCTTGGTACGCGGGACCGTGGAACATCTCCCGGCGCGAGTAGATCTCGGCGGCGCTGAGCGGGGGCGCGGTCTCCGGCCCCGGCGGCGGGGACGGCCGGGGCGCCGTCGGATACCGCTGCGCCAGGTGGACGTCCATACTGGCGTGTGGTCCGATTTGGACACTGATCCGGTCGCCCTCGCGGGTCATCGACAGCGGGACACGCCGCGCGGGAGCGGCGATCAGCCACCGGGAGAACGCCGCGTTGCTCACGCCGGTCGCGACCGTCCCCGGCCAGGCCCGCTCCGCCGCCCGGCAGGCCAGGTCGACCAGGGTCGTCGCGGGGACGGTGGGCCGGAAATCCGCCTCGTCCGGCCAGTCCTCGCGCTGCCGGAAGAACCGGTGATCCACCAGATACGGCATCGCGGCGAGCGAGACGTCCACAGTGGACTCCACGGTGGACTCGGCGGACCTGCGCGCGGCCGCGTTGACGACGCTCGCCGCGGCCTGCCTGGTCTCGGCGAGCAGCGCGGTGAACTCCGCGACGATCACGTCCGGAACGCCGTCGGCCAGCTCGGGAACCGTGGTGTCGCCCTCGAACATGCCCTTGACGTCATTGTCGACCGAGAGCAGCGAGCCCGCCGTGTCGATCCGGGTCCGGCGCGGCTCCAGCGCGTCGAACGCGGGCCGTCCGCCCTCCACCCAGACCGCGGTGGCCACCCGGCGCAGCTGGGCGAGCCCGGGCTTGGTGCCGGACGATGCCGGGACGACCAGGTGCGGCCGCGCTCCCAGGGTGTCCGCCACGAACGAACCGACCTGACCGGCGCCCGCCTGCACGAAGACGCGGGCGCCGTCGGCGTAGAGGGCGTCGACGAGTTCCCGGAACCGGACCTTCCGAACCAGGTGGGCCAGGTACAGCTCGCGGACCTCCACCGGATCCGCGGGATACGGCCGGGCCGTGGTCGCCGACCAGACGGGGATCCGCGGCGCCTTCAGGTCCAGTTCCGCCGCGAGCCGGGTGAACGGGCCGAGCCGGGAACGCATCAGCGGGGTGTGGAACCCGGACCGGAAGGGCAGCGTCCTGGCGACGATGCCGTGCTGGGTGCACAGGCGCGCGAGCCGGGCCGCGGCCGCCGGGTCACCGCAGACGATCGTCTGCCGCGGCGCGTTCTCGTGGGAGACCATCAGTTCCGGTTCGGCGGCGAGCAGCGCGACCGCCCGCTCCGCGGAGCAGCCGAGTACCAGGAATTCGGCGTCCGGCAGGGTGAACCCCTGCGGCCAGTACCGGCTCAGCATGTCCTCTGTGGACTGTCCGGGGTACATCCCGGCCGCCTGCATCGCGGTCCACTCGCCGACACTGTGCCCGGCGAGCAGGTCCGGCATGATGGCGAGCCGCCGCAGCGCGGTGTCGAGCAGCAACCCGACCTGGGAAACGCTCGACGCGCGCGAAAGCACGCTCTCCGTCGACCATTCGGGCCGCTCCAGGCCGAAGTGCCGGGCGACGTCGGCGCAGCGCGGTTCCGCGTCCGCCTCCAGTCCCGGGTAGACGAACGCGGTCTTCGCACCGTGCTGCTCCAGCAAAGGTGCCGTACTGCACCAGATGTCGTTGGGCCCGTGCCAGGACCGGCCCTCGGCCGTGACCTTCGCGAGCACCCTCCGCGCGACCTCGAGCCGCTTTTCGGTCGGCCCGACGAGCCCGATCCGGCTCGGTCCGTGCCCGCCGGATTCCGGGTCCGGGCGGTCGAGCAGGGCGCGGAGTTCGTCCGGAGTGGACGCCGCGAGCCGCAGGATCCGCTCGGGCTCCCCGGTCACCTTGGCCCGGCGTGGCCGGGTGGGCGCCGGATCGGCCTCTTCCAGGATCACGTGCGCATTGACGCCGCCGAAACCGAAGGCGTTGACCGCCGCCCGGCGTGGCACGTCGCCCGCGGGCCAGCGCTCGGCTTCGGCCAGGACCCGGAACCGGGTCTTGTCCAGCAGCGGGCTCGGATCGGCGCAGTTCAGGGTCGGCGGCAGGACGGCGTGGTGCAGCGCGAGCGCCGCCTTGACCAGCCCGGCGGCACCGGCGGTCGGCATGGTGTGCCCGATCATCGCCTTCACCGCGCCGATCGCGGCACGGCGGCCTTCGGGCGGACCGAACACCTCGGCGAGGGTGGCCAGCTCGGCCGCGTCCCCGGTCGGTGTCGCCGTCCCGTGCGCTTCCAGCAGGCCGATCGCGCCGGGCGCCGTCGGATCGAGACCCGCCGACGCCCACGCGCGGCGCAGCGCCAGGGTCTGCCCGGACACCGCCGGACTGAGCAGGCTCGCGCCCTTGCCGTCGCTCGACGTCCCGGACCCGCGCAGCACCGCGTAGACCCGGTCGCCGTCGCGGCGCGCGTCGTAGAACCGTTTCAGCACGACGATCGCGGTGCCCTCGCCGATCAGCAGACCGTCCGCGTCCCGCGAGAACGGGCTGATCCGCTGGCTCGGGGACAG
The DNA here is from genome assembly GCF_055580625.1 of Amycolatopsis sp. NPDC031561. Lineage (NCBI taxonomy): Bacteria > Bacillati > Actinomycetota > Actinomycetes > Pseudonocardiales > Pseudonocardiaceae > Amycolatopsis > Amycolatopsis sp. NPDC031561. Next base: position 42,129 of record NZ_JBVILA010000011.1, on the reverse strand, counting down.
GGCGCCGAGCTGGGTGAACATCGACCAGAGCGTGTCGTCGTGGCAGTGGTGCACCCCGCCTGCCAGCACGACGTCGCAGCGGCGTCGGGCGAGTTCGCCGATCGCCTGGTCCACGGCCAGCAACGAAGACGCGCAAGCGGCGTCCACCGTGTACGCGGGGCCGCCGAGGTCCAGACGGTTGGCCACGCGTGACGCGGCGAGGTTCGGCACCAGCCCGATCGCGGTGTCGGGCCGGAACTCGCCGAGCGGTTCGAGCAACGCGTCCCGGAGCCTGTCGAGCATCTCCGGGCGCACCGACGGCAGGAGATCCCGGACCGCGCCGGTGATCTGACGGACCGACCGGACACGCTGATCGAATCGCTGGAGTCCGGGCGAGAGGTAGCCGCCCCTGCCGAGGATCACGCCCACGCGTTCGAGGTCACCCAGCCGACGCAAGCCACCCGCGTCGTCGACCGCGGCCGCGGCGACGGCCAGCGCGACCAGCTGATCCGGCTCCATCCCGGCGACGGAACTGGGCGCGATGCCCAGCGCCGTCGCGTCGAAGTCCAGGCTGTCGGCGACGAACCCGCCGCGCCGCCCGTAGGTACGGTCGGGAGTGCGGCCGTCACCGTCGTGGAAACTCGGATCCCAGCGGTGCGGCGGGATCTCGGTGATCGCGTCGGTGCCGGAAACGATGTTCTGCCAGTATTCGTCCACGGTGGACGCGCCGGGGAGGAACACTCCCATGCCGACGATGGCCACTTGTTCCTGGTTCACCACGGTCTGATTCACCACGTTCTTGTTCACCACAGTGACGCCGTGTACAGCACCGAGCGGACGTCGGCCGGGCCGTAGGCCAGCTCACGCAGCAGGGCGGCGGTGCCTTCGTCCGGATCGATCAGCGCGACCTCCCGGCGTTCGTACTCGCGCGCCAGTTCCGGCGACACCATGCCGGCGTGGTCGTCCGAGGGCGCCCAAGGTCCCCAGTGGACGGTCAGCGCCCGGCAGCCGGTGCGGTCCGCCCACTGCGCGCCGAGGGTCTCCAGCGCGTCGTTCGCCGCCGCGTAGTCGGTCTGCCCCCGGTTGCCGAGGACGGCGGCGATGCTGCCGAAGAAGGTCACGAACCCGGGCCGGACGCCGAAGTGCTCCAACGCGTCGAGCAAGGCCCGCGCACCGTCCACTTTGGTCCCGTAGACGGTGCGGAACGACTGCTCGTCCTTGTCCGCCATCAGCTTGTCGTCGATCACCCCGGCCGCGTGGACGACACCGTCGATGCGTCCGTATCGGGTGTGCAGATCCTTGACCACCTGCCGGACGGCGGCGCCGTCGCGCACGTCGAGCGACCGGTACGCCGCGGTACCGCCGGCCGCGCCGATCTGGTCGAGCGTCCTGGCGATCTCGCGCTGGGCCAGCACGGTGCGCACCCGGCGTTCGATGTCCACCAGCGAACCACCACGCGCGGCCAAGGCCGAACGCATCCCCTGCGCGTCGCCGGGGAGGTCTTCGTCGCCGGGTTCGGCGGGCCACGGCGTGCGCCCGGCCAGTTCGATCCGGCATCCGCTCGCCGCCAGCGCGACCGCCGCCCGCGCGGTGATCCCCCGGGCGCCGCCGATCAGCAGCAGTACCGAATCCGTCCCGAGTCCGAGCGCCTTGGTCTCCCCGCCGCCGGGACCCGCGCCGGCGTAGGCGATCGAACCGAGGGAGCCCGCGGAGGGCTCGAAGGACGCGCGCCCGGCGGTGTCGTACCGGACCGTGGCGGGTCCTTCGGCGATCACCTCCTCCAGCACGATCCGCGCGAGATCCACCGTGGATTCCAGCTCGACCAGCCTGGTCGGCTCACTCCGTTCCCGTGCCGCGGCACGGACGAGGCCGCGCAGCCCGGCGGTATGCCCGGAACCCGGCCTCGCCACCACGATCACCGCGCCCTTGGCCTCCTTGAGCAGGCCGAAGACCTGCGCCGCGACCGGTTCTTCCGCGTCCGACAACGGGTTCAGCACGAGGACGATGTCGGCCTCACTTCGCTCACCCGGTACAGCGCCCGCCTCGGTGAACACCACACGGACCGACTCGGCCAGCTCCTCCTGTCCTGGTTCGAAGCTCACCACGACCGTCTTGCCGCGCACCCTGGAGAGGTCGGGCGTGCCGAGCGGCGCGGGCACCCGGCTGAGCAGGTACCGGCCGGGCGCGCGGCCCGCCGGGGCTTCGGCGGGGGCCGGTGTCGCGGCGACCGGAGCCGCCGGTTCGAGCCACTTCCGCAGCCGTGTGGCCAGCGCGCTCGCCGTCCGGTCACGGCTGAGCTGGTCCTGGGCGTCGTCGTGCACCTGTCCGGTGAGCCCGAGCTTCGCCAGCAGCGAGCCCGCGATTTCGGTGCGCTTGATCGAGTCGATGGAAAGATCCGCTTCGAGGTCGAGATCGTCGTCGATCATCTCGGCCGGATAGCCGGTGCGTTCGCTGATCGCGCCGATCACGGTGGCCAGGACGTCGGTGACCGCGACTTCTTCCACGGCCGGTTCCGGGACGACGGGTTCCGCGGCGACGGCGGGCGCGCTCACTACCGGCGCCTCGACCGGCGGCGACAGCACCGGCGCGACCGGGGCCGCGGCGAGCGGCGCGGTGCCGAGGTACCCGAGCATCACGTCCCGTTGCGCCGCCAGCAGTTCGCGGCTGGTGCGGAGGAATTCGACGACGGCCTGGTCACGACCGGGCGCGGGCTGGTTCATGGTCGTCCTCGGGATTCGTCGGGCGGGCACGAGCCCATGGGCGGGGACCTCGCCGCCGGGCGCGCGGACGGTCTGCCCGTCCACGGTCCAGGCGGGCGCGGGAAGCGGGCCGACGCGGACGCGGCCGCGGAAAAGCCGTTCGGTGCGCACTTCGACGCCCGTGAGCGCCAGGCGCGCGAGCGCGGTGAGGAACCCTCGCAGCCCGGGGCCGCCGGGATCACACGCGACGACGGTGTGCGGCCGATCGCCGAGGATGTCTCTGGCCAGCCGGGAAAGCACCTGTCCCGGGCCCGCCTCGACGAAGGTGCGCGCGCCCGCCGCGTACATGTCCTCGATCAGCTCGACGAAGCGCACCGGTGAGCCGATCTGCGCGGACAGTCCCGCGCGCACCGTTCCGGCAACGTAGGGCCGGGCGGTGCGGTTCGACCACACCGGCGGGCCGGGCTCGCCGATCTCGGCGTTGTCGAGGTCGACGGCGAACACGTCGCTCGCCCCGGCCACCAGCGGACTGTGGAAGGCGCAAGCGACGGGGATCCGCTTGGCCCCGATCCCTTGCCCGCGCAGCGTGCGGACGGCCTCTTCGATGGCCTCCGTCGGTCCGGAAAGGACGGTCTGTGCCGGTGCGTTGTGGTTGGCCAGCACGACATCGGTCCGGTCGAGGGCGGCGGCCAGTTCCTCACGGGACGCCTTCACCGCGGCCATCGCCCCGGGGTCGGCGCCCGCGACTTCGGCGATCGAGCGAGCCCTCGCCCGGCTGAGCGCCACCAGGGTCGGGGTGTCGAACGCGCCGGCGACCGACAGCGCGGCCAGTTCGCCGTAGCTGTGCCCCGCCAGCAGATCCGGCCGGACCCCGAGATCGGCGAGCAACCGGCACACGGCCGACTCGACGAGCCCGAGCGCGGGCTGCGCGATCCGTGTGTCCTTGAGATCCTCGTCCTGCGCCGCGCGTGCCTCTTCGGCGAACGCGCGCGGCGGGAAGGTGGTCGCGGCGACGTCCGGAGCGAGCCGCAGGACCTCCGCCAGCTCGGGGAAGTGCACGAACAGGTCCGCCAGCATTCCGGTCTTCTGGCTGCCTTGGCCGGGGAACAGGAACGCGATCGCCCCGGCTTCGGTGTTCCCCGCGGTGAGCCCTCCCCCGTTCTCGGCGGCCTCGCGCAGGTCTTCGAGATCACTCGCGACGACGGCGAGGCGCACCGGCCCGGACCCGCCCCGTTCGGCTGCGAGAGCGGCGATCTCCCGCAGCGGACGGCCTTCATTGGCCGACAGCAGTTCGCGCAGCGCGGCGCGGGCACCGTCCACATCGGAACCCCGGACCAGGACCAGCTCGGCGTCCCAGTCACGCGGACCGTGCCGCCGGTCGGGCGGGACCCCGGGGGCGGCCAGCACCGCGTGGAAGTTGGTCCCACCGAACCCGAACGCACTCACTCCGGCGAACTCGCGTCCGTGTGGAACCGGCGTCGGCCGGGCGCCGGTGGAGAAGGTGAAGGGGCTGCTCTGCGCGTCCCAGGCGGGGTTCGGCCTGGTCAGGTGCAGCGTGGGCGGCACGACTTCGTGCCACAGCGCCAGCGCCGCCTTCATCAGGCCGGCCAGTCCCGCGGCGCATTTCGTGTGCCCGATCTGGCTCTTCACCGAGCCCAGCGCGCACGCGCCCGGTTCGGCGCCCGCGTCGAGGAAGAACTCGGTGAGCGTGGTCAGTTCGGTGGCGTCGCCGACGACCGTGCCCGTGCCGTGCGCCTCCACCAGCGAGACGTCCGCCGGGGACACTCCGGCGTCGCGGTAGGCCCTCGCCAGCGCTCGCCGTTGTCCCTCGGGGCGCGGTGCGGTGAGGCCGAGCGCCTTGCCGTCGCTGGCGGCGCCGACGCCCTTGACCACGGCGTAGACCCGGTCGCCGTCACGTTCGGCGTCGGCCCGCCGCTTGAGCACGAGGCAGGCGACACCCTCACCGAGCGCGATCCCGTCCGCCGCCGAGTCGAACGGGCGGCACCGGCCCGTCGGCGACAGCGCGCCCGCGGAGGTGAACATGAGGTAGTCGTTGACGCCGTTGTGCAGGTCGACAGCGCCGCACAGGACCATCGAGCTGGTGCCGGCCCTCAGTTCCTTCACCGCGAGGTCCAGCGCGGCCAGCGAGGAACCGCACGCGGCGTCCACGGTGTAGTTGGTGCCGCCGAGGTCGAGCCGGTTGGCGATCCGGCCGGAGATGACGTTGGCGAGGGTGCCGGGGAACGAGTCTTCGGTCAGTTCCGGCAGCTGCGCGAGCAGTTCTTCCGGGACGTCTTCGAGATAGCTGGGCAGCAACGCGCGCAGGACACCGGCGTTGGCCAGGTCTCCCCCGGCTTCGGCGCCGAAGATGACGCTGGTGCGCTCACGATCGAACCCGCCGTCGCCGTAGCCCGCGTCCTCAAGGGCACGCCGGGCAGTCTGCAACGAAACCAGCTGGGCCGGGTCGATACTGCCCATCGACTTCGGCGGGATGCCGTACGCGAGCGGGTCGAAGTCCACCGGTGGCAGGAAGCCGCCCCATTTGGACGTCGACTGGTCCGCGTAGACCTCGGTGTCCCAGCGCTGATCCGGCACCTCGGTGACGGCGTCCGCGCCGCGCAGGATGTTGGACCAGAAGGAGGGAAGGTCGGGAGCACCGGGGAACACGCACGCCATGCCGACAATGGCGACGTCACCGTCCACAACGGACTCTCCGGGCGGGGTGCGGGCGGCGAGCAGTTCCGCCGCGCCGTCGGTGACTTCACGGTGCAGGGCGGCGATGTCGGTGCGCCGCTCTCGCAGGACCGTCACCTGCCCGGCCATGTACATCCCCTCGGCAAGCTGGCCGAAAGTGTCGACCTCGACGAGGGCTTCGCCTTCTCGCCGGATCCCCTTGCTCGCGATCCGCAGCCGCCCGGTGTTGAGCTCCTCCAGCCGTTGCCAGCTCTCCTGCGGCGGGATCCCGTCCGCGCGGAGCCCGGCCTTCAGCGCGGCGAACTCGTCGGTGTACGGACTGGGCAGGCAGCGGGTGAGATGGCCGGGCGCGGTCTCCAGCGTGACCGTGGACCGGGCGTCGAGCACCCGGTCCTGGAAGACCTCGGTGATGGCGCCGTGGGTCACGGCTTCCTCGGTGAACAGGTACGCGGTGCCCATCAGGACACCGATTCCCGTGAGCGGTTCCGCCATCGCGGCGACCATCGCGGCGGACCGGGCGTCGTGGATCCCGCCCGCGAACAGCACTTCGACGTCCTTGGCGCCCTGTTCACGCAGGACGTCCAGTTGCTGCTCCCACAGCACGAAACTCGACCGCGGGCCGACGTGCCCACCGCATTCGGCGCCTTCGAAGACGAACCGGCGGATCCCGGCGTCGAGGAACTGCCGCAGGAGGATCGGTGACGGCACGTGGAGGAAGGTCGCGATCCCGTCGGCCTCCAGGGCCTTGGCCTGCGCGGGTTTCCCGCCCGCGATCAGCACGCACCGCGGGCGCGCGGCCCGGACCGCCGCGAGCTGTTCGGCGCGCAAGTCCTCCGGGACGAAGCCGAGGATGCCCGCGCCCCAAGGTCGTTCGCCGAGCGCTTCGGCGGTGCGGCCGAGCAGTTCGGCGGTCTTGGCGCCGTTCGCGGTGGCCACCGCGACGAACGGGAACCCGTCGTGCCCGGCGACGGCGGCGGCGAAACCGGGCTGGTCGCTCACCCGCGTCATCGGTCCTTGCACGACCGGCAAGCCGGTGCCCAGCGTGCGGCACAGTCGCGCGCCTTGCTCCATGGGGCTCGCCGACGACGGGGTGGCGAGCGAGCGCACGACCGTCCGGACAGCGCTTTCAGCGTCCTCGAAGCGGTTCGCCAGCAACGCCGCGAGCCCGTCGTCGGCCCTGGCGAGTTCGTTCCGTGCCGCCGCGGAGACGTCGGCTTCCGGGAACAGGCCGAGACCGTCGAGCACCACGCCCGCCGCGCCCCCGGCGATCGCGGCCACCGCCGTACGCGGCCCGATGCCGCCGTACGCCCACACGGGGACGTCCTCGCCGAACCGCTCCAGCAACCGCTGCAGGAGGACGAACGTGGTGAGATCCGAACCGCCCGCCTCGGCGCCCTTCGCGACCAGACCAGAGGCGCCGGCGTCGAGCATCCGGACGGCCTGCTCGACGCCGGTCACCTCGGCCAGCACGGGGACGTCGCCCCTGCCCTGCCAAACTGCCCCTTCGGCCAGCAGGGCGAGCCCCGCACCGCTTTCGCGCACCTCTTCGTACCGCACGTGGCGGCCCGCTGGGATCCGCACCCCGAACGGGAATCCTCTGTCCACTATGGACCCGGTGCGCGCGAGATCCAGGACGCCGAGACCGCCTCCCCTGGCGACGGCGGCCGCCAGCCCCGGATCCGGACGTCCGAGCGGGTTGACGCCGAGTACCCGCGTGCGCGCCGTCGCATGACTCACCGGCGGACCTCCTGTTCGGCTGGGCTGGTCGAACCTCGCCGGGTTCGGCGATCTTCAGCGGGATTCCCAAGAAATAACCTACTTGCCGCAGAGAGCGCAATACTCTCGCGTGAAAACTCGAAAAACAAGGGAACGCGTGCTAAAGTCCGGCGCCGGAAACAAATATGTCGACACAGTCAGAACAAGCCGCTGACCTGCACTTTTATCACTCGCATTCCAGATTTCGGCAAAGCGCCGCTCACCGGCGTAACAAAACAGAAGAATTGTCATCGAATGCAGTATCGATAACCATGGAGCGCATGTGGAAGTGACAGGACGAGTCGTCGTGCTGACCGGCGCGGCACACGGAATCGGCGCCGCCATGGCCCGGCGGTTCGCCGCCGAGGGCGCCGCCGGAGTGGTGGTCTCCGACCTCGACCTCGACGCGGCGGAGAAGGTCGTCGCCGGGATCACGGCCGCCGGCGGTGCCGCGATCGCGCGTCACGCCGACGCGTCGTCCAAAGAGGACTTGAAGATGCTGGTGACCGAGGCGCGCACGGAGTTCGGTCCGGTGGACCTGTTCTGCTCCAACGCGGGTGCCGCGTTCGGGACGGGCGTGCACGCCGCCGACGAGCAATGGTCGCGTTCTTGGGCGATCAACGTCATGCAGCATGTGCACGCCGCACAGGTCGCGCTTCCCGCGATGTTGAGCCGGGGCCAGGGATATCTGCTGATCACGGCCTCGGGCGCGGGCCTGCTCGGCACCCCCGGCGACGCGCCGTACTCGGTGACCAAACACGCGGCCGTCGGGCTCGCCGAATGGCTGGCCATCACCTACCGGCCGCGTGGGGTGCAGGTCAGCGCACTGTGCCCGCTCGGCGTGCGGACCGCGTTGCTGGAACCGGGGATCGCAGCCGGGCACCCCGCCGCCCTCGCGATCGCCGCCGCGGCACCGCTGCTGGAACCGGAGGACGTCGCGGAATCGGTCATCCACGGCCTGGCGTCGGAGGAGTTCCTGATCCTGCCGCACGAATCGGTACGGGAGACCTACGCGCGCAAGGCGGCGGGTCTCGACGCCTGGATCGACCGCACCATCCTAGAAACCGGCGCGCGGAAGAGGTGAGCATGGACCACCGCAGGCTCGGCGCGAGCGGGCTGTCCGTCAGCGAGATCTCGTACGGCAACTGGCTCACGCACCCCGACGGCGCCGAGTGCGTCCAGGCCGCGCTCGACGCGGGCATCACGACCTTCCACACCGCCGCGGCCTGGGACGGCGGCGCCGCCGAAGAGAATCTCGCCGCCGCGCTGAGCGCCGCCCGCCGCGACGATCTCGTCCTGTGCACCGGCGTGTTCTGGCCCGAAGGCCCGGGCCTCAACGACGCCGGCCTCAGCCGCAAGCACCTGACCACGTCGCTGCACGGATCGCTGCGGCGCCTGCGCACCGACTACATCGACGTCTACCAGTTGCTGCGGTTCGACTACCGCACGCCGCTCGAGGAGACGTTCCTCGCGCTGTCGGATCTGGTGCGGCAAGGGAAGATCCTCTACGCCGGTACCGCGGAATGGACGGCGGAACAACTGCTGGAGGCGCGGCCGATCGCCGAGCGGCTCGGCGTCCCGCTCATCGCCAACCAGCCGCACTACTCGATGCTCTGGCGGGTCGCCGAGGCCCAGGTGATGCCGGTGTGCGAACGCTCTGGGATCGGACAGTTCGCTTCGGTGGCCCTCGCGCAGGGCGTGCTGACCGGCAAGTACCGGCCGGGCGAGATCCCGCCGGACTCGCGGGGCGCGAGGGTGGGCGAGGCCCGGCCGCTGCTCTTCCCGGACCTCCTCGAACGCGTCGGCATGCTGCGCGGCGTCGCCGACGACGCCGGACTGACCATGGCTCAGCTGGCGCTCGCTTGGACGTTGCAGCACAACACCGTCGCCTCGGTGGTGACCGGGGCGAGCACCGCCGCCCAGGTGACCGAGAACGCGAAGGCGTCCGGCGTGGTCCTGGACCTCGACGTGCTGACACGGATCGATCAGCTGCTGGGCAGCTTCATCCAGACGGATCCGCGGCTGACCTGGTCGCCACCCGCGACCGCCTGACCTACGGCGTCGGTACAGCTGGTCGTGAGTGGTAAGTGTCGTTAGAACGACACTTACCACTCACGACCACCCCGGCCCAGTGCGGTCCGCAGGATGGCCTCGAACCGGTCCGCCGTCGGCGGTTCGTCGCGCAGCAATCCCTGCAGCAGCAACCCGTCCACCAGCCCGACCAGCATCTCGACCCGCACCGGATCGTCGGTGTGACGGCGCGCGAAGGACGCCAGGGCCGCCATCCAGCGATCGGTCGACTCGCGGAGTCTCGGCTCCCGCGCGGCGAGCAGGTACAGCTCGTACTCCGCCAGCAGGTGCCCGGGTTCCGCGGCCACGCGGGCCAGCAGTGCCGCGAATTTCGGCAGGGCGTCTCCGCCGGGTTCCGCGGCGAGGACGCGCATCCGCTCGGCGTCTTCGTCCATGCACCGGGTGAGCGCGGCGGTCAGCAGGTCTTCGATCCCCTGGAAGTGGTACGCGGCCGCCGTCGCGGGCAGCCCCGCCTCACGGGCGACGGTGCGGTGACTGACGCCCGACACCCCGTCCCTCGCGACGACGCGCAGGGTGGCCTCGATCAGTTCCCGTTTGCGTTGCTCACCTTTGGCGAGGCGGCCGTCGGCGATCGGCTCGTTCAGCATGCCGCCTCCTCACGGATCGTGGTCTTCCTGGTCAGGAGAGGATACGAGAGCAGGGCGATCAGGATGATCAAGCCACCGGCGACCACCGCGACGGCGAATCCGCCGTCCGCGCCGTAGCGGTCGACGGCCTCTCCCGACACCGCGGCGCCCAGGGCGACGCCGATGCTGAGACCGGTGATCGCCCACGTCATCCCCTCGGTCAGTTTCTCCGCCGGGACGACCTTCTCGATCATCCCCATGACGACGATCATCGTGGGAGAGAAGAACAATCCGGCGACGAAGACCACCACGCACAGGCCGGCGATACCGTCCACGGCCAGCAGCGGCACCGCGCTCGCGGCCGTGCCCGCGGTGCCGATCAGGAGCAACCGGGGCGGGGCGACGGTCAGTTTGAGCGTCCCGAAGGCCAGTCCGGAGATCGCGGAGCCCACCGCGTAGACCGAGACGACGATGCCCGCCGCCGACGGCGACCCGACGGCACCCGCGAACGCCACGCTGACGACGTCGACCGTGCCGACGATGACACCGCCCGCGACGAGCGTCAGCACCAGCACCCGCACCGCGCCCAGCCGGATCGCCGAACTTCCCGCCGATCCGCTCGGCGGCAGGACGCGCGGTTCCGTCTCTCGCCGCGAGACGAACAGCAGCACCCCGACGGCGAGGAACACCACGGCGAGCAGCGGTCCCGCTTCGGGAAAGACGATGGTGCACAACGCCACCGACAGCGCGGGCCCGATGACGAACGTCAGTTCGTCGACCACGGATTCCAGCGCGAACGCCGTGTGCAGCCGGGGCGAGCCGCGGTAGAGCCCCGACCAGCGGGCCCGGACCATCGCCGCCATGCTGGGCATGAATCCGCCGAGGACCGCGCACACGAACAGCGTCCAGTCCGGCGCCCCGAACCGGGCGCAGAGTAGCAGCGCGCCGATCGCCAGCACGCTGATTCCCGTCACCGGCATCAGGATCCGGCTCTGCCCCCGGCGATCCACCAGCCGCGAGACCTGCGGCCCGAGCAGTGCCATGGACAACGTGAACGCCGCCGAGACCAGTCCGGCGAGACCGTAGTCGCCGCGTGTCCGCGCCAGCATGGTGATGATCCCGATCCCCATCATGGGGACCGGAATCCTGGCGAGCAGGCCCGCGGCGGAGAAGGCGAGCGAACCCTTCGCGGAGAACAGCTCTCGGTACTGGCCTGCCACGACACACTCCATAACTTGAACAGTCGTTACATTTTGAACACTCGTTTCACTTTATACACGTGACCCGTGACGAGCGCGAGCGCCTCGTCCAACCCTGCCGTCTCGCCGTCGGGCGCGGCCCAGGCGACGTAGCCGTCCGGCCTCACGAGGAAGACCGAACCGGCGTCCACCGCCAGAAGCGCGCGACCGTCCTCGGACACCAGCGGCACTGGAGCGAACCGGCCCACGAGCGGATGGCCGGAGCCCGGCGCGTAGTCGATGTCGGTCCCGTTCCCCATCGCGATGAAATGCCGTTTGGCCGCCGGGATCCCCAGCGTCTCCTCCACCACTTCCCGGAGCGCGGCGACCTGCGGGCCGGGCCGCATCAGCGCGACCTGCGCGCGGGTGTTGCGCAGGACCCGCTCCCCTACCGGGTGCCGCTCCGCGGTGTAAGTGTCCAATAAGGACTCCGGCGCGCCGCCCCGCACCACCAGACCCAGCTTCCAGCCGAGGTTCATCGCGTCCTGAAGACCGAGGTTCAACCCCTGGCCGCCGATCGGTGAGTGCACGTGGGCGGCGTCGCCCGCCAGGAGAATGCGACCCTGCCGATAAGTGGCCGCCTGGCGCGTGTTGTCACTGAAGCGGATCCCCCCGTCCAGCCTGGCGATCGTCACATCGACTCCACTGACGCGGCCGATGCTCGCCCGCATCTCCTCGGCCGTCAGCGGCGCGTCCCGATCGTCCGGCCCGCCGTCGAACTCCATCGTGGAGATCTCCCCCGGGACCAGCGACAGGTTCACCATCCCGCCGGGGCCGTGCATGGACGACTTCACCGCGCCAGGATCGGCGAGTTCGGCCGAGGCGATGCGCCCGGTCATCGTCGGGCCCGTGCCGGGGAACGCGATCCCGGCCCGCTTGCGCACGACGCTGCGACCGCCGTCGCACCCCACCAGGTAGGCCGCCCGTTCGGACCGGCCGTCGGCGAGCACGGCACGGACCGCGTCGTCCTCCTGGACGACGTCGACCACCTCGCGGCCCGCGTGGATCCGCACGCCAAGCCCGGCCGCCCACTCGGCGAGGACCCTTTCCAGCACATGCTGTTTGAGGATGAACCCGCCTGCCGCACCCTGCGGGACCTCGTCCTCGACGAGCGGCAATCCGGCGAAGTGCCCCCTGGAGCGCCCTCCGTTCAACTGCCGCGCAAGCCCGGACATCTCGCCTTGCGCCTTCGAGAACGCCTCGGTCAGGCCACGCAGCCGCAAGGACTGCGAGGTGCGGCCGTTGATCCCCCGCAGCCCGAAACTCCGGTTCCGGCGGACGGACCCGTCTGCCGACTCCAGGACGAGCGGATCGGCTCCGGCCAGCCGGAGCTCTCCTGCCAGCAGCAGACCGACCGGTCCCCCGCCCACGATGATCACGTCGTTCACGACACCCCCGTATTTACAGCGTATATTTACACCGTAAATATGATAGATACACCGTAAACCTGTCAAGCGAAGGGCGTGAGATGACGCGGAGAGAACCGTTGAACCGGGAGAAGGTCCTGGACGCGGCGCTCGCCCTGGCCGCCGAAGAGGGCCTCAAGGGGCTTTCGATGCGGAAGCTCGCCAAGACGCTCGGCGTCGAAGCGATGGCGCTGTACAACCACGTGCAGAACAAGACCGACATCCTCGACGGCCTCGCGGAACGCGTCTACGGCGGCATCGAGCGCGCGGACCCGGATTCGCCGTGGCCGGAACGAGTGCGGGTCACCGCGCTCAACATCTATCGCGCGCTCGCCCGGCATCCGGTCGTGCCGATGGCGCTGGCCACCGACGAGGCCAACCCGAAATCACTGCGAGCCCTGCAACCGCTCGACGATCTCATCGGCGCGCTCTATGAAGCCGGTTTCGACGACGACGGCGTCCGCCAGACCTTGGGCGCGCTGAACAGTCTCATCTTCGGCTCCCTGCTGCTGACGACCGTCGGCTTCACCATGCCGCGCCGCGGCGAATCCGAACGGGAACAGGCGGATCACTACCTCAGGCGAGTCGACCCCGAGGTCCTGCCCCATTTCAGCCGCGCGATACCCGCGTTGAGGTCCGCCGATCCCGAACGGGACTTCGTCCGGGCGCTGGAACTGCTGATCAACGGCCTTGTCGCGGCCGCAGCATCGGAACCAGGAACCGCCTAGCCACTTCGCGGACCTGCTCGTCGTCGTCGAGATCGACGACCTGGCTGGGAGTGACCAGGAACGACGCGGAGACCCGGGTCATCAGTTCGGCGACGAGTTCGACGTCGACGTCTTCCGAGACGTTGCCCGCCTGCTGCTCGCGGCGGAGCTGCCCCGCGACGAACCGCTGGACCGTCGCCAGGGTGTTGCCGCCGTCGCTGACCATCGACGGGACGAGCACGTCGGGCTCGACGGCCATCAGCCCGCCGATCAGCGGGTTGTGCCGGATCGCCCGCAGCGCGCTGGCGAAGCCGAGCACGACCCGGTCCGCGGCGGTTTCAGCCTGCTGGATGTCCAGCAGGAACTGGTCGAAGTAGCGCCGGAACTCGCGCCGCACGACCTGTTCGACCAGGGCGTCCTTGGTGGCGAACCGGCGGTAGGCGGTGATCCGCGAGACGCCGGCCCGCCGCGCGACGTCCTCCATGGTGGACCGCCGGATCCCTATCCGGCAGAACTGCTCGTAGGCGGCGTCGAGCAGCCGGAGCGCGATCGCGTCGCCCTCCTCGGCGCGTTCGAGCGCGTCGGTGAGCGCGCGCTCCAGCAAAGAATCCGGGTCTGGTGTCTTCGCGGCGATTGTGCTCTCCTTGAGATACGCGGTTGCACTACTTGTATCACAGTATCAATCCGCAGGTCCGGGACTCAAGGAGGAGTACTGGCGCATGACCGAACTCAATCGACGCAAGATGCTGATCGTCAGTGGCGGAGCGACCCTGCTGGGGGCCATGGGGATGGCCCAGCCCGCCTGGGCGTGGAGTCCGAGCGGTTCGGTGGCCGGCGCGGGGGCGGGCACCGATCCGAAATGGGTGTGGGACGCCGAAGCCGATCCGGTGGTCGCCGCGGTCCTCGACCGGGGGCAGGTCGCAGAGGTCAACCGCGCGCTGCGGACCTGGACCAGGAACGACCAGCCGACGCCGTCCGGGCTCCCACCGGACCTGCGGGAGTTCGTCGAGTACGCGCGACGGCTCCCATCGTGGGCCGATCAGTCCATTTTGGACAAAGCGGCGGATTTCATGAAGGTCAGCGGGCGCTTCGTCAACCTGCTGAACGGACTCGGCGGCGGGATGCTGAGCACCGCCATCCCGAACGAGGCCAGGGCGGTCTACTACTCCAAGGGCGGCGCGGACATGAAGGACCGCGTCGCGAAGACGGCCAAACTCGGCTACGACGTCGGTTCGCTCAACGCTTACCGGCCCGACGGCCAGATGATCGTCTCGGCGGTGAAGACCCGCCTGGTGCACGCCGCCGTCCGGCATCTGCTGCCGCAGTCACCGCACTGGCAGCAGGGAATCCCGATCAGCCAGAACGACATGCTGGTCACCTGGCACACACTGCCGACCTACACGATGCGCAAGCTGACCGACTGGCGCGTCCGCGTCTCCCCCGCGCATTCGGCCGCGTACCTGCACATCTGGCAGGTGACCGGGCATATGCTCGGGATCGGCGACGAGTACCTGCCGTCGACTTGGGACGCCGCCTACGCGCAGTCCACGCAGGTGCTGGACCCGGCGATGGGACCGACCCGCGAGGGTGTCGAACTCACCGACATCCTCCTGGACATGCTCGCCGAGCAGACCAGCCCGGGCGGCGCCGACCGGCCGATGGTCAACGCGCTGGCCCGCCACGTCGTCGGTGACCGGGTCTCCGAGTGGAACGGCATCCCGCGCGAGCGGATCTGGGACCCGCTGATCGGCACCGCGTTCCCGGCGCTGGTGGCGTTCCACGAGAAGCTCATCCCGCTGCCGCTGGTGCCGCCGGTCGCCTGGGTGCTGGACGAGGCGATCCGGCGGTACATCCGGCTGTGGCTCTCGGAAGGCAGGCCGGTGCACATCGAGATCCCGGACATGAACCGGCCTTCTTGAGCGGGTCGCCGGTGCTATGAAAGGCCCGTTACTTGCAAATTTTGCAAGTAACGGGCCTTTCATAGCGCACCCGCCGGGGTCAGTTCAGACTCGAGCAAGGTCTCGCGTCGGGATCCTGAGCCCCCTTGGGCACCCACCGCACGTTCGCGAACGAAGCCGAGAACTTGCCGTCGGTGTACACCAGGAACGGCGTGTTGACGTTCTCCAGGTCCAGCCCGGTGGCGAAGCACGAAACCGGGATCTTCACCGTCGACTTCGGCGCACCCGCCAGATCGGTGAAGAGCTTGGTCGCGTTCACCTCGGAGAAGCACGGGTAGACGCAGTGCATGCTGATCACCGTCCGGTTGGCCGGCGCCTGATGCACGATCGTGTCGAACTCCAGCGCCGCGTCCGCGTTGAGATATCCGCGCAGATCGTTGGTACCGGCCGGGTTCTGGAAGTAGAGCTGGGCAGGGCCGGTCCCGGTCCAGGTCGACTTGAGCCCGTCCTGCTGGACGTTCACGTCGGACTGGACGACGTCGATCTCGGCGTGCGAAGCGGCGCCGTCCGGGCCGATCTCGGTGCCGCCCCAGTTCTGCGCGGAGCCGATGAAACCCTTGTACGGCGCGACATCCGTGCGGTTGAACACCTCGAGGTCCTCGGTCGCGGTGCCGCCGCCACCGGTCGACCCACAGGCCACCGGGCCGACGGTCTCGTCCAACTGCCCGACGGTGACGCGCTGACCGGTCTTGAGGCCGTAGCCGAGTTTGAACAACGGGTCGTACGCGGGCGACGCCGGGTTCAGCGGCGTCTGGCAAGCGCTCTTCGGCCACGAGTACGGCAGGGTGCCCTTGAACCCGCCCTTGACGAGGACGTCGGCGACACCGCCGCCTTCGGTGCCGGGCAACCAGGCCGCGACGAACGCGTCGGAGCGGTTGATCTCCTTGTTCATGTACAGCGGACGGCCACCGACGTAGACGGTGACGACGGGAGCACCCTTGCCACTGACCTTGTCCAGCACCGCCAGGTCCTCGGGGTACAGCTTCGAGGCTTCGAGCGTCTTGCGGGTCAGGTCGCCGACGCCTTCCGCGTACGGGGTCTCCCCGATGACCGCGATGACGGCGTCGTAGCCCTTCGGGTCGGCGTCGCCCTTCTCGTCGAAGGTGACGTTGACGTCGCCGAGTTGCTGCTTGAGCCCGGCCAGGATCGACGTGGCGTTCGGGAAGTCGGCGTTGGTGTTGCCGGTCCCCTGCCAGCTCAGCGTCCAGCCGCCGGTCTGGTTCTGGATGCTGTCCGCGCTCTTTCCGACCACCAGGACCTTGGACTTCGGCTTCAGCGGCAGCACGTTCCCGTTGTTCTTCAGCAGCGTCTGCGACGAGCGCACCGCGTCACGCGCCAGCCAGGTCTCCTTGAGCGCGTCGTCGGAGTTGGCGTAGGAGCGGTCCGACGGCTTCTGCGACTCGTACAGCCCGGAGCGCAGCTTCACGCGCAGGATGCGGGTCACCGCGTCGTCGATCCGCGAGACCGGGATCTGACCGCCGTTGACCTGCGCGACGGTGTTGGCGATGAACGCCTTCCAGTCGTGCGGGACCATCACGACGTCGATGCCGGCGTTGATCGCCTGCGGGCACGAGGCGTTGGTGCAGCCCGGAACCTGGCCGATGCCGTTCCAGTCGGACACGACGAGGCCGTCGAAGCCCATCTTGCCCTTGAGGATCTGGTTCAGCGCCTTGTCACTGCCGTGCAGCTTGCCCTCGTCGATCCCGAGTTCGGCGTTGGTCCAGCTGTTGAACGACACCATCACGGTCTGGGAGCCCGCCGCGAGCGCGCCGTAATAGCCCTGACCGTGGACGTTGATCATCTCGGCTTCGGACGCCGGGTTGACACCCTGGTCCTGCCCCTTGAGGGTGCCGCCGTCACCGATGAAGTGCTTGGCCGTGCCGATCACGCCGTTGTAGCCGATGCGCTTGGTCGAGCCGTCCTGGAGGCCGTTGATCGCCTCGTAGCCGTAGGCCCGGGTGATCCGCGGGTCCTCGGAGAACCCTTCGTAGGTGCGGCCCCAGCGGTCGTCCTGCACGACGGCCAGCGTCGGCGCGAAGGCCCAGTCCTGGCCGGTGGCGCGGATCTGCCGGGCCGTCGCCGCGGAGATGTCGCGCACCAGGCACGGGTCGTGCGCCGCGCCGAGACCGATGTTGTGCGGGAAGACGGTGGCCCCGTACACGTTGTTGTTGCCGTGTACGGCGTCGATGCCCCAGATCACCGGGATCTTCGTCCGGCTGGTCTTGGCGGCGTCCCAGTAGGAGTCGGCGAGTTTCAGCCAGTCCTGCTGCGAAGCGTGCTTGTCCTGGTTCGGCCACGAACCGCCGCCGTTGAGGACCGAGCCGATGGAGTACTGGCGGACCTCGTCGGGGGTGATGGCGGCGATCTCGGGCTGCGTCATCTGCCCGACCTTCTCCTCGAGGGTCATTCCCCCGAGGATCTGGGCGATCCGCGCCTCGTCACCGGTCTTGCCCTTGAACCGGCTCTCGACCTTCGGCCAGTCGGCGAGGGTGGGCAGGCTCTTCTCGATCCGGGCACAACCATCCCTGTCGAGCGCGGGTTTCCCGATCACGGGCTGTTCGGCCGCACCCGCGGACGGCGCGGCCACCACGGCCCCGCCGAGCAGGGTGAGGCTCATCATGGCGATGAGCGGACTTCGGCGCGCACGAGAACGTCTTGCCATGGTCTGGTCCATTCTGCGGGAGGAGGGACCGGCCGATCCTCACCGGACCCGGCGAGCACGTCAAGGGTTTCGGGCGGGTACGACGAAAGTTAATTTTTGCCGTGAACTAAGACCCTGTCCGTCACCCCGCCACCTGCCGCCGGTTACGCCGCTTGGCGGTATACGGCAGCGCGACAGGTAGAGGCCACTGAACATCAGCAGGAAGAGCGGCGGGAGCGGCGTGTAGGGCACCCATTCGGCCGGGTCCCCCTGCGCGACGACGACGAAGCAGACGATGACGGTGGCGACGAAGACGAGGGACGTCCAGCGGTGGAACGTCCGGATGCGCTTGCTCATGGAAACCTCACGGTGTCGTTTTCCTGTGCGGACGACGCTAGGGACGACCCCGGTGCGAACGCTTCTCGATTCCTGATCGGTCCCGTTTGACCTCCACATAACTCGAGCTTTTATCTTCGCGGGAAACGAAGGGAACGACGATGACCGTCTTGGCCGAGTCCGGCGTGCAGTGGACGCGACTGGAGCCGCAGGAGTTCATGTCCAACGCGCTGACCTGGGTCGACTCCGTCCGCGCCGACGGCGTGATCCGCGAGCCGTTCGACCTGCCCAGCGCGGTGGTGCACGAGGCGGACATCGGCGCCGTCGCCGCCACCGCGCTCGTGGAGGACGGGCATTCGGACAAGGTCTACAACCTGACCGGCCCGGAAGCGCTGACGACCCGCGAACGGATCGCGATCCTCGGCACCGCCCTCGGCCGTGACCTCGCACTGGAGCAGATCACGCGGCAGCAGGCGATCGACCGGCTACTGGCCGACGGTGTTTCCCCGCAGGACGCCGAATACGTCATCGGCTGGCACAGCAATCCGCCGGTGGAGGCAAGGACCGTGGACGACACAGTCGAGCGACTGCTCGGCCGTCCGGCGCGGACGTTCGCACAGTGGGTCAAGGAGCATTCGGACCGGTTCAGCCGGTGAGCGGTCCGACCGCCTTCACGATTTCCAGCACCGGCGCGGTGTGCACCGTGTGGATCGCGCGCAGCGCGCCGAGCCGGTGAGTGAGGTAGCGGTGCAGGGCGGCGGGGTCCGGGCACAGCGCCTGCGCGGCCAGATTGGTCGGCCCGGTCGTGGCGACGACGACGGCCAGCTCCTCGTGGGTGGCCAGCGTCGTCGCCACCTCGTCGAGGTCCGCCGGCGCGACGGCCATCCACAGGAACGCCTGCGTGGTCACGCCGTACAGGGCCGCGCTGATCTCGACGTCGAAGAAGAGCGCGCCCCGCGCGCGAAGGTCGGACAGGCGGCGCGTCGCGGTCGCCGGTGCCAGACCGGCCGCGGCGGCGAGATCCGCGATGCTCGCCCGGCCGTCGTGCCGGAGGGCGGCGATCAGCGCGTGGTCCGCCGCGGTCAGCGGGACGTCCTCGGCGACGGGTTCCGGCAGCCGCAACGCTTCCTGCTGCTCCTCGGTCAGCGCGGTGACCCGCCCGTGCCACGCGGTCGGGCCGCCGAGGTAGGTGTGCAGGATGAAATGCGCGGACACCGCCGTGACACTCGCGGTACGCGGGATGTCGTGCAGCAGCATCGCGCTCGGCGAATGCCTCGGCGTATGCGCGATCGTCACGATCTCCGTGCCGCCCGAGGTGAGTTTCACCCACGACGTGTCCGGCCGTTTGGCCAGCGAGCGGGCGAGTGTCCGCGCGGTGGCGGGCTGCGCGGTGAGCCGCACGAGCCACTGCGTCAGCCCCGCCCGGTCGGGATCGGGCAGGCCCACCACTCGCAACCCCGCTTCGGCGCGAAGCCGCTGATAGCGACGGGCGACGGTCTGCGTCGAGACGCCGAGAACCGCGCCGATCCGGCTGAACGGCGCACGGGCGTCGAGATGCAGCGCATGGATCAAAGCGCGGTCGATGTCGTCGAGCATGGAAAATTTCGTCCATCCGAGGCAGGTTTTCTGGAACAGGATTCATCCTCGCCGCACGATCTCGATCATGCAAGTGACGAAAACCGGTCCGGTCCCGCTCGCCATCCTGCTCGCGGCCGAAGCGATGAACGTGCTCGACGCGACGATCACCCAGGTCACCGGTCCGGCGATCCACGCCGACCTCGGCGGACCCGCGGCCGCCATCCCCTGGTTCGGCGCCGCCTACACGCTTCCGTTCGCGGTACTCCTGATCACCGGCGGCAGGCTCGGCGACCTGCTGGGCCGCCGCCGCGTGTTCCTGTCCGGTGTCGCCGTGTTCGCCCTCGCGTCGCTGTGCTGCGCGTTCGCGCCGGGCACCGGCGTGCTGATCGGTGCGCGAGCCGTGCAGGGGATGGCGGCGGCCCTGGTGATCCCCCAGACCATCGGGTTGATCAAGGTATTGTTCACCGGCCCCGCGCTGGCCGCGGCACTCGGCTGGAACGGGCCGGTGGTCGGCCTGTCCGCGGTGAGCGGACCACTCCTCGGCGCCCTGCTGACGGATCTGATGTCCTGGCGGGCGGCGTTCCTGGTGAACGTGCCGATCTCGATCGCGATCCTGGTGGCCGGACGGCTGCTGCCGGAAGACCGCGCCGAGCGGCCGGTCCGACTGGACGTCCCGGGCACCGTACTCGTCTCGCTCGGTGTCGGGCTGCTGGTGCTACCCCTGATCGATACGTGGAACTGGGGCCTTTTCACCGGCGGCGCCGCCGTGCTCGTGCTGTTCGGATTCCACCAGCGGAACCGGCGGCATCCCTTGGTCGAGCCGAGTCTGTTCGCCCGTCGTGGCTTCCCGGCGGCGCTCGCGGCGTCGACCCTGTTCTTCGCGGTGATGAACGGGTTGATGCTCGTAGTGGTCCTGCATCAGCAACTCGACGAGGGCCGCGGGGTGCTGGAGTCCGGCTTGACGCTGCTTCCGTGGTCGGGCGGCCTCGCGGTGTCGTCGTGGGTGGCGGGCAGGTGGCTCGTGCCCCGCTTTGGACTGCGTGTCGCCTTCGCCGGGCTGACGCTGCTGCTCGCCGGAATCCTGCTGGCGATGGCGGGACCGCTGCTTCCCGCGCTCGGGATCGGCGGGCTCGGGCTGGGACTGTTCACGGTGCCGTTCTTCACCACGGCGCTGGCGGGCGTCCGTCCACAAGAGACCGGATCCACGGCCGGACTGCTGAACGCGGTGCAGCAATTGGGCGCGACGCTGGGTGTCGCGGTGCTCGGCACCGTCTACTTGCGCGGGCACTCCCCGGCGCAGGCTTTCTCACTCGCGGCGGCACTGGTGGTCGCGACCATGGCGGCCACCGCGCTGATGCGGCCCAGGAGCTGAAGGGGTCCGGGCGGTTCGTGGCCTGCTCGACGTCCACTCCAGAACGCCGACTGTGTGGATTTTGGTGCGTTGGATGACCCGAAATCCACACACCCCTCACCCTGGGTGACACCTCACCCGCTCACCAACCACATCGCACGGACTCCCATGGGCTGATGTTCCCAATGTCGCATTTGAAACGCTCAGCGACTCAAATGCGACATTGGGAACATCGGACCGGTCGCATGCGGGGAAAGTCCCCTTCAGCTAGCCGTCAGCGGCCTTGAACCAAGCACCGATCCCCGCGAGCGCGCCGGGACCGTAGTCGCCCCGGACGTCGTCGGCCAGATTCGCGATGGTGACCTCGCGCAGCGCCGCGCGCCACTGCGTCTCGGCGTTGGCCATCGCGCGGCTGATGGCGCACGGCGCCGTGCACGCTTTGGGCGGCGTCGCCATCGGGCCGCGCTGCCGGATCTCGGTGCAGATGAAGGCCGGGCCCGGCCCGTCGATGGCCTCGACGACGTCGAGCACCGTGATCTCCGAAGGCGGCCGGGTGAGGACGTAGCCGCCGGCCTTCCCCTGCACCGACCGGATGAGATCGGCCCGGGAAAGCGCTTGGAGCTGCTTCGCGAGGTAACTCGGGGAGACGTCGTGAAGCTGCGCCAGGCGCGCGGCTGGCGCGGGTTCGTCGACCGAGGTCAGCACGACGCAGCAGTGCAGGGCCCACTCGACCCCGCCGGACATCTTCACCCGGATGACTCTAACCCGCCTCTTGACTCGGACACAATGTGTCTGAGTATTATCTCGGACATGAGGTGTCCGGGTTAACGGGCATCCACCGACGAAGGGCACTGGGTCATGAAATTCGCGATCATCGGCGGGACCGGGCTGATCGGCTCGCAGGTCGTGCGGAACCTGAACGAGGCCGGGCACGAGGCGGTGCCGCATTCGCCGTCCACCGGGGTCGACCTCCTCACCGGCCAGGGCCTGGACACCGCGCTCGACGGCGCCGACGTGGTCGTCAACCTCTCGAACTCCCCGACCTTCGACGAGGCCTCCCCCGCGTTCTTCCGGACCTCGATGGACAACCTCGTGGCCGCGGCGAAGAAGGCGGGCACCGGGCACTTCGTGATCCTGTCGATCGTCGGCGTCGACCAGGTCCCCGAGCTCGACTACTACCAGGCCAAGACGTTGCAGGAGGACATCCTCAAGAGCAGCGGTGTCCCGTACTCGATCGTCCGCGCCACCCAGTTCATGGAATTCGTCGGCGCGGTCCTGTCCTGGACGTCCGACGACACGACCGTCCGCCTGCCCAGCACGCCGATCCAGCCGATCGCCGCGGCGGACGTCGCCGCCGCGGTTTCCGAGGTCTCGGCGGGAAAGCCCTTGAACGGCATCCTCGACGTGGGCGGGCCCGACGTCTACCCGCTGGACGAACTGGGCCGGATCACCTTGTCCGCCAAGGGAGACACCCGTTCGGTGACCGTGGACGAGACCGCGGGCATGTTCTCCGCCGTCAAGGGTGACGTCCTCACCACCAAGGACGGCGCCCGGATCGCCGCGACCCGGTACCTCGACTGGATCAAGTAGCGGAGCTGAAGGGGACCATGCCCGCATGCGATGCGACGAAAGGGCCCTTCACCGCATCGCATGCGGCGAAGGGCCCCTTCATTCAGCTGGACATCAGCGCCGGGGCGGCGAGGCGGCTGGCGTTCGCCGCTTCGTCGTCCGGCTGGGCCTGGGCGGAACGTTCCGCTTCGACCCGGGCGAGGTAGTTGGCGACCTCGCGCTCCTGCCGGTGCGAGTCCCAGCCCAGCAGCGGCGCCATCAGCGCGGCCACCACCGGCGCCGCGGTCACGCCGCGGTCCCGCTCCTCGATCGAGATCCGGGTGCGGCGGGTGAGAACGTCCTCCAGGTGCAACGCGCCCTCGTGCGAGACGGCGTAGACCACCTCGGCCTTGAGGTACTCCGCCGTCCCCGGGATCGGCTCGCCCAGTTCGGGGCGCTCCGAGATCGACTCCAGGATGTCCTCTATCGCGGTGCCGTAGCG
This sequence comes from Amycolatopsis sp. NPDC031561, assembly GCF_055580625.1. Taxonomy (NCBI): domain Bacteria; kingdom Bacillati; phylum Actinomycetota; class Actinomycetes; order Pseudonocardiales; family Pseudonocardiaceae; genus Amycolatopsis; species Amycolatopsis sp. NPDC031561. The sequence continues at coordinate 19,080 of NZ_JBVILA010000011.1, read as the reverse complement.
CTGCAGCAGGTGCTCGACCCGGTCGAGCGGCAGGCCGGCGCGCTGAGCGAGCGAATGCCGCGCGCCCCACAGTTCGTGGTAGCCCGCCGCGCCGACGATCGGAAGCCGTTCGGTCCACGACGACGGCGCCGGGCGGCCGAGGTCCTCCACCGCGACGTCGACGGCGTCCGCGGCCATCACGCGGTACGTCGTGTACTTGCCGCCCGCCACGATCACCAGGCCCGGCACGGGATGCGCCACCGCGTGCTCTCGCGACAGCTTCGTCGTCGAGGTCGCCTTCGCGGCCAGCAGCGGCCGAAGCCCGGCGTACACGCCCTCGATGTCGTCCGCGGTGATCGGCGTGCGCAGGACGGCGTTGAGGTGGCCGAGCACGTAGTCGACGTCCGCCTGGCTGGCCGCCGGATGCTCGCGGTCGAGGTCCCATTCGGTGTCGGTGGTGCCGACGATCCAGTGCCGTCCCCACGGGATGACGAACAGGACACTCTTCTCCGTGCGCAGGATCAGCCCGGTGTCCAGGTCGATCTTCTCGCGCGGCACCACCAGGTGGATGCCCTTCGACGCGCGCACGGTGAACGGCGCGGGGATGCCCGCCGCCTCCGCCATGTCGTCGCTCCACACGCCGGTGGCCGCGACGACCGTCTTCGCCCGGACCTCGATCTCCGCACCGCTCTCGCGGTCGACGACCTTGGCGCCGACGACGCGTTCGCCGTCACGGATCAACGACGTCACCCGCGCCCGGGTGAGGACGGAGGCGCCCTGCTCGGCCGCGGTCCGCGCGATGGTCATCGTGTGCCGGGCGTCGTCGACCTGGGCGTCGTAGTACTGGATCGCGCCGATCAAGGCGTCTTCGGCCAGCCCGGGCGCGACCTTGCCCGCGCCGCGTTTGGACAGATGCCGGTGACGCGGCAGTGCGCGAGCCCCGCCGAGGGTGTCGTAGAGCGTGACGCCCGCGCCGATGTAGCCGCGTTCCCAGACGCGGTGCTTGAGCGGCACCAGGAACTTCACCGGCCGGACCAGATGCGGCGCCAGCGTCTGCAGCAGCAGGCTGCGTTCCTTGAGCGCTTCACGGACCAGCTTGAAGTCCAGGTTCTCCAGGTAGCGCAGCCCGCCGTGGATCAGCTTGCTGGACCGGCTGGAGGTCCCGGCGGCGAAGTCACGAGCCTCGACGAGGGCGACGGAGAGCCCGCGTGACGCCGCGTCGAGCGCGACGCCGGCACCGGTCACTCCCCCGCCGACGACCAGCACGTCGACCTCTTCGCGAGCCAGCTTGCGCAGCGTCTCGGCACGGTAGACCGGCGAAAGCGGTACGGATTTCACGGTGTTCCTCCTGTTCATCGGGCTCACTCGACTTCGACCCAATCGAGCGTGCGGCCGACGGCCTTCTGCCAGCCCGCGTAGCCCTCGGTGCGCTGTTCGTCGGTCCACGACGGGGTCCAGCGCTTGTCCTCGTTCCAGTTCTGTTCCAGCTCGTCGGTCGACTTCCAGAACCCGACGGCCAGGCCAGCCGCGTAGGCGGCTCCGAGCGCCGTGGTCTCGGCGACGACCGGCTTCGACACCGGCACGCCGAGGATGTCGGCCTGGAGCTGCATGCAGAGTTCGTTCGCGGTCACGCCACCGTCCACTCGCAACACATCGAGCGTGACTCCGGAGTCGTTCTGCATGGCCTCGACGACGTCGCGGGTCTGGTAGCAGATCGCTTCGAGCGTCGCCCGCGCCAGATGCGCGTTGGTGGTGGCCCTGGTGAGGCCGACGATCGCGCCGCGCGCGTCGGAACGCCAGTACGGCGCGAAAAGCCCGGAGAACGCGGGGACGAAGTAGACGCCGCCGTTGTCTTCGACCTGACGGGCGAGGCTCTCGCTCTGCGAAGCTCCGCTGATGATGCCCAGCTGGTCGCGCAGCCACTGCACGGCGGACCCGGTGACGGCGATGGAGCCTTCCAGCGCGTACACCGGCTTCTCGTCACCGAACTGGTAGGCCAGCGTCGTGAGCAGGCCGTGCTTCGAGCGGACGACCTCGTGGCCGGTGTTGAGCAGCAGGAAGTTGCCGGTGCCGTAGGTGTTCTTGGCCTCGCCGGGCCGGAAGCACACCTGGCCGACGGTCGCGGCCTGCTGGTCGCCGAGCACACCGGTGATGGCCACCTCGCCGCCGAGCGGGCCGTCCGCGCGGGTGGTCCCGAAGCCGCCGTTGTTCGACGACGGCCGGATGGACGGCAGCATCCGCTTCGGAATGTCGAAGAACGACAGCAGTTCGTCGTCCCACTCCAGCGTTTCGAGGTCCATCAGCATCGTGCGCGACGCGTTGGTCGGATCGGTCACGTGCACGCCGCCGTCGGATCCGCCGGTGAGGTTCCAGATCAGCCAGGAGTCGGTGGTGCCGAAGAGCGCGTCGCCCTTCTCCGCGTCTTCGCGGACGCCGTCGACGTTCTCCAGGATCCACTGCAGCTTGCCGCCGGAGAAGTACGTCGCGGGCGGCAGACCGGCCTTGCGGCGGATGACGTCGCCCTTGCCCGCGCGTTCCAGCGCCGAGGCGATCCGGTCCGTGCGGGTGTCCTGCCACACGATGGCGTTGCAGTACGGGCGCCCGGTGCGGCGGTTCCACACGACGGTGGTCTCACGCTGGTTGGTGATGCCGAGCGACGCGAGGTCGGCGGCGGTGAGGTTCGCCTTGTTGAGCGCGGTGGCGATGACCGAACGGGTCCGCTCCCAGATCTCGGTCGGATCGTGTTCGACCCAGCCCGGCTTCGGCAGGATCTGCTCGTGCTCCAGCTGGTGACGGGCGATCTCGTTGCCACCGTGATCGAAGATCATGAACCGCGTGCTGGTGGTGCCCTGGTCGACGGCGCCGATGTAGTCAGGCATGGATTCTCTCCTTCGGATGCTTAGGCGGCGGTCTTGAGATCCTTGGCGGGCAACGATTCCGGCGCTGGGTCGGCGGGAAGGTAGCGCTCGATGAAGAACTTGTAGATCGCGCCGCCGATGACCGCGCCGATGATCGGGGCCACGATCGGGATCCACCAGTACGGATAGCCGTATTGGTCGGTGAACGCGGTGTCGTAGCCGGTGAGCCAGGACATCAGCCGAGGACCGAAGTCGCGGGCGGGGTTGATCGCGTACCCGGCGTTGGTGCCCCAGGCCATGCCGATCGCGACCACGAGGAAGCCGACGACGACCGGGGCCAGGTTCGCGGCGGGCGCGGTGTTGCGGAGGTCGGTGATGGCGAAGATCACCAAGGCGAGAATGGCGGTGCCGATGATCTGGTCGCGGAAGGCGCCCCAGTCACCCACCGGAAGGGTTCCGTTACCCGGAAGGGTGGAGAAGACACCCTGGGTCTTGATCGTCAGGCCGGGGTCGGCCGCGTTGAGCACCTCGGTGTAGTTCCAGCGCACCAGCAGCGCCGCGACGAACGCGCCGGCGGTCTGCGCGAGGGCGTACGGCGCGACCTTGCGCCAGGAGAAGCCCTTGAACACCGCGAGCGCCACGGTGATCGCGGGGTTCAGATGCGCGCCGCTGATCCGTGAAGCCACGTAGATACCGAGCGTGACGCCGATTCCCCACGCCCACGCGATGCTGTCGTGATCCCCGATGCCCGCGGCGACGACTTGAGCCACCACCCCGCAGCCGAACAGGATGAGGATCATCGTCCCGACGAACTCCGCCGCCAGTTCGCCCGCGAGTCCGCGAGCCTTGAGGTTTCGCACCATTGCTTCCTCCACAAAGGACACCGTTGCCCTGCTGAGGCCGAAGTTAAGTTCGCGGAAACGCCGGGTCAACGGACACCGGTCGGCATTGTCGAACGTCCGGAGACGATGTTCGACATTGTCGAATCAGGGCCGGTCGGGCTACGGTTGGGCCGTGCCCGGTCCGATCCAGTCCATCGAGCGCGCCGCCGCGATCCTGCGGTTGCTGGCGCGCGGTTCCGGCCGTCTCGGGGTCGGCGAGATCGCCGATTCCCTCGAACTCGCCAAGGGAACGGTGCACGGGATCCTGCGTACCCTGCAAGGGGTCGGCTTTGTCGAACAGGATCGCGACACCGGGAAATACCAACTGGGCGCGGCACTGTTGCACCTCGGCACGAGCTACCTCGACGTCAACGAACTCCGGTCACGCGCGATCAACTGGGCCGACGCGCTGGCCGCGCGCAGCGGCGAGGCCGTCCGGATCGGCGCACCGCTGGAAGGCCGGGTCCTGGTGGTGCACCACGTGTTCCGGCCCGACGACAGCCTGCAGACGCTCGACGTCGGCACGCTTCTGCCGTTGCACGCGACGGCGCTCGGGAAAGTACTTCTGGCCTACGACACCGGTCTCGTGGCATCGTTGCGCACCGGCGGCCCGGAGGCTTACACCCGCCGGACCCTGGTCACCCAGACCGCGATCAAACGCGCCTGCGGCAAGGTGCGCGAGGCGGGCTGGGCGAGCGAGAACGGCGAGATGATCACCGGCGAGGCCGGGATAGCGGCGCCGATCCGCGGCCACGGCGGCATCGTGGTCGGCGCGATCGGGCTGTCCGGCGCGACGGAACGGATCTGTGAAGCCGACGGCAGCCCGATCCCCCGGCTGCTCGGCCACGTGCGCGACGCGGCACGGGCGGTCTCCCGCGATCTCGGCGCGTCCCGATGGTGATGGAGGTGCTCGCGTGGTCCAGCGCTATGTGATGTCGATCGACCAGGGCACCACCTCGACGCGGTGCATCCTGTTCGACGCGCGCGGCAGGCTGGTGTCGGTCGCGCAACGCGAACACCAGCAGCACTTCCCCCGGCCGGGCTGGGTCGAACACGACGCGACGGAGATCTGGCGCAACGTCGCCCGGATCGTGCCGCAGGCGCTGGCCGACGCCGGCGCCGAAGCCGGGCAGGTGGCCGGGCTCGGCATCGCGAACCAGCGCGAGACCACCGTGCTGTGGGATCGCCACACCGGCAACCCGGTCGGCCGCGCGATCGTCTGGCAGGACACCCGCACCGACGCCATGCTCGAACACCTCGCCCGCGAGCCGGGCGCCGACCGCGTCCGTCAGCTGTGCGGGCTGCCGCTGGCCACGTACTTCTCCGCGCCCCGTATCCGGTGGATGCTCGAAAGGACGCCTGGCCTGCGGGAACGCGCCGAGCGCGGCGACGTCCTGTTCGGGACGGTCGAGAGCTGGCTGATCTGGAACCTCACCGGCGGCCCTGAGGGTGGCGTCCACATCACCGACGTCACCAACGCCTCACGCACCATGCTGATGAACCTGCGGACCCTCTCGTGGGACGACGAGCTGCTGGAGTTCTTCGACGTCCCGCGCGCGATGCTGCCGGAGATCCGGCCGTCGGCCGAGGTGTACGGGACGACGTCGCGGGTGGTGCCGGGGATCCGGATCGCGGCGGCGCTCGGCGATCAGCAGGCGGCGTTGTTCGGCCAGACCTGCTTCGCGCCCGGCGAGGCGAAGTGCACGTACGGGACGGGCAGCTTCCTGCTGCTCAACACCGGTCCCACGCCGGTGCTCTCGACCCACGGCATGCTGACCACCGTCGGGTTCAAGATCGGCGATGAGCCAGCCGTGTACGCGCTGGAAGGCTCGATAGCGGTCACCGGGTCGCTGGTGCAGTGGTTCCGGGACGGCCTCGAACTGATCGGCAGCGCGCCCGAGATCGAGACGCTGGCCCGGACGGTCGAGGACAACGGCGGCTGCTACATCGTGCCCGCGTTCTCGGGGCTGTTCGCGCCGCACTGGCACAGCGAGGCGCGCGGCGTGATCGCCGGACTGACGTCGTACATCACCAAGGGGCACCTCGCGAGGGCCGTGCTGGAGGCCACCGGCTGGCAGACACGCGAGGTCGTCGACGCGATGAACGCCGATTCCGGGCTCGCGCTGTCGACGCTCAAAGTGGACGGTGGGATGACCGCGGACAACCTGCTGATGCAGTTCGTCGCCGACGTCCTCGACGTGCCGGTGGTCCGCCCGATGGTCGCCGAGACGGTGTCGCTGGGCGCGGCGTACGCGGCCGGGCTGGCTGTCGGGTACTGGCCGGATCTGGAGGGGCTGCGCCGGAACTGGCATCGCGCCGGGCAATGGCTGCCGTCGATGAACCCCGCCCGCCGCGACAGCGAGTACGCGCATTGGCGGCAGGCCGTGGAACTCACGTTCGGCTGGATGCGCCCGGGCCCGACGGCCGCGCCCCCGGGCTCCGACCTGGTCGAGGTCATGCTGGCCGATCACCGCCGGATCGAGCAGTTGTTCCGGGACCTCCGCAACGACGAGGCCGACCGCCCGGCACTGATCGCGGAACTGTCGGCGGAGCTGGTCGCCCACGTCACCGCGACCGAACGGATCGTCCGTCCTGACGCGACGGAGAGCGGGCTCGCCGCCGAGCTGCTGGCGGTACTGGAACCGGACGACTTCGAGAAGGCGTTGGCGTCACTGGAGAATTCGGTCGACGCGCATATCCGCACCGAGGAACGCGGGTTGCTGAACGAACTCCGGCGCACACTGTCCACTTCGGACCGCACGGGACTCGGCCGCGCCTTCGCCGCCGAACGGCGACGGCAACTCGACCTCGACTGCGGCTCGGCCACCCACATCCGCGAACAGGGACCCCGGCTGAGGCTCTCGTGACTCGCCAGTAGGTCGTGCTAGCCTGTCGCCGTGCAGCGCTGGACTCGACTCCGCTTTACCCGACTCGTAGTCAAGCGCGCCGGCTGAACCAGGTCGCCGGCGCGCATTCCGGCGACCCCTCGACACGGGGCATCTCCCGGGACCTGGCCCTCCATGGCCTGCTCGTTTCCCGCCTTTGGAGACCACGATGTCGCTCACCACTTTCGCTCCTCGTTCGTCCCTGATGGTCCGCCGCCGGATCGCCACCTACTTCGTCGGCGGCGTCGAACAGATCCCCGGCCTGGTCGACGCGCTCGGCTGCCTCGTCCACGAACTGTCGGTCGACGTGCGCGACGGGGTCCGGGAAAGCAGCATGACCTGCGCCGTCCTGATCGCGGCGGACGAGGTCGAACCGCTACTGGAGCGACTGCGGGGGCTGGGCTCGGTCGTCTCGTCCGAACTGGTGTGAGCGCGGGGCCCACGAGTACTTCAAGCGACCAGGGTGCGGAGCGGGGTGGGTCGGGTTGGTCGTGAGTGGCGATTCGGGTTCTAACCCGAATCGCCAACCCACAGGGACACGTCATCGAGGGCAACTTCA
>NZ_JBVILA010000011.1:0-11908 GCF_055580625.1 Amycolatopsis sp. NPDC031561 | reverse complement strand
TACCGGATGTTGGGGACTTCTCCCCCCAGCTCCCCCCCAAAAAAGGGGGGGCGGGGGGGGGTTGGTTTTTTTTTGGTGGGGGGGTGGGTTTTTCCCCCCCCCCCCCCCCCCCCCCCCCCAGGCCCGCGTCCTGAAGGCCACCTTCAGGACGCTCAACGTCTCAAAGGTGGCCTTCAGGACATCGGACACCTTCCCGCTCGTTCACGACCGGCCGCAACTAGAGGACTACTTGCGGCCGGTGACTCGAGCGTTGGGCGCGGCTGGCCACCCCAGATGTCGCGAGGAGACCGTCACGGCCCCCGACCGACTTGCGGGCCACAGCCGTTAGGTACCTAACAGCGGCGCCGACAACGGTCAGAACCGCCCCAACCACCCATAAACCCGCCCCCACTTGCACGGTTCCATGCAGCCCGCCCTCACCTCTTGACTTAGTTAAGAAGCCTTCTTAACTTCGATTTCATGTCTGAGACTCCCCGAAACAGCAGGTCTCAAGCCTATCGTCGGCTCAGCTTGGCCGAGAAGCACGACAACTTCGTCAACCGGTACTCGCGGCGGACCCTGTTCCGGGTGGGCGCGATGAGCGGCGCGGCGCTCACCATCGGCGGCGTGCTGCAACCCGGCACCGCCATGGCCTCACCGGGCCCGACCGTGCTGCTCAACGCCGACAAGGTCGCGGGCTCGGCGCTGCGGCCGTTCGGACGGCACATCGCCTACGGGACCGACCCGTCCCAGCAGGTCGTGGTGTCCTGGCAGGTGCCCGCGGCGGTCACCGCGCCGTTCGTTCGGATCGGCACGGTCCCCGGCGACTTCAGCCCGCCCATCCCGGCCGAAGTCCGGGCGCTGACCAGCCAGATGTCCTGGCAGCATCCGGTCGAGGAAGTGCCGCCGAACAGCCCGAAGGCGATCACCCAGTACTACCTCCACGCCCGGATCGACCGTCTCCTGCCCAACACCACGTACTACTACGTCGTCGGCCACGAGGGCTACGACCCCGCCGCCAGGCTCGGCGAGATGGCGAGTTTCCGCACCGCCCCGGCACCGGGCGGCGACGGGACGTTCTCGTTCACCGCGTTCGGCGACCAGGGCGTCGGCTACAACGCCGTCGCGACCAGCAGCCTCATCGCGGGCCTCGACCCCGCCTTCCACCTCGCCATGGGCGACCTGAGCTACGCCCTCGAGGGCGAGGGCGGGCACCCCGAGGAAGACCAGTACGACGCGCGCCTGTGGGACTCCTTCTTCGTGCAGAACGAACCCGTCACGGCGGGGATCCCGTGGATGATGGCGCTCGGCAACCACGAGATGGAGGGCTGGTACTCCGCGGACGGCTACGGCGGCGTCCGCGCGCGTTTCACCATGCCGGACAACGCCTGGGACGGGTCCACCTGCATCTACTCGTGGCGCTACCAGAACGTCGGCCTGGTCAGCCTGGACGGCAACGACGTCTGCTACAACAGCCCGTCGAACCTGGACTACACCAAGGGAAAGCAGCTCAAGTGGCTCGGCAAGACGCTGGCCGCCTTCCGCGCCGACCCCACGATCGACTTCATCGTCGTCTACTGCCACCAGTGCACCTACTCCACCTGCCATTCCAACGGCGCCGAACTCGGCGCGCAGAAGGACTGGGGACCACTGTTCGACAAGTACCAAGTGGACCTCGTGCTCAACGGGCACAACCATATCTACGAGCGCACCGATCCGATCCGTGCCGGCAAGTCCGTCAAGAAGGTGCCGTCGCGCGGGACCACGAACCCGGTCAAGGACGGGACCACCTACATCACCGCGGGCGGCGGTGGCGGCAGCGTCTCCGAGTTCCCGGCCCCCGACACCTACCTCGGCCATGAGACCCCCAACGACGCCCCCGTCCCGATGAAGTACTCGGAGAAGGACGGCCAGGACCGCACCAAGAAGGTCACCTGGTCCCGTGTCCGGTTCCGCGGTTACAGCCTGGTCGCGGTCGACGTCATCGCGGGCACGGGCACCACACCCCCCAAAATGGACGTTCGCGCGATCAGCGCCGACGGCACCCTGGTCGATCAGATCATCGTGCAGCGTTCCTGATCCGCATCGACCGGAAAGCCGGTCCACATCGGCCGATCGGCCGGTATCTCCGACACCAGGTCCGGCCCGGTTTCCGAAGCGCCGGAACGGTTTCCGTGCCGTCGGCCGCTGTTACACGTTCATGACAAGAACGAGACGGGACAACGATGATCCGCTCTGAACATCGACGTCATGTTCGACGACGAACGAACCAGGCCGATCGCCGTTCCGGGCGCGAACCGGCGGCTCCGCCTTCGCGTGACGGTCTTGACCGCTTTCCTGGTCGTCACCGGAATCCTCGGTTACGTCATCTTCCAGGCCAACGCGGAAAGCCGGCCGTCGCGGGAAGAGCGGACCGCCACCGTGGTCTTCGACCGCACGTCGGACGAGCAGGTGATCGACGACCAAGGAGCGGAGAGGTTCCGCACGGCTTCGGTGGTGAAGTTGTTCATCGCACTGGACGTCCTCGCCCACAAGCCGGGCAAGGCCGACCAAGCCCTGCTGTACCGGATGCTGGCGAAAAGCGACGACGCCGTCGCCAACACCCTCTGGACCAGGAACGGCGGGCCCGCGATCGTGACCAGGACGGTGGCCGCGGCCGGGCTGAAGAACACCTCCGCGCCCGCCGACCCGGGCCGCTGGGGCGACACACTGTCCACCGCGGACGACATCGCCCTGGTGTACCGGCACATCCTCGAACTGCCGAAGGCCAAGCGGAACGTGATCCTCAAGCCGCTGCGAGAGGCCACCCGGAAAGCCGCCGACGGATTCGACCAGCACTTCGGCATCCCGACCGGCTTCCAAGACCGGCCGTGGGCCGTGAAGCAGGGCTGGGCGTCCGGACGGGGCGCCGTGGACGCGCACACGACCGGGCTCGTCGGTGAGGGCGACCGCTACATCGTCGTCATCCTGTCCAGTTTCGCCGAAGGCACCGACCTCGGGACGGCGACCGCGAAGGCTACCTCGGCGGCCGTGTCCGTGGCTCGCCGTCTGGAAAAGTGACCTCGGCCGCGTTCTCGACCGTCGCCCTGAAAGCGCTTACAAGAAGCTCGGCGAAACAGGCCCGGGAGGCGGCCGAGACGCCCCCGGTCTGAGCTTTCAGCGCGGCCAGTTGCTCGCCGGCCAGCGGGGCGACCCGGTCCATGAACTGCCCAAGGAGGCGCAAGGCCGCGACAGGCGGGACACCGGCCACGGCGAGGTCCGCCACCGCGCGCGAAACGGACGGGCGCACGACGGCGGGCCCACCCTCTTCGTCCAGGCCGAGCACGCCGTGCCGTTCCAGGCAGCGGGCGACGGCGGGCTGGTCACGGGTGAGATCGGCCATCGCCGCGTCCAGCCGTCCGGCGTCGCCGTCCACTGTGGTCGTTCCGAGCATCGCGGCGATGGACACCAGGTTGAAGCCCTGTTTCTGCAGCATCGTGATGCGCCGCAGGCGCCGCAGATGAACCGGCCCGTAGGAGGCGGACCGGCCGTGCCGGACCGGCGGGGGCAGCAAACCCCGCGTCTGATGCGCCCGGATATTGCGCGCCGACATGCCGACGATCGCGGAAAGTTCTTCGATCGTGTATCCGGCCGGTCTCGGCGAAAAGGGCTTCACGCCGACCACCTTAACCAATGGTCGGATGAGTACACCACGAAGCCGGTGAAATGGCGTCGCCACTGTCAACCGGCTGAATCAACGAGTGGCGATAAGTCCATCGGATCCCGTCCTCCTGCGCAAGGCCGAGCGGGAGGTTTACACGGTTTCGTGCCAGGAAATGCCGGTTTTGGGTCGTTCACCACCAGCCGATTACTCCAGTCAGGCGATCTTGGTAGGCCGAAGACTTCGCTGCCGTTTAAATGCAGCTAAGACATCCGATGTCTGACTCTGTCACCGCCCGCGGAGCGCCGCTGAACCCGATGGTTGGTCGTCAAAGTTTCAACCTTTCCCAGGAGGTTTCATGTTCTGGAAACGGATCGCGGTCGCCGCCGTGGCCGCGACCGGGCTGGCCACGGCGCTCGTGGTGTCCCATGAGGACACCCAAGCCGTCGCGATACAGCCCGCGGCCGCGAAAGTGCCCGCGTTCGACCACATCGTCCTCGTGATGTTCGAGAACAAGGACTACAAGGAGATCAACGGAAGTTCCAAGGCCCCGTACTTCAACAAGCTCGCCTCGCAGGGCGCCAAGTTCACCAAGGCGTACGGGACCACGCACCCCAGCCAGCCGAACTACATCGCCCAGTTCGCGGGCTCGACCCACGGTGTCGACAGCAACAAATGCCAGGATCTGGGGAACAAGGAGAACATCGCCTCCCAGCTGTTCGGCATCGGCAAGACCTTCGCCGGGTACGCGGAAAGCATGCCGTCCGACGGTTACACGGGCTGCACGAAGGACAAATACGCCCGCAAGCACAACAGCTGGGTCAGCTTCGGCAACGTCCCGGCGTCGGCGAACAAGCGGTTCTCGTCGTTCCCGACCGACTTCACGAAGCTCCCGCACATCGCGTTCGTGACCCCGGATCTCTGCAGCGACATGCACGACTGCCCGGTCGACACCGGCGACAAATGGCTGAAGAAGAACCTCGACGCCTATGCCCAATGGGCGAAGACGCACAACAGCCTCCTGATCGTCAATTTCGACGAGGACAGCGGCACGTCGGTGAACCAGATCTTCACCACCTTCGTCGGCGCCCACGTGAAGCCGGGCAGCTACAGCGAATCCATCAACCACTACTCGATCCTCCGCACGATGGAGGCGGCGTTCGGACTGCCGGGCATCGCCAACGCGGCGAACAAGCCGCCGATCACGAGTGTGTGGCAGTAACCGGGTGAACCCTGCGGGCGCGTCCACTGTGGACGCGCCCGCGGGCGGAGAAAGGAAGGCCAGACCGTGAACACCCGCACCCGCGTCCTGATCGCCGTCACCGGAGTACTCACGCTGGCCGCGGCCGCCGTGATCTACGTCGGGGTGGCGGGAGCGCGCAACCAGCACACCGCGTCGGCGGGCACGAGCGGAGCCGTCACCCTCGACGGGCCTCGGTTGCTGTTCCGCAGCACCGCCGACGCCGACCGCGGGCACGTGTCCAGCGTCGCCGCGGCCGATCCGGGTGGCGCGCGGGCGGTCTCGGACGTCAGCTGCAGCCGGGTCTACGCGGCGGGCGGTACCGGGATCTGCCTGCGCCCGGAGACCGGGCTGACCACCTATCAACTGGCCGTCCTCGACGGCCGTCTCGCGGTCACGCAGGAGATCCCGCTGGTCGGGCTGCCCAACCGAGCCCGCGTCTCGGCCGACGGGCGCCGTCTCGCGTGGACGGTCTTCGTCACCGGCGATTCCTACAACGGCGGCCGGTTCTCCACCCGCGCCGGCACCCTCGATCTCACCACCGGCGACGTCGAGGGGACGCTCGAGGACTTCGCCGTTACCGTCGACGGCAAACCGTACAAGGCGGCCGACGTCAATTTCTGGGGCGTCACCTTCACCAGCAGGCCGGACCGGTTCTACGCCACCATGTCCACCGGCTCCCACCGCTACCTCGTCGAAGGCGACGCCAAGGCCCGCACGGCCAGAACGGTGCGGGACAACGTCGAATGCCCGTCCCTCTCCCCCGACGAGACCAGGATCGCCTACAAGTCCGCCATCGACGGCGATCCCGCCAAGGGCTGGCGGGTCTCGGTGCTCGACCTCGCGAGCGGCACCGTGACGCCGCTGGCCGAGACCCGGAGCGTCGACGACCAGCCCGCCTGGCTCGACGACCGCACCGTCGGTTACGCCCTCCCCCGCACGCAAGGACATTCCGACGTCTGGGCGGTACCCGCCGACGGCACGGGTGCGCCGCGCCTGCTCATCCCGGAGGCCGAGTCGCCCGCTGCCCTAGGCTCGTGACCATGAGAGCCGCGCTGCTGATCGTCGACATGCAGGAAATGCTCGTTCCCCTGGTCTGGCGCGGCGAGGAACTGGCGTCCCGGATCGCCGCGCTGGCACGCGAAGCCCGCGCCCACGGCGTTCCCGTGATCGCTCTGCGGCAGATCGGCGCCTCCGGCACGGACTTCGACCCCGGCTCACCGGGCACCCGGCTCAGCCCGTTGCTCGGCCTCGAACCGGTCGACGTCGTGGTCGACAAAACGGCGACGGATTCCTTCTACCGCACCGGGCTGTCGGGGCTGCTCGTCGAACGGGGCGTCGACACCGTGGTGCTGACCGGGCTGGCCACCGACTACTGCGTCGACGCGACCGCACGGTCCGCGCAGAGCCACGGTCTCGACGTCGTGCTGGTCGGCGACGGCCACGCGCCGTCCGCCGACGGCGACCCCGTGGCGGGCCTGACCGCCGAGCAGGTCATCGCCCGGCACAACCTGATCCTGGCCACGGCGATCCACCCCGGCGGGCGGCTGCGCGTGGTGCCCGCGGCGGAGGTCGCGTTCACCGCCTGAGCGGGCGTGCTCGTAGGATCGGCTCGCCATGATCACGAACTTCCTCCTCGACCACTCCGCCCTCGTGCCGGTGGCGATCCTGCTGGTCGCGCTCGTCTGCGCCGTCCTCGGTCACCTGCTGGCGGGCAAGCGCCGGATCCTGTGGGCCCTCACCGGGGTGTCGCTGGTGCCGGTCTTCGCGCTGACGCTGGTGCCCGCCGGCCGGACGCTCGACGAGACCGGGTGCACGGTCCAGTTCTCCCTGCCCACGCTCGGCGCGGTGGAACTCCTGGCCAACGTCGCGCTGTTCCTGCCTCCGGTGTACTTCGCCGCGCTGGCGTCCCGGCGGCCGCTGACAACGCTCGCGGCGGGCTCGGCGCTGTCCGCGGTGGTCGAGGCCGTGCAGGCACTCGTGCCCGCGATCGGCCGTGCCTGCGACACCAACGACTGGCTGATGAACACCCTCGGCGCGGTCCTCGGTGTGCTCCTCGCGCTCGGTACGGCGTGGCTGGTGAAGCGCCGCGCTCAGTCCGGCAGTTCGACGGGCGCGATGTCGTCGTAGACGTCGCCCGGCCCCGGGTTCGCCGGGTCGGTCTCGCCGCCGAAGTGGTGCAGGACGCCCCACACCGCGTTGAGGGCCGTCTGGACCGCGCCTTCCGCCCAGCCCGCCGTCCACGAAACGTCGTCGCCCGCCAGGAAAAGGCCGCGATGACGCTCTTCCAGCCGGTCCTGCATGAAATGCGTGAACAGCCGGTGCTGGTAGCGGTAGTGCCCGGGCAGGTTGGCCTTGAACGCGCCCATGAAATGCGGTTCGGCCTCCCACGACACGGTCACCGGGTCGCCGATGATGTGCCGCCGGACGTCGACGCCCGGGTAGATCTCCCGCAGCGATTGCAGCATCACCTCGACCCGTTCGGACACCGAGAGCGGCAGCCACTTCAGCGAGTCGTCGGCCCAGGTGTAGGACAGGCAGATCACCGCGGGTGCGTCCGGGTCGTCACCGAGCAGGTAGGTGCCGCGCGGCATGCGGTCGGTGAGCGTCATGCTCATCGTGTCGCGGCCGGTCTCCGGGTCCTTGTCCAGCCAGAAGGGCCGGTCCACCGGGACGAAGACCTTCGAGGACTCCATGTAGTGCGTGCGCTCGATCGCCGTCCAGTGGTCGATCGGGAACAGCGCCTCGTCGCATTCGATCTTCGACAGCAGCATCCAGCTCTGCGCGGTGAACACCGCCGCCGGATAGGTGCGGATGCGGCCTTCGGTGTCGGTCACCGTGATGTTGTTCGGCGCCGTGCGGTGCAGCCGGGCGACGCCGGGGTTCGGACCGCCGCCGTGCAGCGAGCTCAGACTCGTTCCCGCGGGCCAGAACGCGAGGTCCTCGGGCGCGTGTTCCCACAGCCGCAACGGAAGCTGCCTGCTCCCGCCGGCGATGCTGCGGTGCTCGTCGTCGGCGCCGGTGTAGACCACCCGCAGGATCTCCAGGATGGAGTTGGGGAAGTCGGTGTCCCAGCCGCCGGTGCCGAAGCCGACCTGCCCGAAGATCTCGCGGTCGCGGAACGAGGCGAACGCGGGTGACTGGCAGAGGAAGCCGTAGAACGTCTGGTCGTCCAGGCGCGGCACGAGTTCGTTCCACAGCCGCTTGATCGTCTTCGTGTCGCGCTCGCGGATCGCGGTCTGCATCTCGGCGAACGCGGCCTGCTCGGCCAGCGTGCTGTCCCAGGCCGCCGCGACCTTGCCGAAGACCGCGGGTAGTTCGTCCGGAGTGCGCGCGTAGTGGCTCTCCCCCTTGAGGTCGACGACGGTGCTCGGAGTTCCCGGCGCCAGCGGGTTCGGGAACGGCGTCGTTTCCAGGCCGACCTTGTCGATGTAGTGGAACAGCGCGGTGGACGCGGGCGGGAAGCGCATCGCGCCCATCTCCGCGACGACGTCGTCCGGGCAGCCCGGGAAGTTCACCGTGCGCAGGCGGCCGCCGATCTCGGCGATCTCGTAGACCACCGGGCGCAGGCCGAGCTTCATCAGTTCGTACGCGGTGACGATGCCGGAAAGGCCGCCGCCGATCACCGCCACCTCGGTGCCGTGCCGTTCGGCCGGGAGCGAGCCGAGTCCGGCGGGGTGCGCGAGGAAATCGTCATAGGCGAACGGGAAGTCCGGGCCGAACATGGTGATCGGACGGCCCGCCGGCTCGTCGTGGTGGATCGCGGTCGGGAGGGCGGAGGTCATGCGGAAAGTCCTCGGTACAGATCGGGCCGTCGGTCGGCCAGGTGGGTGTTCTCCAGTCGCGACGCGACGAGCGCGTCACGGGTGACTTCGGCGCCGATCAGTTCCGGACCGGCGCCCGCCGTGGCGAGGACCTCGCCGGTCGGGGCGACGACACGGGAGCGGCCGCAGTAGGTCAGTTCCTGTTCGGTGTCACAGCGGTTCGCGTAGGCGACGAACAGCTGGCTTTCGTAGGCGCGGGCGGGCACCAGCGTGTCGGCGACCAGTTCGTACGGGCTCATCAGCGCGGTCGGCACCACGAGCAGGTCGGTCCCCGCCAGCGCGTGCGCCCGCACCAGTTCGGGGAATTCGACGTCGTAGCAGATCAGCAGGCCGATCCGGAGACCGCCGAGATCCGCCTGCACGACCGCCTCGGCGCCCGGCTCGAACCAGGAGCGGTCGATGTCGCCGAACAGATGCGTCTTGCGGTAGTTCGCCAGACGGTGCCCGTCCGGGCCGATCAGCTGCACGCTGTTGTGGACGTGACCGCCGTCGGCTTCGGGATAGCCGTAGGCCAGCGCGGCACCGGTTTCCCTGGCTAGCGCGGACATGCGGGCCGCTGTCGGCCCGTCGGCGGGTTCGGCGAGCTCGTGGGAACGGGCGCCGATGTGGTAGCCGGTGGTGATCATTTCGGCGGCGACCACGAGGTCGGCGCCCGACGCCGCGACGGCGGAGGGCAGTTCGGCGTAGGGGCCCTGGTGGACGGCGATCTTCACACCGCCGACGATATCCGCCGTTTCGCTGCGCGGATAAGGCCGAATCGTTGCGCAGAATCTTACTCGACCATCGATACGGTACGGATTGGTGCAATCCTGCGGCGATTTGTTGTCTTGATCACCCGCCCGGCGCGGGTTCCTCCGTTCGGTCGTCGGCCCAGCCCAGCGCCTCGGTGATCGCCTTCTCCGCGATGGCCGACATCGTCGACATGTAGGTGCCGCTGACGTGGTTGTCGTCGAGGTAGACGAGCACGTTGCCGATCACCGGCGGGCAGACCTCGGCGGTGCAGAAGTAGTCGCTGAAGTCGAGGAACCGTACGTTCGGCGGCAGGTCCGTCAGTGACTCGTAGGGCGGCTCCGCCGCGTAAAGGTCGTAGCGCGGTGTGGCGCACTCGGACGCCTCCGCGCCGCGGGTCTCGACGCAGGCCGACGGCGACTGGGAGAAGCGCGGGTTGTCCCGCACCGCCAGCACCGGAATGCCCTCCTCGTCGATCTTGCGCCACTGGGCGATGTAGCCGCCGGGAACCCGTTCCTCGACACCGACTCTCACGTCCCTGGTGCCGATCGTCATCACCACGTCGGGCCGGGTCGTGAGGATCTCGTCGGCCACGGCGGTGTTCCAGTCCATGCAGGACTGGTCGCCGGGCACCGCGTCCGAGTCGGTGGAGAACGGGCAGCCGCCGCGGAGGATCGAGGTCACCTCCCAGTTCCGCTGTTCGGCGATCGGCAGCAGCGCGCCGAGGAACTGCCCGGCGTGCGAGTCGCCGGTGACCACGATCCGGCGGGTGGGATGCCCCGACGTCTGCGACGTGCAGACCTCGAGGTCGGTGTTGCGCGGGGACGATCCGCAGCGGGCCGGGTCGATGCCCGCCCAGTCTTCGGAAACGGCGACGAAAGACGGGACGAGCGCGGCGTCGGCGGCGCCCCAGTAGGTGAAACCGTCGGTGTGCGCGAGCGCGCCGGGATGGTCCGGATCGTCGACCGCGATCGAATAGTTCTCCGCCTGCCGCACGCTGACCCACTGCCAAGCCCCCGTCGCGGCGAGGACCGCCGCGAGCGTCGCGACGCCGAACCGGTACGCGCCCCAGCGGGTGCGGACCCCGATCGCGGACGCCCGCAGCGGCCGCTCGACCAGATGATGGGTCAGCACGGCGAGGACGAACGCCAGCGCGATGATCACCGCGCCACCGCGGAGCCCGACTTCCGCCTGGTCGCGGGAAACGAGATAGAAGACCAGGACCGGCCAGTGCCAGAGGTAGAGCGCGTAACTCAGATCGCCGAGATACTTCAGCGGGCGGCTGCTGAGGAAGCGGTCCGCGCCGCCCTTGAACGCGGTGTCGCCCGCGAGGATCACCAGCGCCGCCGAAAGCGTCGGCCACAGCGCGAGATATCCGGGGAAGACCGTCCCGACCTGGAGCACCAGCCCGCAGGAGACGAGTCCGGCGACCCCGGCCCAGCCGAACACGACCCGCGCGGACCGGCGTACCGAAACCCTGTCGAGCCCGAGCGCGAGCAGGCCGCCGAGCGCGAACTCCCAGGCCCGGGTCAGCGAATCGAAGTACGCCAAGGGCTGATCGGCCGCGGTGAGCCACACCGAGTAGGCCAGCGAGGCCGCGAACACCGTGCCGAGGGCGGCGAGCAGCAGCGGCAGGACGTTGCGCCGCGCCCGTCTGGCGATCAGCAGGACCAGGCCGACCAGCAGCGGCCAGACCACGTAGAACTGGCCCTGGATCGACAGCGACCAGAAATGCTGGACGACGCTGGCCGAGTTGTGCTGCGCGAAGTAGTCGGTGGAATCCGCCGCCAGCTGCCAGTTCTCCAGATACAGCGCGGAAGCGACGACCTCCTTGATCGTCTGGAACCAGCGGTTCTGCGGCAACAGCACCGCGCTCGCCACGACGATCAGCAGCAACACGGTGAGCGCGGCCGGGAACAGCCGCTTGATCATCCGGCCCCACATCGGCCGGTACTCGATCTTCCCGCGCGCCGCCGCGCGGTAGAGCTGGCCGGTGACGAGGAACCCGGAGATCAGGAAGAAGGCGTCGACGCCGCCGGAGATCCGGCCGAGCCACACGTGGTAGACGACCACCAGCACGCACGCGAGCGCCCGCAATCCCTGGATCTCCGGGCGGAACCGCCGCTCCGCCGCACTCTCCCGCACACAACCACCACCATGATCAGGGCCGCCGACGGGCGGGGACCCTACGGCAGAAAGCTGTGAGCGAGCTGTGGCACCTCGTGAGTGGTAAGGACGGTTATTGAGGGGAAGGGGCAAACGGGGCGTGCTCGTGCCGTTTGCGGTGTCGGTTGTTGTGAAGGCCTCGTTCGCAACGGTGAAGGTTGGGAACATGGCTTTCGGGACACTGTTGTTCTGGGTGACGCTGTTCCTGGCCGGGGTTGAAGGTTCAAACTGTGTGGGTCGCACCAGCCGCCCGGGGTGTCGCGAAAGCCACTTTCGGGACATCAAAAAGCGCGAAAGAGGGATTTTTTCCCCAAACACCCGGCACCCAGC
>NZ_JBVILA010000010.1:170826-252303 GCF_055580625.1 Amycolatopsis sp. NPDC031561 | reverse complement strand
TACTGGCTTAGTTCACTAGCACACTGTTGAGTTCTCAAGCAACACACCCCAGATCGCACCGCAGTCACGCGGCCTTATCCGAAGCAGTTATTTCTAGCAGTTTTTGGTGAGCCACCCACTCAATCACCTTGAGGTGAGAGCTTGGTTCGTGTCTCTGTCTTTCTCTCTGCCGCCCGGTTTCCCTGGCGACTTGGAGAACTTTACATGGCCGGAAACCCCCCAAAACAGGGGGGTACCTTAAGGACATTTTCGCTGGTCAGAGGCAGGAAACGGGCCCGCTCCGGTCGATCACCCGGCGATCGACCCGGGAGCGCCCCAGGTGAACGCCCGGAAAAAACATTGCTCCGAGTACATTGCACCGTATTGAACTCCTGGATTGCTCCGATTAGCGTCGGTCTCATGAGCACTGCGGAACTCGACGGCATCTCCGTCGCTTACGACGACCTCGGCACCGGGTTGCCCGTCGTCCTCGTCCATGGCCACCCCTTCAACCGTTCGATGTGGCGTCCCCAGGCCGAACGCTTCAGCCTGGAGGGCTACCGGGTCATCACCGCGGATCTCCGCGGCTACGGCGAGACCACGGTGGTCCCCGGCAAGACCGGCCTCGACGTCTTCGCCGCCGACATCGCCCGCCTCGCCGATCACCTGGGTATCGAGCGGTTCGTCCTCGGCGGTCTGTCCATGGGCGGGCAGATCGTCATGGAGTTCCACCGCACGTATCCCGAGCGCGTCCTCGGGCTCCTGCTCGCCGACACCTCCCCTCAGGAAGAGACGGAAGAGGGCAAGCGCGTCCGCAACGAGACCGCGGACCGGGTCCTCGCCGAGGGCATCGGCTGGTACGCCGACGAGGTGCTGACGAAGATGGTCTCGCCGGAGAACGTCCGCACGATGCCGGACGTCGCGGCGCACGTCTTACAGATGATGCGCACGACTCCCCCGGAAGGAGCGGCGGCGGCGCTCAGGGGACGGGCCGAGCGGCCCGACTACCGGGAGAGCCTCAAGAAGGTCGCCGTGCCGAGCCTGGTCGTCGTCGGGACGGAGGACGAGTTCACGCCCGTCTCGGACGCCGAGCTGATGCGCGACCTCATCCCCGGCTCCACCCTGGCGGTGATCGAGGGCGCCGCCCACATGCCTAACCTGGAGCGCGAGGCCGAGTTCGACGCCGTGTTCGCACGGTTCCTGAAAGAAGTTGGGTGATCGTCTCCATGTCCCAGAAGACCGTTTTCGTGACCGGTGCCAGCGCGGGGTTCGGCGTCGAGATCGTCCGCCGGTTCGCCGCCGACGGCGCCAAGGTCGTCGCGGCCGCGCGTAGTAAGGACCGGCTCGACAAGCTGGCCGGCGAGCTCGGCGAGAACGTCCTGCCGATCGAGCTGGACGTGCGCGACGCCGACGCGGTGGCCGCACTGCCGGAGTCCCTGCCCGAGGAGTTCGCCGAGGTCGACCTGCTGGTCAACAACGCCGGCCTCGCCAAGGGGCTCGAGCCCGCCCACCGGGCGAAGCTCGACGACTGGGACCAGATGATCGACACGAACATCAAGGGGCTCGCGCATCTCACCCGCGCGTTGCTGCCCGGCATGGTCGAGCGCGGCCGCGGCCACGTGATCAACATCGGGTCGATCGCGGGCACCTACCCGTACCCCGGCGGCAACGCCTACGGCGCGACCAAGGCGTTCGTGCACCAGTTCAGCCTGAACCTGCGGGCCGACCTGCACGGCACCGGCGTCCGGGTGACCAACGTCGAGCCCGGCATGGTCGGCGGCACGGAGTTCTCGGTCGTCCGGTTCGAGGGTGACCAGGGCAAGGCTGACAACGTCTACAAGGGCACGACGCCGCTCACGGCGGCCGACGTCGCCGAGTCCGTCTTCTGGGCGGCTTCGCAGCCGGAGCACGTGAACATCAACGTCATCGAGTTGATGCCGGTGGTGCAGACCTTCTCCGCGCTTCAGATCCATCGCGAGAGCTAGAGAGCGAGAAGAGGTCGAAGAGCGCCTGCTGTTCCGGGCTCCGCTCGGTCAGCAGGCGCCGCGTCCGCGGGCGGCCGCCGGTGGACGGATACCGCAGCACCGTTTCCCCGATCCCCGCCAGGCTGTCCATCAGTTCGCGGACCGACAGGTTCATCCCCGCCCGGTCGGCCTCGCGTCGCATGAGGTGCGTGACCGTCGACGCGAGCACCGTGACCAGCGTGTGGACGGCGATCCGGTGCGGGGTCCAGTCCCAGCGCGGGGCCGGACCGGCGACGGCGGCACCGGTCAGCCAGCGGAACGTCGAGTCGAGGTGCGTCCGGGCGCGGTAGGCGGTGACGACCTCGGACACCGGCCAGTCGTGGTCGGTGACCAGCACCTGTTTGCCGAAGAACTCGTCGCGCAGCCGGGAGACGGCGGCGTCGTCGACCTTCCAGGTCAGCCGGATCTCCCCCGGCTTGGTGCCCGTCAGCGAAGGTGAGAGCACCCGCTCGACGCGGCGGCCGCGCGTGATCCGCGCGATTTCGGCGTTCACCTGGCCGCGGTCGCCCCGGTAGGTGCCCGCGGCGAGTGCGGCGTCGAGGCCGGCGAGCTCGCGGGTCGCGGTGCCGAGTTCGTCGCCGAACGCGCGGGCCTGCGCGTTGTGCAGGATCTCCGAATGGGTCAGGATCACGCGCCGCCGCACGCCCGCGACCACGGCCCTGGTGTCGAGGGCCGTCAGCCCGGCGAAACGCACCGGATCGACGGGCTTGCGCGCGGAAGCCGGTTTCGCCAGCAGGTCCGGGTGGTCCGCAAGCGGGAGCGCGCCGACGAAATGCCGTCCGAGGTCCAGTTGCGCGGCCTGACCGGCGGTGAAGACCAGCGTGACGTCGCCCGCCGTGTACCGCTCCCGGAGGTCGTCCGCAAGCGCGGCGAACGGCGGTGCCCCTTCCCTCGGGTACGTGTGCGACGCCAGCGGGATCGCGCCGTCCTTGGTGACCACCAGACCGAGGCCGGCGAGTTCGCAGCGGCAGGGGTCGGCCGTGGTGAAGGTGGCGAACTGCGGCACGTCGACGGCGAGCGCGGCGTTCCCCGTCCCCAGCGCCGAGAGCACCGCGTCGGCGATCGCGGTTTCGATCCGCGTGATCCGTTCCGGGGTGAGGCGTTGCAGTGCTCGCCAGTGATTCGCCAGGTCGGCCTTCAGGAACTCGCGCGCGACGCCGTCTTCCCACCAGGAAGCCAGGTCCGTGTCCGGTGCCGTCGCCCGGTGCAGGACGGCGAGCGCGAGATGCGATCCCAAGGTGGTCTCGGCGCGCTGGGCTCCGACGGCTTCGTCGACCCTGCGGACGAACTCGAGCCGCCGCAAAGTGGCCCAGACGGCCGCGACGTCGCCGAAGGTCCGGTGCCGCGCTTCGCCGGGCGCGGAGACGTCGCCGTCCATCGCGCGCCCGATCTCTTCGGCCGTGCCGAGGTAGCGTTGGGACACCACACGGGGCTCGCCATCGACCCTGGCGGAGGTGACGAGGTAGTAGTACGTCCGCCCGCCGACCTTCTTGCCGATCACCGAAGCCACACTTTAGGTAATACACTCCGGCCCACTGATCGGCAACCAAGATCGCGCTCTGACCAGCGGAAACAGTGACGATACCCACGTGGGTGACAGGGTGGCGGGATGCGCACTGGCAGCTGGAGCGAGTCCGGCCATAGCGTGCGGGAATGGCATCCCCCGCTGACGCGACCGCCCCCACCACCTCGGCGATGCGCCGTGCGCTCGCCAGGGCGCGCGATGGGAAGACCCTCGACCTCACCGAGGCCTCGATCCTGCTCCAGGCGCGCGGTGACGATCTCAAGACCCTGTCCGAGCACGCTTCCCGCGTCCGTGACGCCGGGCTCGTCGCGGCAGGCCGTCCCGGCGTGGTCACCTACAGCCGTTCGGTGTTCATCCCGCTGACCCGGTTGTGCCGGGACCGGTGTGGTTACTGCACTTTCGCGACCGTTCCCGGCCGCGTCGACGCGCCGTTCCTCTCCCCCGACGAGGTCCTCGACATCGCGCGCAAGGGTGCCGCGATGGGCGTCAAGGAGGCGCTGTTCACCCTCGGGGACCGTCCGGAGGACCGCTGGACGGCGGCGAAGGACTGGCTCGACGCCCACGGCTACGACGACACGCTGTCCTACGTCAGGGCGATGGCGATCCGGGTCCTCGAAGAGACCGGCGTGCTGCCGCACCTCAACCCGGGTGTGCTGACCTGGCAGGACTTCCAGCGGCTCAAGCCGGTTTCGGCGTCGATGGGCATGATGCTGGAGACGACCGCGAAGCGCCTCTACACCGACAAGGGCGGCCCTCACTACGGCTCGCCCGACAAGGACCCCGACGTCCGCCTGCGCGTTCTCGAAGACGCCGGCCGCAGCTCGGTGCCGTTCACGACGGGCCTCCTGATCGGCATCGGCGAGAACTTCGAGGAGCGCGCCGACACGTTGTTCGCCATCCGCAAGGTCGCCAAGACCTACGGCGGCATCCAGGAAGTCATCGTGCAGAACTTCCGCGCGAAGCCGGACACGAAGATGCGCGCGACCCCGGACGCCGACCTCGAGGAGCTCGCCGCGACCATCGCCGTCGCGCGGCTCGTGCTCGGGCCGCGGATGCGCATCCAGGCGCCGCCGAACCTGATCGGCCAGCAGTACGAACTGATGCTGAACGCCGGCATCGACGACTGGGGCGGCGTCTCCCCGCTGACCCCCGACCACGTGAACCCCGAACGCGCGTGGCCGCAGATCGACGAGCTCAAGCGCCGCACCGAAGCGCTCGGGTTCACCGTGCGCGAGCGGCTCCCGATCTACCCGGAGTACGTCAAGACCGGCGAGCCGTGGCTGGACCCGCGGATGAACGCGCATCTCGCGCCGCTGACCGACACCGAGACCGGGCTCGCGATCGAAGAGGCCATCCCGGTGGGCATCCCGTGGCAGGAGCCGGACGGCGGCTGGAAGGAGGCCGGGCGCACCGATCTGCACGTCGAGGTCGACACCGTCGGGCGTACGGAAGACCGCCGCAGTGACTTCGACTCGGTCTACGGCGACTGGGACGAGATCAAGGGCAACATCAAGACCGCGCCGCAGCGGTTCGACACCGACATCCGGGATGCCTTGCGCAGCGCGGAAAAGAACCCCGCCGGGATTTCGGACGACGAGGCTCTGGCGCTGCTGCACGCCGACGGCCCGGAGCTCGACGCGTTCACCAAGATCGCCGACGACCTGCGCCGCGAGGTGAACGGCGACGACGTCACCTTCGTGGTCACGCGGAACATCAACTTCACCAACGTCTGCTACACCGGCTGCCGGTTCTGCGCGTTCGCCCAGCGGCGCACCGACGCCGACGCGTACACGCTTTCACTGGAGCAGGTCGGCGACCGGGTCGACGAGGCGTGGGCCGCCGGCGCGACCGAGATCTGCATGCAGGGCGGCATCCACCCGGATCTGCCGGGTACCGCGTACTTCGATCTCGCGGCCGAGGTGAAACGGCGCCAGCCCGGCATCCACCTGCACTCCTACAGCCCGATGGAGGTCGTCAACGGCGCTTCGCGGACGAACCTCTCGATCGAGGACTGGCTGGCGCAGGCGAAGGCGTCCGGTGTCGACTCGCTGCCGGGCACGGCCGCTGAGATCCTCGACGACGACGTCCGCTGGGTGCTGACGAAGGGCAAGCTGCCGACGTCGGAATGGATCAACGTCGTCACCACCGCGCACAAACTCGGCATCACGACGACGTCGACGATGATGTACGGCCACGTCGACACTCCCGCGCACTGGGTCGGACACCTGAAGCTGCTGGCGAAACTGCAGCGGGAAGGCCTGGAGCGCAACGGGCGGCGCGGGTTCAGCGAGTTCGTGCTGCTGCCGTTCATCCACCAGAGCTCGCCGATCTACCTCGCCGGGCTCGCCAGGGCGGGCACGACGCTGCGCGAGAACCGCGCGGTGCACGCGCTGTCCCGGCTGCTGCTGCACGGGATGATCGACAACATCCAGAGTTCCTGGGTGAAACTCGGTGAAGAGGGTAGTCGCGCGGTGCTCCAGGGTGGGGTCAACGACATCGGCGGGACGCTGATGGAGGAGACGATCAGCCGGATGGCGGGTGCGGCCAACGGGTCGTACAAGACGATCAGCGACATGCGCGCGATGGTCGAACCGCTGGGGCGTCCGCTGCGGCAGCGGACCACCGAGTACGGCACGCCGACGGCGGAACGGATCGCCGCGGCCGAGGCGTCGGACGGCGTCGCGACCGCGGTCCGGCGGCCGCTGCTGCCGCTTGTCACTTCCTGACGAATAATCCGCGAAGGCCCCCTTCTTCACGTACAGCGTGACGAAGGGGGCCTTCACTTTGCGTGTGTCACCGATCACAAGGAGCGGGGACCCTCGGCGTTTTCTGTGCTAAACCCGAGAATCACTTCCGGGCAGCCGAGAGGACGACGATGACCGCGAGCGCAGTCCAGGTGGCCGACACCGCCCGCTATCCGTTGTCCGAACCAGGAAGCCCGGCCTGGCGCGAAATCGTCGCCCGGACCCGCGCCGAACTGCGGGAAACGGGATGCAGTGTGCTCGCCGACTTCATCCGCCCGGAGTTGCGTGACGTCCTTCGCCACGAAGGCGCGCAGATCGCTCCGGAGGCGTACGCGAAGGTCGAACGCGTCAACGCCTACAACATCGCCATCGACACTCCGCTGCCGGAAGGCCATCCCGGCCGCACGATCATGGAACGCGGCAATGCTTTCGTGGCACGCGACCAGATCCCGGCGACCGCGATCATCCAGCAGCTGTACGCGAGCCACGAGTTCCAGCGCTTCGTGGCCGACTGCTTCGAACTCCCCGCCCTCCACGAACTCGCCGACCCGCTGTCCGGGCTGGTGCTCAACGTGATCGAACCGGGCCGCTCGCATCCGTGGCATTTCGACACCAACTCCTACACCGTCAGCATGCTCACGCAGGAGGCCGCCGACGGCGGTGTCTTCGAATACTGTCCGAACATCCGCTCCGAAACGGCGGAGAACTTCGACGACGTCCGTGCCGTCCTGGCGGGCGAAGGGGATCACCTGATCCGAAGGCTCACTCTGCGTCCCGGTGATCTTCAGCTGTTTCGCGGACGCTTCGCCCTGCACCGCGTGAGTAGTGTTCAAGGCGCAACAGCACGCCATTCCGCGATCTTCGCCTACAGCGAGCGTCCTGGGGTCATCGGCAGTCCGGAGCGGACTAGACAGCTGTTCGGCCGGGTCCTGCCCGAACACGTCGCTTCAGCGGCCGTCCGGGGCGATCAGCTGCTCGACTAAGTCAGGAGCCCGGCCCGTGCCTTTGGATTCGACCGGCAAGATCTCCTTCGACCACATCTACACCGAGCCCGATCCGCGTGCCTTCTACGGCACCTTGCGCAGGCTGGACTACGACATCCCCCAGCAGGCCAAGGCCTACTTCGCGAAACTGATCGACGAGTACCGCGCCGAGCAGGACGTCAAGGTCCCGACGGTGCTCGATCTCGGCTGCTCGTACGGCGTCAACGCGGCGCTGTACCGATGTGACACCTCGATGGAGCGGCTGTACGACCATTACACCGATGGCGAGTCGCTGAGCAGGGAAGAGCTGATCGCGCACGATCGGCGGATGGTCGAAAGGCTCGCCGTCGGCGACGGAGTCCGCTTCATCGGCCTCGACTCCTCCGCACCCGCCCTGGAATACGCGCTCGCCGCGGGCTTCATCGACGAAGCGATCCACGCCGATCTGGAGAGCGAAGACCCGACGGAGGAGCAACGCGCGCTGCTGGCCGACGTCGACGTCGTCATCTCGACCGGCTGCATCGGTTACGTCACGGAGAAGACCCTCGTCCGGATAGCGCGGGAAAACCGGCCGTGGATGGCGCATTTCGTGCTCCGGATGTTCTCCTACGAACCGGTCGCCGCGAGCCTCACCGACCTGGAGTACGACACGGCCGGGGTCGACGGCGTCTTCCGGCAGCGGAAGTTCGCTTCCGAAGAGGAACGGACCCAGATCCTGGACAACCTGTCCGTCGCGGGCGTCGACCCGCGTGGGCTGGAAGCCGACGGCCGGCTGTACGCGCGGCTGTTCGTCTCCCGCCCGAACGGCGCGGCGGGCGGGCTCGCCTCCGCGTTGAACACCCTTCCCCTTCGAGATCAAGGATGATCGTGAGCAGTCCGGAACTGTCCACCCGCACGTTCGGCAACGAGGAGGTCCTGCCGCGGGTCCCCGTCCCCAGCCTGGAAGACACCTGCCGCCGGTTCCTCGAGTGGTGCTCGCCGCTGCTCACGCCCGGTGAGCTCGCGGAGACCGAAGGCGCCGTCGCCGAGTTCCTCGCGGAAGGAAGCCCTGCGCACGAACTGCAGAGCGCGCTCGAAGCGTTCGACAGCCGCGAAGGCGTCCGAAGCTGGCTCGACACCTTCTGGCCGTACCGCTACCTCGGCCGCCGCGACCGGATCGCGCTCAACGCGAACTTCTTCTTCCTGTTCACCGAATCCCCGCTGGGACAGCTGGAGCGGGCGGCCGAACTGGCCGCGTCGGCGGTGGACTACAAGCTGAAGCTCGACGAGGAGCTGGTGCCGCCGATCGTGCTGCGCGGGCAGCCGCAGTCGATGGTGCAGCACAAGTACCTGTTCTCGGCGACGCGGATCCCCGGCGCCGTGCAGGACACCGCGCGGACGCCGTACCGCGAAGACTGGCCGGGGCCGTCGCGGGCGCGGCATATCGTGGTCTTCCATCGCGACACCCCGTTCCGGATGGACGTCATCGCGCCCGACGGCCGCCCGTACTCCCCCGATCAGCTGGTCGCGGGGTTGCAGGCGGTCGTGAAGTCGGGGAGCTTCGTCGAGGACCCGGAGACCGCCGCCGGGCATTTCACCACCAAGGCCAGGGCGG
This sequence comes from Amycolatopsis sp. NPDC031561, assembly GCF_055580625.1. Lineage (NCBI taxonomy): Bacteria > Bacillati > Actinomycetota > Actinomycetes > Pseudonocardiales > Pseudonocardiaceae > Amycolatopsis > Amycolatopsis sp. NPDC031561. The sequence goes on along the minus strand of NZ_JBVILA010000010.1, from coordinate 243,454 downwards.
AGTGGGCGGCGACGCGGGAATCGCTGCTCGCCGCGGGCAACGCGGCCGCGCTCGACGACATCGAGACAGCGTTGTTCTGCCTGTGCCTGGAGGACTTCACGCCGTCGGGCACGCAGGAGGCGTGCGACAAGCTGCTGCACGGTGACAGCGGCAACCGCTGGTTCGACAAGGCCGTCTCGCTGATCGTGTTCGAGGACGGCACGGCGGGGATCAACGTCGAGCACTGTGAGCTGGACGGGACCACGATCCTCGGGTTCACCGACGCGCTGCTGAGCGGAACGCGGCTGGAGCGGGCGCCCGCCGACGGTGTCCCGGCGTCCGAGGTCATCGAGTTCGTCCTGGGTGACGCGTTGCGTGAAGACGCGCGTGCCGCTGCCGCGTCCTTCGCCGCGTACGCCGACGCGACCGCTACGAAGACGGTGTCCTTCACCAACTTCGGTGCGAAGCGGGCGAAGGAGCTGGGGATGTCCCCCGACGGCTTCGCGCAGATGGCGTATCAGCTCGCACACAAACGCGCGAAGGGGATCACCGGCGCGACGTACGAGTCGATCGCGACGCGGCAGTACCAGAACGGGCGCACCGAAGCGATGCGCGTGGTGACGCCCGAGGTGCAGTGGTTCGTCCGGGTGATGGACGACTCGAACGCGGATCGGCAGACACGTCAGTCGGCCTTCCGCGCGGCGGCGGCGAAGCATGTCACGCGGGCGAAGGAGTGCCAGGCGGGCGACGCTCCGGAGCAGCATTTGTGGGAGCTGCAGCTGATCCAGAAGCGGCGTGGCGTCGAGGGCTCCCCGGCGCTGTACTCGTCGCCAGGCTGGCTGAAGATGCGCGACGACTACCTGAGCACCAGCTCGGCGCCGTCGGTGAACATCCGGTACTTCGGTTTCGGATCGACCAGCCCGCAGTGCATCGGCATCGCGTACGTGCTGCTGCCGGACAGCCTCAACATCTACCTGTGCACGCCGAAGCACGTGGCACACGAGATGGAACTGTTCGCGTCGGAGCTGGCCACCGCCATCGAGGAACTGCAGGAGTTGCTCGCCTGATTCGCTTGCCTAGTACGGTTCAGCCGTGCTGGGGAAAGCGATCTCGACAGTGGCGGCGACGGCGTTGGTGGTGGCGGGGTGCAGTACGCCCCCGCCGCCACCGCCGCCGGTGCCGACCGTCCACACCCCGGAGCCGGGGACCGTCGAACCGGCGGGATGTCTCGAAACGGGCGTCACGGTGAACTCGGGGCCGGTCGAGGCCGCGCTCGGGCACCGGGCGATCGTCGTGACGCTGACCAACTGCGGCACGGCGCCGCGCACGCTCACCGGCTATCCCGAAGTCCGCTTGCTGGACAAGGAAAAGCAGCCGATGGCCGTCGAGGTCGAGCACGGCACGTCTTATATGGCGATCGATCCCGGTGCCGCGGCGCAGACGGTCCAGCCCGGCGGGACGCTGGTGTCGGTGGTCGCGTGGTCGAACACCGTCACGGTGGGTTCGCCGGAAGCGGGCGCCTATGTGACAGTCGCGGCCGCGAAGGGCGATCCGGAGCAGCGGATCACGGTCGACACCGATCTCGGCACGACCGGCAAGCTCACGCTGACGGCCTGGAACGCCGAACTCAAGCACTGAGGTTTGTGACGAGACCGCACGGCTTTGCGACGGTTCCGCCGCGACTCCGGGCAAGTGCGGCGAGGCGCCCTTACGATCGGTGAGCCTTTCGATCTTGGGGGACCCATGCCGCGCATCCTGCTCGTCGAAGACGACGAAGCCCTGGCCGAAGCGCTCACACTCGCGCTGAAGGCCCTCGGGCACGACGTCGTCGTCGCCCCGACCGGGGAGCGGGCGCTGGAAGTGCTGTTCACCGACCGGCTCGAACTCGACTTCGTGCTGCTCGACGTCATGCTGCCCGGCATGGACGGCTTCGAGGTCTGCCGCCGGATCCGCGCGCGCAGCCGGTTGCCGCTGGTCCTGCTGACCGCCCGCGGCGACCCGATCGACATCGTCGCCGGGCTGGAATGTGGCGCCGACGACTACGTGGTCAAACCCGCCGAACCGCGGGTGATCGACGCGCGGATCAAGGCGATCGGACGTCGCGCCGTCACCGCTCCCGGGCCGTCGGCGGGCCTGTTGCGGGTGGGGCGGCTGGAGATCGACGCCGCCGCGATGAGCGTGACCCGGGACGGCGTCGAACTGGCGCTCACCGCGACCGAGATCCGGCTGCTCGTCGAGTTCGCGGAGCATCCGAACCAGGTGCTGAGCAGGCAGACGCTGCTGAAACGGGTCTGGGACTACGGCTACGTCGGCGACTCCCGGATCGTCGACGCGGCCGTCGCGCGGCTGCGGGCCAAGATCGAGGACGACGCCGCGAATCCCGTGGTGCTGAAGACGGTGCGCGGACTCGGTTACCGGCTGGTGGACCAGTGAGGCGGCCGTCGTTCGGGCTGCGGACGAAGGTGACGGCGGCGGTCGTGCTGGTGACCACGACCGCGACCGCGGTGATGGCCTTCACGGCGGCGAAAGTGCAGGAAGACGACGCCGTCGACAGTTTCGTCTACACCGCCGAGGCGTCGTTCGGCGCTCTGTTCGAGCAGTCCTGGCCAGGCCTCGAAGCGGTCATGGACAACAGGTCCACCCTGGAGGGATTCGCCAGGATGATGACCGGCCGGACCCAGGAGTGGGCGCTGTTCACCAAGCGGCCCGATGGCGGGGCCGGTCTCGTGACCTTCGCTTCGACCGACCTCTGGTACCGGGCGCAGCCCGTGCCGGTGCGCGTCGGCGACCGGCAGGCGCTCGTGTCGTCGGTCGAGAACCGGGTGCTGGTGCGCACGGCCAAGACGATGGACCTCCTGACCGCGATCACCGAGGAGCCGGAAACCGGCAGGCGGCTCCTCGTGGTCAGCGGCAACTTCGTCGACTACTGGCTGGTGCAGTTCTTCGACCTCACCCCGCTGGACCTCGATCTGGCCGGGCAACGGCAAAAGCTGGTGTACATCGCGCTCGGGGTGACCGCGCTCGGCGTCCTCGCGGCCGTGTTCGCCGCGTGGAACATCCAGCGGCCGGTGCGCCGGGTCGCCTCCGCCGCCCGCGAACTGGGTGACGGCGCCTTCGACGTGCGCGTCCCGGTGAAGGGCCGCGACGAGCTCGCCGACCTCGCCGCGTCGTTCAACACGATGGCCGATCGCGTCGGCGCGGCGATCGAGGACCTGCGCGCCAAGGACCGCCAGCAGCAGCGTTTCGTCGCCGACGTCGCCCACGACCTCCGGACCCCGCTCGCCTCGATGGTCGCCACGGTCGAGACGCTCGACAGCGCGACCCCCGAGACCCGGACCCGCGCGACCGAACTGCTCGGAACGCAGACCCGGCGGCTGGCGCGGCTCCTCGAGGATCTGATGGAGATCTCCCGGTTCGACGCGGGGTCCGCGGACTTCCGGCCCGAACCGGTCGAGTTGCCCGCGCTGGTCGAGGACGCGATCGAGGTCAGCGTGCCCGGAACGACCGTCGAGGTGACGAGCACCGGGGACACGACCGTCGTCGCCGACCCGCGCCGCGTGCACACCATCGTGGGCAATCTCCTGGTCAACGCCGTCCGGCACGGCCGGACCCCGATCACCGTGACCGTGGAGGGCACCGCCGGCGCGGTGACGATCCGGGTCGCCGATTCCGGGCCGGGGATCCCCGGCGACCTGCTCCCGATCCTGTTCGACCGGTTCGTGCGGGGCGATCACGCACGTCAAGCGACCGAGGGCAGCGGGCTGGGGCTGTCGATCGCGCGGGAGAACGCCCTGATCCACGGCGGGGAGATCACCGCGCACAATGACCGCGGCGCCGTCTTCACCGTAAGTCTTCCACGGGTGTCACCAGCGTGAGCCCGCGTGGCGCGTAGCCGTCGAAGTACGGCATCGGGACGTGCGTGAGGATCAGGAACAACGCGGTCAGCACGGCGACCTGGCGTGCCGTCACTTCGCGGCGGCCGAGCCAGAGCCACAGCACGACCGCGAAATCGGTCACCAGCAGGAAACCCCAGCGCGCGTCGTCCCAGCCGCCGAACGCGAGCAGCGCCGGGGCCACGATCGCGGCGACGGGCACCATGGCCGCGAGCGTCGGGCGGTGCAGGTACAGGAAGCCGCCGACCACCACGATCGCGATCGGCAGCAGGTACAGCAGCACGTCGGTGATCGAGTACATCCGCCAGCTCTCGGCCTGCGTGCGCTCGAACAGGTTCAGCGCGTCGACGCGGTAGGCGAAGTCCGCTGTGGACAAGGCCTGCCGGAGCTTGTCGACGGCACCGGGCGCGGCGGGCGGCAGCGCGAGGATCAGCAGGCCGAGGCCCGCGGCCGGGGCGAGCAGCGCGCAAGCGCGCCGGAACGGGAACCGCCGCAGCAGCGCGAAACCGAACACCGGCAGCACGGTGAGCAACGCGATTTCGTGCACCGTCACCGAAAGCGCCATCAGCGCGCTCGCGAGCACCGGCCGGTTCCGGTGCAACGCCCACAGGGCACCGAAAAGCAGGAGGTACAGCACCTGGTCGAAGTAGCCGACCTCGTGGAACAGGTAGCCGCCGGTCGGTAGCAGGAGCCAGGCGACGATCAGCAGTCGTCTGCCTTCGGTACGGCTGCGGAAGAACGCGACCGTCAGGACCGCCAGCACCGCGCCGAGAACGGCGAAACTCGCGACCGCGAAGACCAGGTAGTCGTGCCCGAACGGCTTCAGGAGCGTGCCGACGAGGAAACGCCGGTGGAAACCGTCGGTGAGGGAGACCGCCTGCAGGGTCGCCGCCCAGTCCCCCGGCAGCCGGAACCCGGTGTACGCGGCGATACCGACGGCGATCCCGAACAGCGCCGTGAGACTCCGTCGCGGGGTCTTCTCGACAACGGGAGCGGGAAGCCGTTCGAGCAAGGTGGTCATGACGCCAAGCTAGGAACGGATCATGCCGTCACGGTGACCGATGATCACCGGTTCCGCACGACTTCGCTACATCGTCGTGTAGGTCAGAAAGGCCTGCTCGGAACCGGCGACCACGAACGCGGTCCGTGACTTGGTGGTCATGGGGAGCTCGCAGGAGAGCCACGCGACGCCGGTGGGCATGAGCGCCTTCAGCGGTTCCGGTACGACCGGAGCACCGGCGTGGCAGTTCTTGCCGGTCATCACCCTCGACACGGCTTCGGGACGCAGTTTTACCACCGCGGACAACCGGAGGTCTGTCGGACCGGGCGCCTCGATACGTCCTTCGGAGACGCCCATCCTCTCCTCGACCCAGGACGCCTCGACGATCTCGCCGACTTCCGGGAAGTCCTCGGCGACCGCCGCTGGATCGGTGGACACGACCGGTTCCTTGGGCGGCGGCGAGGTGCAGGCCGCGGTCAGGACGACCGCGGCCGTGATCACCCATGTCTTCCCCACAGTGCGCATGGGGACATCTTCGCTCAGGCGGTGAGCTTCAGGATGTCGATTCCGCGGGTGTTGTCGGCGACGTAGACGTAACCCTTGTGCCAGTAGGGCGCCCACGCGGCGGCGTCCGCCGGCCGGAAGTAGGCGATCTGCTTCGGGTCGGTCGGGTCGCTGACGTCGAGGAAGCGCGTGCCCTGCGAGTAGAACGACTGCACGAGGACCTTGCCGCGGACGTCGAAGTAGTGCGCGGAGCAGTCGCCCGACGCCGGGTCGCTGCCTTCCTGCCCGGCAACGCTCCAGGTGCCGACGGACTTGAGGCGGAACGGCTTCTCCGGCGTCGAGCGCCAGCCTTCGCCGTTGTACGAGTTCTGCAGCGACGAGATCGTCAGGACGCCGTCACCCGCGCAGCCGTCGAGGAAGCTCTCCTCGGTGGCGTAGACGAGGTCGCGGCCTCGCCAGCGGTTCGAGTCGGCGCCGTCGGCCGAGCGGTGCCCCGCCGGGTGGAAGCTGTTGTGCATGAACTTCGACGGCGCCGCCGTCTCCTCGATGCCGCCGCCCGCGTAAGGCACCGGTTCGAACGCCGTCGCACGACGGACCTTGCCCAGCACGGGATCGCGGTGATGGCCGCTGGTCCAGTAGCCGCGGACGCCGCCGCGGCCGGACACCCACGCCACGCCCTCGGCGTCGACCTGGACGTCGTGCACGTAGTCGGTCTTGCCGTCGTTGCGCGCGAGTTCGATCGGGTTCGGGAACGTCTTGGGGTTGCGCGGATCGCGGATGTCGGTCACCCAGATCGGGCGGCCGCCCCAGTCGGCGGGCTGGTTCGCGGCCTTCGCCGGGCCGCCGGTCCAGAGGTACCGGCAGTCGTCGACACAGCTGGTGGTGTGCCCGGCGGGCACCTTGGTGTAGCTCAGGAGGGCCGGTTTGTCCGGGTTCTTGAGGTCGATGATGTAGATACCGGACTCGCCGGTCTGCGTGGTGCCACCGTAGGCACGCGGATCGCGCGCGAGGAACACCAGCTTGCGTTTGACGTCGACCTCGGTGTCCTCGGTTTCCCAGAGACCGGGAAGGCTGACCTCGCCGATCAGCTTCGGTGCCGTGGGATTCTTCGTGAGGTCGTAGACCTTCAGGCCGAATTCGCCGGAAACGGCCATGACGTCGCGGTTTCCGTACTGCAGGAAGCCCATCGCGATGGCGCCCTGCGCGTCGGGCACGTTGCCGACGGCCTTGACGTTCTTCACCGCGCCGGGTGCCCCCGCGACCCGGACCTTCTCACTCGCCGGTTTGTCCTCCTCGCCGCAAGCGGCGGCGGGCAGGCCCGTGGCGATCAGGGTCACCGTGACCGTGGTGATCGCCAGGCATGAACGGAGCAACCAGTTTCCTCGCACAGAAACCTCCCAGGCTGATCTCCACACCTTATGATCACCACTTTGCCCGCACAACCGCCATTGGTCGGGGCAAGACTGCTATGACATGAGCATGCGCTTGCGTCTTCTGCCCCCGCTCCTCGCCGCCGCCGTGCTCGCGGCGGGCTGCTCGGAATCCGGCGAACCGCCCGCACCGGACGTTCTTCGCGTCGGCCTGGCCGCCCCGGCGACCCTCCTGCCCGCCGACGTCCGCGACCAGTCCGGGCGGATGCTCGCCGGTGCACTGTGGACGCCGCTGGGCGATTACGACCCCGCGACAGGGAAAACGACCCCGCGGGCGGCCGAGTCGGTCACCAGCGCCGACCGGACGACGTGGACGGTCAAGCTCAAGGACGGCGGGAAGTTCCACGACGGTACCCCGGTGACGTCGCAGTCCTATGTGGACACCTGGAAGGCGATCGGCCAGGAGAACTGGCAGGCGTCGCGCGTGGTGAAGGATCTCTTGCGGGCCAAGGAGATCACCGCGCCCGACCCGCTGACGATCAAGCTCGTCCTCGACCGCCCGTCCGGGCAGGTCCCGGCGCTGCTCTCGTCGCCCGCGCTGGTCCCGCTCCCCGGATCGGTGCTGGCTTCGCGCGATTGGGCGGGATTCGCCCGGCACCCCGTCGGCAACGGGCCTTTCCGCTTGGACGGGGACTGGCAGCCCTCGGGCGGCAAACTCGTCCGGGTGGCGGACGCGGCGGGCAAGGCGCGCGTGATCGAGCTGAAGACCGGGGACGCGGCGGCGCAGTACGACGAGGTCAAGGCCAGGAAGCTCGATCTCTCCACGGCGGTCCCCGGCGATCGCCACGAGGCCATGCACACGGATTTCGCGCAGCGGCACGTGATGTGGGCGCTGCCCAGCGTCGCCTATCTCGGTTTTCCCTTGACCGCGGCGCACTTCTCGGACGCGACCGTCCGGCACGGTTTCGCGCTCGGGATCGACCGCGCCGCGCTGGAGGCGGGCGTTCTCGGCAAGCAGGTGGACCCGGCGAAGTCGCTCCTGCCGCCCGCCGTCGCCCCCGGCGAGCGCAGCAGCACTTGCCGTCCCTGCACGTTCGACGCCGGAGCCGGGAAATCCCTGGTGACCCAGGCGGAATTCCCCGCCGGCACGCCGGTCCACTTCGGACAGTCCCCGGCGAACTGGCTGCGCCCGCTGGCCGAACAGGACACCAAGGCGATCGGCGTCCCGCTCGCCCCGGAGCCCGGCCAGGGCCCGTTCGCGATCGAGCTGAACCTGATGACGCCGAGCCCGCAGGAGGTGCTGTCCGAAATCGTGAAGGCCACCGGCTACTCCAGCGACGGGTTCGCCGACCTGCTGAAATCGGCCGAGGAGACCGAATCCGCCGAAAGCGGCGAGGTGTACCGGCTGGTGGAGAACCAATTGCTGCGGGATCTCCCGGTCGCCCCGCTGTGGTCCGGGCACGGGCACGCCGTCTGGGCGGACCGGGTCGGCGAGGTGAAGGCGACGCCGTTCGGGGGCGTGGACCTGTCAGCGGCTTCCGTGCGGTGACCCGAGTGTGCACTCCCCCGCGACGACGTCGATGAAGGCCGAGGTCAGCGGGTCGGGTGTGCTCCGGCAGTAGGCGGCGAGCGTGCGCCGGATCGCCGGTTCGGGCCGCAGGACGCGGCCGTGGAAGCCCGCGGGGAGCACGTTGGCCGGGACCAGCGCGGGACCGAGACCCGCCGCAGCGAGCACCGGAGCCGCCGCGCTCTGTTCGGTCCGGACAGCGGCCCTCGGCTGGAATCCGGCCGCGGCGCATGCCTGGTCGACGAGATCGGCCAGGCCGTTGCCCGGCGCGTAGTGCACCCACGCGCAGCCCGCGAGGGTCGCGAGGTCGACGACGCCGGTGCCGTCGTCCTCACGCGGCCCGTCGATCGGCAGGACGACGACGAACTCCTCGGTGCCGATCTCGCGCACCGGACCGTCCCAGCCCGGCGGGACCGGGCCGACCGCGACGTCGGCCTCCCCCGCCGCCATGGCGTCCCGGAGTTCGTCCGCGTGCCGGAACTCCACCAGCCGGACGTCGACGTCCGGCCGCTCCCGGCGCCACACGCGCAACGCCGCGGGCAGGACACCGAGACCGACCGAGTAGACGGTGGCGATCTGAAGTTCCCCGGCTTCCAGCCCGGACGCCTGCCGGGCCGCGCACCGCGCGCGTTCGGCGTCGGCGAGGGTGGCGCGGGCGTGCGGCAGCATGGCGCGGCCCATCGGCGTGAGCCGGACACTGCGCGGCAGGCGTTCGAGCAGCGGGCCGCCGACCCCTTTCTCCAGCGCGCGCATCTGGTGCGACAGCGCGGGCTGCGTCACGTGCAGCAGCTCCGCGGCGCGAGTGAAGGAGCCGGTGTCGACGACGGTCACCAGGTACTCGAGCTGCCGCAGGCTGGTCATGAACACAGCTTATCGGAGCGGTGATATCTATGCCTTGGACTTATCCATCGCGCCGGGCCAGGCTCGGTGACATGAACGAAGAACGCAAGGTCGCCCTGGTCGCCGGAGCCAACGGGGTCATCGGCAAGAACCTGATCGCCCACCTCGAAACCCAGCCCGGCTGGCGGGTCATCGGCCTGTCGCGGCGCGGCGGCCCGGGTCAGATCGCCGTCGACCTGCTCGACGCGGACGACACTCGTGCGAGGCTCGGCGGACTGGACGACGTCACCCATGTGTTCTACGCGGCTTATGTCGACAAGCCGACTTGGGCCGAGCTGGTCCCGCCGAACCTGGCGATGCTGACCAACCTCGTCGACGCGATCGAGCCCGCCGCGCCCGGCCTTCGCCACATCAGCCTCATGCAGGGCTACAAGGTCTACGGCGCGCACCTCGGCCCGTTCAAGACCCCGGCGCGCGAAGACGACGCCGGGCACATGCCTCCCGAGTTCAACGTGGACCAGCAGCAGTTCCTCGAGCGGCGGCAGGCGGGGAAGTCCTGGACCTGGTCGGCGATCCGGCCGTCGGTGGTCGGCGGCACCGCGCTGGGCAACCCGATGAACCTGGCGCTGGCCATCGCCGTCTACGCGTCGATCTCGAAGGAACTCGGCCTGCCGCTGCGCTTCCCCGGCAAGCCCGGCGCGTACGACAGCCTCCTGGAGATGACCGACGCCGGACTGCTGGCGAAGGCCACCACCTGGGCCACCGGCTCGGCGAACGAGGCGTACAACATCGCGAACGGCGACCTGTTCCGGTGGAGCGAACTCTGGCCGAAGATCGCCGCGTACTTCGAGCTGGAGGTGGCGCCGCCGCTGCCGATGTCCCTCGACGTCGTCATGGCTGACAAGGAAGAGCTGTGGGACTCCCTCGCGACCAAGTACGGACTGGAGGTGCCGTACAGCGCCGTCTCGTCGTCGTGGGGCTTCGCCGACTTCGTGTTCAGCTGGGACTACGACATGTTCGCGGACGGGTCCAAGGCGCGGCGGGCCGGCTTCCACGAGTACGCCGAGACCTCGTCGATGTTCTTCCGGCTGTTCGACGAGTTCAAGAAGGCGAAGGTGATCCCGTGATTTCGCAGGACTAACCCCGCCCGATGTACGGCATCGTGGTCGCCGTGATGGTCAGGAATCCGACGTTCGCGTCCAGCGGCAGCCCGGCCATGTACAGCACGGCGTCCGCGACGTGCCGGGCGTCGAAGGTCGGCTCGGCCTTGACGCCGCCGTCGGCCTGCGGAATGCCGTCGGCCATCCGCAGCGTCATCTCGGTGGCCGCGTTGCCGATGTCGATCTGTCCACAAGCGACGTTCCAGGCCCGGCCGTCGAGGGAGATCGACTTCGTCAGCCCGGTGACCGCGTGTTTCGTCGCGGTGTAGGCGACGGACGCGGGCCGCGGGGCGTGCGCGGAGATCGACCCGTTGTTGACGATCCGGCCGCCGCGCGGATCCTGCGCCTTCATCAGCCGCACGGCCTGCTGCGCGCACAGGAACATCCCGGTCAGGTTGGTGTCGACGGCGCGTTTCCAGTCCGCGAAGGACAGTTCGTCGACCGTCCCGCCCACCGACACGCCCGCGTTGTTCACCAGGAGGTCCAGCCGCCCCCACTCCGCGCGCACCGTTTCGAACAACGCGGCGACGGAATCGGGGTCGGCGACATCGGTGGGCACGGGAAGCGCTTTCGCGTCTCCGCCCGCGGTCTCGGCCAGCGCGTCCGCGCGGCGGCCGGCGAGCGCGACCCGGTAGCCGGCGCCGAGTAACGCGCGGGAGATCTCCCTGCCGAGCCCGGAGCCCGCCCCGGTGACGACCGCGGTCCTGCCGTTGTCCATCGATCCTCCTCGCAGACCGTGCCGGACCGATCCGGCTCGGTGATTGTTTTCCGATTACCCGCGTCCGTTCAGGCTAGCGCGCCGCCGCCGGGGTAAAACGTTCACCCGGCGGCCGTCGCGCCTTCATGAAAACCGGTAACCCCTTCACCACATCGAGGCGATTCACCGGATGTGCCCAGGGGGAATTCACACCGTTCACAGGGTCTTCTGAGCGGTGAACAGTGAAGAAGAATCCACGCTTCCAGCTGGTTCAGACCGGCGACGAGACCATCCGATGGCGACTGCTCGGCGGCAACAACGTGTCGCTGGGCTCGGCCCCCGACGACTATCCGCGAGCCGAGGAATGCCTCGTCGCGATCACCTGGCTCAACACGCACATAGCCGAGCTGACCAGCGACTTCAGTCATCTCAGCGGGGGCCGCTGGCGCTGGCGCCTGCACGCGGGCGACCGGATCGTCGCGATCGCCAGCCATGCCTACGGGCGGCGTATCGAGGCGCAGCGCGGACTCGACCGGTTCCGGTCGGCCACCACCGAGGCCGCCATCGGCGAAGGGATCGAGACCATAGCCGATTGGCGGCGGAAATACCGCCGCAATTCCGCCGGACATTCACCGAATCCTTTTCCGTGACGGCCGATCACGGAAAGTGCGTTCCCCGGAGATTAACCACCATGACGTCGGGCGGGAACGCGAAGCACCGCGGCAGGACAGTGTTGCGGAGCGAGTATTGGCGGCAGGTCACGGAATCCCGTGACAACTTGGGGACTAGAGAAAGAGTGCAAACAAGATGCGTGCTCGTACCACTCGGTTTCTCGGCGCCACCGCGATCGCCGCGTGTGCCTGCCTCACCCTGACCGGTACCGCCTCGGCGGTCGCCCCGGCCAACGGCCTCGAAGACGTCCTGGCCGCGGCGGGCTCGGACACCACCGTCGACATCGCCGGCGCGATCCTGGCCAACGCCAACGGCGCCGCCTGGAACAGCGACCCCGACAACCACGTCAACATCCCGCCGCTGCTCGCCCCGGGCGCGACCTTCACCGTTCCCGGTGACCTCTACGCCGACCAGGTCGTCTACAACACCACGACCAACCTGCCGCCGAACGGCTCGTCCCAGGGCAAGGCCGCGCTCAAGGCTTCGGGCGACGCGGCCGACGGCAAGATCGACATCGCGCGGTCTTCCTCGCCCCGCGGCTCGTCCGACCCCGCGTCGTTCGAGTACTACGCCTTCGCCACCGACGGTGTCACCTGGTCCTCCTCGGCGACCGGCTCGGGCGCGGGCCTGACCCTGTCGCTCGCGCAGCTGCGCGGCATCTACGACGGCTCCATCACCAACTGGAACCAGGTCGGTGGCGCCAACGCCGCCATCATCGTCTACCTGCCCCAGACCGGCTCCGGCACGCTGAGCTTCTTCACCACGACCGTCCTCGGCTTCGACCCCACCACCAAGCCGGTCACCATCAAGCGCTTCCAGGAGCACAACGGCAACTCCATCCCGGCCGCCGACCGCGCCCGGGCGATCGCGCCGTTCTCCATCGCGCAGTGGATCGCGCAGGGCAACACGGTCGTCGCGGACAAGCGTGCGGGCTTCACCGTCAACCCGCTGACCGGCGCCGGCTTCAACGGTTCCCCGGTTTCCGGTTCCGCCGGCAACTACACCCCGGCCTTCACCACGGCGTTCCTCGGTTCGCGCAGCGTCTACAACGTGCTCGACACCCGGACCCCGAGCTACGACCAGGCCCAGCGCGCCGTCGGCTTCGCCGCCGGTGACACGGCCGCGACCGCCAGCCCGCTGTGCGGTGGCAAGCTCGCCACCACCATCAAGCGGTACGGCTTCCTGACCATCTCGGGCCCGAACGGCCTGTCCTGCGTCAAGTCCTGACCCCTCCTAGCGCGTGAAGGCCCCCTTCCCTCGGCTGAGCCGAGGGAGGGGGGCCTTCACGCGGAGCGGGGTGCTTACTTGGGGGCGACGCCCAGCGCGGCCAGCGCCGGGCCGGTCATGATCACGCCCGCGCCGGTGACCGGGTCGAAGCCCGGGGCGCCGAGGTCGATCGCGGTCGACACCAGGGCGTTCCTGATCTCGGCCGGGGTCGCGGCGGGCTTGCCCTGCTTCAGCAGCGCGGCGATGGCGGCGGCACTCGGCGCGGCGGCCGAGGTCCCGAAGAACGGCTGGAAACCGGTCACCGAGGTCGCGACGCCGTCGGCCGCGGTGATGTCCGGCTTGTTCCGGGTGGCGCCACCGGTCGAGGACACGTTGCCGGGGGTGATCACCGAACCGTCCGGGTTGTAGAACTGGTGACGGCGACCGTCCGAAGTGAACCGCTCCCACTTGCTGGCGCCGGTGAACAGGCCGGGGAACGGACCCGCCGGGTTCGCCGGGTCACCGGTTTCGAGCGCGCGGCCGAAGGCACCGGCGGCCGGGGCGGCCGCGACACTGAAGGCGTTGACCGCCGCCGAGTGGCCGGAGGTGACACCGTTGGTGCTGAAGGCTTTCAGCGAACCCGAGGGGACGAAGCGGCCGCGGATGACGTTGAGGGCGATGAACCGGTCGGAGCCGCTGTACTTGACGACGGCGACCTTGAAGCCCGAGCCGCTGGCCGGGACCTGGGCGATCTCGTACGGGTTCTGGGTGCCGTTCTGCGAACCCTCGCTGGAGGCGACGACCGAACCGGACGAGTTCAGGACGAACAGGTCGTAGTCGCTGGTGGCCTTGCCCCACGGGTCGGACCAGAACAGGGTGACGTAGCGGCCGACCGAGTTCGGCGAAAGCGCGTTGTACAGCTGAGTCGTGCCGCTCGGGTCGAAGTCGTGCGGCGTCCCCGTGATTCCGGAGATCTTGCTGCTGGAGCCGCGGAAATCGCCTTCGTAGTAGCCGCTGGTGCCGTCGGTCAGGTTGCCCGAGTTCCCCGCGGAGGAGAAGTAGAGCACGCCCGCCGCGGTCACGTCGTTGACGGCCTGCGCGACCGGGCCGTCCTGGAACGGCGACTCGTCGAAGTAGGAGACGTCGTCGACGATGATCGTGCACTTGCCGGTGGTCCGCAGCGCGCGGATGTTGTCGGCGAAGCTCTGCTCGCTGGTGAACGCGGTCGCGAAACCGAGCGCCGCGCCGGGAGCCATGTCGTGGATGATCTCCAGCATCGCGGTGCCCTCGTCACCACTGCCCGCCTGACCGGGGAGAACGTCGACGGCGGGCAGCTCGCCCGCGGTCTGCGACGCCTGGAGCGACTTGATGCCGTCCGAGAGGACGCAGACCTTCTGGCCCGCGCCGGTGACGCCGTACTTGGTGCGGGCGGTGTCGTTGCCGTGTGCCTTGTCGCCCTCGGCGACCTGCAGCGCGGCGGCGGCCTGCGTGGCCGTGGCCTTGCGGCGCTCCTGCGGCGCGGACTCGTTCCAGGTCATCGCCTGGGAGGCGGCCTTGACCTCGGCGACGTCCCCGCGTCCGGCGATCGCGTCGACAGCGCCCAGCGGAAGATCAGCGCGGATCGCGCCGGCAGGCGAGGCGTAGCGGACGGTGCCACCGGCGGCCTTGACGGCGTCCACCAGGGACTGTCCGGCGCCCTTGATGTCCACCGCGACGGTGCCGGCGTTGCTCACACCCAGCCCGGTCCGGTACTCGGGCAGCTTGCCCGCCAGACCCTTGTCGGCACGGAGACGCTTCTCGACGACCAGCTGGCTCGACTGCTTACGCTCAGCCGGGGTGAGGCTGTTCTTGATGCTCTGCAGCGCGCTGATCCCGGCCTGCGTCCGCGCCTCCTCCGACGGCTGCGCCCCGGAAACCGCGGTCGACAGCAGCAAAGCACCCACCGCGACCGGAACCGAGCATGTGACCACCCGGCTGAATCTGCTCATCGAACTCTCCCTGGTATTCAGCTGCACATCCCGTAACAGGAATCCCTTCGGCTGCCCGAATGGATTACCCCTGACCGGGTGTAATGGGGAGAATCTAAAGAGCTATCAGTGAGGAGTCCACCGACCAAAGTCGGTATCGGGTGAAGATCCACATCGTGAGAGGGATTTCAAGTCCGAAAAGCCCGAAATCCCTCGCGTGCCTAAGCCCAGGCCGGAAAGAGTCGCCAAAGCGCCAAAGCAGCCAACGACGCCAGGGTGAGCAGGACCGGCCCGGTGATGACGTAGGTGGAAACGGGCCGCCACCGGCGGTAGAGGAAAGTCGCCCCGGCCGCCGCCGCCACGAAACCGCCGAAAGCCAGCACGAGCCCGGCCCACGCGTCGCCGTCCCCGGTCCGGCCGTCCTGCGCGTCCGCCTTGCCGTTCTGCGGGGTCGGCCGGAACGGCTTGCCCTCCAGCACCGCCGTCACCACGGTCGCTTCTTCCGAGGCCAACGGCCACCAGGACGCCGACGTCACCAGGGTCAGCCGGTCGTTCTCGGTCTTGCCGTAGTCGGCCCCCTCGTCGAGCGGGCGGGTGGCCTTTCCGCTCACGCGGTAGACGGACTTGCCCTGAGTCGTCGCGACGACGATTTCGTCTCCGGATTCGAGGCTGTCCAGCGAACCGAACGGACCGCCGTAACCCGCGTTGCGCGCCGCGATCGCGGCGTTGCCCGGCTGCCCCAGCCCGGCGGTTCCCGGCACATGACCGGGCCCGGAGGCGGTTTCCCCGCTCGACGCGCCTTCGATGACGACCTGCTGCAACTTCAGCGAGGGAATCTCCAGTACGGCGACAGGCTTGCCGAACTCGACCGGTTTGGCGGGCGGGCCGCCGCCGAAGAGGCTTTGGCTGGCACCCAGCGCCAACGCGATCTCGCCGCGGATCTCTCCCAGCGCCTTCCGCTGGTCGCTCGACTGCAGCATCGGCCCCAGCGCGTAGACGACCAGTGCCAGCGCCACCAGCGTGGTGACCAGCCAGGCGAAGACGACGGCGCCGATCCAGCCTGGACCGAAGCTCAGGAACCGGGTCTCCGGTTCCGGCGCGGGCGGCTGCTCAGGCGCCGCGTGCCTGCCTTCGACGGAAGTGCTCACGCCACCTCACCGGCCGATTTACGCCGCAGGAGACCGAAGAGCATGGCGAACGCGGCCCCGATCTCGGCCAGCGCCACGACCAGCCACCGCGGCACCGGACGCCCGGCGGCGACGTACGCCGTCGCGGACGGCAGCGTCGCGAGGATCACCAGGGCCACCAGCGGGATGAGGGCGCCCAGCACCCCGGCCCCCGCGAACTTCGGGATGTCGATCGACTCGGCGAGGTTCTTGGCCGCCAGCACGCTCTCCGGGGTGGGCGCGGCCGCGGGGGCGGGCCCCGTGGCGGCGGCCGTCCCCGACGTCCCGGCCGTCGAACCCGGCCCACCGGAGGGACCGGTCAACGAAGAGTTGGCTGCCGGCGTGGCACCGGTTCCACCCGCCGCCGGCGGATTCTTCGCTTCTTCCCTTTCCTGACAGGCGTCTTTGACCGTCCCGGTGCCGATCTTCGCCGCCCGTACGGGAGCGGCGGCGGCCAGCCCGGGGCTCAACGGGGTCATCCCCGGCGGGAGCAGTGCCTGCCCGTAGCCGCTCGCCATCTCGGCGACCGCCTTCAGTTGCGCCTGCTTCGCGGTCATCGGCTTGCAGGTCGCGTCGATCAGCGGATTGACCGGCGCCGCCAGGTACTCCACGAAGGTCAGCGGGTACGCGCCGTCCTTGGTCACGGTGCCCGGCTGCACCGTCCCGTCCGCCCCGACCTGCATCGAATCCGCCGCCAGCTGCAGGCTTTCCTTGGTCGGTGCGACGAAGTTCCCCTTGCCGTCCGGGAGCGCGACCGGCGCCCAGCCGTAGGCCCGCGCGGTCGCGAGATCGGTGATCACCCAGCTCATGCACCCGCCGGTGCAGACGAAGCCCGTGCCTACGACGCCGTTCTGCACGGTCTTGCGCACGGCGAGCTGACCGGTCTTCGCGTCGACGTTGTGCAGTGAGCGGGCGCCCGGATCGAGCACGTTCAGATCGGAGATCACCCCCGGCGATTTCCCGTCCAGCTCACCGAAGTACTCGGTGCCCTTCTTCGGGAACACCCACGCCGTCGGCGCGGACCCGGAGAGGACCTTGCTCAACGCGAGCGGCACGGTGCCCGGTCCGGATTCCCCGGTCACCCCGAAGAAGTCCAGGCTCTCGGCGCCGGCCCGGGCGCTGGCCGCGTTCGCCTCGTTCTCCCTCGTGACCGCCGCGAGCCCGGGGTTGCGGCCGACCAGCGGGGAGCCGTTCCTGAAGATGCCGCCCCGGCCGTCCAGGTCGGGTTGCTGGCCGCCCTTGGTGACCATGTTCGCCAGTTCGTCGTGGGTGAACCGCAGGGTGCCGTTGAACTTCGCGTTGAGCGAATTGCCGTTGTCGTCACTGTCGGTCGGCGACCAGCCGACCGCGGCCACGACCGCCGCGTTGATCCCGACCGGGATGTACTGCCGGTCGCGCACGGCCTGACTGGCGAGCGCGCCCCCGCTGCCGGTGATCACGAGGTCGGAGGTGCCCTTGTCGAACGCGGTGAGTCCGGCGTTCTCCGTCTCGCTCACGATGTTCGCCGGCTGCTCGGCCTGGGTGGGCGCGCAGAGAGCCTGGTTCCAGGCGACCGCGGCCCGCCCCAGCCGTTCGGGCATGCTCGCGCTGATCGTGTTCTGACCGGCGCCCTTGCAGCCCTTGACGCCGATCTCCTGCTGCGTCGGAGTGAATTCGATCGAGCTGTCGATCCAGGTCACGAACGCGCCGTCGGCGTTCTTCGCGGTGATCGTGACCGCGACCGAACAGGGATTTTGCTCATCGCACCGGAAGGAATACTTCTTGCGGGTCTTGGCGCCGGTCGCCGGATCGACGACGTCGGGATTGTCCGCCCAGGAAACCGCCGGAGGTTTGTCCGCTTGACCTTCGGCGTTTTTGTTGAAGGTGGTGTACTGCGGGTCCCAGATAATCGCTTTCGGGGTGGAGGCACCGAGGGGAATCTGGGTGTCGATGACGATATCGCCGGTTCTGCTGCTCCGGCGTCCCGTGGCGCTGTCCATATGCGCCGGATTCGCGATGAACTCGTCCTTCAATTCCCCGCAGTAGGCCTTGACCCGCGCGCTGACGGTGTTGTCCCGCGCCCACGGCGGTTTACCGGCGACCTTGATCAAGTTGTCCGGCAGGACCTTGGGACAGACTTTCAGGGACGCCTGAGCACCGCCCGCCAACCCCGACACCGTGATCCGCACCGGGTCGCCGTTCCGGGCCGCCGACAGCTCCGCGGGCTCGGTCTTGAGGGTGTAGGCCGGGTTTGCCGGCGATTGCGCCTGTGCCGCGGGGACGGACACTCCCGTGACCATCAGCACCCCGCAGATCAGCAAGATCCCGACTTGTCTCGCACGGACGAAGAACACGGACGACTCCCAAGGTGCGCGGGCATACGGCGGAGAGCGGGACTCGTTCACGAACCTCGCCGAAACCAACGTCCCCGAGCCGCCCGTTCGGGGTCAACCGTCCCCGGACCCGCCCCGGCACAGATTCACACGCGCCCCGTCGGGCGTTCTCCGCGTGGACACCTTTCCCGGTATCGGGCACCACATACTGGCCGCATCGAGGGGCGACGTGGTGTGCCCTCAATTCCCTTGCTCACCGAGACGAAGGAAGGCCGCTCGTGACCGTCGCGCCACCCCGGCCCGACCCGTCCCCACCGGGAGCACCGGTGCGGCGGGCGATCACCGAAGTCCTTTCCCGGGCCGACCGGGCGTTCCGCCGGGTCACCACCGGCGCCGGGCTGACCATGCTGGGCATCCTCCTGGTCATCGGCTTCTTCCTGGTGTATCGGTCCGGGCCCGCCTTCGAGAACAGCGGCTTCGGCTTCTTCGGTACCATCCGGTTCGATCCGGCCTCGGGCGTACTCGGCGTCTTGGGCCTGCTCTACGGCACGGTGGTGGTCGCGCTCATCGCGGTCCTGATCGCGGTACCGCTGAGCATCCTCGCGGCGCTGTTCATCACCGAGTACTCCAGCGGCCGGGTCCGCGGTTTCCTCACCGGCCTCGTCGACCTGCTCGCCGCCATCCCCAGCCTGCTGTACGGCCTGTGGGGCTTCAGTTTCCTCGGGCCGCAGATCGTCCCGGTCTCGACGTGGCTGACCGAGAACCTCGGCTGGTTCCCGCTGTTCGCGTCCAAGGAGAACACGCTCTACATCCAGTCCATGTTCATCGCCGGGCTGGTGGTCTCCCTGATGGTCCTCCCGATCACGACCTCGGTGATCCGCGAGGTGTTCGCGCAGACTCCGCCCGGGGAAAAGGAAGCGGCGCTCGCGCTGGGCAGCACGCGCTGGGGCATGGTCAAAACGGTCATGCTGCCGTTCGGCCGGGGCGGGATCATCGGCGGCTCGATGCTCGGGCTCGGCCGCGCGCTCGGCGAAACGATCGCCGTTTCCCTTCTGCTGCCCCAGGTTCCGGAGATCACGCAGCACGTCCTGCAGTTCGGCGGCGCGACCATCTCCGGGTTCATCGCCAACAACTCGGGCGCGTCGGGGCTCTACCTGTCCGGGCTGATGGCCGCGGGCCTGGTGCTGTTCATCTTCACCCTGGCCACGAACTTCACCGCGTCGGTGATCATCTCGAAGAGCCGGTCCGGTGCGGGAGTGGATGCCTGATGACCACGACGACCACAACACTGACTCCTCCGGTGACGCCCGGCCCGCGCAAACTCGTCAAACGCCGCCCGTCGGAGACCACCCGGCAGGACAGGCTGGCGGCGCTCGGCTGTGCGGTGTCGGCCACGCTGCTCACCTGGTTCGTCATGCATCTGCTGCTGGAATCCCCCGGCTGGCTGGCGGATCTGATCGTCGCCTACCTGCTGTACCTGGCGATGCTCTACCTAGTCACCCGCGACAGGCTGGGCAGGCTGGCCGCGTCGGACCGGATCGTCTCGACCGTCGTGGTCTCCGGAGCGCTCACGCTGCTCGTCCCGCTGCTGTTCCTGTTGACCTACATCGTCATCGAGGGCGCGCCCTACCTGCGCCTGGCCTTCTTCTCCCACGACATGTCCGCGGTCGCGCCGACCGATCCGGTCACCGCGACCGGCGGGCTGCACGCGGTGGTCGGCACCCTCCAGCAGACCGCGCTGACCCTGGTGTTCGTCGTCCCGCTGGGCCTGCTCACCGCGATCTTCCTCAACGAAACGCGGTCCAGGTTCCGCCGCCCGGTGCGGATCATGGTCGACGCGATGAGCGGTCTCCCGTCCATCGTGGCCGGTCTGTTCATCTACGCGGCACTGATCATCCCCGGCATCCAGGCTGGCGTGGGATTGTTCAGCTACAACGGTTTGATGGCCACGTTGGCGTTGACGATGGTCATGCTGCCGACCGTGACGCGGACCGTGGACGTGGTGCTCCGGCTGGTGCCCGACGGTCTGCGCGAGGCGTCGCTGGCACTTGGCGCGAGCCGGGCCCGGACGGTGTGGTCGGTGGTCCTGCCCACCGCCCGTACCGGGGTCACCACCGCCGTCATCCTCGGCATCGCCAGGGTGGCCGGGGAAACGGCACCGCTGCTGTTCACCTCGTTCGGGTCGCTCGCGATGAACGCCAACCCGTTCTCCGCTCCGCAGGAGAGCATCCCGCTGTTCATCTACCGCTTCATCAAGCAGCCGCTGGAAAACGTCCAGCAGCGCGGCTACGTCGGCGCGCTCGTGCTGATCCTGCTCATCTTCAGCCTGTTCGCGATCGCCAGGTTCGTCGGGCGTGACCGGTCGAAGCGCAAGGCCAAGAGTTCGAAGAAGACCTTGAGAACACAGGAGAACCGGTGACCGACACCACCGAATTGTCCGATGTGGACACCAGCAGGCCCCAGGTCGCCTTGACCGGTGGCCCCCCGCCCGGTGCGGCCGCACTCGAGTCGCGGGAGATCGGCGCCTGGTTCGGCGACCGGCTGGTCCTCGAAGGCGTGTCGTTGCGGATGCCCGCCAAGGAGGTGACCGCGCTGATCGGCCCGTCGGGCTGCGGCAAGTCGACCTTCCTGCGCATCCTCAACCGGATGCACGAACTCGTGCCGTCGGCCTCCCTGACCGGCGAAGTCCTGCTGGACGGCCAGGACATCTACGCCGACGGAACCCGGCCCCAGCAGGTCCGGCTGCGCATCGGCATGGTTTTCCAGAAGCCGAACCCGTTCCCGGCGATGTCCATCCGGGACAACGTGCTCGCCGGGCTCAAGCTCGCCGGCGTCAAATGCGACGACAAGAACGCGCTCGTGGAACAGAGTCTCGAACGCGCCGGGTTGTGGCGCGAGGTCCGTGACCGGCTGAGCTCCCCTGGCGGCGCCCTGTCCGGCGGACAGCAGCAGCGGCTCTGCATCGCCCGTTCTCTCGCGGTACAGCCGAACGTGCTCCTGATGGACGAGCCGTGCTCCGCCCTCGACCCGACGTCCACCCGGCGGATCGAGCAGACGATCGCCGAGATCGGGCACGAGGTGACCGTCGTGATCGTCACGCACAACATGCAGCAGGCACAACGGGTTTCGGATCACTGCGCGTTCTTCCTCGCGGCCGAGAACGAACCCGGCCGGGTGATCGAACACGGTCCGACGGACACGATCTTCAACGCGCCATCGGATGAACGCACCTTCGACTACGTGAACGGGCGATTCGGATGAGGACGAGCAGGCTGGTCACTTTGGTCGGAGTCTCGGCGCTGCTGTTGTCGCTCTCGGTGGCGGGCGCGCCCGGCGCGGCGGCGCTCAGCAGGGTCACCGGTTCCGGGTCCAGCTACGTCGGCGTCGCGATGACCGACTGGCAGAACGGCGCGACGTCGCGCGGTATCCCGGTCAACTATTCGGCCACCAACTCGCCCGCCGGGGTCAACCAGTACGGCGACCGGACGGTCGACTTCGGCGGGACCGAAGCCGAGGTCTCGTCGCTCCTCGCGGCGGGCGGCGGCGGGGTGACCGCGCAGACCCGCGGCTACCAGTACGTGCCGGACGTCGCCGGTGCTGTCGCCGTCATGTACAACGTGACCGACCAGGCCGGGAAGCGGGTCGACTACCTGCACCTCACGCGCGAGGTGATCGGCCGCATCTTCAGCCGGGACATCACCCGCTGGAGCGATCCGGCGATCACCGCGACCAACGGCGGGAAGTCGTTGCCGGACCAGCCCATCACCCTGGTCGGGCGGACCGGGCAGTCCGGGACGACGGCGTTGTTCTACGACTTCATCGCGTATGCGGCGCCCGACGCCTACCAGCGCTTCGTCTCCCGCAACGTCGGCAACGGGATGGGCAGCCTGCCCTCCGGGGTGCGCCCGATCCAGCTGCCCGAACGGGGACCGGACGCCGACTGGTACCGGCTGCTCGCGGACTCGGACCAGATCGCGCAGGCCATCGGCAAAGCGACCATCCCGTTCTCCGTCGCCTACGACGAATTCGCCTACGCGCAGCGCCACAACGTGCCGTCGGCGTGGGTGCAGAACGGCGCGGGCCAGTACACCCAGCCTTACGCGGAGAACATCGCGTCCGCGCTGAAGTTCGCAGAACTCCGCCCGGACCTCAGCCAGAAACTCGACAAGGTCTACTCGAACGCCGACCCGAAGACGTACCCGATTTCGGCGTATTCCTACATCATGATGCCCTGCACGACCGGCCGGGACACCTGCCGCGGCGGCTACGGCGACCAGGGCAAGACGGACACGATGACCGCGTTCCTCGAGCACGTCGCGTGCGACGGCCAGATCAACATGGCCCGGATCGGCTATTCGCCACTGCCGCCGAACCTGTCGCAGGAGATCATGAACTCCAACTCGCGGCTCACCGGGCAGCCGCCGAAACAGCTGAACGCGGGCAACTGCGGCAACCCGACCTTCCGCGGCAGCCTCGGCGCGGGCGCCAGCAGCCCGCCCGACCCGCTGGTGGCCGCGGGGATCCTCAACCCGAACGGCAAGCCCGCCGCCGGGCCGGGCGGCTCCGGGCCGAGTAAGTCGGCGGGTCCGGCCACCGGTCCGGCCACCGGCGACAAGGTCACGACCGCGACGGCCGGTCCCGACGAGGAATCGGCGGGCGGCGGCTCGAAGAACTGGCGAGAGGCCGCACCGGCGGCTTACGACGAAGGCGGCTTCGGTGGCTTCGGAGGCTGGGCGGCGCTGGTGCTGTTCGTGGCGATCGTGGCGCCGTTGGTGGTGCGCGGGGTGATCCGGAAGCTGCGGAGAGCCTGAGGGCCACGTCTCGTGAGTGGTAAAGACGGTTAGAACCGTCCCTACCACTCACGAGGTTCACGGGAAGGTCAGCACGACCTTGCCGCGCCCGTGCCCGGTCTCGATCTCCCGATGTGCCGCCGCGGCCTCGCCGAACGGGTACGTCCGCCGCACCAGGAACCGCAGCTCCCCCTTGGCGTACAACGACGCCAGCATCCCCAGGCGCTCGGCCGACCGCGTTCCGGTGACCATCCGCGCTCCCGCCTCCGGCGCGCGGGCGTGGTCGACCAGGGTGAGCACGCGGTCCGGATTCCCGACCAGTTCCAGCGAGAGATCGAACGCGACACCGCCCGCCCCGTCCAGCGCCGCGTCGATCCCGGACGGCGCGAGGGCACGCACCCGATCGGCGAGGCCGTCGCCATAGACCAGCGGCTCGGCGCCGAGCGAACGGACGTACTCCTGGTTCGCCTCGCTAGCCGTGCCGATGACCCGCGCGCCGCGCAATGCGGCGAGCTGGACGGCGGCCGTGCCCACCGCGCCCGCCGCCCCGTGGATCAGCAGCGTCTCGCCGCGGGCGACCCGCAGGGCGTCGAGCGCCAGGTACGCCGTCTGCGTTCCCGCCGTGAAGCCGCCCGCGACCTCCCACGGCATCTCCGGCGGCTTCGCCGTGACGTTCTCCGCGGGCACCACGACGTACTCGGCGTAGGCCTGAACGGCGGTGAAACCGAGCACCTCGGCCCCCGCGACGAGGCCGGTAACCCCGGAACCGACCTCGTCGACGACCCCGGCGAACTCGTTCCCCGGGACACGCGGCCAACGCAGATCGAACCCTGAGGGTTCCCAGCCCGCCCGAACGGCCGCGTCGTACGGCTGCACCCCCGCCGCCTTCACCCGCACCCGGACCTCCCCCGCCCCGGCGTGTGGCTCTTCCAGCTCCAGCACCCGCAGTACCTCCGGGCCACCGGCTTCCGTGAACGCGGCCGCTTTCATCTTGTTCCTCCAGTTCGTTCCCCAGCTGTCGGAACCCAGCCTCATCCCTCCAGTTAGCTGGAGGTCAAGAGTTGTCGGTGTGACGTTCTAAGCTTCGAGCGTGACGAGCTACCGCATCTCCAGGGCAAGCGCTTCCGACGCCGACAGGGTCACGGCGCTGTTGCACGAATCCGCCGCCTACCAAGGGGAGTACGCGTCGATTCTCGAGGACTACCGGGTCACCGAGGACTACCTCGCCACCCATCCCGCGTTCGTCGCCCACGCGCAGCGTGACGTGATCGGTTTCTACAGCTTGATCGAGTATCCGGCGGAGCTGGACCTGCTCTTCGTCGCCGATTCCGCCCAGGGCACCGGCATCGGCGCGTGGCTGGTCGAGCACATGCTCGGGCAGGCCGCGGACCTCGGCATGACCGAGATCCGCGTCGTTTCCCACCCGCCCGCCACCGGGTTCTACGAGCGGATGGGCGCGCGCCGCGTCGGTGTCGTCCCGCCCAACCCGCCGAAGATCACCTGGGAGCGCCCGGAACTGGTCTTCGACGTCAAGCGTCCACCGCGCGACTGAACCGGCCGGTAGGCTGCCGGTGGCCATTTCCCGGCCATGGAGATACCGCAACCGGTCACCGAAGACCTTCGTACGTTCCTACGGAAGTGCGGCTGAAATGACGACGGAACACCTCAGCGCGCGGGCGCTCAACCGCGCGACGCTGGCCCGGCAACTCCTGCTGGAGCGCTCCGCGCTGGCCGCCGTCCCCGCGATCGAGCATTTGGCGGGCCTCCAGGCACAGGCACCCGACTCGTCCTACGTCGGCTTGTGGTCGCGGCTGCGGGATTTCCAGGTGGACGAGCTGGCGAAACCGCTGGCCGCCCGCGAGGTCGTCCGGTCGACGTTGATGCGGGGAACCGTGCACCTGGTGACGGCCGAAGACTGCCTCGCCCTGTGGCCGACCATCAGAACCGTGGTCGAACGCGGTTTCCTCGGCCATTACTCACGGGAGGTCGCCGGTCTCGATCTCGCCGCGATCACCGAAGCGGGACGGGCTCTGCTGGCCGGGCGGCCCCACACTCGTGCCGAGATCCGGACCGCGCTGGCGGACCGGTGGCCCGACGCCGACCCGCCCACCCTCGCCTACGCGGTCAACAGCCTTCTCCCTCTCGCGCACGTGACGCCGCGAGGACTGTGGGGTCAGCAGGGGCCGGTCGCGTTCTCCCTGCTCGACGAGTGGGTCGGCAAACCGGTCGAGGACGGTATCTCCCTCGACGATCTGGTGCTGCGCTACCTCACGGCGTTCGGCCCGGCGACCGTCCGCGACGCACAGATCTGGTCGGGACTCACCAAACTCAAGGAAGTCTTCGAACGGCTCCGGCCGCGGCTGCGCACTTTCACCGACACCGCGGGGAAGGAGCTGTTCGACCTCCCCGACGCGCCACGGCCCGACCCCGAAACCCCGGCGCCCCCTCGGTTCCTGCCCGAGTACGACAACGTCCTGCTCTCCCACGCGGACCGCGTGCGCCTGATCCCGGACGGCCGCCGCGTGCCGCTACCGCCGGGTCCCGGAGGCCGCAGGGGCACTTTGCTCGTCGACGGTGATTTCCTGGCCGTTTGGGAGATCAAAGGGGCGACCCTGACGATCGAATCCCGGAAACCCTTGCGGGACAAAGATTTGATCACCGAAGAGGGTATGCGGCTGTTGGAATTCGTAGTGCCGGACCAGGGTCACGACGTCCGTTTCGGCATCGGCGGATAACGGTCCGGCCTTTTGCCGTAACGAAGGGCGCCGTTCGGGCGAAGCATTGCCTCAAGGAGCCTGAAGGGAGCGGGCCATGGGCAAGAACTACGGATTCATGACGGTGCTGGCGGGGCTGAGCGCGCTCGCGGTCATCGCGGTGGCGGCGGTCATGCGATACCCGAACACGTCCGACGTCACGGCGGTGATCACCGCGGCGGGAACGGTGATCGGCACGGTGGTGGGCGCCTTCTTCGGCGTGAACGCGGCCTCGGCGGGACGTGTGAAGGCCGAGGAGAGCCGGGATCAGGCGACGGCGGCGCTGGTGAAGGTCGCCGGCGAGGCGGACAGGGGCAGCGACGTCGCGAAGGCGGCGATGGAGGGCGTCAACTGAGCGCGTCGAGCAGGGCGAGGTCCGGCGGGACGAGGGTGGTGGAGAGCACCAGCTCCCGCAACAGGTTGTCGTTCAACGCGTTTCCGACCGGCTCGCCGACCTCTTCGCGCCGCAGGCCGTAAACGCCGCCGGCGGACAACCGCGCCCGGACGTCGATGACGAGGTGCTCGACACGACGGCTCGTCCACGTTTCGTCGGGGCGGAGTTCGGCGAGCACCTCGGCCGTCTGCTGACGGGACAGCGGCTGTGGGTTGAGGTCGTGCAGCAGGTAGCGCTGCCCGAAGACGACCAGGACCAGGCGTTCCTCCGCGCTGAGGCGCCAGCGGCGGGGCGGCACGGTGACGTCACCGTGCCGGGTGGCGGGCTGCCCGCCGTCGGGACCGGCGATGTACAACTCGAGCAGATGCTCCCGCTTGCCGGAACCGCGGACGAACAGCGGCGTGTACCCGTCCGACAGGGGGATCGGGTCCTCGCCCTGGGAGAGCCAGCGGGAGTTGGGCAGGCGGATGGGCAGCTGGCCGGTGTTGCTGACCCACCATTGCCCGCCGGTGAAGTTCAGGTGCCCGTGCCTGCGGCTGACCCGCAGATCGTTCTCCCCCACACAGACGTCGACCTGCGGCCGGTTGCGCCCGAAGGAGATCTCGCCCCCCTCGTCGGGGTCGACGGACACGCCGCCCGCGAGCGTGAGGGCGAACACCGCGCCGGGGGCCGACCGGGGCACGCCGAGCGCCAGGCTTTCGTGCGCCATCGTGAGCCGCTTCATCGTGCCTCCTCCTGATCCCCGAAAGTATGTGAGACGCCGCCGGGGAGGGGTCCCCACGCCGTCGCTTTACGTTCAGCATATGTCTACTCAGCGTGTGGCAGGCCTCCTGCTCGTGTCCGCCGCGGCCCTGGCCGGTTGCGGATCCGACACCCCGCCCGCTTCGCCGCCCACGCCCGCTCCCGTGTCCTCACCTTCACCTTCTCCCTCGCCGTCACCTTCGCCGTCTTCCAGCGCTCCGCCGTCGTCGTCGGGTGTCGCCCACCCGGACGGTCCGCTGGTCGCGGCGCAGGGCACCGACCTCAAATCCTGCCGGGACGGCGACTGCGAAGTCATCCTGAAGCCGAAGGACAGGATCGCCTTCGAAGCCCGGCTGCGCGTCACCTACATCGCCGTCGATTCCGTGTCGGCCGACGGTGTCGCCCTCTCGGCCGCCCTCCCCAGCGGCGCACGAGCGTCCTTCAGCGGCAGCGGCGGACGGACGAACGGGATCGGGTACAAGGTGACCGCGATCAAGGACGGCAAGGTGGTCGTGAAGTTCACGCCCGAGGCCTGATCCGGCGGAAATCCGTACTGTGGAGAGCATGATTGACTTCTCCAAGGACACCGTCTTCAAGCTCACGCCGTGCAAGCCGAAGGACATCGCGCCGACGGTGCAGCCGATCATCATCCCCGGGGAAGAGATCATCTCGTCGTTCAAGGCGGTGCGCGACTTCGTGGTGTTCACGAACAAGCGGCTGATCGCCGTGAACGTCCAGGGTATGACGGGCAAGAAGAAGGACTTCACTTCGCTGCCCTACAACAGGATCCAGGCGTTCTCGATCGAGACCGCGGGCACGTTCGATCTGGACGCGGAGCTGGACCTGTGGTTCAGCGGACTGGGGAACGTGCGACTGGAGTTCCGGGGTTCGGACATCCGGGCGATCGGCCAGCTGATCGCTTCCCACACGCTCTAGCCTCCGGCCGCTTTCGCTCGCTACTTGCCGCTCGTCGGGGGCGGGAGGGCGTTGGGTCCGGTAGGTCGTGAGTGGCGATTCGGGTTCTATTGAGGGGGAAGGGCAATGGTGGCGCAGGGTTGGTCTGTCGTGTGGGCGCTCGGCTGGCCGTGAAGGCCTCCTTGCCTACCCTGAGGGTTGTGAAGGCGTCCTTCACTACGCGCCGATGTGATCCCTGATGACACTGGTGCAACTGTGACACCACTGCCCGGTTCCCAAGTCCGTGAAGGCCTCCTTGAGGGACCCAGGGTCCCTCAAGGAGGCCTTCACGGACACGCCATCCGACACACCACGTTGCCCTCGGCTCAATAACCCGAAACGCCACTCACGACCTACCGGACCGAGCACCTACATGTTGATCTTTTGATGCCGGGGTTTCGCTGACCTCGGGATGATCGCTACTTTTGGTCGCTGACCTGCGCGAACAGGGCTGGATACTTCTCGCGTGTTCTCATCCCTACCCGACGTCTGACGGCCTGGAGACGGCCTGGCACTCGCCCACTCCTCCCCCATCTCCCCGATACGAAGCCATCCACGCGACGGCCGTTGTGACGATCTGGCATCGGGGCGGTGGCTCCGCGTAACAGCCGTTGGTCCGTTCGCGACCTCTGAGCACGATCGTCTGAGCGAGGAGGCCGACGTGCTCATTGGCGTACCTGCGCGCCGCTGGCGGCGGCTGCACCTGTCCACGGCTTCAGCGGGCGCACCGCCCGGCCGGTGGGCGGAGCGGAGCGGCAGCCCGCCGTGTCGGGCAAGGTGCGCCCGCAGGCGAGACGCGGACGCAAGGTGACCAGCGCGCCGCCGACGGCGGCGCGCCTTGATCCCATAGAGCCAAATTCGGCAGAAGTTTTCGCAGGCCGCCATCACTGCCAAACTACTTCGACGGGCAACCATCCATGATTACCGAAGAAGCGAAAGAATCACTTGTCAAGCAAGGCTGGTTCAGGATCGACAAATCATCAATAGATGAAGCCGAAGTTATTTTGGGCATACTTGGCACGATGGATCATTCGAGAACTACCTTTCTAACACCCAGAACTGTCGACAACTCCAGAGCCAATAGTCTTTCTGGGCAATTTGGCCTAGACCGCTTTCCATGGCACACAGATGGCGCTATTTCAATCCGGCCGC
This sequence comes from Amycolatopsis sp. NPDC031561, assembly GCF_055580625.1. NCBI lineage: Bacteria > Bacillati > Actinomycetota > Actinomycetes > Pseudonocardiales > Pseudonocardiaceae > Amycolatopsis > Amycolatopsis sp. NPDC031561. The sequence goes on along the minus strand of NZ_JBVILA010000010.1, from coordinate 214,337 downwards.
CCCGCTACATGGCCCTACTTGCAATTGAGTGCATTCAAAATGGAGCTAAAACTGAATTACTAGACCTCGAAGCTTCACCGAACACAACAGTCAGGGACAACATTCGGACCCTGATTTTAAGAGGACGTGACTCCAGAGGAAGAGTTCGATCATTGAGATCGCGTGAAATAGTTAACGGCATCTCCCTTTTGAGATGGGACCCGCGCGCCCTATCTCCAATTTTCAAGGAACACCTCGTTCGGGAGATAGGTGTGATGCAGCCAACCGCGACGATTAATTGGACCCCACACACTCTTGTCGTTGTTGACAATTGGCGCTTGCTGCACAGGCGGACCGCAGTTTCATCCAACGAGAAAAGAACCATCTGGCGCGGGTACGCGAGCTAGGAGATAAGACGTGTGGAGCGAACAGGAATTTAGAGCCAAAGCCCGCCTCTACTTTGGACGTGCCGAGAAGGCCGAGCCAGAGGATGGCGCCGTACTAATATGGTGCCTACTCGGTTTAGAATTCATGATGCGAGCACCACTCGCCAAAGTTAGCCCAGCGCTATTGGCGGACCCAAATGGTTCGAGCATCCTGCATTCCTTGGGATACAAAACCGAAGGAAGTGATGCCACGTCCATCCAAACAAAGACTGTAATTATCCGACTAGGGACCGTATTGCCGAGCTTTACAAGCGACGTGCAGGCCGATGCCAAATCTCTCGTCGCCGTGAGAAACGCGGAGATTCATTCATCCGACTCATTGGCCGACAACATCGACAGAGCAACTTGGATGCCCAAGTTTCTTCGCGTCCTAAATGTCCTAGCCGCATCGTTCGAGGAAAGCGCGAAAGACTATCTTGATTCCGGCTTCCTTTCGCATGCCGAAAAGCTCAGCGACGAAGACGACAAGCGACTTGAGAATGAGGTGCGCGCGCAAATAAACCGCTGCCGACAACTCGCGGAAGAATTGCCGGAGGAAGAGAAAGCTGCACGTCGAGCCGCAGGCGGCATTGTAGTCGGCTGGGTCTCCAAGGTCGAATGCCCAGCGTGCAAAGAGAGCATCTCCGCACTATACGACGTAAGCCGGTTCGGCGCCGAAAGATTTGAACCAGAAGATGACGAGGTAGTTTCCACCGTGTTTTTGGTGGCAAAGGAACTCAACTGCCCTATTTGCAAATTGAAATTGACCGGAGTTCGCGAGTTTAAGATCGCTGGCTTAGCACAGGAGAGCAGATCAGAGTCGCGCGAATCACTCATTGACCGAGTCGGGGAGGTGTTCGACGAGCCCGACTACGGCAACGACTGACTGCGCTACGAGTAGTAGACACCGCCACCTTCAATTGTGGCGTGCTCGATTCGCAAGAGAATTGACGGGTGAACCTTTAGGCTGCCAACTACAGCTGGTGAAACCCAGCAAACCTCACGACTTTCGTCGCTTGTCCGCATGTATCCTCCGACAGGCAAAGCCCGGAAGCAGATCGAGAACTCCTGTCGCACTTCGCCGTCGTCATAGGCGATGACGTGGTTCGGGTTCGAGTACAGGCCGATCACCCCGGTCACCTCGCACTCAATGCCGGTCTCTTCGCGAACCTCCCGCACGGCGGCCTGTGACAGGGTCTCGCCGAGTTCGAGCTGTCCGCCGGGGATCGAGTACAGGTCGTTGTCGGTGCGCCGGATCATGAGGATGCGGCCTTCGTCGTCCTGGATGAACGCGGACACCGCGACTGCGATGCTGTTGGCCTTGGGGGCGTTCGGGTCGTTGTAGTAGTCGACGCGTGCCATGGGTGGCCTCCTAGAAGGTGGCGGGCTTGGCGAGGTTCCAGACGGCTTCGAAGCTCTCCGAGTAGGTCTCGAAGAGGTCCCCGGCGGATAGCCGGCGGAGGTGCAGGGACGGGGCGTGGGCCCCCTGGAAGCCGTAGACGTGCGTGTTGATGATCATTTCGTCGTCGAAGCGGAAGATCGAGTTGTAGAGCGTGGTGTTGTGGAAGCGCATCTCCACCCCGTCTACCCCGATGAGCGGCCGGTAGAACGCCAGCGCGTTGCGGATGCGCGCGGCAAGTGTCCCGTCGCCTAACTGCTCCTCGTCGCCGCGCAGAGCGACGCTCTCCCCTTCGGGATCTCCAAAAACCAACCGAATCTTGGCCCCGGCCTGGGCTTTTGCAGTCAGGTCCTTGATGAACCGCGGGCGCTCCACCAGGAACAGCGCGGCGTGGACCAGGACCTCGACCGTGTCCGACGCTTCCTTGATCAGCCGGTCCCACAGTTCGACGGGGATGGCGTTGCGGTGCGGGAACACGCGCACGACCTCGGCGGCGGCCGTCTCGGCCTTGCGCTCCGGGGCCACCGAGTCCGGCCAGAGGTAGGTCTCGGACTCGCGCGCCATCGCGGCGATCTTGTGCCGATGCTTCGGGTACGGCGTCCGCCCCTTGGTGATCCACCGTTCCACGGTCTTCTGATCGACCCCGGTGGCGTCGGCGACTTGTTCCAGCGTGAGGCCATTGCGCAGCAGGGCGTCCCGCAGGCGTTCGTTCGGCATCCGCCCTCCTAGGGACTTTTAGGGACGTCTTCGACCGTACCAGGGACGTCCCTAGATGTCCCGCCAGATGGTGATCACGTCCCGCGTTTTGGCGGAGATTAGGTGCCAGGTTGCCGGGGACTCGCCCCAGCACCTCGACACTAAGAGGGAGGCAGGCATGACGACTCCAACCGCCGGTCGGGCAGCGTCCGCGCACGGCTCGGGAACGTGGACAGCTCGCCGGTTCGCGATCTGAGCGCCCGATGCGCGACACGGTCCAGATCCACGTCACGGCAGACCTGCCGATCCGCGTCCGCGCGCTCACCTACGCCAACCGGGCGGAGATCCGTTTCGGCAAGGCGTTCCCCGTGGTCCTGCTCGTCGATTCCGACGCGATAGCGGTGCTGGGGAGAGAACTCGCAGAGGTACAGGCCGCACTGAACGCGGCTGCCGCAAGGGGCAAAGACGGCGACGAAGTGCCGACAGACACAGACAAACAAGGGAACTGACGACATGGCTATCTACAAAGGACACCGCTTCGCCATCGACTTCGACGAAGCGTTCGCGCAGGGCCTCGTGATGGTCGGCGAGATCTCGCCGGACAACGAGTACCAGTCACGGGAAGACCGTGCTGCGGGCCGCCCGGCACGACAGCGGGTCGACGAAGTGACGGGCAAGCGTCAGTGGAAGGCCACCGTGACCGACCCGGACGAGACGAAGGCCAAGCGCGCATCGTTCGAGATCACGCTGCTGGCCGATGTGCAGCCAGTGCCGACCACGTCGGAAGTGCTGCCGGGTATGCGGCCGATCGAGCTGGAGGGGCTGACGGCTGAGCCGAAGGTGGCTGGTCAAGGCGAGTTCAAGTACCAGTCCTACGTGTTCCGCGCGACCGGCTTCAAGGCTGCGGTCGCTGGTGGCGGGTCGAAGTCGGGCCGGGCCTCCGCCGCTGCCGAGTCAACGCCCAAGGCGGCGTGATGGTGGGCGGGGCGCCGGGGGCGGCATCCCCGCACCTGGTCCAAACCTGGGAAGCCGCTTACCGCCACTACAGCGCGATGACGCAGCGGACCGCACACGGCGGGGATGCCCTGGCGGCGCATGACATGGCCGTCGCTTCCTGGGCGGTGGCGTCGGCATGGCGAGAGCTGGCGACTCAAGACCAGTTGCCGTGGTGGGTGCTGGCTGCGGTGTCGGCGGCTGCCGAGGGTTTCGAGGAGAACGCGCGTTCCTGGGAGATACGCGCTTACAGCGAGAAGAGTCAGGGCCGTGGCGTTCAACGCGATGTGGAAGCCGGGACGGCAAGCGGTCGCGGGGATGCAGGGCCATGGTTCGGCGAACCCGGCCCTGGTCATCTACCTGGCCCCGGACAGCCTGGCGATCCTGCCGCCGTCCGACCCGGCCGCGTGGCCGGAGTTCATCCGGCTCCTTCGCCAAATCCGCGACAGCGCGGACGAACTGGCCGTGTTCCTCAGCAAACACACGACGGTGCGCGATGACGACGCCCGGCCGGAATGAGCCGCAGACGCTGAAGGACGCGCACCTCGTCGCCTCCGCTCGTCGCCCGAAACCCGGGTCGAATCTGACGACGTGGCTGAAGTTCCATCAAGCGAATGCGCGCATGTACCGCGAAGTGTCCGATGTGGACCGCGCGCACCACCACGAACTCCGCTACTGGGTGGGCTACGAGGAGCGCAAGGCGGAGGAGGTGGCCGCACAGATCCAGAAGAACAAGGCGCAAGCTAGCTGAGAACTGAATAGCTGTCGGGAAAACGTGCGTGGGGACGTGCGGCGTACAAGCACGTCTTCACGCGCTTCCCGTGTCTCGTAAGGCGCAGAACCGGTGCCGAGTAGCCACGCCCGGACGCGGAAAGCCGTCGACGACTTCTTCGACGACACGCTCGGCGACCAAGCCGCGTGCCGGCCTGGCCACGGCCTGACACCTGCCCTGACCCGCGAAACCGCAGGTCAGGGCAGGTTCACACTTACATGTTGATCATGTGCCCAGCGAGACCGTGGATGGCTTCCTTCACTGCTTCCCCCAGCGTCGGGTGAGCGTGCACGTTCCGCGAAATCTCGTGCACCGTAAGGTCCCACTGCTGCGCCAAAGTCAGCTCCGGCAGCAGTTCGGTCACCTCGGGCCCGATCAGGTGCGCGCCCAGCAGCTCGCCGTGCGTAGCGTCGCTGAGGATCTTCACGAAGCCGACGGCCTCGCCGAGGCCGTGCGCCTTTCCGTTGGCGGTGAAGGGGAACTTCGCCACCTGGACGTCGAAGCCCTTTTCGCGGGCCTGTTCTTCGGTCCAGCCGAAGCTGGCGATCTGCGGCTGGCAGTAGGTCGCGCGCGGGATCATCACGAAGTCGAGTTCCATGGTCTCGGCGCCCGCGATGGTCTCGGCGGCGACGACGCCCATGGACTCCGACGCGTGCGCGAGCATCAGTTTCGCGGTGACGTCTCCGATCGCGAAGATGTGCGGCACGTTGGTACGTCCGCGCGAGTCGATGGCGATGGCGCCGCGGTCGGTCAGTTCGACGCCGGTCTTGTCCAGGCCGTATCCCTCGGTCCGCGGCTGGAAACCGATGGCCTGCAACACCTTGTCCGCTTCCAGGACGCGCTGCTCGCCGTTCTTCGACACGGTCACGAGGACCTGCTCGCCGGTGTCGTCGATCGTCTCGACCTTGGTGGAGGTCAGTACCTCGATGCCGAGTTTCCGGTAGCGGCGGGCGAGTTCGGCGGAGACCTCGGCGTCTTCGAGCGGGACCATGCGGTCGAGGTATTCGACGATGGTCACCTTCACGCCGTAGTTGTGCAGCACGTAGGCGAATTCGACGCCGATCGCGCCCGCGCCGGCGATGACGATGCTCTCCGGCAGTTCGTTTTCCATGATCTGCTGTTCGTAGGTGACCACGCGGTCGCTGCGCGTGGTGCCCGGCAGCAGGCGCGCAGTGGCGCCGGTGGCGATCACGCAGTGGTCGAAGGTGACCCGCTCGCCGTTGACCTCGATGGTGTTGGCGTCGACGAAGGTGCCGTGCCCGTCGTACTCGGTGATCTTGTTCTTCTTCATCAGGTAGTGCACGCCCTTGACGCGACCGTCCGCGACCTTGCGGCTGCGGTCGAAGGCGGCCTGGTAGTCGAAGGTGACCTTCCCTTCCACCTGGATCCCGAAGGACTTCGCCTCTTTGGTCACGATGTGCGCGAGTTCCGCGTTGCGCAGCAGTGCCTTCGAGGGAATACAGCCGACGTTGAGGCAGACCCCGCCCCAGTATTTCTCCTCCACGACCGCCGCGCTCAGCCCCAGTTGCGATGCCCGGATGGCCGCCACGTAGCCGCCGACCCCGGCGCCCAGAACAACGACGTCATAGTGTGCGCTCATACTTCGAAACCTACCCCTCACCGGGACGGTCCGAAGGGTGAGACTGCCTACTCAGGCCGGGGACCGCGGATCCCGATCAGCAGGTCGGTCACCGCGGCCATGATCCGCCCGGTCGCCTCCTCCAGCACCTCGCGCGACGGCGAGGGCGTCATGAGGTCCGAGAGGTCCACCGGCGGACCCGCGATCAGGTTCACCGTCTTGCGGGGGAAGCCGCGCGGGAGGACGGCGTCCGACGGCAGCAGGTGGTGCGTGCCCCAGTTCGCCAGCGGGATCACCGGGACCCCGGTCTCCAGCGCGATCCGCGCGATCCCGGTCTTGCCGCGCATGGGCCACCCGTCCGGGTGATCGGTGAAGGTCGCCTCCGGGAAGATGACGACGCATTCGCCCTCACGCACGGCACTCACGGCGTCGCGATACGCGCCCGACGCCGTGGGCGCCCCGCGGTAGACCGGGATGTGCTTGCCCGAGCGCATCACCGAGCCGACCACCGGCGCGTCCCACAGGCTCGCCTTCGCCAGGTAGCGCGGCACGCGGCCGTGGGCGAGGCAGTACGCCGTCACCGTCGTCGGATCGGCGAACGAGAGGTGGTTCGACGCGACCAGGAAGCCGCCCGACGCGGGCAGGTGCTCCCCGCCGCGCACCCGGAACCGGGTGAACAGCACCAGGAAAGGCCACACGACGTTGATCGCGAGGCTGAACCAGAACCCCCGGCCGGCGCGGGCGAAGCGCCGGCCGAAGGCGATCATCTGGCGGAACGTCAACAAGTCACCCGAAACGGGGCTCAGTGCGGTCCAGCGTTCACGAGGTCTCAGCACCATGGACGTAATTCGTAGCCGAACCCGCCCCGGTTCGGCCGAAACAACGCGCGAACGCGGCGCGGATCACACGCGCTCGAGGACCACCACGGGGATCTCACGGTCGGTCTTCTTCGCGTACTCGTTGTAGTCCGGCCAGACCGCTGCGAGCTTCTCCCACAGCTTCGCGCGCTCCTCACCCTCGATGGTCCGGGCCCGCGCGGTGAACTTGTCCGCCTTGACCTGGGCCTTGACCTCGGGGTTCGCCTGCAGGTTCTTGTACCAGCCCGGGTCCTCCGGCGCCCCGCCCTTCGAGGCGACGATGACCGGGTTGTCGTCGTCGTCGAACTGGTAGATCAGCGCGAACTTGCGGTCCTCGCCGGTCTTGCGGCCCTTGGTGGTGAGGACGAGACAAGGCGCGCCCTTCTCCCAGTCGTGGCCCACCTCGCCGTCGGTCTCTTCGTAGCGACGGACGTGCTCGTCACCGAAAAGCATGTCTGGGTTCCTCTCCTCGTCCTGGGGTGTACCGGCGCCCCGCCAGTCTGACGCGAACCGGTCGGTCGCGCTGATCAACTCGTGCAGGGTGCCGGGTTCGTCGAACGCGTGACCCGAGTCGCCGACCATCACCAGTTCCGCGCTCGGCAGCACCTGGCTGAGCTCCCAAGCGGTGATGGCCGGGGTGACCACGTCGTAGCGTCCCTGGACGAGAACGCACGGGACGCCCCGGAGCTTCCCGGCGTCGCGCAGCAGCTGATCTTCGGCCAGCCAGCCACCGTGCCGGAAATAGTGGTTCTCGATCCTCGCGATCGCGAGGGCGAACGACGGATCGCTGAACGCGTCGATCACGTCGGCCTGCGGGTGCAATTTGACCGTTTCGCCTTCCCAGCGGCTCCACGCGATCGCGGCGGGCCCGTGCACCGACGGGTCCGGGTGGTGCAGCAGTTCGTGATACACCTCGATCAGGTTGTCCTGGCGGCGCGAAAACGGCACCGGGGCCAGGAATCGCGACCACGCCTCGGGGAAGAGGAACGCCGCTCCCCCGCCGAAAAGCCACTGCAGTTCCTTCACCCGCAACGTGGCCACGCCCCGGAGAACGAGTTCCGTGACCCGTCCGGGATGCGTTTCCGCGTAGGTCAGCCCGAGCACACTCCCCCACGAGCCGCCGAAGACCATCCAGTGTTCGATGTCGAGATGCTCTCGCAACCGCTCGATGTCGGCGACGAGGTGCCACGTCGTGTTGACCGAAAGATCCGCTTCCGGCGTGGCGCAGTTCGGGGTGCTGCGCCCGCAGCCGCGCTGGTCGAAAAGGACGATCCGGTACCGGTCGGGATCGAACAGTCTGCGATGTCTCGGGATCGAACCACTTCCGGGGCCACCGTGCAGGAAGATCACGGGTTTGCCCTCGGGATCGCCGCATTCCTCCCAATAGATCTCATTGCCGTCACCGACGGGCAACATCCCTTGGACGTAAGGTTCGATTTCCGGGTAAAGGCCGAGCATGTCCGCCACTATGCCCCAAACAGCAGCTTGGAGGATCGATGAAGGCCCGCCCCCACGTGACGCTGGAAGATGTGGCGCGCACCGCGGCCGTGTCGCTCGCGACAGCGTCCCGCGTCCTCAACGGCACCGCCACCGTCCGGGGAGATCTCCGCGAACGAGTGATCGCCGCGGCGGCCGAACTCTCGTACACCCCCAACGCTCACGCTCAGGCCCTGGCCGGTGGCTCGCAGCCCACCGTCGGAGTGATCTGCCACGACGTCGGCGATCCGTATTTCGCCGCGATCGCGGGCGGGGTCATGCGGGTGGCGAGCGAGAACGACCTCCTGGTGATGCTCGCGAGCACGTTCCGCGATCCGGCCAAGGAGGTCGCGTACGTCTCCACGCTGCGCGCCCAGCGGGCCTCGGCCATCCTGCTGATCGGTTCCGCGTTCGAGGACAAGGCATGGGAAAAGGCGATGGCCGCCGAACTCGAGCCGTACCGACGCGGCGGCGGGCACGTCGCCGCGGTCAGCAGGCACCGCGGGCTCAAGGTGGACACCGTCCAGCCCGACAATCGCGGTGGCGGCGCCGAACTGGCGAAAGCCCTGCTGGACCTGGGGCACCGGCGGTTCGCGGTACTCGCGGGGCCGAGGAGCCTGACAACCGTTGTCGACCGCCTCGACGGTTTCGCGGCGGAACTGCTGGAGCACGGCGTCGAACTCCGCGAGGACGACGTCGCGGAAGCCGCGTTCACCCGTGACGGTGGCTACGAAGCGATGGAGAAGGTGCTCGCCCGGCCGCGCAAGCAGTGGCCGACGTGCGTGTTCGCGGTGACCGACGTGATGGCGATCGGCGCGATGGCGGCACTGCGCGACGCGGGCGTCTCCGTACCCGGCGAGATGTCGATCGCCGGTTTCGACGACATCCCGGTAGTGCGCGATCTCACGCCCTCGCTGAGCACGGTGGCGCTGCCGCTGGAGAAGCTGGGCGAACGGGCCATGGACCTGGCACTCAAGGCCTCGCCCGGTACCCGGCCGCGCGTGGTGCGCATGTCCGGCGAGGTCGTCCTGCGCCGCAGCACCGCTTCCCCCGCTCGCTGAAACCCTTGTGTGCGGTCCACGCGGTGACTTACCGTGGCACGAGAAAGCGCTTTCTCACCCCCGCGCCACGGAGACCCGATGACCTTGATCGCCCTGCCCACCGCCGACGGCGGACTGGCGGAGTGGACGCCGCAAGGGGCGGAAACGCCCGCGAAACCGGCATCACCGCCGACCTCCCGGATCGCCTACGCGGCCGCACACGTGGTGGCCGACCCGTTCGCCGCCGCCGATCCCGAAGAGGGCGCGGTCCTGGACTGGGACACGACGCTCGCCTTCCGCGAGCACCTGTGGTCCTGCGGTCTCGGCGTGGCCGAGGCGATGGACACCGCGCAGCGCGGAATGGGACTGGACTGGGACACCACCAAGGACCTGATCCGGCGCACCGGCGCGCTCGCCGCGGGACGGCCGTGGGTCGCCGGGGTCGGCACCGACCAGCTCCCCGGCGGCGACGCGACCGCGGAGTCCATTGTGGATGCCTGGCGTGAGCAGCTGGACCTGGTCGGCGAGGCCGGGGCGATCCCGGTCGTGATGGCCAGCCGGGCATTGGCCGCATCGGCGTCCGGGCCCGAGGACTACCATGCCGCGTACGGGAAACTGCTCTCCGGCGCGGACCGTCCGGTCCTGCTGCACTGGCTGGGCGAGCAGTTCGATCCGGCACTGACGGGCTACTGGGGACACGGCGACGTCCGTGAGGCAGCCAAGGAACTGGGCAGGCTTTGCGCCGAACACGCCGGCGTCATCGCGGGGGTCAAGGTTTCGGTGCTCGACGCGTCGATCGAGACCGAGTTCCGCCGCGCACTGCCCGAAGGCGTCGCCTGCTACACCGGTGACGACTTCAACTACCCCGAGCTGATCGCCGGGGACGAACAGGGCCACAGCGAAGCGCTTCTGGGCATCTTCGACGCCGTCGCGCAGGTCGCGGGCGCCGCGCTCGCCCGGCTCGACGAAGGCGACAAGGCCGGTTTCCACGGCCTGCTCGACCCGACGGTCGCGCTCTCGAGGGCCATCTTCCGGGCGCCCACCAGGAACTACAAGACCGGCGTCGTCTTCCTCGCCTATCTCAACGGGCACCAGAAGCACTTCCGGATGGTGGCCGGCCGCGAATCGGCGCGGTCCATCACGCATCTGGCCGAACTGCTGCGCCTGGCGGACGCCGCCGGAGTGCTCGCCGACCCGGACCTCGCCGTCGCGAGGATGCGGCCGCTGCTGGCCGCGGCGGGGGTGGCCTGATGGACCGGTTGAGCCTGAACCAGATCACCACCAAGGCGTGGTCGCTGCCGGAGGCTGTGGCGGGGTGCGCCGACGCGGGCGTCCGCTGGATCGGCCTGTGGCGGGACAAGGTCGCCGAGACCGGCGTCGAGGAAACGGCCCGGCTGCTCAAGGAGTACGACGTCGGCGTGTCGTCGTTGTGCCGCGGCGGTTTCTTCACCGGGATCACCCCGGAAGGGTCCCCTGTGGACGGTGTCGCGCAGACGCGGGAGGCCATCGACGAAGCCGCCGCGCTGGGCGCGGAGGTCCTCGTCCTGGTCGTCGGCGGGGTGAACGGCGACCTGACGTCTTCGCGGCAGCGGGTCGCGGACGCGGTCGGCGAACTGGCGCCGTACGCCGGTGAGCGCGGGGTCCGGCTCGGTCTGGAACCGCTGCACCCGATGCAGTGCGCCGAACGGTCCGTGCTGTCCACAGTGGACCAGGCGCTCGCGATCGCGCTGGAGCACCCGGCCGACCAGGTCGGCGTGATCGTCGACGAGTTCCACGTGTGGTGGGATCCGCGGATCGAGGAGTCGATCGCCGCGGCGGCCGGACGGATCGCCGGATTCCACGTCTGCGACCAGAAGGTCCCGTTGACCGACACCCTGCTCGGCCGCGCGCTCCCCGGTGACGGCCCGATCGACCACCGGCACCTGAAGGCCTGTGTCGCGGCCGCCGGGTACACCGGGCCCATCGAGGTCGAGGTGTTCGACGCCGATCTCTGGCGCCGTCCCGGTGGCGAAGTCCTCGCGGAGACCGTCCAGGCGTATCGGGATCACGTTTCCTGACGAAAGTCAGGGTGGTCCGCTGCCCTTGGACCACTGTCCGGGCGGCCGTGGTTTCCTACCGTTCGCGGTATGAAACCACGGCTGCTCTGGTGGCTGGGCACAGCGCTGCTCCTGCTCTCCGTCCACACCGATTGGAACGTCCCGCTCGCGGCGTGGGTGTTCCCGGTCTTCCTGCTCCGCTACGCCCGCCAGGTCCCCGTCCGGCGCGCGATCCGGTTCGTGGGCCTGTCCCTGCTGATCGGGCAACTGTGCTGGCTCGGGGTCACCGGCCTGGCGTTCGTCCTGTCGGCCTTGCTCGCCTTCACCCTGCTCGCGGTGCTGCAGACGACGGCGTTCGTCGCCGACCGCATGTTCGCCGACCGTGCCGGCCCCTTGAGGACCTTGGTGTTCCCGGCGACCTTGGTGGCGGCCGAATATCTCTTCACCCTCGCCACCGGATTCGGGGACTTCGGCGCGCTCGGCAGCACCCAGTCCGGAAACCTGCCGCTGCTCCAGACGGCGTCCGTGACCGGCGTGTACGGCCTCACCTTCGTCCTCGCGTGGTTCGCCTCGGTGGTGAACACCGTTTGGGCGGAAGGGTGGCCGCGGGTCAAGCGCACCGCCCTCGTCCACGCCTGTGTGCTCGGCCTGGTGTTCCTCGCGGGCGGCGCGCGGTTGCTGTTCGACGCACCGACGACGCAGACGGTCCGGATCGCGGGGATCAGTCCCTCGACCGCCGCGGACACGGCGAGTACCGACGCGCTGGAGCGGATCGGCGTGAAGTACTGGCGGGCACAGGAAGTCAGCGCGGCGGACCCGGTCGCGGTCGGCGCGGCCCTCGCGCCGGTCACCGAAGATCTCGTGACCAGGACACGGCCAGCAGGCCTCGGCGGGGGCGAAGATCGTCATCTGGCCGGAAACGCACGCCAGCGTCCTGGAACGTGACCAGGCGGAGCTGCTGAAACGGGTCGGCGCCGAAGCGAAACAAGCGGGTATCCACGTCGGACTCGCCTACGCGCTCTACACCGCCCAAGCTCCTTACATCCGGAATCTGGCTGTGCTCGTCGGGCCGACGGGCGAAGTGCTGTGGACCTACGACAAGACGCATCCGACGCCGATGGAACCGATGAAGCCCGGCCCGGGAACCGTGCCCACCGCGGATTCGCCGTACGGACGGCTCGCGACGGTCATCTGTTACGACGCCGACTACCCCGGGCTGATGCGCCAGGCCGCGGACAAGGAGACCGGGCTGATGCTCGTGCCCGCGAACGACTGGACGGGATTCGGCTCGCTGCACTCGGAGAAAGCGGTCTTCCGCGCGGCGGAAAACGGTTACTCGCTCTTCCGGCACTCCACCCACGGTATTTCCACAGCTGTGGACAATCAGGGCCGGGTACTCGGGAAAGCCGACTATTTCCGCACCGACCAGCAGACACTCGTCGCGGATCTGCCGGTACAGCCGAGAACACAGACCGTGTACGCCCGTGTCGGCGACGTGTTCGCCTGGCTGTGTCTCGCCGTCGCCGCACTCTGTCCTTTATGGACACTACAGCGGAAACGCACAGGGAAACGTTAGCGCCCTGTTACGGACGGGGTGGTGTTCGTAACGTCTTGGCCGAAAAGAACAGTGTTCAACGGTTAAGCTCCCCCGCATGCCGAAATTGCTGGTGGTGGAAGACGACGACGCGATCGGCGGCGTCCTCGAATCGACCCTTCGCCTGCACGGCTACGAGGTTTCCTGGCAGCGGGACGGCCGCACCGCGCTCGCGGCCGCGGCGGCCGACGACATCGACTTCGTCCTGCTCGATCTCGGCCTGCCGGATCTGGACGGGGTCGAGGTCTGCCGACGGCTGCGCGCGGCGCTCCCCGGCGCCGTGCTGGTCATCCTGACCGCCCGGCAGGAGGAGATGGACGTCGTCGTCGGCCTGGAGGCCGGCGCCGACGACTACCTCACCAAACCCATCCGCCTCGGCGAACTGCTCGCCAGGGTGCGGGCGCACCTGCGGCGCGGCACGGCCCCGCCGGAGAGCAGGCCCGCGATCGCCGTCGGGCATCTGCGGGTGGACACCGCCGGGCGGCGGGTCAGCGTCGGCGGACGGGAGATCCCGTTGCGCGCCAAGGAGTTCGATCTGCTCGCCCGGCTGGCCGAACAGCCGGGCGTGGCGGTCAGCCGGGACACCCTGATGTCGGAGGTGTGGGACGCGCACTGGTACGGCTCCACGAAGACCCTCGACGTCCACATCGCCGCGCTGCGACGGAAACTGGCCGAGTCGGCGCCCACCCCCGAGCAGGCGCCGCGGATTTCGACCCTGCGCGGCCATGGCTACCGCCTCGAACAGCCCTTCGAGGGCTAATAGTCACGAAGGTCGGAGACTTCGTCGCGGGCGGCGAGCTGCGCGATCCGCGCGGACGCCGCGACGCACGAAGCGATCACGACCGCGCCCAGCATCCCGAAGTACCCGTGGGGGAAAGCCACCCATTCCACCGGGGTGAGCAGGACGAACAACACGCCGAGCAGATGCCCGGCGATCAGTCCCCCGCCGCCGACGATCAGCGCGTCGCCCGCGATGAAGGTCGCCACCTGACGGCGTTTCCCGCCGAGGGTGCTGACGATCAGCAGGTCGCGGCGGCGTTCGTTGAGCGCCAGCCCGAACGACGGTCCCGCCGCGGCCGCGGCGAGCAGGAGTGACGCCACCCGGTCCACCGTCGCCGCGGTACAGCCGTCTCTGGTGAGGGCGGACGAGATCGCGAACGCCACCGCCAGCGCGACCAGCGCCACCGACCGCGCCAGCAACGCGCTCCGCCACGAAATGGACAGCGCGAGCACCCCCGCGAGCCCGGAGACGAGCGGCCGGAGCGCCCCGCCGATCGCCCGCTTTCCCTTGCGCAGCCCCAGCTCCACCAGGCGCCACAGCAGCATCGTGCCGCCCGCCCAGCCGAGCAGCGGCCAGAAGAACGCGAGCGCGAGCAGGACGAAATCGAGGCCGTAGGCAGTCCACCAGGGCGGCCCGTCGTCGGCCGGGACGAAATACCACTCGCGCAGCACCGGCGGCAGGACGGCGAGAGCCGCGACGACCAGGCCGCCGAGCAGCAAGAGAACGATTTCCCGGACAAGGGACAACCCTGATCCGGGCAGGAAACCGGCGGCCAGCGACAGCGCGACACCCGCCACGCCACCGGCCAGCCCGGCGGCCGCGGCTTCGGCCGAGGCCAGCCCGAGCACCTGCCCGCCGGTCGCGCCGCGAGCCCGCAGCAGGTCCTGGTCTCCCCGCAGCGAACGCTCCGACGGGGCGGCCAGCAGCACCACGAGCACCGTCGCGGGTACCCACGGCGGTGCCGGTGCCCCGGTCCAGCCGTGCACCGCGAGCAGGGTGGTCACGATCGCGACCCCGGCCGCGGGCACGCCGAGCCTGGCGGGGCGCACGCGCGCGATCCCGCCGACCCACAACGCCATCGCCGCGATCACCGGTCCCGCACCAGCTTCCCGTCGACCATCGCCCAGCACTCGCCGAACAGGTCCGTCGGTGCCTGTTCGGCGGTGGCCACCAGCAACCCGGCGGCCAGCCGGTCCGCCGCGTGCACGAGCCTGCCGAAAAGCCGTTCCCCCGCGCGCTGGTCGAGCCAGCCGGCCGGGTCGTCGGCGAGGATCAGTTTCGGGGCGGGCGCGAGCGCCCTGGCCAGGATCGCCAGCCGGATCTGTTCGCCGGTCAGGTCACGGGGTGCCTTCTTGGCGAACCCGGTGAGGCCCACCAGGTCCAGCGCGCCGTCGACGGCGTCGCGGACCGCGGTCCCAGTCCGGCCCGCGAGGACCAGCGGCAGGGCGACGTTGAGCCGGACGTCGAGATCGCGCAGCAGCCCGCCGTCCTGCAGGACCAGCCCGATCAGGTCGGGGCCCGGCGGGGACGGCTCGAACGCGGGCCAGGCGATGGTGCCCGCCGTCGGTTTCTTCATCCCGGCGAGCAGGTGCAGCAGCGTGGTCTTCCCGGCACCGGCCCGGCCGGTCACCACCGCGCGGGTGTCCGTGCCGATCACGCAGCTGACGCCGTGCACGGCCACCACCGCGGTCAGCCCGGAGCCATAGGTGTGCGCCAGCTCGTCGGTGCGGACCAGCGGTGCCGTCACGCCACTCTCACGATCCGGTGCGCGGCCGCGGCGATCCCCTGATCGCGAGTCGCCACGACGACGGCCGTCCCGCGGGTCGCGACCGCGCACAGCAGGTCCATCAGTTCGAGTGCGGCGAGCCCGTCGAGTTCGCCCGCCGGTTCGTCGGCGAGTACCACCTCGGGCGCCCCGGCCAGCGCGACGGCGACACCGGCCCGCGCGCCTTCCAGGGCCGAGAGAGTGCCGGGATAGGCGCCGCCGCGGCCTGCCAGTCCGGCCAGTTCGAGCAGTTCACCGGCGTTTTCGAGGGCGCGACGGCCGGCGAGCCTTCCGGCCAGCAAGACGTTCTGCTCGACGGTGAGATGGTCGAAAAGGTTCCCGCGCCTGAGCAGGACGCCGACGCCGGGACCACCACCGGGGGTTTCCCCACCTCCGGCGGGCAGCACGGCCACACACTCGCCCGGGACGGCGAACCGGACGAGGGGGACGGATCCGGGCCCCGGGCCTGCCATGACGGCGGCACGTCGGCGCATGGCCCCAAGGTAAGGCGAACGGGGTCAACATCGCCTTGATCTCAGGTCAACGGACGGCAAAATATCGCTTCGGGTGGGTGATCCTCGCCCCCGTCGGCCACACTCTGTCCGTGCGCCGCCGGATCGTCACCCTCACCGTGCTGGCCGCGGTGCTGGCGATCACCCTCTTCGGGGTGCCGCTGGCCGTCGCGGTCGGCAAGTTCCACGAGGGGTCGTCCACCCACGACCTCGAACGCGCCGCCGACACCGTCGCCCTCGCGGTGACCGGCGAACTGGCCAACGGCCGGATCCCGGAGCTCAGACCGGTCGAAGCCGACGAGGGCGAAGATCGGATCCACGGCATCCGGGTCGCGGTCTACACGCCGACCGGCAGGCTCCTGACCGGCGACGGCCCGGCGACCGAAGACCGGTTCGTCCGCGAGGCGCACGACACCGACATGGCGACCGGGAGGCTCGGTGACGAAGTGGTCCTCGCCGTCCCGGTGCTCAGCGGGGCGGCACTGGTCGGGGTGGTCCGTGCCGCCCATCCCCGGTCCGAGCTGGACACCCGGATCCGGCTGACCTGGCTGAAGATGGCCGGGCTCGCCCTCATCGCGATCGGGGCCAGCTGGCTGATCGGACGCCGGATCGCCACCCGGCTGACCCGGCCGCTGGAGGAATTGGCCGTCACCGCCGAACGCCTCGGCGAAGGCGACTTCACCGTGCGCACGCGCCGGACCGGAGTCCGCGAGATCGATCAGGTCGCCGAAGCGCTCGACGTCACCTCCGAGCGGATCGGCGAGACGCTGGAACGGGAACGCACCTTCTCCTCCGACGCCTCCCATCAGCTGCGGACGCCGTTGACCGGGCTGCGCCTGCAACTGGAAGCGGCGCTGGAGAGTCCCGATCGCGACCCCTACGCCACGATCCGCGACGGCATCATCTCGGCCGACCGGCTGGAACGGACCATCGACGACCTGCTGGCGCTGGCCAAGCAGACCAGGGCGCCGCGTGCACTGCTCGACCTGGGCAAACTCTTCGAGGAGGTCCGCCAGACCTGGCACGGCCTGCTCGCCGGACGCGGCCGCGCGCTGCGGATCAGCGGGCGGGAAGCCCTGCCCGCGCGAGCGGCGGACGCGGCGGTGCGGCAGGTACTCGCCGTCCTGCTGGACAACGCGGCGACGCACGGACGGGGCACGGTCACCGTCGTCGCTCGCGACGCCGGTGAAGCGCTGGCCATCGACGTGAGCGACGAGGGTGCCATCCCGGACGGGACCGATCCGTTCGTGACCGAAGAGCGGACCGAGGAGCGGGAAGGCCACGGGATCGGCCTGCGGCTGGCGCGGAGCCTGTCCGAGGCGGAAGGCGGGCGGCTGCGGCTGACGAGCCCGTCGCCGACGACGTTCACCCTGCTCTTGCCCGCCGAAAGGCCTTCCCCGCATTAAGAAGGCCCGGGCCTGGCGAGCTAGGGGGGGTTACTCGCCAGGCCGGGCCGGTAGGAGGCAAACGCGCCCCGACAGCGCGCACGGCATGCCACCTGAAAGAAGACGGTAAAGACCAGCGGGCCAACAGACGGTACACGCCGGATTAACTTACACTTTGCTTTCACATGTCACAGAGAATCCCGTGACCGTCCGGCCGGGCTGAATCGATCGTGGGAAGATTGGCATATGACCACGGAGCCGGCGCCGAGATGGCGGAGACTGGAACCGGACGAGCGCAAGGAGCAGATCTTCGTCTGCGCCGCCAGGCTTTTCGGGGACCGTCCCTACTCCGAAGTGTCCACATCGGACATCGCGGCGGAGGCCGGGGTGGCCAGGGGTCTGATCAACCATTACTTCGGTACCAAACGTGAGCTCTATCTGGAGATCATCCGGCGGGCGCTGACCGTGCCGCGCCTCGCCGTCGAGATCCTGCCGGAGGGCCCGCTCGAACTGCGCGCCGACGTCGCCATCGACTGGTTCCTGGACATGGTCACCAGCCAGGAGAAGATGTGGCTGGCCGCGATCGCGCCGGAAGGAATCGGCCGGGACCTCGAAGTCGAACGGATCCTCGAAGAGGCCGATCGCGAGTCGGCCGACCGGGTGCTCGAAGCGGTCGGCCTCTCCCGCGAAAGCGAGCACGGGCAAGAGCTGAACGCGCTGGTCCGCGCGTTCGGCGGGATGGTCAAGGCGGCGGGCCGCGAGTGGCTCGTCCGCGGCTCGCTCGACCGCTCGCAGGTGCACACGCTGCTCAGCAAATCGCTGGTCACGCTGGTCGGTGAGGTGTTCCCCGAGATCCAGCGCGCCGCCCCGCGCCAGTGACATGAGAAGCCCCCGGCACCTCGAGGGGGAGGTGGGTGCCAGGGGCTTCGGGACCGGTGACGAAGCACCGGTATCCCTCCACACTACGCCGATTCACTGTCGCGGCTCTGTCAAACTTTCGATTGCGTTCAACTGGGTGAGCCGGTGCTCCAGCCCGTCGAGGCAGCGCTCGACCGCGTAGGCGTAGAGACGTTCGTAGTAGCCGGCCGCGAGATCGGGATCGGCGACCAGCGCCGCGATCGACTCACCCAGCGCCGCCATCCCCGGCAGGTCTTCGCGGGTGCGATACGCCGCGTAGCCCTCGGACCGGTCCATCTGGAGCGCCATCGCGCTCTCGCGGTCGTCCTCCATCGCGACGAACTGGCAGGCGGTCGCGAGCAGCAGGTTGTAGGCGAACGGCGCCTCGGTGCCGAATCCGGCCGCGAGCAGGCGGCCGATGCCGGTGTTCATGGTCGGCACGGCGGCGGCGACAGACGGGCCGAACAGGGCCAGCCGTCGCGCCGAACCCGGGTAGCGGCGCAGCACGGTCCGCACGGTGGGCAGGAACTCGTCGAACCAGGCCCGCCACGGCAGGGTCTCGTCGGGCAGGGTCAGCTCGCCGACCACCCGGTCCAGCACCGCGACGACGACGGTGTCCCGGTCGCCCACGTGGTGGTAGACCACCGCGGGGTAGGCGTCGACGGCGGCCGCGAGCTGCCGCAGCGTCCAGTTCTCCAGCCCGGTCTCGGCCGACAACTCCAGTGCGGCGTCGATGATCCGGTCCTTGGTGACCGCCGGCCGTCCGGAAGCCGCGCGGGATCGGGGCCGCGAACCCGCGTCTTCGGAGAAAGTCGGCATGCGGGCTACCGTATCCGCATTCGACTGGTCGCATGGCGGGGGCTTCCGGCAGGATCGTGCCATGCCCCGCGCGCGTGTGAACGGCCTCGAGCTCGAGTACGACACCTTCGGCTCCCCCGCCGATCCGCCGCTCGTCCTGGTGATGGGGCTCGGCGCCCAGATGGTCACCTGGGAGACCGGCTTCTGCGAACTGCTCGCCGAGGGCGGATTCCACGTCGTCCGGTTCGACAACCGCGACATCGGCCTCTCGTCCTATCTGGACGACCTTCCCGTACCGGACCTCGCCGCGCTGGCCTCGGGCGACCTGACGACGGCGCCGTACCTGCTCTCGGATCTCGCCTCCGACGTCACCGGGCTGTTCGACGCGCTCGGCTTCGAGCGCGCGCACGTCGTCGGCGCGTCGATGGGCGGGATGATCGTGCAGCAACTCGCGATCGACGCGCCGGAACGGCTGCTCAGCCTGACGTCGATCATGTCGACCACCGGCGATCCCTCGGTCGGGCATCCGGAGCCGGCGGCGCTGGCCGGGCTGACCCGGCCGCCCGCCGCCACCCGTGAGCAGGCCATCGAAGACGGCATCACGTGGTTCAAGCTCGTGGGCTCGCCCGGGCACCCGTCCGACGACGAGTACCTGCGGATGAAGGCCACCCGCAACCACGACCGGGCGAATCACCCGGCCGGTGCGTTGCGGCAGGCCGCCGCCGTCGTCGCTTCGGGCGACAGGACGGCGAAGCTGCGCGAGGTCCGCGTCCCGACACTCGTCATCCACGGCGAGAGCGACCCGCTGATCAACGTCAGCGGCGGGAAGGCGACCGCGGAAGTGATCCCGGACGCCGAACTGGTGGTGTTCCCCGGGATGGGGCACGAACTGCCGCGGCAGCTGTGGCCCGCGATCGCCGAGACGATCACCGCACACGCGCGCAAGGCCTGAGGGGATCAGGATTTCGTCAAGAATCCCGGCGAACGCGTAGGGAAAACGTTCACGCTGACCGCACGCCCGGTCACGCGGAGTTGACTGGTCGGATGAGGAATCCCGAGTGCTTCGGTTTCCCGTTCGGTTGTGTCGCCGTCGTCGCCGCGGCGTCGGTGGCCGGGCTCCTCGGCTCGGCGGACCATCACGGCTTGTCCTTGGCGGCACTGGGTTTCGTCGTGCTGATCGCCGGAGCGGTGACGAGCACGGCCGCCGCGGCCGGGACGGCGGTGATCGCCTGGAGTGTCCATTCGGGATTCACCGTCGGATCGCTGGGCGCACTCCAGTTCACACTCGAAACCGGCGTCGCCGCCGCCGTCTTCCTCGGGGCGACGCTCATCGGAGCGGCGTATCGCGGCCGGTGGGTTCAGCGGGCGACGACCATCGCGACCACGGTCGTGAAGGATCCGCCGACGTTCAAGGTCAGGACGTTCCGCACCCCCTCGATCTGAAGCGGCCCGGCGGTTCCCGCGACCTGGCGCGCGGCGTCGTGCACCATCCGCACCCCGGTCGCGCCGACCGGGTGACCGAGGCCGAGCAGCCCGCCGCCGGGGTTCACCGGGAGAACGCCGTCCCGCGCGATGCCGCCGGATTCGACGAGCCGTCCCGCCGCTCCCGGCGGGGCCGCGCCGAGATGTTCCAGCGCCACCAGCGCGGTGATGGTGAAACAGTCGTGCAGTTCGACGACGTCCATCTCCTCGGCGCCCGAGACCTTCGCGCGCCGGTACGCGTCGAGCACCGCGCCCCGCAGATGCGGGAACAGGTACTCCTGTCCTTCGGCGCGATCCAGCTTGCCCCGCAACGACAAATGCGCCGTCCGGTGGCCGAATCCGGCCAGCCGGGGGACTTCGGCGAGATCGCGGCCCACGCGTTTCGCCCACTCGGCGGCGAATTCCGGTGAGGCGAGGACGATCGCGGCGGCCCCGTCGGAGATGCGGCCGCAGTCGTTCTTGCGCAGCGCGCCCGCCACCACGGGGTTCAGCTGATCGTCCTGACCGAACGAGCCCTCGGGGAAACTCCAGTCGCGGGCCTGCGCCATCGGGTTGAGCGCGGCGTTCGCGAAAGCGTTGCGGGCGAACAGGCCGAGGTGCTCGGGATCGAGCCCGTACCGCCAGTCGTAGGCATCGGCGACGTCGGCGAACAAGGCGGGCCAAGGGAAATCGGCCGAGCGCGCCTCGGCGCCGACCCAGGCCGCGGAGCCGAGATGGCCCGCCGCGGACCGCGCGTCGGTGTTGCGCATGAGCTCCAGCCCGGTCACCAGCGCGACGTCGTACCGCCCGGACTCGATGTCGGCGCTCGCGGCGAGCACCGCCGTCCCACCCGAAGCGCAGGCGGCCTCGTGCCGGGTGCTCGGGACGCCGTCCAGATCCGGGACGGCCGCCACCAGCAG
The DNA here is from genome assembly GCF_055580625.1 of Amycolatopsis sp. NPDC031561. Classification (NCBI taxonomy): domain Bacteria; kingdom Bacillati; phylum Actinomycetota; class Actinomycetes; order Pseudonocardiales; family Pseudonocardiaceae; genus Amycolatopsis; species Amycolatopsis sp. NPDC031561. The sequence continues at coordinate 192,972 of NZ_JBVILA010000010.1, read as the reverse complement.
CCCGCCGAGCTGGGCCTGACCGGTGAACAACTCGGCCGCCAGGTTGCCGACGTGGGCGACACCGATCTCGTTCGGCTCGACCTGCGCGTCCACCAGCGCGTCCGGCACCACTTCGGCGAACATCTCGAACAGCCCGCCGCCCTCTTTCGCGAAGTTCCGCGCGAAATCGGTCTGTGCCCCGCCCAGTACGAAGACCGTCATCGGCCGGTTCCACTCTCCAGGTTCAGGGCCGGTGCCGTGCCCGAGTCGCCCCACCCCCTGGAAGGGGCGACTCGGACGGCGGCTACTCCGGCCCTCGCGCACCTGCCCACACCCCTCCGGCGGGCTGACGCGAAAGGGGATCACTCACTTACGGGAAGGTTCCAGCTGGTCCGCCCGGACCCAGGTCGCGTGAAAACCGAGCGGGACACGCTGGGGCAACAGGACCCTGGCCACGGGTCCGGCAGTGAGATCGGCGGCGTCGAAGATGTCCAGCTCCGAGCGCCCCTCACGCTCGTCCTGGACAAAGGTCACCAGATAGCCGTCATCGGAATCGGCGGCCGCGCCGTCGCGTGGTGCGAACGGCGCCTCACTACCCCACCGGCCCGGACCGAAACGATATTCGGTCTTCGTGCCGGCACGATTGTCGTAACACACCAGGCCATCGAACTTGAGCGTCGAATCCGGCGAGATGTGCACCGCGTAGGAGAAGCGATTCCGGCCGCCGACCACCCTCGAGTCGACGGACGGAAATTCGGTGTTGTCGTCGTCGAGCCGGTCCTCCAGGCACTGTCCGGTCCGCAGGTTGAACCGGTAGCGGTGCAGCGAGGCGTCCAGCCGCAGGTACGACAGCATCTTGGCGAGCGGGGTGTGCGCGTCCTCCCGCGGCTGCGGGCGCTGAACACGGCAGACGTCGAGGACGATTTCCTCGCCCTGCTCCCAGGAGTTGACGACGTGGTAGATGTAGCACGGGCTGGCCTCGAACCAGCGGATCTGGCTACCGTTACCGTAGCGAGGCAGCACCCCGAACCGGCTCGGCAGCGACCGGTCGAACAGCAGCTTGTGGCGTCCGTTGCGCGCCGCTTCGAGGTCTTGGATCAGCGGCAGGTCCATCAAAATGGCGTAGTTCTCGGTGATCGCCATGTCGTGCGGCAGGCGCGGGCCGGGGAGTTCGATCTCGGTCGTGCTCACGACCTTGCCGTCCGCGCTGATCACGCCGTAGCGCAGGTACGGCGGCCGGGGCCCGTAGTCGAACCAGAACATTTCGCCGGTGCGCTCGTCGACCTTCGGATGGGCCATCATGTCGCCGACCAGCGTGCCGAGGAAGTCTTCGGCGCCCAGCGTCTCCAGCGAGAGCGGGTCGACCGCGTACGGCGTGCCGCACATGTACCAGGTGGACAGCACCTGGCCGCGGTGGAAGATCAGGTCGGTGTTGGCGCTGTCCTTGACGTTCAGGCCGTGCGTGTTGCCGAACGGGTTGTCCTTGGGCGACTCCATGACGCCCTTCCAGAGCGCCTTGCCCGCCGCGGATTCGGCCTCGAACGCCTTGGTGCGGACCCAGCGGTTGCGATAGCGGGCCTTGCCGTTCTCCAGGTGGACGGCGTGGATCATGCCGTCGCCGTCGAACCAGTGGTAGCGGCCCTCCGGCTCGAACCGGGGGTTGGGCCCGTTGCGCAGGTACACCCCGTTGAGATCGGCGGGGATCTTGCCGATGACCTCGAGATCGCTCGCGTCGAGTTCCTCGCCGACCGGGGCGTAGACGCCCATCAGATACGGGTTGACCTCGGGTTCCCCGGTGGCGGCTGCCACCAGGATCGGCTCCTCGGAGGTGCTGGTCATCGGTTCTCCCCGGTTGGTTCGCGTTGACCGATTGGCTGAGAGACTATGATTTCTGTAGCCAGCTGTCAATAGACTTCGTTTGCTGTAGTCAGTAGTACGCTGAGCGCGACACCATTCGAAGGGAGCTACGTGACAGAGGCGACGGCGCACCGAGTCAGGCCGGCGGGCGATCCGCTGCGCCGGGCACTCGAACTGCTCGGCGATCAGTGGACCCTGCTGATCCTGCAGAGCCTCTTCCTGCGCTTCCGCCGCTACGAGGAACTCCGGCTCCGGCTCGGCATCTCCCCCACCGCGTTGTCCGGACGGCTGCGCGAAATGGTCGACGCGGGCATGCTCGTCCGCACGCCGTACCGGGACGCGCGGCGCACCCGGCACGAGTACCGGCTCACCGAACGCGGCCTCGAACTGTGGCCACTGCTGATCTCGATCTGGGCCTGGGAAAGGGAATGGGTCGAGGGACGGCGTGCCGTCCTGCCGACGCTGATCCACCTCGACTGCGAACTGGCGACGTCGGCGCCGCTCGGCTGCGCCTCCTGCGAACGCCGGGTCGACGCCCGCGACATCCGCGCACGCCGCCTCGACGACACCGGCGTCGTCGAAGCGACGGCGACGAAACGCTTCCGCCGCAAGGATGCCGAGTCCCTGGCCGCCGATCCGCTGATGTTCTTCCCGGACACCATGGAGCTCCTCGGCGACCGCTGGTCGACCGGGCTCGTGGTGAGCGCGCTGCTCGGGGCACGGCACTTCTCGGAGTTCGAACGCGAACTCGGCATCGGGCCCAGCGTGCTTTCGGGCAGGCTGTCGAAACTCGTGGAGGTCGGCGTGCTGCGGACCGGGACCGCGAAGACCCGCACCGATGCGCACGACTACCGGCTGACCGCGAAAGGCCTCGCGTTCTTCCCTGCGCTGGCCTTCATCGCCGAGTGGTCGCGGGGCTTCGAAGCGCCGGGGCAGGAACCCGACATCACGCTGGAGCACGTGGACTGCGGCAACCGGTTGAAGCCGATCCTGCTGTGCGACCACTGCTGGCGGCCGCTGCTGCGGAACCGGATCGAGTTCGGCGGCCCGGTCCAGCTGCCCGCCCCGCCGAGGTGACGTAAATCGACTCGCCATCCGTGGTGGTTCCTGACAGGCTGGGCACTTGTCACATGTCGTCACCTCGGAGGTAGCAATGACTGAACCCGCGCCGTCCCCAGCGGATGGAGAAGAGGACGACACCAAGCGCAAGTTCCGTGAGGCGCTGGAGCGCAAGCAGGCCCAGGCCCGCTCCGGCTCGGCCCACGAGAACGCGGGCGGCAAGAACCTGCACGCGCACGGGCCCGCCGCGAACAAGCGCACCTTCCGTCGCAAGAGCGGCTGAGTCCCAGCCCCCACGCGCTATGAAAGGCCCGTTACTTGCAAAATTTGCAAGTAACGGGCCTTTCATAGCGTTACGGACCGCGAGACCTACACGGTCAGGATCGACCGCAGCCCGCCGACCTCGGTCATCCGGCGCTCGGCCAGCCGGTCGGCCGCCGCCGCCGGGGGCACGCCGTCGGCCTTGGCCAGCGCGAACACCGCCTTGGTGGTGTCGAAGATGGCCGTCGTCTTGCGCTTCGCCCGCGCGAAGTCGAAGCCGTGCCGCTCGTCGTCGACCTGGATCACGCCACCGGCGTTGACCAGGTAGTCCGGCGCGAAGAGGATGCCGCGGTCGTCGAGCAGCTTGTCGACGCCCGGATGCGCGAGCTGGTTGTTGGCCGCGCCGCACACGATCTTGGTGCGGAGTTCGGCGACGGTCTCGTCCGTGAGCACGCCGCCCAGCGCGCACGGCGCGAAGACGTCGAGTTCGGTGCGCATCAGCGTGTCGAGGTCTTCGATGACCTCGACGCCCGGGTACGCCGCGCGGGTGCGCTCGATCGCCGCGGGCGAGACGTCGGTGATGACCACCTGCGCGCCCGCTTCGATCAGATGCCCGACCAGGATGTGCCCGACCTTGCCGACCCCGGCGACACCGACCTTGCGGCCCGCCAGGTCCGGGACGCCCCAGACTGCGTCCGCGGAGGCGCGCATGCCCTGGTAGGTGCCGAAGGCGGTGAGCACGGAGGAATCGCCGGCGCCGCCGTTCTCCGGCGAGCGGCCCGTGACGAACTCCGATTCGCGGGCGACGATGTCCATGTCCTGCACGTAGGTGCCCACGTCGCAGGCGGTGATGTAGCGGCCGCCCAGCGACTGGACGAACCGGCCGAAGGCGCGAAGCAGCGCTTCGGACTTGTGCTTGTGGGGGTCGCCGATGATGACGGCCTTGCCGCCACCGAGGTCGAGTCCGGCGAGGGCGTTCTTGTAGGCCATGCCCTTCGACAGCGCGAGGACGTCCGCGAGCGCGGCGTCCTCGGACTCGTAGGGGTAGAAGCGGGTTCCGCCGAGCGACGGGCCCAGCGCCGTCGAGTAGATCCCGATGATGGCCTTCAGGCCGGTGGCCTGGTCTTGGCAGAAGACGACCTGTTCATGGCCGGTACCTTGGCCGAACACTTCGGTCACTGTGGTGACTCCTTGTCATGGAGTGCACGCGGCTTGTGGCTCACGTGCGAAGTTCCTGGAACAAGGCACAGCCCCCGCACGAAGGTCGTCCGGCGGCGACGGTGCCACAGCGCAAACCTAGCGGACGATCTCGTCCAGGATGCGCAGTGCGGAGTCGAGTTGGCCGTCGGACAGGTACGGCGCCGGGCCGAACCGCAGGTACGCGCCGCGGCTGTCGGTCCGGACCCCGCGTTCGGCGAGGGCGGCCTGCAGCGCTCCGGCGTCGGCGCACTTCAGGGACAGGAAGCCGCCGATGCGGTCCAGCGGTGTCTCGCGGTCGCGAGTGATGACGTCTTCGGGCAGGCCCAGCTTGTCGAAGCCTTCGGCGAGGAAGCCGACCTGGTGCCGCGAGACCTCCCGCAGGAACTCGGGCATGAGTCCATGCTCGGCGAAGAACCGGAACACGCGAGCGCCCCGATAGTGGCTCGTCGGGTCGTAGGTCGCCCCGGCGAACCTGTCCGAACCGCTCGCGTAGGCGACCTGACCGGGCCGGCGCTCGTCCGCGAGCGCGCCGAACTCGGCGTACCAGCCGGTGACGACCGGCCGCAGTTCCTGCGCGTGCGCGGGCATCCGCAGGAAGCAGTTGCCCTCGCCGAGCTGGAGGTACTTGTAGCCGCCGCCGAGGACCCAGGCGTTGGTGAGCCCGAGGTCGTGCAGCGCGAACGGGACGACACCGAGCGCGTGGTACGCGTCGACGACGAGGTTCACCGACTTCGAAAGGCAGACGTCGGCGAGGTGGGCCAGGCCCGGCACGAGCCGGGAGGTCTCGAACAGCACGGCCGACACGAGGACGGCCGCGGTGTCCTCGGTGACCTCGGCCGCGACACGCTCGGCCAGGGTGGCGACCGGCGTCGAGGGGACGCGGACGACCTCGACACCTTCCTCGGCCAGCCGCGCCAGCTGGCGGCGCAGCGTGTGGAACTCCCCGTCGGTGGTGATCAGGCGCGGGCGCCCGCGCAGATCCATCGCCGACAGGAACCGGATCACCAGATCATGGGTGCTGGCGCCGAGCGCGATGCCGCCGTGCGGGTCACCGAGCAGCGCCCGGAACCCGGCCCGCAGCTCGTCGGCCTTCGCGAAGGCCCGGTCCCATTTCGTGTCGACCTCTTCGGCCGCGTCGGCGAAGGCCTCGAGAAGGCCTTCCCGCGCGACGTCCGGCCAGGCCTGGTGGGAGTGCCCGGTCAACAGGATCCGGTCCGCCACACCGAATTCCGTGTAGTGCGCCGCGAGCGCGTTGGGATCGCGGCGGAGTTCGTCGAGGTTCGTCAAAGCCTGCTCCGCACCGCCCAGAGGTCCGGGAACATCGGGGAGAAAAGCGTCGAACGCAGGTAGTGCGCGCCCGACGAGCCCCCCGTCCCGGTCTTGTCTCCGATGGTGCGCTCGACCATCTTCACGTGCCGATACCGCCACTCCTGCATCCCTTCGTCCAGATCGACCAGGTGCTCCGCCACGACGGACGGCCCTGTGTCGTCGCGGTAGACCCGCAGCAGAACCTCTTGGAGCGCCGGAGAGGGTTCGAGTGGCTTGGTGACATCGCGCCCGGTCGGGACGTCGTACTCCTTCACCGCGAGGTACGTGACGAAGGAATCGAAGAGCGACGGCCGTGCCATCGCGTCCGCGATCTGGGCACGCTGGTCACCGCCCTCGGGATAATGCGCGAACACCCGCTCGTCCCGGCGGCCGAGAACGGCCTCCAGTACGCGGAATTGAGCCGACTGGAACCCGCTCGAAGCGTCGAGTCGCGCACGAAAACTGGTGAACTGGCTCGGAGTCATCGTCTCGAGCACATCGATCTGCGCGACCACCACCTTGAAGATAGTCAGGATTCGCCTCAGCGTGCGGGTGGCGTGAGCGGTGTTACCCGCTTCGAGTTGCTCCTGCAGGTAAAGCGCCTCGTGGAGAACTTGTTTGAACCAAAGTTCATACACTTGGTGGATCACGATGAAGAGCAGTTCATCGTGTTCGTCGGACCTCGGATGCTGCGCGTCCAGCACTTCGTCCAGCGAAAGGTAGGACGTGTAACTCAATGCCGCCTGAGTGTCGTTCATGGTTCGGTCACCTCATCGAAGTGGCGCTGTGCCGCCGGGGCCAGTGCTTGGTAGAGATCGTGGAAGAGTTCGACCGCGGCCGCCCGGCTCGGCGGAGCGGGCACCAGCTCGACCGGGAGCTCCGGATCGAGCGACGGGAAGGCGCGGAAGGTGTGCGTCAGCCAGGTTCGGACCTGGAACGCCTCGGCGTCAGGCAGGTCGCCTGAATATCCGCCGAAATCTCGGACGAACGCGTCGTAACGCGCGGCGAGGCCGTCGAGGTTCCAGGCCCGGCCGGCGAACCGCCGGACGTCGAGCCCCGCCGACGGTGTCCCGAGCATCAGCCCGGCGTGTTCGGAGACGTCCAATTCGGTCAGCAGGGCGAGCACCTCGGCCTCGCGGTCGTGCGGGGCGATCCAGGTGCCGTCCTGTACCGGGCCGAAACCGAGGAAGCGCAGCCGTCGCACCAGCCGTTCCCGGGCCTGACGGCGGCTTTCGGGGATGCTCTGCCACAGGACCGTCCACTCCCCGACCTCGCGTTCGCGCTTGCCGAGGGAGAAGATCCGGCGGTCGCCGTCGTCGAGCAACGCGATCGTGCGACGGGTCAGCGAGTAGTGGACGAGCCTGCCCGACTTGTGTCTCGCGAGCAGATCTCGGCGGGCGAGCCTGGCCAGCGCGATCCGCGCCGCGCCGTCGGAGTAGCCCAGCCCGGCGAGCACGCCGACCAGGCCGCCGGACCAGACACGGCGGCTCTCGCGCGGCGACACGTAGGTGCCGAGCAGCGTCATCACCAGTTCCTGGGGACCTGGGTCGCCGTGAGGTGTGGCCGATTCGGGCATGCGAGCAACTCTATACACCTCAGGCCGCTGCGGTGTAGCTTGATTCGAGTGACGTACTTCGCGGATTTGAGCTCGCGCCAGGTCGCCGCGCTCGCGTCCGACGCGCGCGTTCCCGTGCTGCTGTTGCCGGTGGGCGCCGTCGAACCGCACGGACCGCACGCGCCGCTGGGCACCGATCCCCTGATCTCCCGGGGAATGTGCGAGCGCGCCGCCGCGCGGCTGGCGGGTGACCCCGGCGTTCGTGTGCTGATCCTGCCAGAGGTGCCCTACGGCGTGACCCGGTTCGCGGCCGGATTCGCCGGCGGCATCTCGATCGGGGAGGAGACACTGCACGCGCTGCTCACCGAGATCTGCGGTGCGCTCGCCGAGCAGGGACTCCCCCGGATCCTGCTGGTCAACAACCATTTCGAGCCCGCGCACCTCGCCGTACTGCGGCGGGTGGCGGAAACCGCGGGCGTCGGCCTCGTGGACCTGGTCCGCCGCCGGTACGCGGCGCGGCTCACCGACGAGTTCCGCTCCGGCGAGTGTCATGCCGGGCGGTACGAGACGTCGCTGGTGCTCGCCGACCGGCCGGACCTCGTGGACGCCGTCGTCCAGCGCGACCTTCCCGCCGTCCACGTCGACCTGGCGCGCGGCGGGGTCACGGACTTCGCCTCGGCCGGGATGACCGAGGCCTATTGCGGAACCCCCGCCCAGGCGACCGCCGAAGAAGGCGAGAAGACCTTCTCGGTGCTCACCGACATCCTGGTCGAAGCGATCCGGGAGCTGGTATGACCTTCAATCTGGCGACCCATTTCGTGGACCGCCTCCCCGGTTCCCGCACGGCGTTGGTGTGCGGTGACGAGGAAGTCACTTACGCGGATTTGGCGGCACGGGTGAACCGGGCCGGGAACGTGCTGCGGGAGCTGGGTGTCCGAAGTGGACAACGGGTCTTGCTGGCGCTGAACGACAGCATCGAGTTCGTGGCCGTCTGGTACGCGGCGCAGAAGATCGGCGCGGTCACCGCCGAGGTGTATTCCTTCCTGCAGCCCAAGGATTACGCGTACTACCTGGGCTACACCGAGGCCGTGGTCGTCGTCGCCGATGCCGCGACCTTGCCCGCGCTGCGCGAGGCCGGGGCGCGGAACCTGCTGGTGATCGGCGACGTCGCTCTGGAGCCCGGTGAGCACTCGTTCGCCTCGCTGAGCGCTTCGGCCTCCGCGGAACTGGAAGCCGCTCCGACTTCGTTGGACGACGTCGCGATCTGGAAGTTCACCACCGGAAGCACCGGTTCGCCCAAGGCGTGCGTGCACCCGGCGCGCAGCGCGCTGGAGAGTTTCGACCGGTACGCGCTGGGAGTGCTCGGCCTTCGCGAAGACGATCGCGTGCTCGCCGTGCCGAAACTGTTCTTCGGCTACGCGCGGGATCTGACCGCGCTGTTCCCGTTCGGCGTGGGCGCTTCCGGAATCGTGTTCCCGCAGCGCAGCACCGCCGAGCTGCTGTTCTCTCTGATCGAGCGCCACCGGCCGACGATCCTGGTCAACGTGCCGACCATGATGAGCGCGATGATCGCCCATCCTTCGGCGTCTACAGTGGACATGAGCTCTCTGCGGCTCGCGACGTCGGCGGGCGAGGCACTGCCTTCGGAGCTGCATCGCAAGTGGGACAACCTGTTCGGTGTCCCGGTGATCGACGGGATCGGCTCCTCGGAGGCGTACCACATCTATCTGTCCAATGTGCCCGGCGCGCAGCGGGTCGGCAGCCTCGGCCGCGAGGTCCCCGGCTACACCGCCCGCATCCTCGACGAGAGCGACGATCCCTTGCCGGACGGCGAGATCGGCACCCTGGAGGTCACCGGTCCGACCATCGCGCGCGAGTACTACGGCGACGCGGAGAAGACCGCGCGGACGTTCCACGGCGACACCGTGCGCACCGGCGACCTGTTCAGCCGCGACGCCGACGGGTACTTCCACCACCACGGCCGGGCCGACGACCTGCTGAAGGTGTCCGGCGTGTTCGTCGCGCCGAGCGAGATCGAAGACTGCCTGATCGGTCATCCCGCCGTCGTCGACTGCGCGGTACTGGGCGTGAGCGTCGACGGCCTGGTCGTCCCGCGGGCGTGCGTCGTCCTGGCGGAAGGCCTTTCCGTCACCCCGGAAGAGCTGAAGGACCACGCACGGACCCATCTGGCGAAGCACAAATATCCGCGCGAGGTGGTGTTCGTGACCGAACTCCCCCGCACCGCCAACGGAAAACTCGATCGGCGCGCGTTGCGCCGGGTGGAGGCAGAGTGAGCAGGATCGTCGTCGTCACCGGCGGGACCCGCGGGATCGGCGCGGCCATCGCCGCCCGGTTCCAGGCCGCCGGGGACAAGGTGCACGCCCCCGGCCGGGCGGACTGCGACGTCACCGACGAGGGCGCCGTCGCCCGGTATTTCGACGGCCTCGGGCCGGTGGACGTCCTGGTGAACAACGCCGGGATCTCGGCGAGCGCGCCGCTGGCGAAGACATCGCTGGACCAGTGGCGAACCCAGATCGAGGTCAACGCGACCGGCGCTTTCCTGTGCACACGGGCGGTTCTGCCCGGCATGCGCTCGCGCGACACCGGCCGGATCGTCACCGTCGCCTCGACGGCGTCGCACATCGGCTACCGCTACACGGCCGGTTATACGGCCTCGAAGCACGCCGCCGTCGGCCTGATGCGCGCCACCGCCGCCGAAGTCGCGGGCACCGGCGTCACCGCGAACGCCGTCTGCCCCGCCTTCGTGCGCACGGACATGACGGCCGCCTCGGTGGCCCGGATCCAGGAACGGACCGGCCGCGACGAAGCCGGCGCGGAAGCCGCCCTCGCCGCCGCGTCCCCGCTCGGCCGCCTGCTCGAACCAGACGAGGTCGCCCACGCGGTGACCTTCTTCGCGGCCGCCGAAGCCGCCGCGATCAACGGACAGACACTCGTCCTCGATGGAGGTGGGATCCAATCATGAGCCCGTTCCGCGCCACGCCGCCGATCACGGCGAACTGGGAACATTTCGAGTTCACCGTGGACGATGGCGTCGCCACGGTCACCTTGGACCGCCCCGAAAAACTGAACGCGCTCACCTTCGACATCTACGCGGACCTCCGCGACCTGCTGGCCGAGCTGCCGCACCGCGGCGACGTCCGGGTGCTGGTCATCACCGGCCGAGGCCGCGGGTTCTGCTCCGGCGGCGACGTCGAAGAGATCATCGGCGAACTGCAGAAAATGGAGTCCGCGGAACTGCTGGAGTTCACCCGCATGACCGGCGCGGTGGTGAAAGCGCTGCGCGAGTGCCCCATCCCGGTGATCGCCGCGGTGAACGGCGTCGCGGCGGGCGCGGGTTCGGTGATCGCGCTGGCCAGCGACTTCCGGCTGCTGGCCTCGTCGGCGAAGTTCGCCTTCCTGTTCACGAAGGTCGGACTGGCCGGGGCGGACATGGGCTCGGCGTACCTGCTGCCGCGGCTGGTCGGCCTGGGCCGGGCGACGGAGTTGCTGATGCTGGGCGACAAGATCGACGCCACACGGGCCGAGGCCATCGGGCTGGCTTCCCAGGTCGTTGACGATTCCGACCTGGCTGCTACCGCTGCCGCGCTGGCTCGCCGTCTCGCCGATGGCCCGGCTCTGGCGTACAGCACCACGAAGGTGCTGCTGACGCGGGAGCAGGACATGGACCTGGGGAGCTCCATCGAGCTCGAGGCGATCACGCAGGCTTTGCTGATGACAGCGAAGGACCACGGTGAGTTCTACGCCGCCTGGGCGGCCGGGCGCTCACCTCAATGGACCGGCCGGTAAGGCCTCCCTGTCTCCGCAAGTAGTCGACTACTTGCGGGAGGTGGTGGCCCCCAGTAGTCGTTCGGCCAGAATCCGGCACCGTTCCTCCAGTTCCACCGGCTCGATCACCTCGAAGGAATGCCCCAGCACCACCACATGCATCAGCAGGAAGTCGAGATCCCCGGCCCCGCTCAGCACCTCGCACCGCGCGTCCCCCCGTTCCCGCACCACCGCGGCCGACGCCGGGATCTGCGCCCTCACAACGGAAGCGGGCGCGTGCACCAGGAACCGCGCTTGGTGCTGATAGACCCGGCTCGCCACGTTCTCCTGCACATAAGCCGCCGCGTCAGGCGCCGGACGCGGACGGAAACGCCATGAACGCGCGGAAACCTCCGTCATCCGGTCGACCCGGAAGGTGCGCCAGTCGTCGCGGTCGAGGTCGAAAGCCAAGAGATACCAGCGCCGCCCCGAAGCCACCAGCCGGTACGGCTCGACCCGCCGCACTGTGAAGCCCGAGGAGGACGGATAGCCGAAGCCCGCCTCGACCTCGTCGCGGCACGCGCGCGCCAGTGTCATGAGCACGTCGGGGTCGATCGGCGCGCGGCTTCCGTCGAACGAGACCACCGAGCCGGAGAGCGCGCGAACCTCGTGCCGGAGCCTGGTCGGCAGCACCCGGTCCAGTTTGGTGAGGGCCCGGAGCGCCGCGTCACCGCTGCCCGCGCCGGCGAGCAGGGAGACCGCGGTGGCGATCGCCTCCTCGTCGTCCAGCAACAGCGGCGGCATGTCGTGGCCGGGGCCGAGCTGGTAGCCACCGCCGACGCCGTTGCTGGCCTGCACCGGATAGCCGAGGGCGCGTAGCCGCTCGATGTCCCGCCGGATCGTGCGCGGGGTGACGCCGAGCCGTTCGCCCAGTTCGGGGCCGGTCCACACCGCGCGTTGCTGCAGCAGTCCGAGCAGGGTGAGCACCCGCTCGGTCGTACCCCGCTCGTCCTCCATGTCACCCACTCTGTCAGAGATAGCGGACCGATCCTGTCCGCTAGGCATGTCAGAGTGATCCCATGAACCGCAAGAGCCGCGAATTCCAGGTCAGCTTCGACGCCCTCGACCCGAAAGCCCTGTCGACCTTCTGGCGCGATGCCCTGGGCTACGTCCACCCCGGCCCGCCGGGGGTCGAAGTGCCCGAGGGCACCGATCCGCTGGACGCGTGGGACGAGTTCCTCGAGCGGGTCGGCGTGCCCGTGGAGCAGCGCAACAGCAGGTCCGCCCTTCAGGACCCGGACGGCGTGGGACCGAGGATCTTCTTCCAGCAGGTCCCGGAGGACAAGATCGCCAAGAACCGCCTCCACCTCGACCTCCGCGCCGCTCCCGGTCTCGAGGGGGACGAGCGCATGGCGGCGCTCGAGGCCGAGTGCGACAGGCTGGTCGCGCTGGGGGCGAAGCGGATTCAGCGCTTCGAGCCAGAGCAGCCGTTGAGCCTCGGTTTCATCGTGATGAACGACCCGGAGGGCAACGAATTCTGCCTAGACTGACGTGACGGCGATCGCGTTGTCCTCCAGGGAGCCGAAGTACAGCTTCCCGTCCCGTTCCCGGACGCCGACGAGGACGTGGAACCCGTCGATCTCCCCGCGCAGTTCGTGGACCTGCTTCCCGTCCGGAGTCACCCCGCGCACCCCGCATTCCCGCGCGGGCGCAGGCTGGAGCGACGTCGGCAGCGCGCGGACACCGGCCCGCAGCGGCGCGGGGAGCTTCTGTATCAAGGAAAGCGCGGGCACCTTCGGGCTCGCCACGGTGATCCAGATCAGCCCGTCGCTGCCGGTCGAGATGTTGTCGGGGTAACCCCACAGATCGTCGACGAGATAGTCCCGCGTGCCCGCCCGGTCGCCCGTGAGCCACACGCGAGCGACCCGGTAGGCGCCGGTTTCGGCCACGGCCACATAGGACTCGTCGGGCGGCAGCGCGACCCCGTTGGCGAACTGGAAACCGTCGGCGAGCTGCTCGATCTTCCCGTCCGGGGTCCGCCGCAGCAACCGTCCGCCGCCGGTCTGCTCGATCAGGTCGTCGCGCCACTTCTCGATGCCGAACCGCCGCGACGAGTCGGTGAAGTACACCGTGCCGTCGGCGGCCACGGCGGCGTTGTTGCAGAACACGAAATCGAGGCCCACGGCCGAAGTCGCCAGGGTGGTGGTGTCGCCACCGGCGAGCGGCATCGTCAGCAGCCCGGCTTTGGCGTCGCAGATCAGGAGATCGTCACCGAAGAACTCCAGCCCCAGCGGACGGCCGCCGGTGTCGCCGAGGACGTCGATCCGCCTGCCGTCCGGCGAGACGCGCAGGATGCGCCCGTCGTCGACGCCGGTGTAGACGCGCCCTTGGTCGTCGACCACGACGTCTTCGGGACCGTGCCCGTTGACCGGGATGACCGTGACCTCGCCGAACGACATCGCGTGGCTCCTAGCGGTAGGTGAGCAGTTTTGCGGCTTCCGCCTCGAAATGCGGATGTTCGTTGAACGACAGCAGGGTCACCCCGCCGCGGCCGGACACCAGTTTGGTGATGCCCGCGTTCACGGTGACCCGGTTCAATTTCAGCAGCCCAGCCTCGGGCGTGCCCATCAGCGCACCGCAGACCGTCGCGATCACGCCACCGGAGCTGAAGACGACGGCGTGCTCGCCCTTGCCCAGTGACGCCACGACGTCCGCCAGCGCGCCCTTGACGCGTTCCAAGAACTGAGGCCAGGTCTCGGCACACGGACCGGATTCCCCCGCCGAGACCCAAGCGCTCAGCGCACCGTCCAAAGCGGCCTGATACGCCCGCGAGTCGGTCTGCTGGACACCGGCGGCGTGGTACTTCGCGATGTCGACGTGGTCGTACTCGTTCCAGCGTTCGTCCTCGACGACGGCGACCCCGGAACCGAGCGCCTTCAACGCCGTCGCGGCCGTGTCCCGTTGGCGGGCAAGGGAACCGGACCGAGCCTGGGTGAACTCGACACCCCGCCGCAGCAGTTCCTCACCGACCACAGTGGACTGTTCGAAACCGCGCGGCGAGAGCTGGTCGTAGTTCTCCGCGCCGAACGACGCCTGCCCGTGCCGGACCAGGTAGATCGCGCCCATCTACGCCTGCCCTCCTCCGATGATCCGGCGGCAACGCCCGTCGAGATAGCCGACGAACTGCCAGAGATCCTTCAGCGCCGGGTTGCTCGTCTGCCCTTCGTGGAAGCGGTAGTAGATCTGCTGGATCACCACCGCGAGCCGGAACAGGCCGTACACCTCGTAGAACGTCCAGTCGCCGATCGCGAGGCCGGAGCGTTCCGCGTAGCGCCGCACGAATTCCTCGCGCGTGTACATCCCCGGCACGTGCGTCGGCTGGCGGCGGCTGAGCTTCATGACGTCGTCATCGTCGTCCTGCACCCAGTACGCCAGCGTGCTGCCGAGTTCCATCAGCGGATCGCCGAGGGTGGCCATCTCCCAGTCCAGCACGCCCACGATGCCGAGGTCGTCGTCGAGCACCAGGTTGTCGAGCCGGTAGTCGTTGTGGATCAAGCAGATCTTGACCTCGGACGGCTGATTCTCCTTCAGCCACGCCATCACCTCGGCGCAGTCGGGGACGTTGTCCGTGCGCGCCTTGAGGAACCGCTCCGACCAGCCGCGCACCTGACGTTCGACGTAACCGGCGCCCTTGCCGAGATCGGCCAGCCCGGCGGCCTCGACGTCGACGGCGTGCAGTTCCACCAGCCTGTCGACGACCTTGCCGCACAACTCACGCGCGCTCCCGGCCGTCAGGTCGAGCCCTGCGGGCAGATCTCCCCGCAGGATCAGACCTTCGAGACGTTCCATCACGTAGAAGTCGCCGCCGAGCACGGTTTCGTCGTCGCAGAAGGCGAGAACCTCGGGCACGTAAGGGAAGACCGGTCGCAACGCCTGCTGGACACGGAACTCGCGGCGCATGTCGTGCGCGGACGCGGCCTTGTGCCCGAGCGGCGGGCGCCGCAGGATCAGCTCGCGGTCGGGATAGGTCAGCAGGTACGTGAGATTCGAGGCGCCGCCGGGGAACTGGCGAACCACGGGCGGCGCGTCGCCGAGCCCCGGAACGTGTCCGGACAGCCAGGCGTGCACCGCGGCGGGGTCGAACGAGTCCTCACCGCGCACCTCGACGGTCTTGTCCGCGGCCAGGGTCATGCGAACTTCTTCAGCACCGACACCGGGACGAACCGGAACACCTTCGAGAGCAGGGTCCACGGCCACGACGGCACGAACGCCTTCGCCTTCTCGGTTTCGATCGCCTTGACCAGCGCTTGCGCGCCGGTCTCCGCCTTCACGGCGAGCGGGATCTTCGAGATGTCCACGTTCATCTCCGACTCGATGAACCCGGGCAGCAGCTGGGTGACCTTGATCGGCGTCCTCATCAGCTCGATCCGGGTGCCCTCGGCCAGCGCCGAGACGCCCGTCTTCGAGGCGGCGTACGCGGTCATGTTGCCGGGGAAGGGGCGAAGCGCGGAGAAGGAGGAAACGACCACGAGGTGGCCTTCCTTCTGCTTCCGGAAGATGCCGACGGCGGCCTCGATCTGGGCGGCCGCGGCGAGGAAGTTGGTCTGGAGGGTCTGGCGGTTGGCGTCGAACCGGCCGGAGCCGATCGGCTGTCCCTTGGCGAGGCCCGCGTTCACGATCACGCGGTCGAGAGAGCCGAGCTCCTCACGGAACTCCTCGAAGACGGTGAAGACCTGGTCGTGGTCGTTCACGTCCAGCTTCCGGGTGACCACGGTGATGCCGGGATAGGCCTTCTTGAGTTCCGCGGCGAGGGTTTCGAGCCTGTCGGCACGACGGGCGGCCAGTGCCAGATTGCGGCCTCTTGCGGCGTACTGCCTGGCCATTCCCTCGCCGAGTCCGGAGCTCGCCCCGGTGATCAGGATGTTCTTCCGCAGGACCATGGCTGGAGCTTACCCGTTGGTAACAAGTCCGGCGCCCCTTGGACGGATGGCTGCCCCCGGCGCCTGGAGTTCGCCGGGGGCAGCCTGTCCGAAAGGACGTTTACTTCACCTGGAGCAGCTTGTTCGCGGTGCCCCCGGTCGGGTTGCTGATCTTGCCGTCGGCGGCCGCGGCGACCAGGCCTTCGGCGACCTGGGCCGGGGTGGCGTCAGGGTGGGCCGAGAGGTACAGCGCGGCAGCGCCGGCAACGTGCGGCGAGGCCATCGAGGTACCGCTGATGGTGTTCGTGGCGTCGTCACCGGTTCCCCACGACGAGGTGATGTCGACACCCGGGGCGTACAGGTCCACGACCGAACCGTAGTTCGAGAAGCTGGCCTGCTTGTCGGTCTTGTCGCTGGCGGCCACCGTGATGGCCTCCTTGACGCGGGCCGGGGAGGTGGTGCCGGCGTCGGAGGACTCGTTGCCCGCCGCGAGCGCGAAGGTCACGCCCTTGCCGATGGCTCCCTTGACCGCCTCGTCCAGGGCGTCGTCCGCGCCACCGCCCAGGCTCATGTTGGCGACCGACGGGCCCTTGGCGTTCGCCGCGACCCAGTCGACACCGGCGACGACACCCTCGGTGGTGCCGCTGCCGTTGGCGTCCAGCACCCGGACGCCGACGATCTTGGCGCCCTTGGCCAGACCGTGGTCCGTGCCGCCGATGGTGCCGGCGACGTGCGTGCCGTGACCGTGCTCGTCGTTGGGGGTGTCGTCGTTGTCGACGAAGTCCTTGCCGCCGGTCGCGCGGTCACCGAAGTCCTTGTGCGAGCCGCGGACACCGGTGTCGATGACGTAGGCGGTGACGTTGTCGGCCTTCGTCGGGTACGTGTACTTGTTGTCGAGCGGCAGGTCCGCCTGGTCGACGCGGTCGAGCCCCCACGACGGCGGGTTGTCCTGGGTCTCGCTGATCTTGAACGTCTTGTTCTGGACGACGTACGCGACCTGCGGGTCGGCGGCGAGACGCTTCGCGGCGGCCTCGTCGGCCTTGATCGAGAAGCCGTTCAGCGCCGAGCCGTAGGTGCGGGAAAGCGTGGTGCCGTACTGACCGGTGAGGCCCTGTGCCTTGGAGGCGACGTTCGCGGTGATCTCGCTCGCCGCGGCCACGCCCTGGCCGACCGCGGTGGGCTTGAGGACGACGATGTAGCTGCCGCCGACCGCGTTGGCCGCACCGGCGCCGCGGATCTCGCCCTGCTGGTCGGCGTTGGCCGCACCCGCACCGAACGTGGCGACCGCCGCGGTCACACCGGCGAGGGCGACTCCCGCCACCAAACCGCTACGGGTCTTTCGGGACTTCAGGTTCTTCCGGGACTTGCTCACTGGTTCCCTTCCTGCCGCGCCGTGCGGATCACCCGGGAGGATGATCGTTGCTGCAGCCATGCAAACCGGTTCGCCAGGTGCCCGGCAATGATTCACAGTTACCAGTACTAGGCCATAAGGACTAACGGCGCTCGTCCGGAAAGGCGTTTTCGCCTGGCAGAAGGCGCCCCTGGAGTGTTACCCCAGACTGTTAAAGTTATTCGCGTTGTTATCAACTCCGACGGTGTCAAGAAGCGGCAGGCGGGGGCGGTCGGGCGGCATATGGTGGCGGGGAGCACGGCGGATCGAGTGACCACGGACGATGAAGAGCCGCGGACCGCGTTCGCCACGGCGTTGCGGTCGGCCATCGCCACCAGCGGCCTGAGTCTCGACCGGATCCAAGCCCGGCTCCTGGCCCGAGGCGCGTCGGTCAGCGTCACCGCGTTGAGTTACTGGCAGTCCGGCAAACGCCAGCCGGAGCGACAGAGTTCGCTGTCCGCGGTCCGGGTCCTCGAAGAGGTCCTGGCGATTCCCGCCGGTTCGCTGCTCAGCCTACTGCCGCCGCCGCGGCCACGGGGGGCGTCGTCACGCCGCAGCCGGGCCACCACCGAACAGCCGTTGACCTTCCCGCTCGAAGCGCTTCAGGCGCTCTTGGAGAAGGTCGGCGCTCCCAACGCGCTCGAACAACACCATCAGCTGAAACTGGTCGGCCTGCACGACCTGTGCGAGATCGCCGCGGACGGCGGGCAACGCGCGGTGACCGCGCGGGCGGTGTTCCAGGCGGGCGCGGACGGGCAGGATCGCTGGCTGCTGGTCTACGCCCAGGGCGATCCGGAAGCCGGGCCGCCGGTGCTGAACACGCTGCGCAACTGCCACGTCGGCCGCGCCGAGGTCGACGACGAGCACGGGCTCACGGTGGCCGAACTGCTCTTCGACCGGCCCATCGACCGCGGCGAGACGCACCTGATCGAGTACTCCCTGACGAACCCCGGCCCGCCGTACCCGGAATGCCGGAACACGCATTACCGCGAGTTCCGGCGTCCGGTCCGGGAGTACCTGCTGGAGATCCGGTTCGACCCGGACACCATCCCGACGAAGTGCTGGCAATACAGCGCACATGGGCCCTCGGCGGGAACAAGTGCCTCGGGCCTGAGGCAAGGGACGTCTCCCTTGGACCGCCGGGACCTGAAGCTCGATCAGAACAACGGCGTCCACGCCGTCGCACTCGACTTCGGTCCCGGCGTCTTCGGCATCGACTGGGAGTACTAGTGCAGCTTGTTGCGCAATACCTTCCCGGTCGCGTTGCGCGGTAGCTCGTCGAGGAACTCCACGTCGCGCGGCACCTTGTACCGGGCGAGGTTGGCCTTGACGTACTCACGCACCCCGTCGACGTCCAGATCCGACTTGTCGGCCCGCACCACGAACGCCTTGAGCCGCTGCCCGAACTCGGGATCCTCGACACCGACCACCGCGGCTTCGAGGACGTCCTCGCGTTCGACCAGGAGGTTCTCCACCTCGATCGGGAACACGTTCTCGCCGCCGGAGACGATCATCTCGTCGTCGCGGCCGTCGATGAACAGCAAGCCGTCCTCGTCGAAATGGCCGACGTCGCCGCTGGAGAGGAGACCGTCGATGATCTCCTTGTGCCGCCCGTCCGTGTAGCCCTGGAAGCTCAGCCCGCTGCCGACGAACACCCGGCCGGTGACATGCGGCTCGGTGATCTTGCCGCCCTTCTCGTCGTACAGCGCGACCTTGCAGCCCACCGGCGCGCGGCCGACCGTGCCGGGTGCCTTGCGCCAGTCCTCCGGCGTCGCGACGGTCGCGACGGCGACCTCCGTCGAGCCGTAGAGGTTGTGCACGACGTCGCCGAACGCGGCTGTCGCGCGGTTCCCGAGGTCCGGGGACAGCGCGGAACCCGCGACGAAGATGATCCGCAGGCACGAGGTGTCGTACTTGGCGCGGATCTCTTCGGGCAGATCGACGATCCGCTGCAGCATCGTCGGCACGAGGACCAGCGTCGTGCAGCGGTTCTCCGCGACCCCGCGCAGCGTCTCCTCCGGCACGAACTTGCGCCGCATGACGACCTTCGAGCCGAGCGCGAAGGACAGGATGAACTGCGACAACCCGGTGCCGTGGAACAGCGGCGCGCCCATGTAGGTCGCCTCGCCGGTCCGCAGCGGGATGCGGTCGAGGAACTGCGCGGAGGCGAGCGCCGAGGTGTGCGGCCGCGGCGCGCCCTTCGGTGTCCCGGTGGTGCCGCTGGTCAGGAGGATGAAACCACCCGGTTTGGCGGGCGCGGGCCACGGGCGGTCGTCGGTACTGGCGACCAGTTCGGTGACGACCGGGATGTCGCGTGGGCGCACGGTGTCCGAGTCGACCCACGCGAGGTAGTGGTCGACCTCGCCCTCGACCGCGTCCAGCAGGTCGGTGAACTCCTGGTCGTAGACGAGCGCCGTGACACCTTCGCGCTTCGAGACGTCCGCGAGCTGCGGTTTGGCGAACCCGGTGTTCATCAGCAGCAGCTTCGCGCCGAGTTTGCCGGAGGCGAGCATCGTCAGCACGAGACCGCGGTGGTCGCGGCACAACGCGGCGATCACCGAGCCCGGTCCGAGGCCACGCTCGGCCCATGCCCTGGCCAGCGCGTTCGACTGGGTGTCGAGCTGCTTGAAGGTCAGCGGGCCGAGTTCGTCGATGATGCCGGTCGCGGTCGGGTCCCGGCGGGCGGCGATCATGTTCGCGCCGGCGAACGGACCCCACTTCCGCACCATGACCAGCGAACGCAGGCCCTCGTCGACCCGCGGGATCGGGAGCAGGCCCGCTTGGCGCATCACGTCGATGCTCCGCACGGTCTCGGTCACCTTGCCCGCCACCAGGGTGGCGAGGCCGGTGGGGTTTCTCATCCGGGCACCTCCGTTGCTGCTGCGGCGAGACGCCATTCCGCCTTCACGTACCGGCGGTATGGGTTGCTACTCGACAGTAGCCGACCGGTAGCGCAGGCGCACTAGCGTGCTGGTGACAGAAATGTCGGTGGCAACTAGCACAATGGCAACGTGCAAGCGTTCGCAGGTCAAGAAGAAGATGGCGACTTCGCGATCTCGATTTCCGGGGAAGCGCCGCGGGGCCTGAAGCTTGCGGAGTTCGTCGACGAGGTGCGGCGCCTGGAGGCGGAGCACGCGCCACGCTGGGTGTTCCCGTCGGTCGAACGGACGTATCCGGCGTTGATCAAGGCAGGCGTCCGGGTGCGGCGGTGTCACGACCTGACGCTGACCGAGGGCCTGCTGCTGGCGCACGAGGGCAGGCCGCAGGAGTCGCGGAGCCTGCACGGCGCGCTGGCCAGGGCGAACGGCCAGGAGGCGCCCGCCGACGAGCCGCCCCTCTGGGCCGAGGACGACCAGCCGACGCTGTTCGAGACGCGCGGCCCCCGGCTGCCGTCCGGCGTCACCGTCATCGACGCGGCCCGCCGGGTGCTGGCCGAGCAGGAAAAGCGAGTCGCGGTCACCGATCATCCGGAGCGGCTCCGCCTGCTGTTCGCGGCGGAGTCGGCGAGCGCGCTGGCGGCCGCGGAGATGTCGGCCGACGGGCTGCCATGGCGGGCGGACCTGCATCTCGAACTGCTCGCCGATCAGCTCGGGCCGCGCGTCCCGGCCGGGCAGCGGCCGAAGCGGCTGGTCGAGCTGGCGGCGCGGATCAGCGACGCGTTCGGCGGGCGTCCGGTCAATCCGGACGCCCCGGCCAGCGTCGTCCGGGCGCTCGGGCGCGAGGGCATCGAGGTCACCTCGGCCAGGAAGTACCTGCTGCGCGACATCGACCACCCCGCCGTCCCGCCGCTGCTGGAGTACAAGGAACTCGCGCGGCTGCATTCGGCCAACGGCTGGACCTGGCTCGACGAGTGGGTGCACGACGGCCGGTTCCGCCCGCACTACATCGTCGGCGGCGTCGTCTCCGGACGCTGGGCGAGCCGGGGTGGCGGCGCGCTGCAGATCCCGAAGGTCCTGCGGACCTGCGTCCGGGCCGATCCGGGCTGGAAACTGGTGGTCGCCGACGCCGCGCAACTGGAGCCGCGGGTGCTGACGGCGTTGTCCGGGGACCGCAAGCTGGCCGACGTCGCCGCGGCCACGGATCTGTACGCGAGCCTCGCCGAGGCGATGTTCTCCGGGGTCCGCCGCGTCCCGGTGCCCGCCTGGGACGACCGTGACGACCGCGACCGGGCGAAGATCGCGATGCTTTCGGCGATGTACGGCGGGACGTCCGGTGAGGCGGGGCCGCTGCTGGCGTTGCTGCGGACCAGGTTTCCGGACGCGGTGTCCTATGTGGAGCGTGCCGCGCAGGCCGGGGAACGCGGCGAGCGCGTCCGCTCCCGGCTCGGTCGCACGTCGCCCGCGCCGTCGGAGGCCTGGCGCGCGCTGACCGGCGGTGTCGCGGACGACGAGGCCGGAGAGCTCAAGGCCCGCCAGGCGTCCCGCAACTGGGGCCGGTTCACCCGCAACTTCGTCGTGCAGGCGAGCGCGGCGGACATGACCGCGGTCCTGCTGGCGACCCTGCGGGGCAAGCTCCCCTCCCCCGCGCATCTGGTGTTCTTCCAGCACGACGAGGTCCTGGTGCACACCCCCGCCGAGTTCGCCGACGAGGTCTCGCAGTCCATTGTGGACAGCATGACGGAGGCGGCACGGATGCTGTTCGGGGAGGCCTGCCCGGTCCGGTTCCCGTTGCACATCGCCGCCGTGGACACCTACGCGGACGCGAAGTAAACCGCAACTAGAGGACTAATTGCGGCGACTGTCCTAGTGCGGTACCGAGTGGGTCACCGTGGTCGTGGGGGGGGGTTTTGGGTTTTCCCCCACAAGACACCCCCACACCACCAACCCCCCCCCCCCCCCACGACCCAACCAAGA
>NZ_JBVILA010000010.1:48860-170816 GCF_055580625.1 Amycolatopsis sp. NPDC031561 | reverse complement strand
AGAGAAAAACAGAAAAGAGGAGGCGGGGTGGGGGGACTTTTTGGGGGGGGGGATGGTGTGGGCCTGTTGGTGGGGGGTTTTTTTTTGGGTTCCAACCCAAACCCCCCCCCCACGACCCACGAATCCACAACTTGCCCAATGACCACATAGAGCACGAACCGACCCTATCGTTATCGGATTCATCACTTTCAGTAGACCGTGGCAGTCTGATCGGCAGGACGAAATAGACCGGCCAGCGCTATCGATCGACACCGATCACTGGGTAAGTTCCGACGAATGGCGAAACGGACGACGAAGAAGAAGCTGGCGAGTCTCTGGGGATATCTTCTGCTGACCGCCGTGGCGTGCTTCTGGTTCATCCCTTCCATCGGCCTCGGCGCGATCGCGATCCTTTCCGGGTTCGTAGTGCTCTACTGCTTGTTCCAAGCGCCGATGTGGTGCTGCGCCGAAACACGGAATGACAAGCCCTGCCGCAACAACGCCTACGGAATCCTTCTCGGTTGCCATATTCGACAACACAAATGGCAGAAACTCACGATGGCGATCAAGCAGCAGTACTGGAGCAAGTTGACGAAACGAGTGTTCAGCAGCGTCGGCGGCCAGGCTGCCACCTTCTCGGCTTTCGCCGCCATGCTCTCCGCGTCTGCCGCGACCATGACCCTGATCGTCAAGTGAGTTGAAGGGGACTTTCCCCGCGTCCTGTGCAGTGAAAGCGTCCTTCACCGCGTCACATGCGGGGAAAGGCCCCTTCAGCCCCTGGCGTGATCAGGTGGCGGCGTCGTCCAGTGCCTTGATGACCCGCTTCAGCGAGACCGGATGAGCCGTCCCGAGTGTCTGGGCGAAGAAGCTGACCCGCAGTTCCTCGATCATCCACCGGATCTCCCGCAGCGCGGGTGACGACGTCCCCGGCGGCACCGCGTCGAGTGCGGTTTGATACTCGTTCCGGAGCCACGCGATGTCGCCGGTGCGCTGGATGTCGCGGGTCGGCTCGGTCGGGAGTTTCTCCAGCCGCCGTTCGATCCCGCGCAGGTACCGGACGACGTGCTTGAGCCTGCTCTGCCCGGTTTCGGTGACGAAACCCTTGTGCACCAGACCGTCCAGCTGCGCCCGGATGTCCGCGAGCGAATCCGCCGGGCCGCGGGTGTCGGCCAGCCGTGTTTCGACGTCGTTCGCCGCGCGCAGGATCTTTTCGACGTTGGTCAGCACGTCGAGCACCCCGGCGTTCAGCCCGGCGCGCACTTTTTCCTGCAGGACGGCGAAACCGGCCTCGTCCCAGCGCGGGCCGCCGTTGCCGGCCACCAGTTCGTCGACGGCGCAGTCGACACAGTCTTCGAGCAACGCCGCCACCGAACCGTGCGGGTTCCGGTTCAGCACGAGCTTCGACGAATTGCCCAGGTTGCGGGTGATGAACTTCATCGGTGACGGCAGGTTCAGCCGCAGCATCCGCCGCGTACCCGCCCACATCGACTGTTCCTGCTGACCCGGCGTGTCCAGCAGCCGCACCGCCACGGTGCCGCCTTCGTCGACCAGCGCCGGATACGCCTTGACGTCGTGCCCGCGCTGCTTGCTCGCGAACACCTTCGGCAGTTCGCCGAACGCGGGTGTCGTCAGGCCTTGGCGCTCGATGCTGTCGGCGGCCTTGGAGATCGTCGCGCGCACCTGGCCGCTCAAGTCCCGTTTGAGAGCCTCGATGTCCTTGCCTTCGGACACCTTCTTCCCGCGGACGTCGACCACGCGGAAGGTCATCTTCAGGTGCTCGGGTACCGCCGACAGCTGCCAGGCGTCGTCGGGGATCACCACCCCGCGCAAGGCCTCCAGCTCGTCGGCGGCGGCGTGCAGCAGCGGCCCGTCGGCCGGGCCGACCCGGGACAGCACCAGTTTCGCGTGATCGGGCGCCGGCACGAAGTTGCGCCGGATCGCCTTGGGCAGCGACTTGATCAGCTGCGTCACCAGTTCTTCGCGCAGGCCGGGGACCTGCCAGTCGAAGCCGTCCGGGGTGACCTGGTTCAGCACCGGCAGCGGGATGTGCACGGTGACCCCGTCCGCGTCCGCGCCCGGCTCGAACTGGTACGTGAGCTTGAAGGTCTGCGTGCCCTGGGTCCAGAAGTCGGGGTAGTCGGCCTCGCGCACGCCACCCGCGGTCTCGTTGATGAGCATCGTCTTCTCGAAGCTCAGCAGATCGGGCTCGGTGTGCCGCGCCTTCTTCCACCAGCTGTCGAAATGCCGCGCGGAGACGACGTCCGCCGGGACGCGCTGCTCGTAGAACTCGAACAGCGTCTCGTCGTCGACCAGGATGTCGCGGCGGCGGGCCCGGTTCTCCAGGTCCTCGACCTCGTCGAGCAGCGCGCGGTTCTCGCGGAAGAAGTGGTGCCTGGTCTCCCAGTCGCCCTCCACCAGCGCGTGCCGGATGAACAGCTCGCGGCTCATCTCCGGGTCGATCCGGCCGTAGTTGACGCGGCGGTCGGCGACCAGCGGGACGCCGTACAGCGTCACCTTCTCCAGCGCCATCACCGCGCCCTGCTTGCGCTCCCAGTGCGGCTCGGAGTAGTTCCGCTTCACCACGTGCCCGGCGAGCGGCTCGACCCATTCCGGTTCGATCCGCGCGTTGACCCGGCCCCACAGGCGCGAAGTCTCGACCAGTTCGGCCGACATCACGAACCGCGGCTGCTTCTTGAACAGCGCCGAACCCGGGAACACCGAGAACCGCGCCCCGCGCGCGCCGAGGTAGTCGCCCTTGGCCGGATCCTTGAGCCCCACATGCGACAACAGCCCGGCGATCAGCGACGTGTGCACACGTTGCGGATCGGCCGGGCCGGTGGTCTCGAGGGTGATGCCGAGCGGTTTGGCCAGCTGACGCAGCTGGCTGAAGATGTCCTGCCATTCGCGGATGCGCAGGTAGTTCAGGTACTCGTTGCGGCACAACCGGCGGAACTGGTTGGTGGACAAAGCCTTCTGCTGCTCGCTGACGTACTCCCACAGGTTCAGGTACGCCAGGAAGTCGGACGTCTTGTCGGCGAACCGCGCGTGCTGCTCGTCCGCCGCCTGCTGCTTCTCCGCCGGCCGCTCACGGGGGTCCTGAATGGACAGTGCGGCGGCGATGATCATCACTTCGCGGACACAGCCGTTGCGTGAGGCCTCCAGGACCATCCGCGCCATCCGCGGGTCGACCGGGAGCAGAGCGAGCTTGCGGCCGGTTTCGGTGAGCTTCTTGCCGTCGCTCATGTCGAAGGCGCCGAGTTCCTGCAGCAACTGGACGCCGTCGGTGACCTGGCGGCGATCCGGCGGCTCCACGAACGGGAACGCCGCGATGTCGCCGAGGCCGAGCGAGGTCATCTGCAGGATGACCGACGCGAGGTTGGTCCGCAGGATCTCCGGATCGGTGAACTCGGGCCGGGCGTCGAAATCGTCTTCGGAGTACAGGCGGATACAGATACCGTCGGAGGTACGCCCGCACCGGCCCTTGCGCTGGTTCGCCGACGCCTGCGAGACAGGCTCGATCGGCAGGCGCTGCACCTTGGTGCGATGGCTGTAGCGCGAGATCCGGGCGGTGCCCGGGTCGACGACGTACTTGATGCCCGGCACGGTCAGCGACGTCTCGGCGACGTTGGTGGCGAGCACGACGCGGCGCCCGGTGTGGCGCTGGAACACTCGATGCTGGTCCGACGACGAAAGCCGGGCGTACAGCGGGAGGATCTCGGTGTTCCTGAGGTCCTGTTTGGACAAGGCGTCCGCCGCGTCCCGGATTTCCCGCTCCCCGGAGAGGAACACCAGGATGTCGCCGGGGCCCTCGTGCTGGAGTTCGTCGACGGCGTCGCAGATGGCCTGCGTCTGGTCGCGGTCCTGATCGGCGTCCGGGTCGTCGGGGTCGATGATCGGCCGGTAGCGGACCTCGACCGGATACGTCCGGCCGGAGACCTCGACGATCGGCGCGTCGCCGAAGTGCTGGGAGAACCGCTCCGGGTCGATCGTCGCCGAGGTGATGATCACCTTGAGGTCGGGGCGGCGCGGCAGAAGCTGTTTGACGTAGCCGAGGATGAAGTCGATGTTGAGGCTGCGCTCGTGCGCCTCGTCGATGATCAGCGTGTCGTACTGCCGCAGCATCCGGTCGGTCTGGATCTCGGCGAGCAGGATGCCGTCGGTCATCAGCTTGACCAGCGTGTCCTGACCGGACTGGTCGGTGAACCGGACCTTGTAGCCGACGGCCTCGCCGAGTTCGGTGTTCAGCTCCGAGGCGATGCGGTCGGCGACCGTGCGCGCGGCCAGCCGTCTCGGCTGCGTGTGCCCGATCTGGCCCCGGATCCCGCGGCCGAGTTCGAGACAGATCTTCGGCAGCTGGGTCGTCTTCCCGGACCCGGTCTCGCCGGCGACGATCACCACCTGGTGGTCGCGGATGGCGGCGGCGATCTCGTCCTTGCGCTGGCTGACGGGCAGCTCTTCGGGGAACGAGATCTTCGGGACGCCGTCGCGGCGGCGGGTGACCCGCAGTTCCGCGGCCTCGATGTCGGCCTCGATCCGGGCGGCGAGGTCCTCGGCGTTCCGCGTTTTCCGGGCACCGTCGAGCCGGCGCCGGAGGCGGTGCTCGTCGCGCGACATGAGTTCGGGCAGGCGAGCGCGCAGGGCTCCGAGCGGGGAAGGGCTGCGGGATGGGGTGCTCTGAGAAGCCATGACCGGCACCAGGATAGCCGTGCGTGACGATCACGGCTTCCGAATATCCCCCACGTCACCACCACCCCCCGCAAGTCGTCCTCTAGTTGCGGTAGTTCGTGCCACCAACTACCGCAACTAGAGGACGAAACGCGGGGGTCAGGAGCGCGTGAGGGAGGCGGGGGTGAGGTCGGCGAGGGTGCGGTGACCGGACAGGCCCATGGTCAGGTCGAGGTCCGCGAGCAGGCTCCGCAGCACGTGCCGGACGCCCTCCTCCCCCGCGTGCGCGAGCCCGTACACCCACGGCCGTCCGACCAGGACGGCCTTCGCCCCGAGCGCGAGCGCCTTGGCGATGTCGGCGCCGGTGCGGATGCCGGAGTCGAACAGCACCTCGAGCCGGTCGCCGACCGCGGCCACGATCTCCGGGAGCACGTCGAGCGAGCCGACGGCGCCGTCGACCTGGCGTCCGCCGTGGTTGGACACGACGATCCCGTCCATCCCCGCTTCGACGGCGCGGCGCGCGTCGTCGGGGTGCTGGATGCCCTTGAGCACGATCGGGCCGTCCCAGTGCTCGCGCAGGAACGGCAGCCGGTCCCAGGTGAGATCGCTGCCGGTGATCATCGAGATCCACCGCAGGATCGCGGTGGGCGCGTCCTCTTCGGGCGTCTTCTCCAGGAGACCTCGGAACACCGGGTCGCTCAGCGGGACACCGAGGCCCTCGCCCTTGATGAACGGCAGGTACGCGTGGTCGAGGTCGTTCGGGCGCCACGCGAGGGTCCAGGTGTCGAGCGTGACCACGAGCGTGGTGAACCCCGCGGCCTTCGCCCGCGCCAGGATGCTCGCGCAGACGTCGTTGTCGGTCGGCCAGTACAGCTGGAACCAGCGCGGCCCGTCACCGCCGGCCTCGGCGACGTCCTCGATGCTCGTCGAGGACGCCGTCGACATGATGTAGGGCAGGCCGACCGACGCCGCCGCGCGGGCGGCCGCCGGTTCCGCGCCCTCGTGCACGATCGACTGGACGCCGACCGGCGCCAACAGCACCGGCGCCGGCAGGCTGGTCCCCAGGACCGTCGTCGACAGGTCGCGGTCGGTCGAACCGGTCATCATCCGGGGCACCAGGCGCCAGCGGTCGAACGCCTCGCGGTTGGCGCGCGCGGTGGCACCCGAACCGGCCGAGCCCGCGACGTACCAGAACGGCCCGGGCTCCAGGATCTCCCGCGCCGAGTCCTCCAGCTTCGTGGCGTCGGTGGAGCACGGCGGGAAGATCCCGCCGAGCCCCTGCAGGTAGATCTCGTTCTGGTAGCCGCCGAACCGTTCGGTCACCCAGGCCTCCTCGTCACGTCGCCCGTGCCACCTCTTCGCGGCCTCGGCGGGTCGAACCCCTCCGGACGATACTCGCCGGTAGCAACCAGGTGAGTTTCTCGGAGCGGATGACCGCGACTGGACCGATCACGGCCAGCAGGAGGACGTAGCCCGCGACGAACGGCGCGACCCGCGAATCCAGCCCGGCCGCGGTCGCCATCGCGGCGAGCACCAGCGAGAACTCGCCACGGGTGAGCACGGTCAGCCCGATGTTCACCCCGGCCTGGCGGTCGAACCCGTGCAGCCGCGCGGCCAGCGCGCCCGCACCGAGATTCAGCACGATCGTCAGCGCCACCGCGATCAGCACCGGCACGACCACCGAACCGACCGCGTTCGGGTCGATGCTGAGCCCGAAGATGAAGAAGAACAGCGCGCCGAACGCGTCCCGCAGCGGAAGCACCAGCTTGTGGATGCGCGGCGCGACCTTGGAGCCGCCGAGCATCATGCCGACCATGAACGCGCCGATGGCGTCGGACACCCCGACCTCTTCGGCCACGGCGGCGCCCATGACGGCGACACCGACGAAGCAGACGGTCAGGAGCTCGTCGTCGGCCGAACCGAACAGCTTCGACACCACGCGGCCGCCCCAGCGGGCGAGCGCGGCCATCACGATCAGGAACGCGAAGGCCTTGCCGAAGTCGGCCGCGGCCGAGCCGAACGTCCCGGCACCGGACAGCACCGGCTGCAGCAACGCGAGGTACAGCGCGAGGAACAGGTCCTCGATCACGATGATGCCCATGATCAGCCGGGATTCGGGGTTGTTCATCCGGCGCGCTTCGAGCAGGAGCTTGGTGACGATCGCGGACGACGAGATCCCGATGGCACCGGCGATGACCAGCGCTTCCCTGGTCCCCCAGCCGAGCAGGAAGCCGAAGGCGAGCCCGCCGCCGATGTTGAGGATCAGGTAGATCAGCCCGGACCAGACGAGTTTGCGCCCGCCTTTGGCGAGGTCGTCGAGGGAGAACTCGAGGCCGAGGTAGAACAGGAGGAAGACGAGACCGAGGCCGGCGAGCACACCGAGCTCACTCGGATCGTCCACAAGGGACAGTCCTGGGGTGTTGGGGCCGAAGACGAATCCGGCCAGCATGAACAGGGGGATGGTGGGCAGCCCGATGCGGGCGCCGGCTCTGGCGATGACACCGGCGGCGAGGAACGCCCCGCCGACGGCCAGCAAGGCATGACCGGAACTCATGGAGACCTCCGATGGTGGCTGATGCGGTTGTGAGGACCGGATCAGCGCGGAGGTGCGCGTGCGGGCGCCTGGGGCACCGCACGGCTGATGACGACGGATTCGCCCTGCTCAGGGGCGGGTCCGGCATCGAGGAGCTCGACGGTCGCCGTCTCGGCGGGCACGTCGGCGAGCGGAACGGCTTGGCCGCCGTGGAAGGCGGGCAGAGGATGGGTCGCGAAGACGGCGACGGGGTCTTCCTTCGCCACGCGGCCGTGCCCGTGGGGAACGGTGGGCGTGACGAAGGCGAAGACGAGCAAGATCAGCAGAAAGAAGACGGAACGGTGCCGTGGGGCGGGGGCACCGTTCGTCGTCATCTGACCGCCACTTTACCAGTCCTTTATAGACAAATCGACGAGAGATCTGTCACGGGGCCCGCCACATGGGCAGCATCGGCGGCCCGCCCTCGACCGAGAAAGCCCCGTCGTGATCACGGAAACCCAGCCGCCGGTACAGGTTCGCGCTCTCCGGGCTGCTGGCCTCCAGGTACGCGGGCACCGCGCCGTTGCGGTCGAATCCGTGCCGCAGGAGCCGTGCGCCGATCCCCCGGCGCTGAGCGCTCTTGCGGACGCCGATGAACTGCGCGTGGTGGTACTCGCCGCCGGGAGCGTGCTTCTCCATCAACTCGGACAACGCGGCGAGCCTGCCCAGTTCTTCCCCGGTGAGCCCGGCGAACGCGTCGCCGTCCATGTCCTCCTCGCCGCCGGGCCTCCAGAGGACGGCGGCGGACAGGTCGCCGGTGACGTCGACGTGGCCGCCCGCGGCCAGCGCCCCGCGCACGATCGCGCGATGGAAGATCGGCAGCGCCACCGCGCGGCGCTCGTCGCCGGGAAAGACCCACACGCTGACCGGGTCTTCGTGGAAGGCCTCGGACAGCACATCGACCACGATGTCCATTTCGGACGGTTCGGCGGCGCGCACGATCATCGTCCGGACCTCAACCGGGAGGGTTCTTCCTCGTCTTCGAGCGGGCCGCCGATCGCGGCGTACGTCTCGGGATCCCTTGTCCGCAGCACTTCCGCACGCAGGAAACCCACCAACGCCGCGAGGACGATCAGGCCGGGCAGACCCCAGCGCAACAGGAAGGTCCCCGCCGGACCGAGCAGCAGATCGAAGTTGATCAGGATCAGCCCGAGGACGGACGACAACGCGAGGATCGCCAGCCCCGGCGCGATCCAGCGGCGCCAGGCGTTTTCGGCGTCGCGGCGCCGTTTGAAAAAGCCGATCACCGAAAGCGAGACGGCGATCATGATCACCACGACACCGGTCGACGCCGTCGCGCCGAGCCACGTGAACAGTTCCGTCACCGGGTCGCGCTGCGCGATCGCGAACAACGACACCACCACCAGCCCGAGCGCGGTCTGCGTGAGCGAACCGGCCACCGGGGCGCCGGTGCGCTTGCTGGTCTTGGCCAGCGAGCGCGGCAGCAGCCCTTCCCGGCCCAGCGCGAAGAAGTACCGCGCGACGGCGTTGTGGAAGCTCAGCAGCGCCGCGCATTGGCCGGTCACGAAAAGCGTATACGCGATGTCGGAGAACGTGCCGCCGAGATGCCGGCCCGCCAGGTTGAACAGCAGATCCGGGCCCTGCGCGGCCGCGGTGGTCACGATGACGTCGGGTCCGGCACCCACGGCCAGCGCGAGCGACGAAACGACGTAGAGCACCGCCGTGAGGCCGATCGCGGCGAACGTCGCCCGGCCGACCGTGCGGCTGGGTTCGCGCGTCTCCTCGCCGTAGGTCGCCGCGCCCTCGAAACCGATGAACGCGGCGGCGGAGAACGCGAACACCGCGCCCACACCGGTGGTGAACAGGCTGGACGGCTCCAGCGGCACCCAGGAAACGCTTCCGCCCGCGGGATTCGCGAACAACGCGATGTCGACGATCGCGACGACGGCGACCTCGAGGCACAACGCCACCCCGAGCACCTTGGCGTTGAGATCGACCCGCAGGACACCGAGCGCGCCGACGACCGCCACCATCACCAGCGCGCACAGCCACCACGGCGGCGGTGACCCGGTGAGCGTGCCGAGCCAGGTCGACACCGACCAGCCGAAGAGGCCGTAGATGCTGATCTGGATGGCGTTGTAGCTGATCAGCGTGACGAACGCGATCCCGGCGCCGGTGGATTTGCCGACCCCGTTGGCGACGTAGGGGTAGAAGGCGCCCGCGTTGGTGATGTAGCGGCTCATCGCCGCGTACCCCACCGCGAACAGCCCCAGGATCGGAGCGAGCAGGAGAAACGACAGCGGGACACCGACACTGCCGGTGACCGCGTAGTTCGTCGGGACCCCGCCCGCGATGGCGAACAGCGGACCCGCCGCCGCCACCACGAAGAAGACGATCTGGGCGGCTCCGAGCCGCCGATGTCCGAGACCGCGCCGCGGTCTGTGCGTACCCATGAACCCGTCCCCCCGGACGTCGGTTTGGCTGCGAACGCGTTCGATCCGCGTTCTTGATCTTGTCAAAGCCATCCCACCCTAGGGCCGGTCAACCCGGCTAGGTACGTCCGTTCAGGCTAAAAACGGACCTCGGGTCGCAGTGGTCCACCGCCTACCGCTACTTTGGCCGTCCCGCACTACAACGCCGGAGGGCGTGCCATTCATGCGTCGGCTGACGTTGGTCGATTCCCTGTTCTTCCTCGCCCACGACGAGTTCACCGGAAAACCCGCGCTGCGCCGCACGGGACTCGGCATCGGAATGGCCGGTTCCGCGCTCTGCGATCTCCTCCTCGCCGAGCGGATCACCGTGGAACGCAAGCGAATCCGGCCACTGTCGCGGCGGGGCCTCGCCCATCCCGCACTGGATCGGGTGTTCTCGGAAATCCTCGGCGAGCGCGAGTGGCACACCGTCCGGGAATGGGTCGACCACCTCCGCCAGGATCTCGGGGAAACGGTCGCGAACAATCTGCTCACCGCGGGAGTGATCAACCGCGAGACCGACCGCGTGCTCATGCGAAAAAATCACCGGTACCCGCCGCGGGATCTACTGATGTCGACGGCCGCGCGCAGCAAGGCGAGGGCCGCGGTACTCGGTACCGACCGGCCGGATCCGCATTCGGTCTGCCTGGCCCTGCTGGCCTGGACCATCGGTCTCGACGATCTCTGCGAACCGGAACTCGACCGCGCCGGCCTGCGGGCCTGGGCCGAGGCCACGCACCGGGAGCTCCCGAGGGCACTCGCCGAGCTGATCTCGGGGGTGGACGCGGTGGGGGCCGCGGTCGTCTACACCGGCGACAGGCGGTGACCGGCGGTAGGGTGACGCCATGCCCACCGGCCGTGATCACGACGTCGTGCTGTTCGGCGCCACCGGGTTCACCGGTGGACTGACAGCGGAGTACCTCGCGCGCACCGCGCCACCCGGCCTGCGCCTCGCCTTGGCCGGACGCGATCCCGGCAAGCTGGAAGCGTTGCGGGAAAAGCTTTTCTCGCTCAACGCGGACTTCGGCGCCTTACCACTGCTGCGGGCCGACGTCTCCGATGTGGACTCGCTGCGGAAGGTCGCGGAGTCCACGAAGGTCGTCGCCACCACGGTCGGCCCGTATGTCCATTACGGAGAGCCGCTGGTCGCCGCGTGCGCCGATGCCGGGACCGACTACGCCGATCTGTGCGGCGAGCCCGAGTTCGTCGACAGGATGTACGTCGCCCACCACGCCCGCGCGGCCGAGACGGGCGCACGGCTTGTGCACGCGTGCGGTTTCGATTCCATCCCGCACGACCTCGGCGCCCTCTTCACGGTTTCCCATCTGCCCCAAGGGAAACCGATCCGGATCGACGGCTACGTGCGCGCGGGCGCGCTCCCGTCGGGCGGCACGTTCCTTTCCGCGCTGACCGCGTTCTCCCGCCTGCCTTCGAGTTTCCGTGCCGCCCGGGACCGCGCCGCGGCCGAACCGCGACCGGAGGGCCGCCGGGCGCGTGCCCCGCTCGGCACCCCGCATCGCAGCCCCGACGGTTTCTGGGCGGTACCGCTGCCGACCATCGACCCGATGATCGTCGAACGCTCCGCCGCCGCGCTCCCCGCGTACGGCCCCGACTTCACCTACCGGCATTACGCGGCGGTCAAACGGCTTCCGATGGTGGCCGCCGGTGCCGCCGGAATGGGTCTCGTCTTCGGCGCCGCCCAGATCCCGCCCGCGCGGCGGGCGCTGTCGAAGCTGCTGAAGCCCGGCGGCGGGCCCGACGAGGCCAGGCGGGCCCGGTCGTGGTTCTCCGTGCGGTTCTATGCCGAGAGTGGCGGTGAGCGCGTCGTGACCGAGGTGTCCGGTGGCGATCCGGGCTACGGCGAGACCGCGAAGATGCTCGGCGAGTCCGCCCTGTGCCTGGCGCTGGACGAGCTGCCCATGACGGCCGGGCAGGTGACCACGGCGAGCGCGATGGGGCAGGCGCTGATCGACAGGCTGAGCGACGCCGGCCTGCGCTTCACGATCCTGCCTCACGCGTGACCGAGGGTCAGCTACCCGCCGCGACCGAGGACAGGTGCGCCCACGCATTCGCCGCCTTGAGCCCGGTGAAGGTGATCTTCTGATTCGTGTTCTTGGGACAGGCCTTCCGGCTGGAGTCCCAGCGATTCTCGCTCGGCCAATAGACCTTGAGCACGATGCAGCGGTTGTCGGCCGCGCTGTCGTACACCTTGCCGGTGATCGTGACGGTGTTCCCGCTGCAGCTGGCCCAGAACTCGGTCCACCCTCCCGGGATCGATTCGTTGTACTGCACCTGCCGACACTTCACCTGCCAACTCTTGGTCGCCGCCTCGGCATCCTGTGCCGCCGTGGCGGGCGTGGCCGCGAACAGCGACCCGAAAGCCATCGCCGCACCCGTGGCGGCCAGGCCGAACTTCTTGAAATTCATGATCATCCCCTCGGATCGAACAGTGGTCTTGCTCCTCTTGCCCCACGAACCGTGTCAGGCCCGGCGAAGCGGCCGTCGCAGTTTTAGTTCTGGCTGAAACATCGCCACGACGCGCTGTTCGTGCATTAATTCCCTCGGGGGACGGGGAGGGGGAAGCTTGTGCTGCGCGTACATTTTTCCGGGGAGGATCTGGCCAGGGTCAGGGTCGCGGCGAGGCCGGATCCGCTGTGGGAGACGACGCTGAGCCTGCACCGGCTGCAGCGTGGTGACGGTGGTCTGCCGGTGCGGAAATGGCGGTGCGCGGTCCGCCGACGGCTCCCGAAGGCGGCGGGCCCGTTGCTGACCTTGGTCCCGCCCAGCGGGTACTTCCCCGATTTCCTCACCCCTTCCGGCGAGGATCTCGAAGATCAGCTGGAACTGTTGTGCGGCACCCGTCGCTTCGCGTTGCGCCGGGATCTGGCGGCACTGGCCCGATCCCGGCGACCGACGCCGTGGGCGCGGGACCTCGGCGATGCCAACCCGGCCGCGCTCGGCGCGCTGGCGCGAGCGGTCCGGTCGTACCACCGTGCGGCGATCGAGCCGGTGTGGAACGACATCCTCGCGTGCTTCGAGCGTCAGCGGGCGAGGCAAGCACAGGTACTTCTCTCCGACGGCGTCGAAGGGCTGTTGCGCGGGCTCTCCTCCGCGATGCGGTGGAAGGCGCCGGTGCTCGAGGTCGACTACCCGGTATCCCACGACCTTCACCTCGGCGGGCGGGGACTGCTGCTCATCCCGTCGTTCTTCTGCTGGCGGACCGGGGTGACCCTGGTCGCGAACGACGAGGTGCCGGTGCTCGTGTACCCCGTCGAACAACACCTTCCCGACGTGGCACCCCATGACCAGGGCTCCGCCCTGTCCGCGCTGCTGGGGCACACCCGCGCCGCCGTGCTGGAGACGATCGCGGGCGGCGGGCGCACCGGCGATCTCGCGCGCCGCGCCGGGATCTCCGTGTCCTCGGCGAGTCAGCACTCCACCGTGCTGCGTGAAGCGGGTCTCGTGCTCAGCGTGCGCCACGGCAACACGGTGCGGCACCACCTCACCCCGCTGGGGTCGGCTTTGCTGCGCAAGAATCTTTAACCACCCGACCCCCTTGCCGGAAACTGTCACCCGTGGTTATCGTGTCGGCACGCCGCAGCAACACCCTGACAGAAAATGACAATTCTCTGTGGAAAGGGACACCTTTCATGAGTAACGCCCTGCGGCCCGCGATGCGCCGCGCTCTCGGCGCGGTCTCCGTCCTCGCTCTCGCCGTTTCCGGCCCGGTCGCGATCTCCTCGTTCGCCTCCGCCGAGCCCGCTCCGGCGACGTCGTCGATCTTCGCCTCCGGTGGCGACCTCGCTTCGCCGGAGAAGAAGGAGATCGCGATGCAGATCGTCTCCAGCGCGGAAAACTCTTCACTGGAATGGAAAGCGCAGTATCAGTACATCGAGGACATCGGCGACGGACGCGGGTACACCGCCGGCATCATCGGGTTCTGTTCCGGCACCGGCGACATGCTCGATCTCGTTGAGCGGTACACGAATTCGGTTCCCGACAACCCGTTGGCGGAATACCTCCCCGCACTACGCGAAGTCGACGGCAGCGATTCGCACGAAGGCCTCGGCAGCGGTTTCGAAAACGCGTGGCGGGAGGCCGCCGCGCGCTCCGACTTCCAATCCGCGCAGAACGGCGAACGCGACCGCGTCTATTTCGACCCGTCGGTGAATCAGGCGAAATCGGACGGTCTGGGCGCGCTGGGCCAGTTCATCTATTACGACGCCATCGTGATGCACGGCCCGGGGACCAGCCAGGACAGCTTCGGCGGCATCCGCTCCACCGCGCTCCAGTCGGCCCGGCCGCCGTCCCAGGGCGGCGACGAAACGGCGTATCTCAGGGCGTTCCTCGACGCGCGGCGCGTGGTCATGAAGCAGGAAGAGGCGCACGCGGACACCTCGCGGATCGACACCGCGCAGCTGGTGTGGCTCGACGCGGGCAACCTCGACCTGCACACCCCGCTGAAGTGGAAGGTCTACGGGGACCCGTTCGAGATCAACTGACGCTCCACCTCGTGAGTGGCAAGGACGGTTAGAACCGCCCTTGCCACTCACGAGGCCAGCAGGTCCTCGGCGGTCCGCGTGTTGATCACCCGGTCCGGCTCGATCCCCAGCTCGGTGGCCCGCGCGCAGCCGTAGACCAGCCAGTCCAGCTGGCCCGGCGCGTGAGCGTCACTGTCGATCGCGAACTCGCAGCCCAGGTCCACGGCCAGGTTCAGCAGCCGCGTCGGCGGATCCCGGCGCTCGGGACGCGAGTTGATCTCGACGGCGACCCCGTTGTCCCGGCACGCGGTGAACACCGCCTCCGCGTCGAACTCCGATTCGGGCCGCTTCCCGCGCGCCCCCATCACCAGCCGCCCGGTGCAGTGCCCCAGCACCCGCACCCGCGGATGCCGCACGGCCGCGAGCATCCGCGGCGTCATCTCCTTCGCGGGCATCCGCAGTTTCGAATGCACGCTCGCGACGACGAAGTCCAGTTGCTCCAGCAGGTCTTCCTCTTGGTCCAGCGTGCCGTCGAGATGGATGTCGACCTCGATGCCGTGCAGGATCCGGAACGGCGCCATCGTCTCGTTCAGTTCCGCGACGACGTCCATCTGCCGCCGCAGCCGTTCGGGCGAGAGGCCGTTGGCGACGGTCAACCGCGGCGAGTGATCCGTCAGCACCATCCATTCGTGCCCGAGCGCGCGGGCGGCCTCGGCCATCTCCTCGATCGGGCTCCCGCCGTCGGACCAGTCCGAATGGGTGTGGCAGTCGCCGCGCAACGCAGCCCGCATCGGACCGCCGTCGGGCAGCTTCGGCTCGCCGAGCTTCTCGAAGTACGCGGGACGACGCCCGGCGAGGACGTCTTCGACGACGGCCGCGGTCGCCTTGCCGATATTCGGCAACGCGGTCAGCGTCCCGGCCTCGGCACGTTTGCGCAGGTCGTCCGGCTTGACCTTGGCGATCACCGCGGCCGCCTGCCGGAAGGCCCGCACCCGGTAGGTCGGCTCGCCCGCGCGCTCCAGCCGGAACGCGATCTCCCTCAACGCCTGCGCCGGTTCCATGGCTACCTGTCTACCCCGTCAGCGGCGAAGAGGCAGCTCATGCAGAGCGACGTCGCACAGCTCGCCGTCGCGGATCTCGGCGGTCTGATACGTGCAGAACGGCTGACGGCGCCGATCGGTCGGCGAGCCGGGGTTCAGCAGCCGCAGCCCCTTCGGCGTGACCGTGTCCCAAGGGATGTGACTGTGCCCGAAAACGAGGACGTCGGTGTCCGGGAAGAGCTCGTCACAGCGACGCTCGCGCCCCTGCTTGCCGCCGGTTTCGTGGACGACCGCCAGGCGGACGCCGTCGAGTTCGGCGCGCGCGACCTCGGGAAGCCGCGCCCGCAGCTCCGCGCCGTCGTTGTTGCCGTAGACCCCGATGAGCCGCTTGCTCCGGGCCTCGAGTTCGTCCAGCAGAGCGACCTCGACCCAGTCGCCGGCGTGGACGACGACGTCCGCCGCGTCGACCTCGCGCCAGACCTGATCCGGCAACACCTTCGCCCGCGGCGGAAGATGCGTGTCGGCGATGAGCAGCAGGCGCATCGATGACATCGGGTAATCATATCTGAGATGCCAGACTGAACTGTCCGAATTGGAGCGTCCACACTGGACCCGAACGGGGTTACGGCGAGTTGCGGGCCGAACACATCACGCAAGCAGACCAGGGCTGTGACTTCGACTTTCTCGCCAGAGTGATGAAAACCCGGAAACTGACGCCCAGTGACCACCCGACGGAGTGACCGCTCACCCAACCGGGCGAGTTGCAAGCCCACAAAACGCGCCCCGTATCTTGAACGTACGTCCGGAACGCGTGGAAGGCCCGGATGTTCGATCACGACGTCCGGCGTGCTCGCCGGACCGTGGAGGGTGGAGAGTTGCCGCAGGAACCGCGCTGGCCCGAGTCCCATGCCGAGCAGACGGACATTCTCCCGGTCGTCACGCCCGGGTTCGCGGAGTCTGCCAC
The DNA here is from genome assembly GCF_055580625.1 of Amycolatopsis sp. NPDC031561. Classification (NCBI taxonomy): domain Bacteria; kingdom Bacillati; phylum Actinomycetota; class Actinomycetes; order Pseudonocardiales; family Pseudonocardiaceae; genus Amycolatopsis; species Amycolatopsis sp. NPDC031561. The sequence goes on along the minus strand of NZ_JBVILA010000010.1, from coordinate 154,683 downwards.
GCCGCAGGAGCCCGCGCCACCGAAACGCCGTCGCAGCTATCGCAAGGCCGCCCTCATCGGCGGCGGCGTGTTCGGCCTGCTGGTCGTCGTGTATGCCCTCGACGTGCTGGTCTCCCAGGGCAGCGTCCCCCGCGGCGTCACCGTCGCCGGAGTCGACGTCGGCGGGATGGACCGCGCGGCCGCCGAGAAGGAACTCAGGGGTGGCATCGAGCCGCGGCTGACCCGGCCGGTGAAGGTCGTCGCGGGCGACACCGAGGAGTCGCTGGCGCCGACGGCGGCGGGCCTCCGCCTCGACTGGCCCGCCACCCTCGACCAGGCGGGCGATCAGCCGCTGAACCCGTTCACACGGATCGCGTCGTTCTTCACCACCACCGAGGTCGGCGTCGTCACGCAGACCGAGGACGCCAAGCTCACTCCCGCGCTGGAGAACCTGCGCGACAAGATCGACCGCGACCCCGTCGAGGGCACCGTCCGCTTCGAGGAGGCCAGGCCGGTCGCCGTCGAGCCGAAGACCGGGCAGAAGCTCGACCTCGAGGCTGCCAAGAAGACGATCCTGGACCGCTGGGCCAGCGGCGAGCCGCTCACCCTCGCGGTCACCCAGACCCCGGTCAAGGTCTCGCCGGAAGCCGTCCACGCCGCTCTCGAGCAGGTCGCGAAGCCCGCCGTGGCGGCGCCGATCGTGATCAAGGGCGAGGGCAAGGACGCGACCGTCAAGCCGGACGCCATCGCGGGCGCGCTCACCTTCGAGCCCGTCGACGGCGGCGTGCTGAACCCGAAGGTCGACAACAACAAGATCATCGAGGCCGCGGGTCCGCAGCTGAAGTCCACCGAGAAGGAGGGCAAGGACGCGCAGATCGTCTTCGAAGGCGGCAAGCCGACCGTCCAGCCCTCCGAGGACGCCAACGTCGTCGACTGGGAGCCGAGCCTGAAGCCGGTGCTCGACGTGCTCAAGCGCACCGGTGCCCGCGACCTGCCGGTGACCTACAAGAAGACCCCCGCCAAGGTGACCACCGAGCAGGCGAACCAGCTCGGCATCAAGGAGGTCGTCAGCGAGTTCAAGACCGGCGGGTTCGCCGCGGACTCGGGGACGAACATCCGGGTCGTGGCGCAGAAGGTCAACGGCGCCATCGTGAAGCCGAACGAGACCTTCAGCCTCAACGGGTTCACCGGGCCGCGCGGCGCGGCGCAGGGCTACGTCGAGGCCGGGGTCATCAAGGACGGCGCGCCCGGCCGCGAGGTCGGCGGCGGGATCTCGCAGTTCGCGACCACGCTGTACAACGCCTCGTACTTCGCCGGCATGAAGGACACCGAGCACAAGGAACACAGCTACTACATCAGCCGCTACCCCGCCGCGCGCGAGGCGACGGTGTTCCAGAACCACGGCGGCGGCAGCGTCATCGACCTGAAGTTCACCAACGACGGTGACACCGGCGTCGCGATCCAGACCATCTGGTCGCCCTCGGACATCACGATCCGGCTGTGGGGCACCAAGAAGTACACCGTGGAGTCGATCCCGGGCGGCCGCACCAACCCGTCCGAGCCGCCGACGAAGCCCGGCCCCGCCGAGAACTGCAAGCCCAGCAACGGCGCGCCCGGCTTCACCACGTCGGACACCCGGGTCATCAAGGACGCCGCGAGCGGCCGCGAGGTCCGGCGCCACACCCGGAACGTGCACTACAACCCGCAGCCGAAAATCACCTGCGGTACGGAGTAATTTCCCCCCGGACGTGTTCACCGAGCGCGTCCGGGAAGGTACGCTGAGTGGCCGACCCGACCGAACGGGGGTGGCCACCTCGTGACCTCGAAGGCGACCTTCCGGCAGATCCTCGCGGTCGGTGAACTGCGGGCGATCTGGTTCGCGGAGCTCCAGTCGATCCTCGGCGACCAGGTGGCCAGGGTCGCCCTCTCGGTGCTGGTGTTCCAGCGGACCCAGTCGGCGACCTGGCCCGCGCTGACCTACGCGCTCACCTACCTTCCCGACCTGATCGGCGGACCGCTGCTCGGCGGCCTCGCGGACCGGTTCCCGCGCCGCGCGGTGATGGTCTGCTCCGACGTCGTCCGGGCGCTCCTGGTCGCGGTCCTCGCCATTCCCGGCATCCCGCTGCCCGTGCTCGCCGCCGTCCTGGTGGTGGTGCAGCTGGCGAACGCGCCGTTCACCGCCGCACAGGCCGCCGTCCTGCCGTCGGTGCTGAGCGGCGACTCCTACGTGCTCGGCCAGTCGTTGCTGAAGATCACCAACCAGGTCGGCCAGCTCGCCGGCTTCGCACTGGGCGGCGCGGTGATCGCCGCGGTCGGGACCGGCCGGGGACTCGCGCTCGACGCGGTGACGTTCGGCATCTCGGCGATCGTCCTGCGGCTCGGTGTCCGCGCCCGGCCCGCGACGGGAGCCGCCGGACCGGCGACGTCGACCCTGCGGCGGCTTTCGGCGGGCGCCCGCACGATCTGGCACGACCGCCGGTTGCGCGCGCTGGTCGGCCTGGCGTGGCTCGCGGGGTTCGTGATCGTGCCGGAAGGGCTCGCCGTGCCCTACGCCGCGGAGATCGGCGGCGGGGCGGTGACGGCGGGGCTGCTGCTCGCCGCGCATCCGCTGGGGATCGTGCTCGGGGTGTTCGTGCTGGGCCGCCTCGTGCGCCCCGATGTCCGGCTGCGGATGGTCGGGATCCTGGCGCTGGGCGCGATCGTGCCGCTCGCGGCGTTCTGGTTCCGGCCGTCGCTCCCCTACGCCGCCGGACTGCTCGTGCTGTCCGGGATGTGCGCGGCCTACCAGGTCACCGCGAGCACCACGTTCATGCGGTTGGTCCCCGACACCGAACGAGGCCAGGCGTTCGGCCTCGCCGGGTCGGGACTCATCGCCGTGCAGGGAATCGGGCTGATCGCCGGCGGCCTGCTCGTCGGCGTACTCGGTTCACCCGCGACGACGGTCTCGGTCATCGCACTCGCCGGTCTCGTAGTGGCTGTTCCGGCCACCCGGGCATGGCGCCACGTGGCCCCGCTTCACCCCCTTTGACCGGAACCGGGTATTCACCAGTTCTGCCCGCGCATGGAGCTCACCCCCTCCGAGTCCCGATCCCGGTCACGCGTGGTGCACCCACGCCTACCCATACAGCGTAGTGACACCTAGTATCCAACCGATTACGTTCGTCACCGTGGCGCTAACGAATTGGGCGCTGTGGCGGTTGCCCAATCGAGGTTTGATCGGCTTCGTCCTCCTGGTGGACGTCGCGGCGATCGCCGGATCCGCCTGGACTTTTCTCCTCGTCCCGTTCACCCCGGGTGACGCCGTCCCCTTCGCGATCCTCATCGCCAGCGTCGTGCTGTACACGGAATTGTCGCGGCCGGTGGAGCGAGTACGGGAACGGTTCGCGGGCACGCCGCACATCTCGCTCGACAGTGTCTGGACCTTCGCCGCCGTGCTGCTGGTGCATCCCGGGCTCGCCGCGCTGGTCATCGCGGTGTCGTTCTTCTACCGCTGGTTCCGGGGCCAGCCGAACCCGCTGTTCCGGCGGACGTTCTCGACGTCGGCGACCGTGCTCTCGGGCTTCGCGGCCAACGCCTTCCTCACCCGGTACGCGGTCCCGTTCGACGTCCTCCCCCGCGACCTCCGCTCGTTCGGGCTGGTGGTCGCGGCGGGCGGGGTGTTCCTGCTGGTCAACACCGTGCTGATGACGATCGCGGTCTACTACGGCACTCCGCACGAAAGGCTGAGCGAGGCGCTGGCGAAGCCGTTCGAGTACGCGCTCGAGACGGCGACGATCGCGCTCGGCATCATCGTCGCGTGGGCGCTGCGGGACTGGCCGGTGATGCTGCTGCTGGTCGTCGGGATCACGCTGGTGCTGCACCGCGGCGTGCTGCTGCGGCAGCTGAAACGGCAGGCACGCAGCGACGCCAAGACCGGGCTGCTCAACGCCAAGGCGTGGCGCGAGGCCGCGTCCGACGAACTCGACCGCGCGCGGCGCGCGGGGCGGCACACCAGCCTGCTGATGCTCGACGTCGACCGGTTCAAGCTGATCAACGACCGGCACGGCCACCTGGTCGGCGACCGCTATCTCGCCGCCATCGCGGAAACGCTGCGCACCGAGGTGCGCGGCACGGATCTGGTCGGGCGGTTCGGCGGCGAGGAGTTCGTCGTCCTGCTGCCCGGTACGCCCGCCGTGCACGCCCACGCGATCGCGGAGCGGATCCGGTCGAGCATCGCGGGCCGGGCCGATGACCTGCCGGAGCACGTGACCGTGTCGATCGGGCTGGCCGACCGGCCCGGCGTGACCGACCTCGACGCGGTGATCGCCGTCGCGGACCGGGCGCTCTACGAGGCCAAGAACACCGGGCGGAACCGAACCTCCGGCTACCAAGTCACCGGCTGACGCCCCTCTCCCATGGGCAATTCGTCCTCTGGTTGCGGTAGATGCGTGTGCAAGTACCGCAACTAGAGGACTAATTGCGGTCAGGGGAGGCCGGCGAGGGACTTCTCGAGGACGGAGTCGGGCAGCGCGTTGTCGACGATGTCGCCCGCCAGGTACGCGCCGTACGCCGGGAGGTCGAGGTGCGCGTGGCCGCACAGCGCGGTCAGGATCACCTTCTCCTCGCCGGTTTCCTTGCACCGCAACGCTTCCTGGATACAAGCGGCGAGCGCGTGCGTCGGCTCGGGTGCCGGGATGATGCCCTCCGTGCGGGCGAACTGGACACCCGCGGCGAAGCAGTCCTCCTGCCCGATGGCGATCGCGTCGATGAGCCCGAGTTCGTAGATGTGCGAGATCAGCGGTGACATCCCGTGGTAACGCAGGCCGCCGGCGTGGATGGGGTCGGGGATGAAGTCGTGACCGAGGGTGTGCATCTTCAGCAACGGCGTCAACCCGGCGGTGTCCCCGAAGTCGTACGCGTACTTCCCCCGGGTGAGCGTGGGGCAGGCCGCCGGTTCGACCGCGCGGATCACCGGGTCCATCCGCCCGGCGAGTTTCTCGCGCAGGAACGGGAAGGCGAGCCCGCCGAAGTTGGAGCCGCCGCCGGTGCAGCCGACGAGCACGTCCGGGGTGTCCCCGGCCAGTTCGAACTGCTTGAGCGCCTCTTCGCCGATGATCGTCTGGTGCAGCAGCACATGGTTGAGCACGCTGCCGAGGGCGTAGCGGGTGTCCTCCGCCTGCGCCGCCTGCTCGACGGCCTCGCTGATCGCGATGCCGAGGCTCCCGGTCGACGCGGGATCGGCGGCCAGGATCGCGCGGCCGGATTCGGTCAGCGTCGACGGGCTGGGGTGCACCGTGGCGCCGAACGTCTCCATCATCAGCTTGCGATACGGCTTCTGGTCGTACGAAGCGCGGACCTGCCACACCTCGCATTCGAGCCCGAAGGTGGCGCAGGCGAACGCGAGCGCGCTCCCCCACTGCCCGGCGCCGGTTTCCGTGGTCAGCCTGGTGACGCCTTCCGCCGCGTTGTAGAACGCCTGCGGCACGGCGGTGTTGGGCTTGTGCGAGCCGACCGGGCTGACGCCTTCGTACTTGTAGTAGATGCGGGCGGGAGTACCGAGCGCCTTCTCCAGCCGCCTCGCGCGGAACAGCGGCGAAGGACGCCAGAGCCGGTAGACGTCCAGGACCTCCTCCGGGATGTCGACGTACCGTTCGGTCGTGACCTCTTGGGCGATGAGCGCCTGCGGGAACAGCGGCGCGAGATCGTCCGGGCCGATCGGCTCGCGCGTGCCCGGATGCAGGGGCGGCGGTGGCGGCTCCGGCAGATCCGGGATGACGTTGTACCACCGGGTCGGCAGGTCTGCTTCGTCGAGGATGTACTTCGTCCGCTCCGCCATTGAGCCTCCTCCGTATCCCTTCAACCTAAAGGGACGGACGGCGCGGCACCAGGGATCGCTACTACGGTGTGGGCATGGGGAATCTCGTACTGCTCGACGCACCGTCGAATCTCGGACTGCGTCCGCCCGCCGAAGGAGTGGTCCCGGGCTGCTACAAGGCGCCGGGCGCGCTGCGTGATCACGGCCTGCTCACTCGATTGGGCGCGACAGACGGCGGCGTCGTCACTCCGCCGCGGTATCTGCCCGGCTGGTCGCCGGACGGCGGCGTCCGGAACGCGGCCGGTGTCGCGGACTACACGTCAGCCCTCGCCGGTCGCCTCGCGAAGATCCGCGAGGACGGCGGCTTCCCGGTCGTCCTCGGAGGCGACTGCTCGATCGCGCTCGCCGCGATGCTGACCCTGCGTCGCGAAGGACGCTTCGGCATCGTCTACTTCGACGGTCACGACGACTTCCGGCACCTCGGCAACTCCGACTTCGTCGCCAACGTTGGCGGTGAAGCGCTCGCCGTCGTGACCGGCCGCGGCGCTCCGGAACTGGCCGATGTGGACGGCCTTTCGCCCTACGTCCGCGACGAAGACGTCCTCGTGCTCGGCGTTCGCGCGGAAGAGTCCGCCGAGGCGCGGGAAGCCGGGCTTCGCATCGTGACCAGCCAAGAGATCATGTCGTCCGGCACCGATGGCGCGCTGACCGCCGCACGCGAGATTTTCGCGCCGCTGGACGGTTTCTGGATCCACATCGACATCGACACCCTCGACCCGGAGTTCGTGTCCGCTGTGGACAGTCCCGATCCCGGCGGGCTCAGCCCGGACAGGCTCGTCGAACTTCTTCGCGGTCTGCTCGCGATCCCCGGCGCCGCCGGGCTGGAGCTGACCATCTTCGATCCCGACCTCGACCCCGACGGCACCCAGGCCGCCCTGGTGGCGGACTGTCTCGTGCGCGCACTGGAAGGAACCCGATGACCGAGGTGACCGTCGCCGACGGCTCGTTCGACGCCCCGCTCTGGCTGCCCGAATCCGGCTCCGGCCCGGGCCTGGTGCTGATCCAGGAGATCTTCGGTCTCGACGACTACCTCAAGTCGGTCGCCGCCGACCTGGCCGCGCTCGGCTACGTCGTCGCCGTACCCGAACTGTTCTGGCGGATCGCCCCCGGGTGGTCGGCCACCCACGACGAAGCGGGCGTCTCGGCGTCGATGGAGGTCGCCGGCAAGCTCGACCCGGCACGCGCTGTCACCGACGTCCTCGCGACCCTGGCGGCGCTGCGCTCCCTGCCCGAAACCGACGGCCGCGCGGGCGTCTTCGGCTTCTGCCTCGGTGGCTCGATGGCCTACGCGGCCGCCGCCGAGGGCGACCCGGACGTCGCCGTTTCGTACTACGGATCGCGGGTGCCGGATCAGCTTCCCTTGCTGGACAAGATCAGTTGCCCCGTTCAGTTCCAGTTCGGCGGGGCGGATCCGTACATCGCCATCGAAGGGGTGCGTCGTCTGGCCGACGCGGTCGCTTCTCACGACGGTGCGGAGATCCACGTCCACGAGGGCGCCGGGCACGCGTTCCACAACCATGTCGCACCGATGTTCCACCAGCCGGAGCCGGCCGCGGCGGCCTGGGCGCTGACGCTGGAGTTCCTGGGGCGCACCTTCCCTGCCTCGTGAGTGGTGAGGACGGTTAGAGCGGACCGGTATCGGGGTGGCGGCTCACGCGCGTGCCAGGTGTCGACGATGAAGGAATCGGGACGTTGAGTGTCCCAAATCCTTCATCGTCGATGGGGGTCGGTCCGGTCTCGGAGCTTGATCAACGGAGGATCGGGGACACTCAACGTCCCCGATCCTCCGTTGATCAAGACCGTGTCACCCCACAACCCCCTGCGGACGGCAGCCGAGTGGGGAAGATTTAGGACGTTCACCGTCCCAAATCTTCCCCACTCGCCTACATCGGCATCCAGAACAACCTCACCGAGACGACATGAGGATCCAGAGGGCAGCCAAATACGGGTCCGCCAGAACCGTCCTCGCCACTCACGAGGAATATGTCGGTGCCCCCAGGTAGTTTCCCCACCATGGCCACATTGGTGAGTTTTCACGCCCACCCCGACGACGAGTGCATCGTCGCGGGTGGCGTCATGCGCAAGGCCTTCGAGGAAGGCCACCGTGTTGTGCTCGTCGTCGCGACCAGGGGGGAGGTCGGCGAGGTGCCGGACGGGTTCCTCGACGACGGAGAGGAGCTGTGGCAGCGCCGCGTGCAGGAGACGCACGCTTCGGCCGAGGTGCTGGGGGCCAAGCGCGTGGAGTTCCTGGGGTACACCGACTCCGGAATGATGGGCGAGCCGCGCAACGACGTGCCCGGCACGTTCTGGCAGGCCGACGTCGAGGAGGCCGCGCAGCGGCTGGCCGAGATCCTGCGCGAGGAGCAGGCCGACGTCCTGACCGTGTACGACGACAACGGCGGCTACGGGCATCCGGACCACATCCAGGTGCACCGCGTCGGCATGCGCGCGGCCGAGCTGGCGGGCACGCCGCGGGTCTACGAGGCGACGAGCAACAGTGACGAGATGCGCCGCGGGATGGAGGAGGCGGTGCGGACCGGACAGTTGAAGGCCGAAGATCTCCCCGATTTCGACGACGGTGCGGAGTTCGGCAAGCCGGAAGCGGTACTGACCGCGAGGGTCGACGTCCACGAGTACCTGCCCCAGAAGCGGGCCGCGATGCGCGCGCACGCCAGTCAGATCAGTGAGGACTCGTTCTTCCTCGCGATGCCCGACGAGGGTTTCGCGCAGGCGTTCGGCATCGAGTGGTTCATCCGCGCGGGCCAGGGGCCGGGTATCACCGAGACCGATCTGATGGCGGGTCTCTGACCGATGGGTATGTGCGGTGCGTACTTTCGCGTCACGTCCGATGAACTGCGGGAGCTGATCGAGGAGCCCGATCGGTACTGGGACTACGCGGAGAAGACCAGGGACACCGAGCGGGCCGTGGACATCGACAAGGCGTGGCACGCGTTGTGGTTCCTGGCCGAGCGAGCCGGGATCGAGATCGACTTCGTACTGGGCGGAACGCTGCTGGGGGAAGAGGGCGGCGACGGACCGGCGCGGTACTTCACGGCCGAAGAAGTGGGGAAGGTCGGCGCGGAGCTGTCGCGGACCGGGTTCGAGCAGCTTTCGCGGGGTGTCGAGCTCTCGGCTCTCGAGGCCAACGGCATCTACCCGTCGATCTGGGACGAGCCCGACGCGCTGGACTACGTGCGGGGCTACTACGACGAGCTCGTGACCTTCTTCGCCGGCGCCGCGAAGGCCGGGGATCCGGTCGTCACGATCGTCACCTGACGACGCCGTTTCCCAGGTCCCGGTGAGCAGGGGTCGTGAGTGGCGCTTCGTGTTCTAACCCGAATCGCCACTCACGACCCCCTTGAGGAGACGCTCAGGCCGTGGCGGCGGTGACGTCGAGTTCGACGAGCTGGCCGGGGTACCCGAGCTGCGCGACGCCGAGCAGGGTGCTCGCGGTCGTGAAAGCCTTCCCGATCTCCGACTCGATGAACCTGTCCCACACGGCCGAAAGCACGTCGGCGTCCGGCGTCACCACGTAGATCACCGTGCGCACGACGTCGGCCGGGGTCGCCTTGGCGAAGGCGAGCGCGGCGGCGGTGTTCGCGACGACCTGGTCGACCTGGGCGAGCACGTCGCCCTCGACGACCTTGCCGTCTTCGGTGAGCGGGCACTGGCCGGCGAGGTGGACGTCCCGGCGGCCTTCGACGATGGTCACGTGGTGGTAGGTGGGCGTGGGGTGCAGACCGGGCGGATGGTGGCGTTGAATGGTCACGGCCGCATCCTCATCGAGACGGCCGCGGCCGGACAACCGGATTTCACGGGGGAGCCATGCGCAGGACGATCGACTGGACCGGCGACGCGGTCACCATCATCGACCAGACCGCGCTTCCCGGCGAATACCGCGTGCTCGAACTGCGCACGGTCGGCGAACTCGTCGACGCCGTCCAGCGGCTCGCGGTCCGCGGGGCACCGGCGCTCGGCGCGGCCGGGGCTCTCGGTGTGGTGCTCGCGACCCGCGCGGGCGGTGACGTCGAGGCCGCGGCGGAGCGCGTCTCCCAGGCCCGCCCGACCGCGGTCAACCTGAGCTGGGGCGTCTCCCGCGCGCTCGCGAAGCTCCCGGAAGGGCCGGAAGCCGTCCTCACCGAAGCGCTGGCGATCCTCGACGAGGACGAGCGGATCAATCACGAGGCCTCCCGGCTGGCGGCCGCGGTGGTGCTCGAACACTGCGGGCGACGGCCGTTGCGGTTGCTCAGCCATTGCAACGCCGGCCACCTCGCGACGGTCGCCTGGGGCAGCGCGCTCGGCGTCGTCTGGCACCTGCACGCTCGCGGCCTGGTCGACTCCGTGCTGGTCGACGAGACCCGGCCGCTGTTGCAGGGTGCCCGCCTGACGGCCTGGGAACTGGCCGAAGCCGGTGTCCCGTACCGGATCCAGCCCGACGGCGCGGCCGCCGCCGCGATGAGCCGCGGCCTGGTCGACTGCGTCCTCGTCGGCGCCGACCGGATCGCCGCCAACGGCGACGTCGCCAACAAGATCGGCACCTACGGGCTGGCGATCGCGGCGAAACACCACGGGATCCCGTTCGTGGTCGTCGCCCCTTCATCCACTGTGGACACCGCGATGCCGGACGGCGCCGGGATCGTGATCGAGGAACGCGATCCCGGCGAGGTCCTGAGCTTCGGCGGCACGAAGGTCGCCCCCGAAGGCGCCGAGGTGTTCAACCCGGCCTTCGACGTGACGCCGTTCGGGCTGGTCACCGCGGTGGTCACCGAGCAGGGCGTGCTGCGCCCGTGAGCAGCTCGGTGAACAAGGCGGCCGTCTCCGCGTCGTCGTAATTCAGCGGCAGCGTGTCGAAGTAGTAGCGGACCAGGCCGGGACCGGTGCCGACGATCATCCCGAAGTCGATCGTCCGCCCCTTCGCCCGCACGGTTCCGCGGTACTCCTGGAACCTCGTGCGCGGACCGGCCGCCACCTGATCGGGCTTCAGGCGGACGTCGGTCATCGCTCCCGCCAGCCTGCCGAGGTAGGCGGCGTGGCAGGCCGGGTCCGTCACCGACGCCGTCAGCCCCGGTCCGGTGAAGGCCGGTCCTTTTCGAGGACAGTCGTCGGCGACACCGGCGAACAGTTCACGGAGGGCGCCTTTTTCGATGGGGCGGAACCATTCCGTCCGATCGTGGTAGCGGCGACCCTGGACGACCTCGCCGTCCTTGAGCACCACGCGGTACACGGCCGGGTACCGCACCGTCTCGCCGCGGATCACCGCTTCGTTGGCCGCTTCGTAGAACACGGTCTCGCCGCTGACCACGATCTTCACCGGCGTGAACCGGAAGGTCGGGAAGGCTCCCAGCAGGGTCCGCAGGTTGCCCTCGATATTCGTCCTGCCGCGCACAGGCGGGGCACTTCCCGATTCCGCCAGGGTGCCGTCGGCGGCGAAGATCCTGCCGTACGACCGGACACGGGCTTCCCGCTCTCCTGGCGTGTCCGACCGCATCGCCCCGAATTCGGTCTGCTGGGTGATGAAGGCGCAGGCACTCGGCGAAACCGCGCCTTCGACCCTGTCTCCCAGCTGGTCCAGGACGCCACAGCCCGCGCTCGTTCCCGCCATCGCCGTCCCGCTTTCCACCAGTGTCGCGCCGAGCAAAAGGGCCGCCGCACCAAAAAGTCTCTTCATTCTTCGCACTCGGTCACTCTGGCAAGCGAGGCCGTGCCGAGTCGATTACCCGCCAGGTAATGCCGCGCTAGAAGGATTCGAGACAGGACGGCTCACGGTCGGTGGCGAACGCCGCAGTGGCCCGCGAAACCGCCCCGGCGGTCCGCTCCTTGATCCGCCCGGCAGCGGCCAGCGTGCTCGGCCGCGTCCCGCCGAGGAAGATCGCGCCGAGGTCGATCACGTCCAGTTCGAGATCCGGGGCGTCCGCCACTCGGGTGACCTCGGCGTTCCCCTCGGCATCGGCGGTGAACCGCCAGTTCCCGGTGTTCCACGGGCAGAACGCGTCGTGCACACCGAACACCAGATCCACCGGAGCGCGGTAGCGGCGGGTGACCAGGGCGCGATCGACGTCGACCAGCCGGACCCACAGCGAGTCACCGGCGGATCGGGTCATCTTGCGGGGGTCGGCGAGCAGGTGGATGAGCGGTTCGTCGAGGGCGGCGAAGGCCTCCACCGTGACGACCAGGTCGTAGTCGAGCAGGAAGCGGTACAGCGTCGCGTAAGCCTCCGGCGTGGTCGCGACCAGTTCCTGCACGGTCAACGTGCCTTGCGGGCCTTCTTCGTTCCAGTCGTTCTTCACCCGGTAGATCACGTAGCCGTCCGGCAGGACGGCGAACTTCAGCGCGGTCGCGCCGGGGCGCCGGTACTCGGGGTCGTCGAGAACGAACTCCCAGGTCGAATCGGGCCTGTCGAGCGCGCCGACCCGCTGCGGCGCTTCCTTTTCGTAGATCGCCCTGATCAGCGGGATCGCTTGCTCGCGCCCGATTTCGCGCACCCGCTCGGCTTCGAGTTCGACGCCGGGCCGGAACACGGACTTCGCGCGTACCTTCGCGCGGTAGAACTGCGCCGCGAGGCCGTAACCGAACCGGGAGTAGATGACCGCCTCGGACGCCCACAGCGCGGCGATCGGTTCGGCGCCCTCCTCGTGCAGACCGTGCAACTGCGTCCGCATGATCCGGGTGAGCACACCCCGCCTGCGGTGCCCCGGGGCGACACCGACCGACGTCACCGCGGCCAGCGGCGTCTGGCGGGCACCGGGAACGGTGATCTTGCGAGTGAGCAGTTCACCCGCTCCGACGAGGTCGTCACCGTCGAACACACCGTGCGTACGCTCCGGCTCGAACACCAGCTCTTCGCGGTGTTTCAATCCCTCAGTGGGATTGGTGAGAAAGGCGCCCGCGAGCAGTTCCGAGAAGGCGGGCAGATCGTCGGTGGTCAGGGTTCGGATGGTCAAATCGTCATCACTCACCCAGTCGTCCTACGCCTGTTCACCGACGACCGCCACGCATTAACGAGCGAACATCAGGGCCGCGGCCCGATCACCTCGCCCTTTTCCAGCACTTCGATGGCCATCGCGGGGCAGGAATCCGCCGCGTCCAGGACCATCTCGTCCGGGTTCACCTCTCCCGTGACCGCCTTGGCCGTCGCGCCTTCGAGTTCGAAGACCTCCGGCACCAAGGCGGCGCACATCCCCGAGCCGATGCACGTACCGCCATCGACCTCGACTTTCCAGCTCATGCTCACCATCCGATCGGCATGGAGCGGGGTCCCCGCACCAGCATCTGCGTCTTCCACACGATATCGCCGTCGAGGCGCAGTCCGGGGAAATCTCGCAGTAATGCCTTCAACGCCTCCTGCAGTTCCAGCCTGGCCAACGGGGCACCGAGACAGTGGTGCACGCCGTGCCCGAAACCGAGGTGAGGGTTGGCTTCCCTGCCGAACTCGAGGGTTTCCGCCGAGCTGAACTGGAGCGCGTCCCGGTTGGCGGCACCGATCGCGACCATCACCGGCTCGCCTTCCTTCACCAGCACGTCACCCACTTGGACGTCTTCGGTGGCGTAGCGGGCGAACCCGGCTCCGGCACCCAGGGGGACGAACCGCAGCAGTTCCTCGACCGCGGCCGGGATCAGATCCAGGTCCGCGCGCAGCCGGGCGAGCTGCTCCGGCTGCTCGAGCAGCGCGTAGACGAAGTTGGGGATCTGGCTGGCGGTGGTCTCGTGCCCGGCGATCAGGATGCCGATGCACATGTCGACCAGTTCCAGCTCGCTCAGCCTGTCGCGGACGTCGCGCGCTTCGATCAGCGCGGTCATCAGGTCGTCCTGGGGCCGGGCGCGGTGCTCTTCGACGAGCACGTGCATGTACGCCCGCAGTTCTTCCTGGTTGGCCATCATCTCTTCGGTGGTCAACGGGCTGGTCGACAGCGCGGCGTCGCTCCACACGCGGAACTTCGGCCGGTCCTCGACGGGGACGCCGAGCAGTTCGCAGATCACCGCGACCGGGATCGGCAGCGCGTAGTCCTCGACCAGGTCAGCGGGCTGTCCCTTGGCCTTCATGTCCTCGATCAGGCCCGCCGCGAGGTCCGCGACGCGCGGCCGCAGCAGTTCGACGCGGCGCATGGTGAACGCCTTCGCGACCAGCGTGCGCAGCCGGGTGTGGTCGGGCGGGTCCATGGCCAGGATGCCGCCGGGGCGCCTGCCCGGCGCCATCCGCGGCTCGTCCTTGTCCGTGGCCATCGCGCGGGAAAACCGCCGGTCACCGAGGACGAACCGCGCGTCCGCGTACCGGGTGGCGAGCCACGTCGGCTCACCGTGCGGGAGGCGGACGCGGAGCATGCCCTCGGCGGCGCGGGCGGTGGCGTAGGCCTCGTCGAGTTCGAGTCCTGTGTCCTGGTTGAACGGGTAGGCGATGAATTCGGCGTCTGTGGTGGTCATTTGTCCGGAAACCCCCCGGCTCGGCGGTTTGTAAGCAACTGCTTACAACGCTAACCACGATCACGGTGAGCGTCAATGCGCCTACCGTGCGACGTCCGGCTAGCCTGTGCCCGATGACGGAAGAACCGCAGGTCCGCAAGCGCGACGCGGCCGCGACGAAGGCGGCCCTGCTCGACGCGGCGGCGGCGCTGTTCGCCGAGCGCGGTTTCGACCGGACGACCGTGCGGGACATCGCGAAGCTCGCCGGAGCCAATCAAGCGCTGCTGTTCCGCTACTTCGGGTCGAAGGACGCGCTCTTCGAAGAGGTCCTGGCGCGCGGCGGACGCGAGCAGATCGCCACCACACCGCCGGACGAACTGCTCGGGACGGTGTTGCGCAGCATGCTGGAGTCCGACACCGGCCGCGATCGCACCCTCGACGCCTACCTGCGCTCGACGGGGCACGACAGCGCGGCGGGCGCCGTCCGGCGGCAGCTCGGCGAGGAGTACGCGAAGGTGCTCGCCACGCTGACCGACGCCGACGACGCGGATCTGCGGGCCGACCTCATCCTGGCCTGGCTGCTCGGGATCGGCCTGGTCCGCGAGATCACCGGCAAGGAACCCCTGGCCAGCGCGGATCCCGACGACGTCTGCCGCCTCGTCCTCGGCGCGGCCCGGACGCTGCTGGAGCGCAGCGGGTAATCACGTCGCCATCCGCGGCCCGCTGTTCTACGGTCGGTCGCGTGATCCCGTTCCCGCCCGCCGGCACCGAAGCCGAGTTCGACGGCTTGACCAGGCAGGACCTTCTTCCGGCTGTGACGTCACTGACCGGATCGCTCGGTCTGGGCGAAGCCGTCCCGTTCACCGAGGGCTCGCTGCCAGTCTACGCCGTCGGCGAAGACCTGGTCCTCAAACTGTTCCCGCCGGTGCACCTAGACGAACTCCCCACCGAGCGGACGATGCTCGAAGTCCTGCACGGGAAGCTGCCGATCCCGACGCCCGCCGTGCACGACGTCGGCGAGCGGGACGGCTGGGGTTACGTGCTCATGGAACGCCTGCGCGGTGAAACGCTCAAGGACGCCTGGCCGAAACTGTCCACAGAGGACAAACACCGGCTCGCTCCCGAACTCGGCGAGGCCCTGTCCGCCTTGCATTCCCTGCGCGACCCGCGGTTGGACGCGCTGGATCCGCCGGACTGGGCCGCGTTCGTCGACGGTCAGCGCGCGAACGCCGTCGAGCACCACCGCCGGACCGGCCTCGACGAGGCCTGGATCGCGCAGATCCCGGCGTTCCTCGATTCCGTCGAGCTGGGCTCGCCTCCTGTCGTCCCGCTGCACACCGAGTTCATGCGCGACCACGTCATGGTCGCCCACGACGGCGAACGCCCGCGACTGACCGGGCTCTTCGATTTCGAACCGGCGATGCGCGGCGCGGCCGAGTACGACTTCGTCGCCGTCGGCCTGTTCGTTTCCGGCGGTGACAAGGACTTCCTGCGGCGCTTGCTCGCCGGGTACGGCGCGGAACCCGACGAGGGGTTCTCGCGCCGCTGCCTCGCGTACGCGCTTTTGCACGTCTACAGCAATTTTACGTGGTACCTCAAGGTTCTCCCGGCCCCGGAAGAACCGACGCTGGGGAGCCTCAGCCGCGCTTGGTGGTAGTCCAGGTCACCGGCACGGCCTCGGGACCGCGGAGCGAAAGCGGCGGCCGCCAAGCGATTTCCGAGAGCGGCACGGCGAGATCCAGTCCGGGCAGGCCGTCGAGCAGCGTCCGGAACGCGATCTCCCCTTCGAGCCGGGCGAGTGCCGCGCCGAGGCAGAAGTGCAGTCCGTGTCCGAAGCCGAGTTGCGGCGCGTTCCGGCGACGGATGTCGAACCGCGAAGCGCCGGGGAAAGCGGACTCGTCACGGTTCGCCGCGCCGGTGTGCGCCAGCACGGCCTCACCGCGCCGGACCAGGCCGCCACTCAGTTCGACGTCCTCCAGCGCGACCCGGAGCAGCGACGCGTCGGCCGGCCCGTCGAACCGCATGATCTCCTCGATGGCCCCCGCCGTCAGGCCGGGATCCGAGCGCAGCGCGGCGAGCTGATCCGGATTCTGCGACAGCAGCACGATCCCGGTCGCGATCAGGCTGACCGTGGTCTCGTGCCCGGCCAGCAAAAGCTGGGTGGCCAGGTCGATCAACTCGGCCTCGGTGAACCGGTCACCGTCCTCGTCGCGAGTGTGCACGAGAACGCTCAGCAAGTCCTCGCCCGGCTTCGCCCGTTTGACGGCGACGAGGGCTGTCATGTCGTCCGCACCGTCACGCCGCGCCTGTGCCACTTCCGCCGGCGTGTACGCCATCGGCGTGACGATCACCCGCGACCACTGGCGGAACCGTTCCTTGCCTTCGAACGGGACGCCGAGGATCTCGCACATGACCGCGGTGGGCAGGGGGAAGGCGAACATCTCCACGAGATCCACCGGAGGACCGTGCTGGATCATCGCGTGCAGGAGGCCGTCGGCGATCTCCTGGATCCGTGGCCGCAGCCCGGCGATCCGGCGGACGGTGAAGGCCGGTGCCGACAGCTTCCGCAGCCGCGTGTGATCCGGCGGGTCCATGTTCAGGATGCTGTGGTCACCGGTGGAGAAATCACCCGGCTCGATGAGACACGGCGCGCCGGGCGCGAGCAGATTCCGGGAGAACCGGGTGTCCGAAAAGATCAGGCGGACGTCTTCGTACCGGGTCACCAGCCAGCCTTCGCAACCGCTGGGGAAGACGACCCGGGACATCGGCGGATACTCCGCGTAAATCTCCCCCATCGGGGTCGCGGCGTGGTTCTTGGCCGCGGGATACGTGGCTGTCATGGGCCGATGATGAGTGGCGCGAAGCACCGCCGGAAGTCTCCGGCCGATCACCCGCCCGAAGAGCCGAAGATCCTTCTCACCGCGTGATAATCCCGCGCAGGAACTCCAGGTAATCCGGTCGCTCGGCCGAGGACAGCAGCGTCCCGCCACTCGCCCGCTGCGCCTGGATCAACCCGATGAAAGCCGTGTAGGCGAGCAGGCCGCGATGCCGTGCCTCGGCTTCGGGGCAGTCCATCTCCCGGAAGCACCGGACGATGAACTCGACGCGCCTCGCGGTGACCTCGGCGAGCAGCGGGCCGATCACCGGGTCGCCGGCGTGGGCGAGCAGGGCCAGCTCGGCCCGTTCTTCGTCCTTCGCCCCGAAGACGAGCTCGAAGAGTTCGCGCAGCCGTCGCACCGGATCCGAAATCCCGTCCAGGAGAGTGATCAGCGCCTCGGTGTCCTGCTCGACCCAGCGGCGCACGGCGGCTTCGACCAGGGCGTCCCGGTTCGCGAAATGCCAGTAGAAACTGCCTTTCGTCGTCCCGAGCTTCGCGGCGATGGGCTCGACGGCGATCGCGGCGACCCCGCCCTCACACAGCGCTTCGAGCGCCGCGTCGGCCCAATCTTCACGGGCGAGCTTCCGTTTCCCGGCCACCTTGCATACGCTACCGTACGGAAAAACATACGGCACCGTACGGAGGCGGCCATGCCTTTCGGATCACCCGCGAACTGGGGCGCGACCCCGGACGAACGCCGCCGCGCGCAGCCGGCGGACACCCTGCTCGACGGCCCCGTCGCGCTCTTCGACCGCGCCGTCACCGTGCACGCGCCCGCCGCGCTCGCCTACCGCTGGCTCTGCCAGATCTCGGTCGCGCCCTACAGCTACGACCTGCTCGACAACCTGGGCAAGCGCAGTCCGCGCACCCTCACTCCCGGCGCCGACGAGCTCGCTCCCGGCGACACGCTGATCGTGTTCGAACTGACCGAGGTGGAGCGGGGGCACAGCCTCACCGGCCGCACTTTCGCCAAGTCCGAGAACCTGTTCGGCCCGGTGGCCGCCACCTACTCGGTCGAGCCGATCGATGACCGATCGTGCCGGATGCTGTGCCGCATCGCCGTGACCTCTCAGGGTTTCCGCGGCCGCCTCAAGGAGTTCCTGCTCGGCTGGGGCGACCTGATCATGATGCGGAAACAGTTGCTGACGTTGAAGAAGTACGCCGAACGCGACGCACTAGGGCAACGCACGTCGTAGCAGCTCCGCCAGGTGCACGGCCTTGCGCCCGTCGAGTTGCTCGATCTGCGTCCGGCAGCTGAACCCGTCCGCGACCACTTCGGTGCCCTCGGCCGCGGCGCGGATCGCGGGCAGCATGCGGTCTTCGGCGCAGGCGACGGAAACGTCGTAGTGGCCGCGTTCGAAGCCGAAGTTGCCCGCCAGTCCACAGCAGCCGGAGTCCATTGTGGAATTGTGGATACCCGCCGCGCGCATCGCGGCCTCGTCGGCGCCGAAGCCGAGCACAGCGTGCTGGTGGCAGTGGACCTGGCTGAGCGCTTCGACATCCAGCGAACGGAATTCCAGCGGTGAGTCTTCGACGAGTTCGGCGAAGGTGCGGGTCTGCGCGGCGAGCAGTTTCGCCACCGGGTCACCGGGCAGGAGCGCCTCCAGGTCACCGCGGAAGAGAGCCGTGCAACTCGGCTCCAGCCCCGCCACCTGATACCCCGACCGCAGGTACGGCTCGAGGACGGAAAGCGTGCGGCGCAGCACGTTCTTCGCCACGTCGAGCTGCCCGGTGGACACCCACGTGAGGCCACAGCAGACGCCACGATCGGGCAGGACGACGTCGTAGCCCGCCGCGGTGAGCACCTCGGTCGCGGCGTCGAGGACGTCCGGCGTGAGGTAGTTGTTGAAGGAGTCGGGCCACAGCACCACGCGCCGTGGGCCGGTCGCCCAGCGTTTGAGGTCGTCGCGGCGTCGCGTGAACGGCGTCCGGGCGAACGTCGGCAGATCGCGTTCCGGCGCGATCCCGCCGAATTTCTTCAGCAGGCCGGAGAACCGGCGCGACATCGTGTTCGCCAACCGCGGCGCCAGCGAGGCCGCGCGCAGCCACACCGGGAGCCAGCCCATGGAGTAGTGCGACGCCGGGCGCAGCCGCCCCTTGTGGTGCTGGTGCAGGAATTCCGCCTTGTAGGTCGCCATGTCGACATCGACCGGGCAATCGGAGAGACAGCCCTTGCACGAAAGGCAGAGATCCAGCGCCTCGGCGACCTCTTCCGAACGCCAGCCGTCGGTGATCAGCTCGCCGTTGACCATCTCGGCGAGCAGATGCGCGCGACCGCGGGTCGAGTGCTTTTCCTCGCGGGTGGCGCGATAGCTCGGGCACATCACACCCGCTCCGGTGGTGTTGCGGCATTTCCCGACGCCGACGCAACGCCGCATCGCCTGCCCGAAGCTCCCCTCATCTTCCGGGTACGCGAGCGCGGTGACGTCCTCCAGCTCGAGCGGTGCCCGGCGGACCCGGAGATCGGCGTCGACCGGCCTCGGATCGACGAGGATGCCGGGGTTCATCCTGCCCGCCGGATCGAAGATCCCCTTGAACCGCGCGAAAAGCGCGAGGATCTCGGGGCTGTACATCCGGGACAGCAGTTCCGAGCGGGCCTGGCCGTCGCCGTGTTCGCCGGACAGCGAGCCGCCGTGCGCGGCGACCAGGTCGGCCGCCTCTTCGAGGAACGACCGGAACCCGGCGATCCCTTGCGGGGAAAGGAGATCGAAGTCCAGCCGCAGATGCAGGCAGCCCTCGCCGTAGTGGCCGTAGACGACGCTCTTGCGGCCGTGCTTCCGCATGAGGTCCTTGAACTCGCGCAAGTAGGCGCCCAACCGCGCGGGCGGGACGGCGGCGTCTTCCCAGCCTGGCCAGGCTTCCTCGCCACCGGCAAGCCGCGTCGCGAGACCGGCGCCCTCCTCCCGGATGCGCCACAGCCGCTTCTGCGCGGCCGCGTCGTCCAGCAGCGCGGATCCGGTCAACGCGCTCCGCAGTCCGGCGATCAGGTCGCGCGCCTTGTCCGGGTCTTCCATCTCGACGAACAACCAGGCACCGCCCGGCGGGAGTCCATCCGCGCGGCCAGGCTCCAGCAGTGCGACGAGGTCCGCGTCGACCCCTTCCACGGTCAGCGGCGACCACGGCAGGATCGCCGGGACCGCGTCGGCCGCGGCGATGTCGGACTCGAAGCCGAGCACCGCGAGGACCTTGCGTTTCGGCACCTCGGCGAGGGAGACCGTCGCCCCCAGCACGGTGACGCAGGTGCCCTCGCTGCCGACCAGCGCCTTGGCGACGTCGAAACCGTTCTCCGGCAACAGGTGTTCCAGCCCGTACCCGGACACCCGCCTGCTGAACGAGGACAGTTCGGTGCGCAGCAAGGCCAGGTTGTCCTGGACGAGCGCGCGCAACTCCGAGAAGACCCGGCCTTCCGTACCGGGTCTGGCCGCTCGCTCGTCCACTTCGGACGGTGAGGTGGGCCCGACGGTCAGCCGGGTGCCGTCGTAGAGCAGCACGTCCAGTTCACGGACGACGTCGACCGTGCGCCCGTAGGCGACCGAATGCGAACCGCAGGCGTTGTTGCCGATCATCCCGCCGATCGTGCAGCGCGAATGCGTCGACGGATCGGGGCCGAAGCGGAGCCCGTGCGGCGCGGCGAGCGCTTGGAGGTCGTCGAGGACGGTCCCGGGCGCCACTCGCGCCGTCCGCGCCCCGGGATCGAGGTCGAGGACTCCGCTGAGGTGACGCGACAGGTCGATCACGACGCCCGGCCCGCACGAGTTGCCCGCGACGCTGGTTCCGCCGCCTCTGGCGATCACCGGCAGCCCGGCCTGCCGGCAGGCGGCGACGGCCGCGATCACTTCGTCGACGCTCCGCGGCAGCACCACGCCCTGGGGCACGTGCCGGTAGTTGGAGGCGTCGGTCGTGTACAGAGCCAGTGTCGCGGCGTCGGCCAGGATCTCCACGGAGTCCATTCAAGACAACCGGGGGCGAGAACGCATCGGCGAACCTCTCCGGACGGGTGTGTCGGAAACCACGTCCGGTGTGCGATCGTGAGCGCGTGACGGCGAAACGCCAGGTCGCGACGGAACTCGCCGCCGAGCACAGCGCGGTGCTCGGCGGGCTTCTGCGCGAACGCGAAGCGCTGCTCGCCACCCTCGACAGGGTCGCGGCGCTCAACGGCACCGCCCGGCTGATCCGCGAGTCGATCGGCACTCATTCCGGTTTCGTCGCCGAGCTGGCCGGGCCAGAACAGGCGGTGATCCGCTGGATGTCGGGCACCCGCACGGACGCGTTGCAGGACCTCGCCGTGCCGATCGGCCAGGGCATCGGCGGGCGCGTGCTGGCGCTGGGCAGGCCGGTGCGGGTGAACGACTACGTCAGCTCGGCGAGCATCACCCACCAGTTCGACGCGCAGGTCCGTGGCGAGGGCCTCGCCGCGATGATCGCCGTCCCGATCGTCAGCGGGACCGAGACCGTCGCCATCGCGTACGCCGCCATGCGCGAGCCGCGCGACTTCGGCGACGACGCCATCCGGTCCCTCGAAGAGATCGCCGGAGAGGCGGGCCGGGCGCTGAAACTGGCGTCGGTCGCCGAGGCCGACCGCGAAACGGCGTTGTCCGCCGAGCGGCTCCGCATGCAGAGCGCGCTGCACGATTCGGTCGGGGCGCTGCTGTTCTCCATCGGTGTCCAGGTCCGGAACCTGCACGAGGACATCAGTGACAACCCGGCGCTCGAATCGCGGCTGCGGCGGCTGGAAGGCGACGTGTCGGCCGCGTCGCGGGCACTGCGCGAGTCGCTGCTGGCGTTGTCGGAGTCGAGTCCGGAACGCGCGCTGCCGGTGGAACTGGCCGAGCACTGCCGCTCGTTCCAGGCCCGCTGCGGCGTCCCGGCGCGGTTCGTCCAGCTCGCGCCGGTACCGAGGCTCGACGCCGAACGCACCGGACTGCTGGTCGCGGCCGTCCGGGAGGGCCTGCTCAACGTCGAGAAACACGCCGACGCGCTGTCGGTCGTGGTCAGCCTGCTGCCCAGCGAAGACGGCGTGCAGGTGGTCGTCGCCGACGACGGGACCGGTCATCGTGGTGACGAACCGGCACCCGGGACCGGGATGGGCCTGCGCGCGCTGGCGGAACGCGCCGCGCGGCTCGGCGGCCGGGTCAGCCTGGTCCACGACGAGGACGACGGGTGCACACTGCGCGCTTGGGTGCCGGAACCGTGCCGTCGCCGGTGACCGTGCTCGTCGTGGACGACCATCCGGTGGTCCGCGACGGGGTGAGCCTGCTGCTGCGCTACGACCCGGCGATGACCGTGGTCGGTTCGGCCGAGACCGGCCGGGCCGCGATCCAGCGGGCGGGCGAGCTGAAACCGGTGTTGATCCTGCTGGACCTGCGGCTGCCGGACATGCTCGCGCCCGAGGTCATCGCCGAACTCCGGCGCGTGCACCCGGCCGGGCGGATCGTGGTGTTCACCGCGCACGGCGACCATCAGGGCGTGCGGGCCGCGCTGGACTCCGGGGCGCACGGCTGCCTGCTCAAGGACGTCGCCGGGACTGATCTGGTGGCCGCGTTGCGGCAGGTGCTGAAGGGTGATCGGGTCGTCGATCCGCGCATCTTCCCCGACGACGGCCAGCGGTCCGACGCGCTGGCCCGCAGCGGCCTGACGCGGCGCGAGTACGAGGTCCTGCGGCTGGCCGCGCAGGGACAGACGAATCCGGAGATCGCGGAATCGACCGGGCTGGCGCGGAACACGGTGAAGACGTACCTGCAGTCCGCGCTGCACAAACTCGGCGCCCGCAACCGCGTCGAAGCCATCGGCAAGGCCTCCGAAGCCGGCCTCCTCTGACGCGTTTCGTCCTCTAGTTGCGGTAGTTCGCGCTACCAACTACCGCAACTAGAGGACGAATTGCGTTGTGTCCGTTTTGTAGCCGTGTGGGTCTCCAGGTGGGGGTAACGCGCGGCAGGGTGCCCACGCAGGATGACCGCCACCGATCGTGACTCGCGTCACACGGACGGAGGAGGCGGCTTGCTGAGTGTCCGTGATCTTCAGGTGCGGTACGGCCGATCGGTGGCCGCACTGCACGGGGTCGACCTCGATGTTTCACCTGATGGAGTACTGGCCGTCCTGGGCAGCAACGGCGCCGGGAAATCGACCCTGCTGCGGACCATCTCCGGCACCCTCCGCATGCACCGTGGCTCGATTTCCGCCGGCGAGGTCCGGTACGACGGCAAGTCGCTGACCAGGCTCGATCCGGCCCGCATCGTCGGGCTCGGCGTCGTCGGGGTCCCCGAAGGCCGTCAGGTCTTCGCGCGGATGACCGTCGAGGAGAACCTCCGCGCGGGCGGGATCGGCGCCCGCTCCCCCGGGCAGCGCGCGGCCGCGAGGAAACGCGTCGACGAACTCTTCCCGGTCCTGTCCGAACGGGCCAAACAACGCGCGGGCCTGCTTTCCGGCGGTGAGCAGCAGATGCTCGCGATCGGCCGCGCGCTGATGTCCGGCCCGCGACTGCTGCTGCTCGACGAACCGTCGCTCGGCCTCGCGCCGAAGATCGTCGAGCGGATCGGCGCCATCATCCGCGAGATCCACGATCAGGGCACCGCCGTGGTGCTGGTCGAGCAGAACGCGGTGATGGCGTTGCGCGTGGCCGACCACGCGATCGTCCTCGAAGTGGGCCGGGTCGCGCTGGCCGGGACGACGGCCGAACTCACCGCGAGCGAGGACGTCCAGCGGCTCTACCTCGGCGGCCACGCCGAATCGCAGGCCACCGCCGAAGCCGAGGCCGCGGACGCCCGCGAGCATCTCGCGGGCCGGAGCCTGTCGAGGTGGGCCGGATGACGCCGCCCGAGTTGCACGTCACGAACGTGACCCTGCGCTTCGGCGGGATCCGGGCGCTGGACGACGTCTCCTTCACCGTCGCCTCCGGTTCACTGCACGCGCTCATCGGCCCGAACGGTGCCGGGAAGTCCAGTTGCTTCAACGTGATCAGCGGCCTCTACCGGGCGAACGCGGGCAGCGTCCGGCTCGGTGACACCGTCCTTTCCGGACTCGCGCCGCATCGGCTGGCCGGGCTCGGCGTCGGCCGGTCGTTCCAGAACGCCGCCCTCTCCCCCGGCTCGACCGTGCTCGACAACGTCATGCTCGGACGGCACGCCCTGACCAAGGGCGGATTCCTCGCCTGCGGTCTCCGGCTGCCGTGGACGACCCGGGCCGAACGGCGGCATTCCGCGCGGGCCAAGGAGATCTGCGACTTCCTCGGGATCGGCGCGCTCGTCGACCTCCCGGTCGGGGCGCTGCCGTACGGAGCGGTGAAACGCGTCGACCTCGCCCGCGCGCTCGCCGTCGAACCGGTCCTGCTGCTGCTCGACGAACCCGCGGCCGGGATGAACGCGACCGAGACCGCCGAGCTGGCCGGGACGATCCGCGACGTCCGCGACGCGCTCGGCATCTCGATCCTGCTCGTGGAGCACGACATGGGGCTGGTGATGGGCATCGCGGACCGGGTCACCGTCCTGGACTTCGGCAGGCGGATCGCCGACGGCACCCCCGCCGAGGTCCAGTCGGATCCGGACGTGATCAGGGCATACCTCGGCACGGAGGCCACGGCGTGAACACTTTCCTGCAACTCGTGGTGAACGGACTCGGCAAGGGCGCGGTGTTCGCGTTGCTGGCGCTGGGTTTCGTGATCATCTTCAAAGCGACCGAGGTGGTCAACTTCGCGCACGGCTCACTTGTGCTCTTCGGCGGCTACCTGGTCGTCGTGACCCGCGAATCGCTCGGCTGGGCGGGTGCTTCCCTGGTCGGCATCGTCTCGGCCGGGCTGCTCGCCCTCCTGCTGGAACGGTTACTGCTGTCCCGCTCGCGGCACGCGGACGCGAACAGCCTGGCGCTGCTGACCATCGGCGTCGACGTGATCATCACCGAGGAGATCGTGCGACGGCTCGGCGTCACCTTGCCGTTCCTCGGCGACGCCTGGGACGCGCAGCCGTTCCAGATCGGCGGGATCACCCTGTTCCGCACGCATCTGGTCGCGCTGCTCGTCGCGGCCGTGCTGATCACCGCGTTCACCCTCGCGTTCAAGTACTCGAACTGGGGTGTCGCGATGCGGGCGCAGGCCGAGAACCGCGAGGCCGCCGCGCTGATGGGGATCCGCAGTTCCCGGGTGACGGCGACCGCGTGGGTGGTGGCAGGCGTGCTCGCCGGGGTCGCGGTGCTGTTCATCGCCACCCAGGACTTCTCGGGCGCGGGCCTGTCCCGCGGCACGCACTCCATCGCGCTCGCGGCGTTCCCCGCGGCCATCCTCGGCGGGCTGGACTCGACCGCGGGCGCGGTGGTGGGCGGGCTGGTCGTCGGCCTCGTCGAGGCGCTTTCGGCGCAGTACGTGTCGTTCGACTTCTCCAAGAGCGCGGTCTTCCTGGTGATGCTCGTGGTCCTGGTGGTGCGGCCGTCGGGGCTGTTCGGGACAAGGGAGAGCACACGTGTCTGACACCGCTGTGAAATCCCCCGCCCCGGCTCCGCCGGCACCGCCCGCGAAACGCGATCGGACCCGGCTGATCAAGGCCCTGTTGTGGATCGCGCTGCTCGTCGTCCTCCTGGCGATCCCGCTGTATCTCGACGCCGCCTGGCTGAAGGCCGGGCAGTACATGATGATCGGCGGGGTCGGCGCGATCGGGTTGACCCTGCTGGTCGGGCAGGCCGGGCAGTTGTCGCTGGCGCACGCGTTCTTCCTGCTGGCGGGCGCGACCGGGTACACCGTCCTTTCCGGACCGGCCGAAGACGAGCGCGTGTTCGGGCTCGGCCTCGACCCCGGCCTGTCGCTGGCCGGCGCGGTGGCCATCGCCGCGTTGCTGGGCTTGGCCTTCGCCCCGGTTTCCGGACGGCTGCGCGGGATCTACCTCGGCGTCGCGTCGCTGTCGCTGGTGTTCCTGGGGCTCTACTTGGGACAGTCGGCCGAGACGCTGACCGGCGGGACGTCGACCGGGCGCACGCCCCAGCCGTTCTCCCTGTTCGGCTTCCCGTTCACCAACGACGGCCCCGAAATCGCGCTGATGGGCGTGCCGATCCGGCAGGCGGAACGGACCTGGTACCTGTTCCTGCTGCTGACGGTGCTCGCGTACGTGATCGCCCGGGCGGCGGTCTCCAGCCGGATCGGCCGGTCGTGGCGGGCGGTGCGGGACAACGAAGCCGCCGCTTCCGTGATGGGTGTCAACGTCACGAGGGCCAAGGCGGGCGCGTTCGCGGTCTCTTCGGCGTACGCGGGTCTCGCGGGCGCGATGACCGTGCTGTGGTTCGACATCCTCAAACCCGACGAAAGCGAATTCGGCACGTACGGCATCAACATCTCCATCGCCTTCCTGGCGATGGTGATCATCGGGGGACTCGGCTCGGTGCCCGGCGCGCTGGTGGGCGCGCTGATCGTCAACGGGCTGCCGCAGGTGCTTTCGCTGTACTCCGCCGATCTCGGCTGGTTCTCCGGAACCGGGGACGGCGCACTGACCCCGATCCTGGTCAGCTCGTTCGTCTACGGCGCCGCGATCATCCTCGTGGTGCTTTTCGAACCAGGCGGGCTCGCCGCGATCGGCCGCCGCATCACCCCCTCGAAGAAACCTCATCTCCCGGAGGAGCAAGGAAAATGAAACGCATGTATCCGGCCGTCGCGCTGGCGGCGATCCTCGTCCTCTCGGCGTGCAGTACGAAAGCGGGCGACTCGGGGTCCTCGGGGGCGGACGGTTCGGGCGTCAAAGCGGGCAAAGGAGTGACGGCCTCGGAGATCACCCTCGGCGTGATGACCGACAAGACCGGGGTCTTCAAGAACCTCGGGCTCGGCATCACGCAGGGGAACGAGCTGTGGGCCAAGGACTTCAACGCCGCGGGCGGGGCGTGCGGGCGCCAGGTCAAACTGGAGACCGTCGACCACGGCTACAAGGCGGACACGGCGAAGACGCTGTACCCGCAGATCGAGCCGAAGGTGCTCGGGTTCGTGCAGTTGCTCGGCTCACCGGTGGTGGCCGCGCTGAAACAGAACATCGCCTCGGACAAGACCGTCGCCGCACCCGCGTCGTGGTCTTCGGAACTGCTCGACAACCCGTACGTGATGATCGTCGGGACGACGTACGACCTGGAGATCATCGACGGTCTTTCCTATTTCCAGGAACAAGGCCTGGTGAAAGACGGCGACACGATCGGGCACGTCTACATCGACGGCGAGTACGGCAAGAACGGGCTGCGCGGCTCGCAGTTCTACGCCAAGAAGCACAATCTGACCGTCAAGGAAGTCAAGATCACCTCCACCGACAACGATCTGACCAACATCGTCACCGGGCTCAAGGGTGACGGCGTCAAGGCGATCGTCCTGACCACCACGCCGGCCCAGACCGGTTCCGCGCTCGCTGCGAACAAGGCGCTCGGGCTGAACGTGCCCGTGCTCGGCAACAACCCGGTGTTCGATCCCGTGCTGTTGAAGAGCCCGGCGGCGAACGCGCTGGACAAACTGACGATCGTCGCCAGCAGTGTCCCGTTCTCCGCCGACCTCCCCAAGGCCAAGGACGTCGCGGCGAAGTACAAGGCGGCGTACAAGGAGACCCCGAACGGCGGGATCCCCTACGGCTACGCGGTCGGCGAAGTGTGGGGCGCGGTGCTCAAGAAAGCCTGCGAGAACAAGGACCTCACCCGGGACGGCATCGCCGCGGCGCTGAAGCAGACGACGTCGGCGAGCACGGAGGACCTGGTGGCGGCGCTGGACTTCTCGAAGGCGGGCACCCCGGCGACACGTCAGGTGTACGCGGCGACACCGGACGCGTCGGCCGAGGGCGGGGTCCGCTACGTCAAGCCGCTGTTCGAGGCTCCCGAGGCGAAGGAGTACGTGGCTCCGCACCAGAAGTGAGTCTCGCTTCGGCCAGTGCGTTCGCTTCGGCCAACGGTGTCGTGCCGTTGGCCGAAGCGGCGTCGAGGATCCTTCGCGTGGTCTCCTCCAGGGTCTCGACGCGGGCGAGCGCCTCGTCGTGCGTGAGCTTCTCCTTCTCCCTGCCGAGCGTGTAGACGACTCCCCCGGCACTCGCGACGAAATCCGGGATCCACAGGACACCCCTGGCGGCGAGGTCGTCCGCCACCGCGTCGCCGGTGAGCTGGTTGTTGGCCGGGCCGACGACGAGCGGCGCGCGGACCTCGGCGGCGGGGCCGAACACCCCGCCGACGGCTGCGGGGATCAGGACGTCGGCCTCGATACCGAGCACCTGGTCCGGCGCGACGCGGCGCAGCCCCAGTCCCGCGGCGGCCAGTAGCCGCTGTTCGTCCACATCGGACACGGTGACCTCGGCGCCCTCCGCGACCAGTGCGGCGGCCAGATGCGCGCCGACCGAGCCGTAGCCGCTGATGACCACTTTGCGCCCTCGCATCGAGGTATCGCCGAAGACGGTCTTCGCCCCTGCCCTCAGTGCGGCTAGCACCCCGACCGCGGTCGGACCACTGGACGAGCCGGTGCCGCCGTGCTCTTCGGGCACGCAGAACGCGTGCGGGGTCCGCTCGCGCAGCACGAGCATGTCGTCCGGGCCGGTGCCGACGTCCGGACCGGCGAGATACGCCCCGTCGAGTGACGCGATGAGGTCGGCGTGGTCGAGCAGGATGTCGCGCCGTTGCTCCGGCGACGGCACCCGTTCGAGTGCGACGACGCTCTTGCCGCCGCCGAAGTCCAGGCCCGCGACGGCGCATTTGCGGGTCATCGCCGCGGACAGCCTCAGGACGTCGTCGATCGCGTCGCCCAGCTCCGGATAGACCTTGAACCGGCAGCCTCCGACGGCCGGGCCGAGCACTCGCGAATGCACGGCGACCATCGTCGTCACCCCGGACCGGCGCCCCCGCCGGACGACCAGCTCTTGTACGGACATCCCACTTCCTCCTGCGCGTTTAGTCGACTACTTGCGCCGAAGTTAGGCTGATCATCAGACGTATAGAGGCTTTGCCGAACGTTATTCGGCATGCCGAGGAAAGGGGCAGGCGTGGACGAACTTGATTCGGCGATCATCCGGGAACTCCAGGCGGATGCGCGGCAGTCGAACCGCGACATCGCCCGCAAGGTCGGCGTCGCGCCGTCGACCTGCCTCGAACGCACGCGGCTGCTGCGGGAACGCGGCGTCATCCGCGGCTATCACGCGGACATCGACCTGCGGAGCCTCAACCGCGGCGTGCAGGCGATGGTGTCGGCGCAGGTGCGGCCGCTGAGCCGGGAGGTGATCGACTCCTTCCAGCGCTCGGTCGCGGAATTGCCGGAGGTCCTTTCGGTCTTCGTCACCGCGGGCAGCGACGATTTCCTGATCCACGTCGCCGCACAGGACGTCGAACAGCTCCACTCATTCCTGGTGGATCGCTTGTCGAAGCGCAAGGAGATCGTCGGTTTCCGGAGTTCGATCATTTTCCGGCATCTGCGCAAGACCGAGCTGGAATCGCTTCCGCTGCGAATACCAGGTGACAACCCCTAGGTCTTCACCCTGGAATACCCGACACACCACCCTTGAGTACGCCCGAAATCCAAGACTTCGCACCGGAGAAGACGGAAACTGTCGGGGGTATGGGTTTGACTGTTCACAGCGGAACAGAAAGGAGGCACGCCATGGACGTTCGGACAGAGCTGAACCATCGTGAGCGGGCCACCCTGAGAGCGGTGGCCGAGGGCCACGCCGAGATCAGCTGCAGCTGCGAGCCGGACCTGTTCGTCGACGGTCTCGCCTGCTGCGACCAGCACACCGCGCACCGCCTCGCCCATCTCGGCCTGGTGGCGCCCTCCCGGGGCGGCAGCTGGGGCGAGCGCGTTCCCGCCCTGCTCACCGAGGCTGGAGCGGTGGCGCTGGGAGGCCTCGTCAGCCCCGAGGTGGCCGCGTAAACAGGTTGCCCAGGTGCCCCCCGGGCCGCCACGCTGTGCCGATGCGTGTCTTCCTGGAGACCGAGCGGCTCCTGCTGCGGCAGTTCACCGGCGCCGACGCCGACGACCTGTTCGCGCTCTACGACGACCCCGAAGTCATGCAGTACCTCAATGGGGGCAAACCCGCCGACCGGGCGGAGATCGAAACTCTCGACCTTCCCGCCTTTCTCGGTTACTACGAGCGTTTCCCCGGTTACGGATTCTGGGCGGCGATCGAGAAATCCGGCGGGGCTTTCCTGGGATGGTTCCATTTCCGCCCACTGCGCGGTCATCACACCGACGACCCCGAACTGGGTTACCGGCTGAACCGATCTTCCTGGGGCAAGGGATATGCGACCGAAGGCTCGCTCGCGCTCCTGGAGAAGGGCTTCACCGAATTCGGGGCGCGGCGGATCTGGGCGGCGACCATGGCGGTGAACCTGGGCTCGCGGCGGGTAATGGAGAAGATCGGGATGCGGCACGTCCGGACCTATCACGAGACCTTCGACGACCCGATCCCCGGCACCGAGGAGGGCGAGGTCGAGTACGCCATCACGCTGGAGGAGTGGCAGGCCCGGCAGCATCTAGAGGACTAAACGCGGCCGGATGGCGTCCCGAAGGCCGCCTTTGCGACGCTGAACGTCTCAAGGGTTCCCTTCAGGACCTCACTCACGACAGCGACCGCCCACCCCGCGGGGCCCTTTCCCCTCATGCCATGCGGCGAAGGACCCCTTTCCCTCATCGCACGCGGGCAAAGCCACCTTCCGCTCACGGCAACCCGCTCGTCCAGACCGCATCCAGAGGACTAAACGCGGCCGGTGGGGAGCCAGGTCTCCCCGGCGTCCTCGGTGAGGGCCTCACCCCCGGTGAGGTCGGCGAGCCAGGCGTGGAAGGTGTCCCCCTGGTCCGGCGCGTGCCCGACGTCGAAGTGCGCGACGTCCTCGAACCGCGTCGCGTGCAGCAGGTACGGCGACGAGCGGATGTCGTTCTCCAGCCGTCCGGCCCGGTCGTAGTCGACGACGACCTCCACCAGCCGCAGCCGCCGGTACTCCTGCACACCGACGACGTCGACGGCCTCCGAGACGGCCTGCCCGTACGCACGGATCAGGCCGCCGGCCCCGAGCAGCACCCCGCCGAAGTAGCGGGTCACCACCGCGACGGTGTCGGTCAGCTCCCGGCGCCGGAGCACCTCCAGCATCGGGATGCCCGCCGTCCCCGCGGGCTCGCCGTCGTCACTCGAGCGCTCGATTCGAGGCACGCTTTCCCGCCGAGAATCCATCGAGCCGGCGCGGCCGTCGGCGCCCAGCACGAACGCGTGACAGTGGTGCCGGGCCGCCGGCTCCGCCTTCTTCCTGGCCGCGATCACCGCGCGGGCGGCCTCTTCCGAGGTGACCGGGGCGAGCGCGCAGAGGAAGCGTGAACGCCGGATTTCGATCTCGTGGACCCCGGTGCCCGCCACGGTGAGATAACGATCCGCCATCGGCCAAGCCTCTCAAACCGGGCGGGCCGCTCTGCCGTTCGGGCGATTCAACGGTCACCCCTGGTCACCGCGAGACCGGCGAAACCCACTCCAATGCGCGATCCAGGTCACACCATAGAGTGACGTGAGCGATCGTTTACGCAGGTCAGCGCGCTGGTGCTCCACTCAGTGGACATGTCATTCCAGCCAGTGGGCAGATGATGTTTGAAGTCAACGCCAGCGTGGCATTTCCCACCCCGACCAAGCGACGTATGTCGATAACAGCGATTTCACACTATCGTCATAAGACCGGCGAACCCGGGAGTAACACGTGCGCCCCGCCTGCCATCCACCACAACGGTCTGGCGGCACCCGGCGCACGGCAGTACACAAGAGACACACAAGCGCATCGGCCGCCCAGTGCAGTGCGGCTCTACGAGGCCTGCCCCCGTTTCGCGGGCAGGATCGTTCCCTCTCGACTGACCATCGCGGTCCCGGACCACTTCGTTAACTGGTTCACGTCCGAACCACCCGAACGGAGTGCTGCCGGTCGCGCCGACGCCTTGGGAGGCGGCCAGCCGTGACCCACCATGCCAGCTACAAGGGCAGCAAGGCCCCCGAAGGCCTGTATGACCCGGAGTTCGAACACGACGCCTGCGGTGTCGCCTTCGTCGCAGACCTCTCCGGTAAACGCGATCACGGCATCGTCGCCAAAGCGCTGATCGCGCTGCGGAACCTCGAGCATCGAGGGGCCCGCGGCGCCGACCCGGAGACCGGTGACGGCGCCGGGATCCTGATCCAGGTCCCCGACGAGTTCTATCGCGCCGTCGTCGAGTTCGAGCTGCCCGAGCCCGGCGCGTACGCCGTCGGGACGGCTTTCCTGCCCCAGGACGAAAAACCGCGTGGCCTGGCGATGACCACCATCGAGCGTGTCGCCGCCGAAGAAGGCTTGCGCGTGCTCGGCTGGCGGGATCTTCCCGTCCACACTGAACACGTCGGAACCGGCGCGGCCGAGACCATGCCGCATTTCAGCCAGCTGTTCCTGGCCGGACGGCAAGAGCCCCTGTCCGGGCTGGCGCTGGAACGCGCCGCGTTCGTGGTGCGCAAGCGCGCCGAGCACGAGCTCGTCGAGGACGACGTCTACTTCCCGAGCCTGTCCTCGCGGACGATCGTCTACAAAGGAATGCTCACCGAGCCGCAGGTCGAGAAGTTCTTCGCCGACCTCACCGACGAGCGCGTCACCAGCGCCATCGGCCTGGTGCACTCCCGCTTCTCCACCAACACCTTCCCGTCGTGGCCGCTGGCGCACCCGTACCGGTACGTCGCCCACAACGGCGAGATCAACACCCTGCGCGGCAACCGGAACTGGATGGACGCGCGTGAGGCGCTGCTCGAGTCCAAGCTGATCCCGGGCGACCTCAAGCGGATCCACCCCGTCATCACACGCGGCGCCAGCGACTCGGCGTCCTTCGACGAGGTGCTGGAGCTGCTCCACCTCGGCGGCCGGTCGCTGCCGCACGCGGTGCTGATGATGATCCCGGAGGCCTGGGAGAACCATCAGGAGATGGACCCCGCGCGCCGCGCGTTCTACGAGTTCCACTCGACGCTGATGGAGCCGTGGGACGGCCCCGCGCTGGTGTCCTTCACCGACGGCACCCAGATCGGCGCGGTCCTCGACCGCAACGGCCTGCGTCCCGCCCGGTACTGGGTCACCGAAGACGGCCTCGTCGTCCTCGCCAGCGAGGTCGGCGTGCTGGAGCTGGACCAGTCCACGATCGTCCGGAAAGGACGGTTGGAGCCGGGCCGCATGTTCCTCGTGGACACGGCCGCCGGCCGGATCGTCGAGGACGAGGAGATCAAGAACCAGCTCGCCACCGAGCACCCGTACGACGAATGGGTCGAGGACGGCCTGCTGCCGCTCGCAGGGCTTCCCGAGCGTGAGCGCGAGATCCCGCCGCACGGCGCGCTCGTGCGCCGTCAGCAGGCTTTCGGCTACACCGAGGAAGAGCTCGACGTCCTGCTCGAACCGATGGCCCGCACCGGCGCGGAACCGATCGGTTCGATGGGCAACGACTCCCCCATCGCGTCGCTGTCCAGCCGCCCGCGGCTGCTCTTCGACTACTTCATCCAGCTCTTCGCCCAGGTGACCAACCCTCCGCTGGACGCGATCCGCGAGGAACTGGTCACCTCGCTCGGCACCCAGCTGGGCGCGGAACCGAACCTCCTGGAGGCCGACGCGTCGTCGTGCCGCCGGATCGTGCTGCCGTTCCCGGTGCTGGACAACGACGAGTTCGCGAAGCTGGTGCACGTCAACGACGACGGCGACCTGCCGGAGTTCCAGTCGGTCACCGTGCAGGGCACCTACGACGTCAACGGCGGCGGTGAGGCGCTCGTGCGGCGCCTCGACGAGATCCGCGCCGAAGTGTCCGCGGCCATCGCCGAGGGCGCCCGGTTGATCGTGCTCTCCGACCGCGGGATCGACGAAGACCACGCGGGGATCCCGTCGCTGCTGCTCACCGGCGCGGTGCACCACCACCTGGTGCGCGAGAAGACCCGCACGCAGGTCGGCCTCATCGTCGAGGCCGGCGACGCGCGCGAGGTGCACCACATCGCGCTGCTGATCGGCTACGGCGTCGCCGCGGTGAACCCGTACCTGGCGATGGCGACCGTCGAGGAGATGGCCGACCAGGGGCTGATCGCCGGTGCCACCGCCAAGCAGGCCACCGCGAACCTGATCAAGGCGCTGGGCAAGGGCGTTCGCAAGACGATGTCCAAAATGGGAGTGTCCACAGTGGCCTCCTACACCGGCGCGCAGATCTTCGAGGCGGTCGGGCTCGGCGACGAGGTCGTCCAGAACTGCTTCACCGGCACCACTTCCCGGCTCGGCGGGGTCGGCTTCGACACGCTCGCGCTGGAGGTCGCCGAACGGCACCGCCGGGCGTTCCCGCGCGACGGGTTCCGCGCGAACCACCGCGAGCTGGAGACCGGCGCGGACTACCAGTGGCGCCGAGAAGGCGAGCCGCACCTGTTCAACCCGCAGACGGTGTTCAAGCTGCAGCACTCCACCCGCGCCGGGAAGTACGAGGTCTTCAAGGAGTACACGAAGTCCGTCGACGACCAGGCGCAGAAGCTGTACACGCTGCGCGGGCTGTTCGACTTCAAGATCGGCCAGCGGCCCGCGGTGCCGATCGAAGAGGTCGAGCCGGTCTCCGAGATCGTCAAGCGGTTCGCGACCGGCGCGATCTCCTACGGGTCGATCTCCGCGGAAATGCACGAAACCCTGGCCATCGCGATGAACCGGCTCGGCGGCAAGTCGAACACCGGTGAGGGTGGCGAAGATCCGGACCGGCTCTACGACCCCGAGCGCCGCAGCGCGGTCAAGCAGGTCGCGAGTGGCCGGTTCGGCGTCACCAGCGAGTACCTGGTCAACGCCGACGACATCCAGATCAAGATGGCGCAGGGCGCGAAGCCCGGCGAGGGCGGCCAGCTGCCCGGCGCGAAGGTGTACCCGTGGATCGCGAAGACGCGGCACTCCACGCCCGGCGTCGGGCTGATCTCGCCGCCGCCGCACCACGACATCTACTCGATCGAGGATCTCGCCCAGCTGATCCACGACCTCAAGAACGCCAACCCGGCCGCGCGCATCCACGTGAAGCTCGTGTCCGAGGTCGGTGTCGGCACGGTCGCGGCGGGCGTCTCCAAGGCGCACGCCGACGTCGTGCTGATCTCCGGGCACGACGGCGGCACGGGCGCTTCCCCGCTGTCGTCCATCAAGCACGCGGGCGGACCGTGGGAACTCGGGCTCGCGGAGACCCAGCAGACGTTGCTGGTCAACCGTTTGCGCGACCGGATCGTGGTGCAGACCGACGGTCAGCTCAAGACCGGCCGCGACGTCGTCATCGCCGCGCTGCTCGGTGCCGAGGAGTTCGGTTTCGCGACCGCGCCGCTGGTGGTCTCGGGCTGCGTCATGATGCGCGTGTGCCACCTTGACACCTGCCCGGTCGGCGTCGCGACGCAGAACCCCAAGCTGCGTGAGAAGTTCAGCGGCAAGGCCGAGTACGTCGTGAACTTCTTCGAGTTCATCGCGCAGGAGGTCCGGGAATACCTGGCGGAGCTGGGTTTCCGGTCCATCGCCGAGGCCGTCGGCCACGCCGAGATGCTCGACAAGCGCAAGGCGATCGACCACTGGAAGGCCGCCGGGCTGGACCTGACGCCGATCTTCCACGTGCCCGACATGGCTCCGGCCGGACGGCGGCACCAGCAGACGGTGCAGGACCACGGGCTGGAGAAGGCGCTCGACAACACGCTGATCCAGCTCGCCGAGGGCGCGCTGTCGTCCGGGGACAAGGTCCGGCTGGAACTGCCGGTCCGCAACGTGAACCGGACCGTCGGCACCATGCTCGGCCACGAGCTCACCAAGCGGTGGGGCGGCGAA
Organism: Amycolatopsis sp. NPDC031561; assembly: GCF_055580625.1. Taxonomy (NCBI): domain Bacteria; kingdom Bacillati; phylum Actinomycetota; class Actinomycetes; order Pseudonocardiales; family Pseudonocardiaceae; genus Amycolatopsis; species Amycolatopsis sp. NPDC031561. Next base: position 118,819 of record NZ_JBVILA010000010.1, on the reverse strand, counting down.
GGCCTGCCGGACAACACGATCGACGTCACCTTCACCGGGACCGCGGGCCAGTCGTTCGGCGCGTTCGTGCCCAAGGGCATCACCCTGCGGCTCTACGGCGACGGCAACGACTACGTCGGCAAGGGCCTCTCCGGCGGACGGCTCATCGTGCGGCCGCCCGAGGTGGCGCGGTACGACGCCGAAGAGCACATCATCGCGGGCAACGTGATCGGTTACGGCGCGACCAGCGGTGAGATCTTCATCCGCGGCAAGGTCGGCGAGCGGTTCTGCGTGCGCAACTCGGGCGCGCTGGCCGTCGTCGAGGGCGTCGGCGACCACGGTTGCGAGTACATGACCGGCGGCAAGGTGGTCGTGCTCGGCGGGGTGGGCCGCAACTTCGCGGCCGGGATGTCGGGTGGCATCGCCTACGTGCTCGACCTGCCGGCGCACCGGACGAACCCGGAGATGGTCGACATCGACCCGCTGGATTCGTCCGATGTGGACTTCCTGCGCGAGGCGCTCGAAAAGCACTACAACGAAACGGAGTCCGCGGTCGCGCGTGCGCTGCTCGCCGACTGGGACGCCGCCGTCGACCGGTTCGGCAAGGTCATGCCGAAGGACTACAAGCGGGTGCTCGCGGCGCAGGCGAAGGCCGAGCGCGATGGGCGCGACGTGAACGAGGCGATCATGGAGGCCGCACATGGCTGACCCCAAGGGCTTTCTGACCACCACTCGCGAGACGCCGAAGAGCCGTCCCGTCGACCTGCGCCTGATGGACTGGCGCGAGGTGTACGAGGACTTCGCGACGACGAAACTGCAGAAGCAGGCCGGACGCTGCATGGACTGCGGCATCCCGTTCTGTCATCAGGGCTGCCCGCTCGGGAACCTCATTCCCGAGTGGAACACCCTGACCTGGCGCGACGACTGGCGCGAGGCGGCCGAGCGGCTGCACGCGACCAACAATTTCCCGGAGTTCACCGGGACCCTCTGCCCGGCGCCGTGCGAGACGGCGTGTGTGCTCGGGATCAACGACGATCCCGTCACCATCAAGCGGGTCGAGATCTCGATCATCGACCGGGCCTTCGAGGAAGGCTGGGTCACGCCGCAGGAGCCGGTGGCACGCACCGGCAAGAAGGTGGCCGTGGTCGGGTCCGGCCCGTCGGGACTCGCCGCGGCGCAGCAGCTCACGCGCGCGGGCCACAGTGTCGTGGTCTTCGAGCGGGCCGACAAGATCGGCGGGCTGCTGCGCTACGGCATCCCCGAATTCAAGATGGAGAAGCACCGGCTCGACCGCCGCCTCGACCAGATGCGGGCCGAAGGCACGGAGTTCCGGACCTCGGTGAACGTCGGCGTCGATCTCACCGTCGAGGAGCTGAAGTCGTCGTACGACGCCGTGGTCCTCGCCGGTGGCGCGACGGCATGGCGGGACCTGCCGATCGAGGGCCGCGAGCATCGGGGCATCTACCAGGCGATGGAGTTCCTGCCGCACGCCAACCGCGTCGCGGCCGGTGAGCTGGACGTCTCGCCGATCAGCGCCGAGGGCCTCGACGTCGTCGTCATCGGCGGCGGCGACACCGGCGCGGACTGCGTCGGGACCTCGCACCGCCAGGGCGCGAAGTCGGTGACGCAGCTGGAGATCATGCCGAAGCCGCCGCTTTCGCGCGCCGACGCGCACCCGTGGCCGACGTACCCGATGATCTACCGCGTCTCGTCCGCGCACGAAGAGGGCGGCGAGCGGCTGTACTCGGTCAACACCCAGGAGTTCGCCGCCGACGCCGACGGCCGGGTGCGCGCGCTGAAGCTGGTCGAGGTGCGCAACGAGGGCGGCAAGTTCGTCCCGGTCGAGGGCACCGAGAAGGAACTGCCCGCGCAGCTGGTGCTGCTCGCGATGGGCTTCGTCGGCCCGGAGCGGGAAGGCCTGCTGGAGGCGCTCGACGTCGAGCTGGACCAGCGCGGCAACGTCGCCCGCGACAAGGCGTTCAAGACCAGCGTCGACAACGTGTTCGTGGCGGGCGACATGGGCCGCGGCCAGTCGCTCATCGTGTGGGCGATCGCCGAAGGCCGCTCCGCCGCGGCCGGGGTCGACGCGTTCCTCACCGGACGGGACGTCCTGCCCGCTCCGATCGCCCCCACCGACCGGCCCCTCTCCTGACTCTCCCGCATTTAGTCCTCTAGATGCGGTGGTTGCGCGTGCAACTATCGCAAGATAGAGGACTAAATGCGGGGTGTAGTCGTGTCGTTGGTTCTTCTGGGTGATAAAACCGCCAAAAGAGGGTACTTGCGGGTGATGACGGCGCGATTTCGGTATCGGTTATATCAAGGGTAGGACCCGCACGGCGGTGGGGACCGGCAAGACCTGCCGGGGCCGCCGGACGGGTTTCCCGACGAGGGGATTCCTTGATATGACGATTGACTTGAGCGTGCCTTTGGAATGGAAGGCCGCGACCGGCGAAGCCGCGAAGATGCTCGACCAGCTACAGCCGAACATCCTGAAAGCACACGCCCGCGATCACTTTTCCGCCCTTTTCCTGCGTTTTTCGGAGTCCGCGAGCGCGAAAAAGTTCCTCGCGGCACTCGTCCCGCTGATGAAGTCCGCGAAGACCCATCTGACCGAGGTCGAGCGCTTCAAGGCCGAGGGCGCGAAGGGGTCGCCCTACGTCGGCGCCGGACTGACGGCGGCGGGCTACCGGTTCCTGAAAATCGATGTGCCCCAAGATGATTCCTTCCGCCTCGGCATGCGCTCGCAGGACACACGCGAGAGGCTGAGCGACCCACCTCGCTCCACCTTCGACAGCGGATACCACGACGAGATCCACGCCGTCGTCATCATCGCCGACGCCGCCGACGCTCCGATGACCCTGCGCCGGAACGAGGTTCTCGCGCTGATTCCGTCGACCATTTCCGTCGTCGCCGAGGAAATCGGACTCGGCAGGATGAATACCCACGGCGAGGGGATCGAACATTTCGGGTACGTCGACGGCCGGAGTCAGCCGCTTTTCCTGGTCGAAGATATTCGCGCGGAGAAATCCGGAACGGATGGCATCACCACTTGGGATCCGTCGGCGCCCTTGGACCGGGTACTCGTCCCGGATCACGCCGCTCCCGATCCCGCCGTCCATTTCGGCAGTTACCTCGTTTTCCGCAAATTGGAACAGAACGTGCGGAGATTCAAGCAGGCCGAGGAGGCCCTGGCGGATCAATTGGGCCTCACCGGAGAAGATCGGGAGCGCGCGGGCGCGATGGTCGTCGGCCGGTTCGAGGACGGCACACCGCTGACCGCGCAACGGGAAGACGGTGTGGAAAGCCCGGTACCGAACAACTTCGACTACGAAAGTGACGTCGCCGGCGCGAAATGCCCCTTCCAGGCGCACATCCGGAAGACGAATCCGCGGGGTAGCGGCGGCGCGGAGCCACCCCCTCAGGAGCGACGGCATCTGATGGTGCGGCGGGGTGTGCCCTACGGCGAACGAGCCGATGACCCGAACGCCGACCTGCCGCCGTCGGCCCGGCCGAGCGGCGGAGTCGGACTGTTGTTCATGGCGTTCAACGCGGAGCTGCGCGACCAGTTCGAGTTCACCCAAGCGATCTGGGCGAACAACCCGGGGTTCCCGGTGCCGCCCGACGGGGTCAAGCCGCCCGGCCTCGATCCGGTCATCGGTCAGGGCCCGCGCCCGGAGTCCGCCTACACCCAGGAATGGGCGGGTACACCGGCGGTGACCGCGGATCCGTTCCCGCAAGCGGTCACGCTGAAGGGTGGCGACTACTTCTTCATGCCGTCACTCGCATTCCTGCGGGGGCTGGGCGGGAAGGGCTGATTTTCTCACGCACCGTGGCCGATTCCGGTGATCGAGTGGCGAATTATCCGGTAAACGTCACCGGAATGGACGCAAACCGGATATCAGTCCGGAGTCGGCGACGTTAGCGTTCAAGGCGGGCCGGTCCTGGGCGTACCGGCCATCGGACGGGCGCCGGTCACACTGGGGGTGGCCGGCGCCCGCTCTTACCGTTTCTCCCTGGCTTCCCGAACCTGCCGCTTCTCTCCGCACGTATCGCGACGCGTAGTACTTTGTCCGGTGCGGTAAGCGATGCCGCGCTTCGGGGAGGGAGCTCGGATGAATCGGCATGAACGGCTGACGGCTTTATTGGACATGGTCGGAGAGCGGGAGAAAGTCGACGTCGAAGTCTCGGCGGGCGAACTCGGGGTCTCCCCCGCGACGATCCGCCGGGACCTCGATCATCTGGCGGGCCGCAACCTCGTGGTCCGCACCCGCGGCGGGGCCGTCGCCAGCAACGTCGCCTACGACCTTCCGTTACGGCACAAGGCCGCGCGCAACGCCCCGGAGCAGCAACGGATTTCCGCGGCCGCGGCGAAAATGGTCGACCCGGGCATGGTGGTCGGCCTCAACGGCGGCACGGCGAGCACCGAAGTGGGCCGCGCGCTCGCCACCCGGCCGGACATGGGCGAGCCCAGCGGCGGCCCGCTGCTCACCGTGGTGACGAACGCGCTCAACATCGCCCACGAACTCGCCGTGCGGCCCAACATCAAGATCGTGGTGACCGGCGGGGTCGCCCGGCAGCAGTCGTTCGACCTGTCCGGACCGCTGTCGCACCTGTTCCTCGACCAGATCTCGCTGGATCTGGTGTTCCTCGGGGTGGACGCGTTCGACCCGGTGCACGGCGCGCAGGCGCACCACGAAGGCGACGCGAGCACGAACAGGCTGATGGCGGCCCGCGCCCGGCAGGTCGTCGTGCTCGCCGACAGCGGGAAACTCGGTGGTCACGCCTTCGCGAAGATCTGCGCGACCACCGACGTCGACGTGCTCGTCACCGACGGCCGCGCGGATCCCGAGCGAGTGCACGCCTTCGAAGAGGAAGGCGTGCGGGTGGTCAAGGCTTGAGCCGGTCCAGCGCGAGCAGGGCCGCGCCGAGCCTGCCGGCCTCGTCGCCGAGCTGCGCGATCCGCAGTTCGGGCATCCGCTGGAACTGCAGGTTCGCCGCCAACCAGGCCCGCACCGGTTCGAGGACGTAGTCGCCCGCGGTGAACAGGCCGCCGCCGAGGACCACGACTTCGGGCGCCAGCAAGGTGACCAGGGTCTTGATGCCGTGGCCGAGCCCCTCGAGCGCGTCGTTGACCACGGAGATCGCGGCCTCGTCGCCGTGCCGGGCGGCGTCGACCACCTGCTCGGCACCTTCGGCGGGACGCCCGGTGTGCTCGCTGTAGCGGCGGGCGATGGCCGACGCGGAGGAGATCGCCTCGAGGCACCCCGTCGCGCCGCAGCCGCACGGCAGCCGGTGACCGACGTCGATATGGCCGATTTCGCCGCCTTGGCCGCCCGCGGCGTACAGCTTCCCGTCGAGCTGGAGCGCGGCCGCGATCCCGGTGCCGACCGGGATGAAGGCGGCGTCGGTGCAGCCCTTGCCCGCGCCGACGCGGAATTCCGCCAGCCCGCCCGCGCGGACGTCGTGCCCGAACGCGAACGGCAGCCCCAGCCTGCTGTCGAGCATCTCGCCGAACGGGACGTTCCGGAAGTCGAGGTTCGCCGAGAACCTGGCCACGCGCTCGACGTCGTCCACGATGCCCGGGATGACCACGCCCACGGCGTCCGGCGTACCGGTGCCCGCCTTCTCGCCCAGCGTTTCCACGATCCGCGCGACCTGGTCCGCGAGTGCCTCTCCGTCCGCTCCGCGCGCCGTCGGCTCGCGCAAGCTGGCCAGGTCTTTCAGCTCGGCGTCGTACAAGGCCGCCTTGATGGACGTTCCGCCGACATCGAGTGCCGCCACCGCAGGTGTCATGGCTGGATTTTGGCATGCCCCCCGCCGCGGGCGGCAGGGATTCCGGCCGTAACGGGTCGCCGTGACAAGCCTGCGCCGATTGGGTTCGGTCACATTGACCGGACGCTTCGCGGCGACCTACTCTCGACCGGCCAGACGACGGCACCCGGAACGCGGTGAGATTCCGCGCGGTCGCGCCACTGTGACCTCGAACCAGCCGGTTCGGGGAAGCCAGACCCGGAGCCGTCGTGTCACCCCTGAAGAGGCCGCGCTAGCCCGAGGAGGTCCCACCGCCATGTCCCAAGCGGTAGCCGCAGTACCCGTCCCGATCCGGATCCCCGTCCGCGAGATCCTGCCCTGGGCGGTGCTCGTCATCCTCCTTTCGCTGATCACGCTGTACTTCATCAGCGCCGAGCAGGGTGCGGTGTCGGTGTTCGCGAACTCGTACGTCCACGAGTTCGTCCACGACGGCCGGCACCTGCTGGCCTTCCCCTGCCACTAGGCGGCACGCGCCCCATGATGAGGTCCTTGCTGGTCCGCGGCATGCTCGCGGGCCTGGTCGCTGGTGTCCTGGCGACCCTTTTCGCGTACTTCTTCGGTGAGCCCTCGGTCGAGACCGCCATCGGTCTCGAAGGCACTGCGGCTCACTCCCATCACGACGCCGGCACTCATGACCCAGCCGCTCAAGACCCAGCCGCCCATGAGCCCGCTCCGGCCGAAGAGGAAGAGCTCGTCACGCGGGGCGTGCAGAGCACCGTCGGTCTGCTGACCGGCGTCGGCCTGTACGGCGTCGCCGTCGGCGGGCTGTTCTCGCTCGCGTTCGCCTTCGTCTACGGACGGCTCGGCACCCTGCGGCCGCGGGTGACCGCCGCCCTGCTCGCCGGTGGCGCGTTCGTGGTCGTGTTCCTGGTGCCGTTCTTGAAGTACCCGGCGAATCCCCCCGCCGTCGGGCAGGCAGGCACGATCGGGAGCCGGACGTCCCTGTACTTCGGCTTCGTCGCGCTTTCGCTGCTGATCGGCATCCTCGCGGCGGCGTTCGGCCGGAAACTGGCCGACAAGCTCGGCGCCTGGCGTGGCGGCCTGATCGCCGCGGGTGGGTACGTCGTGCTGATCGCGGTGGCGGCGGCGCTGCTGCCGTCGATCGACGAGGTCCCCGCCGAGTTCCCCGGTTCCACCCTGTGGACCTTCCGGCTGGCCTCGGTCGGCACTCAGGTGGTGCTGTGGACGGTGCTCGGCCTGGCCTTCGGCGCCTTGACCGAGAAGGCGTTGACCCGCAAGGAAGTCCCTAGTCCGCAGCCCGGCTGACCGGCTCCCACGAGCGCCATTCCGCGACGCGGTCCCGGTGCAGTTCCACGATGACGTCGAAGTCCCCGTCGCCGAGCAGCAGGCGGCGGGGCGGCGCGTCACTGGCCACCAGTTCGAGGACGGCCTCGGCGACCTTCACCGGGTCGCCGGGGACACCGTCGGCGTACTTCGCCATCAGCGCCGCGCGCACCGGATCGTAGGCCGGGCGCATCGGTGACATCTTGAGACTGGCGCCCATGAAGTCGGTGGCGTAGATCCGCGGCTCGACCAGGGTCACGTGGATACCGAAGCCTTCGACCTCCTGCGCGAGCGCGTCACTGAGGCCTTCGAGGGCGAACTTGCTCGCGTTGTAGAGCCCCATGGTCGGCACGGCCATAAGCCCGCTCACGCTCGACATCTGCAGGATCCGGCCCTCCCCCTGTTTCCGCAGCACGGGGAGCACGGCCTGGCTGACCCACAGCGCGCCGAAGAAGTTCGTCTCCATGATGGCCCGCGCGTCGTCCTCGCCGACCTCTTCGACCGCGCCCATCAGGCCGAAGCCCGCGTTGTTGACGACGACGTCGATCCGTCCGAACGCTTTGGCCGCCTTCTCGACCGTCTCGAAGACGGCGGCTCTGTCCGTGACGTCGAGAGGCAGGATCACCAATCTGCCTTCGCTCGCGGCCACCAGCTCGTCCAGCTCCTCGGGCCGGCGTGCCGTGCCGACGACGTTGTCCCCCGCCTTGACCGCGTGCTCGGCGATGAGACGACCGAACCCGCGGCTGACCCCGGTGATGAACCAAGTACGCATTTCCGACTCCTTCGCTCCTTGCGAGACGAACCGTCTCGTCTCGTTGTGCTACAGTACCGGCATGGCTGGAAACGTCAAGTCCCCGGATCCGACTCGGCGCAGCGAACGTTCGAGGCAGGCGATCCTCACGGCGGCCACCGAACTGCTCGGCGAAGTCGGCTACCCGAAGCTGGCGGTGGAGGCGATCGCGTCGAGGGCGGGAGTGGGAAAACAGACGATCTACCGGTGGTGGCCGGACAAGGGCGCGCTGGTGCTGGACGCGTACCTGACCTTGGTCCAGGGAGCGGGCGTGCTGAGCTTCCCGGACACCGGTGATCTCGGAGCGGATCTGCGCACGGTGCTCCGGTCCACTGTGGACCCGTTGGCGGACACGGGCTACGAGGCGTTCTACCGCGCACTGCTGACCGCGATCCAGGGTGACGTGAAACTGTCGGCGGAACTCGACGAACGGCTGATGAAGCCATGGCTGGAGGCGACAAGGGCACGATTCCGGACCGGTGCCGAGGCCGGGCAGATCGACGGCGGCGACATCGACGCCGCGGTGGACCTGTACTACGGAGCGGTCTACTACCGGTGGCTGCTGCGGACCGGGCCGCTCACCGAGGAGTTCGGCGAGTCGGTGGTCCGGCTGGTGCTGCGCGCGCTGACGCCGGGCTCAGGCTCCAGGCGGCACGAAGGGAAGGTCGACGTGGCAGCCGGTTTCGATAAGACGCTGGAGTCCCACGGTGTCGACGTGGTCCTCGACGGCGTCGGCGAGCCTGTCGAGCATGCTCTCCCGCAGCGAACCGAATCCCTGCGCCCCGGCGGCCGGTGACCAGTCCGCCACCTCACCCAGCCAGGCGCGGCGGAAGCCGTCGTTCTCGAAGGCACCGTGCCACATGGTGCCCCACACCGTCCCCTGCCGGTATCCATCCAAAAAGGACTCGGCGGGACCGGTGGCGGTCACGGCGCCGTGGTGGATTTCGTACGCCTCCACGGGCTGGCCGCGCCAGGCACCTGTCGGGCGTGCCAGCACCTTGTCGGCGCTGAACGAGACACGCGTCGGCAGCAGACCGAGGCCGGGGACGAGTCCGGCGCCGGACTCGACGTCGTCCTCGATCTCGGCGGCCAGCATTTGATAGCCGCCGCAGATCCCCAGCACCGGGCGGCCCGCTTCGGCCCGCGCCAGTACGGCGGCCGCCAAACCGCGGGAACGCAGCCACGCCAGGTCGTCCACGGTCGCGCGGGAACCCGGCAGGATCACCACATCGGCGGAAAGGACGGTATCCGGATCGGCCGTCAGCGCGACGGAGACACCGGGCTCGGCGGCGAGCGCGTCGACGTCGGTCGCGTTGGAGGCGCGGGGAAAGCGCACGACCGCGACGCGCAGCGAGCCACCGGTCGCGCCCCAGCCCGCGGCGGCCAGCGCGTCCTCGGAGTCGATCCACACCTGGTCGAGCCAGGGCAGGACGCCGAAGACCTCGCGGCCGGTGAGCTTCTCCAACGTCTCCAGACCAGGCCGCAGCAGGCCCACGTCACCACGGAATTTGTTGACCAGCCACCCCGAAACCAGCGCTTGGTCTTCGGCGGACAAGAGAGCGAGGGTGCCGAACATCGCGGCCATGACGCCGCCGCGATCGATGTCGCCGACGACCACGACGGGCAGGCCGAAGCGCCGCGCCAGCCCCATGTTGACGTAGTCGCCCGCGCGCAGGTTGATCTCGGCCGGACTGCCCGCGCCTTCGCACAGCACGACGTCGAAGCGGCGCCGCAACGACGAGAACGTGTCGAAGGCGATCTCGGCGAGCCCGGCCCGGCCGGTCGCGTACTCCCCCGCCTCCAGCGTGCCGAACGGTTTCCCGAGCGCGACGACGTGACTGCGGCGGTCGCTCCCGGGTTTCAGCAGGACCGGGTTCATCGCGGCCTCGGGTTCGACGCGGGCCGCCCGCGCCTGCAGCCATTGCGCGCGGCCGATCTCGGCGCCGTCCGCGCACACCATCGAGTTGTTCGACATGTTCTGGGACTTGAACGGCGCGACCCGCACGCCCTGGCGCGCGAGCCAGCGGCACAACGCGGCGGTGACCAGGCTCTTGCCCGCGTCCGACGTCGTTCCCGCGACGAGCAGGCCGCTCACCGCGTGACCGCCACCGCGACGGCCAGCGCGGCGAGGCCGACAGCTCGCGAGAGCCGGACAGCGCGACGCACGTCCACCGGTTCCGGCTCGCGGCCGTCGCCGAGGACGCCGCGGCGTTCGGTGCGGCCGCCGTAGCTGTTCGTTCCGCCGAGCCGGACGCCGAGCGCGCCGGCGAAAGCGGACTCGACCTGGCCCGCGTTGGGGCTCGGATGGTGCTTCCCGTCGCGGCGCCAGATCCGGAACGCGGGTTTGGCGAAGCCACCCGCCAACGGTGCCGAGGCCACGGTCAGCGCCGCGCCGACGCGGGAGGGCACCAGATTGGCCAGATCGTCCGCCCTGGCCGAGGCCCACCCGAAGTTGGCGTACTTCGGCGACCGGTAGCCGACCATCGCGTCCAGGGTGTTGAGCGCGCGATACCCCAGGAGGCCGGGAATCCCGGCGACCGCGCCCCACAGCAGCGGCGCGACGACGGCGTCCGAGGTGTTCTCGGCGATGGACTCGGTGGTCGCGCGCGCGAGTTGTCCGGTGTCGAGGCCGGTGGCGTCGCGGGCGCACAGGTGCGGGAGCCGCCGCCGCGCGCCGGGCAGGTCGCCTTCGTCGAGCAGGCCGGCCATCCGCGTGCCCTCGGCGGCGAGCCCCTGACCGCCGAGAACCACCCAAGTGGACGCCGCGGTGAGGACGAACCGGGTGAAAGGACGCTTCCGGGTCAAGATCTGGGCGGCGACCCCCAATCCGGTGACGGTCCCCGCGCACGCGGCGGTGTACGCCGCGCCCCGCACCTTCGAATCGGCCCAAACCCGCTGTTCAAGGGCTTGCGCGGCCTGGCCGAAGCCGGCGACCGGATGCCCTCGCCGTGGATCTCCGAACACGGCGTCGGCGACGTAACCGGTAACGAGTCCGGCTGCGGTGGCGGCTTGTCGGAGTGGCACGTGGCGAACGGTAGCGCGTGCACGAGAATGCGGGGTATGACCAAGCTGACGCATCGCCTCGCGAGGGTTCTGGAGACTCTCGCGCGGGCACTTCGCCGCTACTCGCGCGACGACGGCAAGGTGCTGATCCTGGGCGGCGTCCGCTCTGGGAAGTCACACCACGCCGAGCGGCTCGCGTCCCGTCACCCGCACCTGACCTATCTCGCGCCCGGGCTGCCCCCGAGCGCCGACGATCCTGAATGGGCCGCTCGCGTGGCCGCGCACCGCGCGCGGCGGCCGAGCACTTGGAAGACCATCGAGACCACCGACCTGGCCACGGTGCTGCGGACGGCGACGCATCCGCTGCTCATCGACTGCCTCGGCACCTGGATCGCCCGCGTGCTCGACGAGGTCGGCGCCTGGGAGCAGCGCAAGGGCTGGGAACGGCGGCTCGACGACCGGCTGGAGGACTTCCTGGCCGCGTGGGCGCAGGCCGACGTGCCGGTGATCGCGGTCAGCAACGAGGTCGGCAGCGGTGTGGTGCCCGCGACGGTGTCCGGGCGCGTGTTCCGTGATGTGCTGGGCGCGTTGAACAACCGGGTGTCCGCCGTCTCCGACCGGACCGTGCTGGTCGTCGCCGGACGGATGCTGGACCTGCCTTAGGGAGCAACCATGCGTATCCCCACCCCGGACGCCGCCGCCGAAGCCGCCGCGCGCACCAGACTGGACGGCCTGGTCAAGCCGCTGGGTTCGCTCGGGCGGCTCGAAGACCTGGCCGCCTGGCTCAGCGCCGCGCACGGCACCGTGCCGCCGCGGCCGCTCGACGACGTCCGGGTGGTCGTGTTCGCCGGGGACCACGGGGTTTCCGGGATGTCGGCGTATCCGCGCGAGGTCACCGCGGCGATGGTCCGGGTGTTCCTCGCCGGGAAGAGCGGCGTCAGTGTGCTGGCCGGACTCGCCGGGGCGAAGGTGCGCGTGCTGGACATCGCCGTGGATTGGGACGGCGCGGACGTCCCCGCCGAGGTCACCGCGCACAAGGTGCGGCGGGGTTCCGGCTCGATCGACGTCGAGGACGCGCTCGCCGCGGGGGAAGCGCGGACGGCGTTCGAGCACGGGCTGGCGATCGCGGACGAGGAGATCGACGGCGGCGCGGATCTGCTCATCCCGGGAGACATGGGGATCGGCAACACGACGATCTGCGCGGCCGTCGTCGCCTCGGTGCTCGGCCTTCTCCCGGAAGACGTCGTCGGTACGGGCACCGGGATCGACGAGGACGGGCGCGCGCGGAAGCTCGCGGTCGTCGAGGCCGCGTTGATCAGGGCCGATGCGGTGAAAGACCCCTTCGCGCTGCTGACCGTGCTCGGCAGCGCTTGTCTCGCCGCGACGGCGGGCTTTCTCGTGCAGGCGGCGGTTCGCGGGGTGCCGGTGCTGCTCGACGGCGTGTTCTCCGGGGCCGCGGCGCTCGTCGCCCGCGAGATCGCGCCGGGCGCCGAGCAGTGGTGGCAGGCCGGGCACCGGTCGACCGAGCCGTCGCAGGCCTACGCGCTGAAAGCGCTCGGACTGGAGCCGATCCTCGATCTCGGGCTGCGGCTCGGCGAGGGCAGCGGCGCCGTGCAGGCGGTACCGACGCTGCGGGCGGCGCGAGCGATCCTCGCGGACATGGGCCTGCTGGCGGATCTCGCTTGATCGCGGACGCGCTGAAGATGGCTGTCGGCACCCTGACCACCGTCCGGGTGCCGGCGCCGGGGCTGATCGACCGGCGGGTGGCGGGCGGCGCGATGGTGCTCGCTCCGCTGGCCGTCCTCCCGCTCGCGGCCGTCGCTTCGGTGATCGTCTTCGTGGGTGAACTGGTCGGCCTGCCCGCTTTCGCGTCGGCGGTGCTGGCATTGGGCGCGGTGGCGCTGGGCAGTCGCGGGCTCCATTTGGACGGGCTCGCCGACACGGCCGACGGGCTCGGCGCCTCCTACGACCGCGCGCGAGCGCTGGAAGTGATGCGGCGCGGGGATTCCGGGCCGACCGGGATCGCGACCTTGGTCCTGGTCCTGCTCGTGCAGACCGGCGCGCTGGCCGGAGCGATCGCGGCCGGGCACGGAATCGCGGCGGCCGCGATCGCGATCGTCGCCGGACGCGGGGTGCTTTCGCTCTGCTGTGCGCGTGGCGTCCCCTCGGCCCGGCCGGAGGGACTGGGCGCGACCGTCGCCGGTTCGGTGCCGGTATGGATGGCCGCGGTGGTGTTCGCCGTGCTCGCGGGTGCGGCGGCGCTCGTGCTGCCGTGGTGGCAAGGGCTGATCGCGGTGACGCTGGGCTATCTGGCCGCTTCGGCGCTGTTGGCGCGGTGCGTCCAACGGCTGGGCGGGGTCACCGGAGACGTGCTCGGCGGCTGTGTCGAAGTCGCCGTCGCGGGAGTTCTGCTGGCTTTGTCGTTCTGAGGCGACCGAGTCAAGCGGGCTTGTCCGCCGCCAGCTTCTCGTCGATTTCCGGGAGCCAGAAACACAGTTCGAGGGTCTTCATCCCCGCCCAGAGCCCGAGTTTGCGGCCCTGTGAAACCAGCGTGAGCGCCGCGAGCAGAAGCAGCACCGCGAGACCGGCGGCGATGAACGGATGCTTGCCCGCGAAGATCTCGACGATCGCCGCGATCGCGCCGAACAGCAACGGCGGCGCACAGTTGCGCACCATCAGGCCGGACGCGCGCAGCCGCGTGACGTCGCCCGCGACCTCCTTGTCGTGCAGTTGCAGCGCGCACAGCAGGAGATGCGTGTTCTCCTTGAGGAACGGACGGCCCTCGGCCGCCGGCATCCGGCGGACGAACTCCTCGGCGGCGTTCCGCTCCCGCCTGCGCGGCACGATCCGTTCCAGCGCGTCGCCGAGCGGATAGGCCAGATAGCCCAGCAGGAAGCTCAGCACCACGATCACCACCACCGCCACCAAGGTGGGCACGCCGCCGATGGACGCGGCCGTCAGGATGTGGAGTTTCGTCCCGAGGTAGCCGAAGAACGCGACGTACAGCGCGCCGGGGATGGTGTAGGCGAAGAGATCGAAGACGCCGATCACGAAGTTCACCGGCTCATCCAACCACCTGCCCCGGGGAAGGCCAAAGATCGCGCACGCGAGCTCACACCGCTAGGGCGCGGCCTGCCGTGCCAAGGCCACGGCGACCTCGTCGGCGTGCGGGACCGTCGCGGCGATGATGCCGTCCAGCACTTCCCGCGTCGCGGTCATCTCGTCGATCGCCGTGCTGATCCGCTCCCGCTCCCGGTACAACTCGGGCAACAGGTCGGCACAAGCGGGCGCGAGGCCGTTGCCCAGATCGACCATGCACGGCAGCACCCCGGCGATGGTGGCGGTGCCCAGACCCGCGGACAGCAGCGTCCGGATGTTGCGCACCCGCCCGACGTCCTGTTCGGAGTACTCGCGGTACCCGCTCGGCCTTCGCACCGGATGCAGGAGGCCTTGTTCCTCGTAGTACCGGAGCAGGCGCTCCCGCACGCCCGTCCGCCGCACCAGCTCACCGATCCGCATGGAACAACCTTTACACGATCGGGAGTTGACTCTCACACCGATGAGAGACTTTAGCCTTTCCCCATGACCGAAAAGAAAGCCGCCGTCACCGTCGCCGGGCTCGGCCCGATGGGTGCGGCACTCGCGACGGCACTGCTCGACCACGGCCACGAGGTGACCGTGTGGAACCGTTCCCCCGGCAAGGCCGCGCCCTTGGTGGCCCAAGGCGCGCGGGAGGCGGACGACGTCGCGGACGCGGTGTCCGCGAGCGAGGTGACCGTGGTCTGCCTCGCCGACTACGAGGCCCTGTACTCCGCGTTGGCACCGGCCGAAGAAGCGCTGCGTGGCCGGGTGGTGGTGAATCTCAACTCCGGCACGCCGAAGGAAGCGCACGAAACCGTGCGCTGGGCCGGAGATCGCGGGATCGGCTACCTCGACGGCGCCATCATGGTCCCGCCGGCCCTGGTCGGCCAGCCGGGTTCGGTGTTCCTCTACAGCGGTTCCGCCGAGGTCTTCGACGCGCACAAGGGGACGCTGTCCGCGTTGGGTGACGTGACCTACCTGGGAGCGGACGCGGGCCTCGCGGTGCTGTACAACACCGCTTTGCTGAGCCTGATGTACTCGTCGATGAACGGTTTCCTGCACGCGGCCGCCCTGGTCGGCAGCGCGGGGGTCTCGGCGACCGAGTTCACGAAACTCGCCGTGGACTGGTTCCTGCCCTCGGTGGTCAACGGGATCTTGAAGACCGAGGCACCCGCCATCGACAAGGGCGAGTATCCCGGCGATTTCGGTTCCCTGGAAATGAATCTCACGGCGCTCAAGCATATCGTCGACACCAGCGAGGAGCAGGGCGTGGACGCCGAGATCCCGCTCAGGAACAAGGAATTGACCGAGAAGGCCATCGCCGCCGGGTTCGGCCAGAGCAGCTACTCGTCGATGATCGAACTCCTCAAGAAGGGAGCCGCCTGACCTCGGCGAGTGCTGCCAGGAAGCCGTCCACCGTGTCCCGGTCCCGGACGGCTATCCGGAGGTACCGCGAGTCCAGCCCTGGGAAGGTGTCCCCACGCCGGACGGCGAAACCGTTCTCTCGCAGCCGTTCCCGGACACCGTCGGCGCCGGGCAGCCGCACGAGCACGAACGGCCCTCGCGGCTCCCCCAGCACGTCGACGCCCAGGTCGGTCAGGCCGGAAACCAGGTACTCCCGGTCCGATTCCGCCGCCACCGCGAGCTTTTCGGCCTCCTCCAGCGCCGCCGGGCGGCAGCACGCCACCACGGCGACGGCGGCGAGCGACGACACCGACCACGGAGGCTGCACCGCGCGCAGACTGTCCACAACGGACTCTTCAGCCAAGACGTAGCCCGCGCGCAGTCCGGCGATCCCCCAGGTCTTCGTCAGGCTGCGGAGGACGACGAAACCCGGTTGTCCAGCAACGGTTTCGGTCTCGCCGGGGACGGCGTCGAGGAAGGCTTCGTCGACGACGACCAGGCGGCCCGGGCGGCCGAGGGCGAGCAGGTCCGCGGCCGGGTGCAGTACCGAAGTCGGGTTCGTGGGGTTCCCGACGAACACCAGGTCCGCGTCCTCCGGGACCGGGCGAAGCCGGAAACCGTCGTCGGGTGACAACAGGACCCGGTGCACCGGATGACCGGCCGCGCGCAGAGCGGCTTCGGGTTCGGTGAACTGCGGATGCACGACCACCGCCCGCGACGGCCGCAAAGCCGTGGCCAGCAAGGTGAAAGCCTCGGCCGCACCGGACGTCACCAGTACCTGCGACTTCGGCAGCGCGTGCCGGGCGGCGACCGCCTCCACGGCGGCGGTGACGTCCGGATACGCGGCCAGGTCGTCCAGGGCCGCCGCCAGTTCGGCGCGCAGCCAGGCGGGCGGGGCCGGGAGCCGGACGTTGACCGCGAGGTCGACGAGCCCTTCGCCGACCTCGCGGTCGCCGTGGTGCCAGAGGTCGTAGTCAGCCATGGGCGTGCACCGCGGCGGCGAACCGCTCGGCGAGTTCGGGGTAGCCCGCCCAGTGGACGTGCAGGTAGGACGCGTGCAGCGTCGCCGACGCGAAGCCGTCGGGTGTGCGGTCCCAGCCCCAGGCGGGTGTCGGGCCGCTGCCGGGTTCGACGATCGTGCGGTGGAATTCGTGGCCGGTGACGCGTTGGCCCGCGACGGCCAGCAGGGTGTCCGCAGGCGAGAAAGCCTTGCGGTAGCCGAGTTTCCCGCGTTTGGTCATGGTGGCCGAGGCGTCGAGGACGCCGGTCATCGGCAGTCCGTCGATGTCCTGGCACAGGTACAGCAGTCCGGCGCATTCGGCCACGACGGGCATCCCGTCGCCGACGGCCCGCGCCACCGCCGTCCGCAGCGGGACGTTCGCCGACAGCTCTTCGGCGTGCACCTCGGGAAAGCCGCCGCCGAAGTACAGTCCGGCGCAGCCCTCGGGAAGTTCCTTGTCCTGCAACGGATCCACCTCGACGACGTCGACGCCGGCGGCGGCGAGCAGTTCGACGGCCTCGGTGTAGCGGAAGGTGAACGCCGGACCGGCGGCGGCCGCGACGACCGTGCGCGGGCCGTCGTGCGAGAGCGAGGGCCGCCAGGGCTCGCCCGAGAGGCGGGAGGCGGAGCGGGCGACCTGGACGACGGCGCCGAGGTCGACGCCTTCGCTGATCCATCCGGCCAGTTCCGGCAGCAGCCGTTCCGACTCACTCGCGCGTTCGGCCGCCGGGACCAGGCCGAGATGACGGCTCGGCGCGTGGATCTCTTCGTTGCGGTACAACGTTCCCAGCAGCGGGACACCGGTCGCTTCGAGCGCGGTGACGATCTCGTCCGCGTGCCGTTGCGAGCCCAGCTTGTTGAGGATGACGCCGGCGAGCCGGACGCGTGTGTCGTACTGCGCGAACCCGAGCACGGTCGCCGCGACACTGCGCGAAGCGGCCGAGGCGTCCACGACGAGTACCACCGGAGCGTCCAGCAGTCGCGCGACGTGCGCCGTCGAGGCGTAGCCCTCGGTGCCGAGCGCGCCGTCGAACAGGCCCATCACGCCTTCGATGATCGCGATGTCGGCCCCGGCGGAACCGTGCAGCAGCAACGGGATCAGCTGCTCCTCGCCCTGCAGGAACGGGTCGAGGTTGCGTGGCGGCCGCCCGGTCGCGAGGGCGTGATAGCTCGGGTCGATGAAGTCGGGGCCGACCTTGTGCCCGGACACCTTCAGTCCCCGCGCCCGCAACGCCGCCATCAGGCCCGCGGCGATCGTGGTCTTGCCGTGCCCGGAGCCGGGCGCGGCGATGACCACGCGATTCACCATTCGATGCCTCGCTGGCCCTTTTGCCCGGCGTCCATCGGATGCTTCACCTTGGTCATCTCGGTGACCAGGTCCGCGGCCTCGACCAGCTCCGGCGGCGCGTACCGGCCGGTGATCACCACGTGCTGGTGACCGGGGCGGGAGGTCAGCGTCGAGACGACGTCGTCCACCTCGAGCCAGCCCCATTTGAGCAGGTAACTGAACTCGTCGAGGACGTAGAAGTCGTGGGTCTCCGCGGCGAGACGGCGTTTGATCTCGGCCCAGCCCTCACGGGCGTTGACGGCGTGATCCTCCTCGGTGCCGGACTTGCGTGCCCAACTCCAGCCCTCGCCCATCTTGTGCCACTCCACCGGCCCGCCCTGGCCGGTGTCTTCGTGCAGCTTGCCGAGCGCGCGGAACGCGGCTTCTTCGCCGACGCGCCATTTCGCCGACTTGACGAACTGGAACACGCCGATCGACCAGCCCTGGTTCCAGGCGCGCAACGCCATCCCGAAGGCGGCCGTGGACTTCCCCTTCATCTCACCCGTGTGCACGGCGAGCAGAGGACGATTGCGGCGCTGGCGGGTGGTGAGCCCGTCGGCGGGCACGGTTTCCGGTTTGCCCTGGGGCATTACGCGGCCCTCCCGGAGATCCGGGTGCGGACGGCGCCCGCCAGCGTGTCGGCGGCGACTTCGGCGACCGGGACGTGTTCCGCGCCCAGGTGTTCCGCCAGTTCCGCGGCGAGCCCGAGGCGCATCTTCCCGCTCTCGCAGTCCATCACGACCGAAGTCACGTTCCCCGCCAGCAACCCGGCCGCCTGCTGTGCCCGTTTGACGGCGTCGGCGCCGCTGGTGGCGCGGCCGTCGGTGACGACGACGAGTAGCGGACGCCGCAGCGGATCACGGACCGCTTCGATCCGCAGCACTCTCGCCGCCTCCAGGAGCCCTTCGGCCAGCGGCGTCCGCCCGCCGGTCGCGAGACCGTCCAAACGGGACGCAGCCGCGTCGACACTGATCGTCGGCGGAAGCGAGAGTTCGGCGCCGGAGGCGCGGAAGGTCACCAGGCCCACCTTGTCGCGGCGCTGGTAGGCGTCGAGCAGCAGCGACAACACGGCGGTCTTGACCTCGCGCATCCGCTGGCGAGCGCCCATCGAGCCGGACGCGTCGACGCAGAACAGCACCAGGTTGCCCTCGCGCCCTTCCCGCCGCGCGAACCGGAGATCCTGTGGCCGCACGACGAGCCCGGCCCCACTGCGTCCGCGGGAACGCTGGTGCGGCGCGGCGGCGCGCACGGTCGCGAGCAGATGCGGATGGCCGTCCTTGGTCCCGGCGGGCTGGACGCCGATGGTCCGGCCGTTGTCGGTGATCGCCCGCGACCGCCGCCCGGCGGCGCCCTCTCCGGTGCCCTTCACCTCGAAACGCCTGGCACGAAAGGCTTCCCCGGCGCCGACCGGCTTCTGGTCACCACCGCTCTTGCCGCCGCCCGAAGGCTCCTGGCCGCCCTCAGACGGGGGCGGGCCCGAGGTCTCGCCGCCCTCCGGCGGGGTACCCGAGCCGGGTCCGTCGTCCTCCGGGCCGGGGTCCTCCGGCTGAGCGTCCTGCAGCGCTTGTTCCAGCTGTTCCTCGGAGATTCCGGGCGCGTCGAAGGGATTCCGGCGACGGCGGTGCGGCAGCGCGAGCCGGGCCGCGACCCGCACGTCCTCGGTGGTCACCTCGGTCCGCCCGGCCCAGGCGGCGTGCGCGACGGCGGTCCGCGCGGTCACGATGTCCGCGCGCATCCCGTCGACCTCGAAGGACGCGCAGACCTCGGCGATCTGCCGCAGCGCGTCGTCCGGCAGCTTCACCGACGGCAGAAGTCGTTGCGCCGCCTCGATGTCGGCCGCCAGTCCGGCGTCGGCCGCCGCGTACTGGCCGGCGAAACCGTCGGGATCCGCCTCGTAGGCGAGCCGCCGCCGGACTACCTCGACGCGCAGTTCGGGATCCCGGCTGGACGCGACCTCGACGGTGAGCCCGAACCGGTCGAGCAGCTGCGGCCGCAGCTCGCCTTCCTCGGGGTTCATCGTGCCGATCAGGACGAAGCGGGCGGCGTGCGACACCGAGACGCCTTCGCGCTCGACGGTCGCGCGCCCCATGGCGGCGGCGTCGAGCAGCGTGTCGACCAGGTGATCGTGCAGGAGGTTGACCTCGTCGACGTACAGCAGGCCACGATGCGCCGACGCGAGCAGACCGGGCTGGAAGTCGGTCACGCCGTCGGCGAGCGCGCGTTCCAGGTTCAGCGAGCCGATCACGCGGTCTTCGGCCGCGCCGACCGGCAGTTCCACCAGCCGCGCGGGACGGCGGTGCGCGGCCGAGCCCTCGGCGTGCGGGCCGTCCGGACAGGCCGGGTCGGGTTCGACGGGATCGCAGGAGAACCGGCACGCGTCCACGACGTCGACGCCGGGCAGCAGACCGGCCAGCGCGCGCACCATCGTCGACTTCGCCGTGCCCTTCTCCCCGCGCACCAGCACCCCGCCGACGGCGGGCGAGATGGAGGAAAGCACCAGCGCCAGGCGCAGATCCGGCATCCCCACAACGGCGGTGAACGGGTACGGCTTCACAGCTCTCCTGTCGTCGACGACGTCCGGCCGATCATCGCATAGGAAAACCTTCATCTACGGTGACGAACGTGCGCGAAAAATCACCCCTGACGGTCGTCGGGATCGGGGCCGACGGCTGGTCCGGCCTGTCCGGGCAGGCCAGGGAAGCGGTGCTGCGCGCGGACATCGCCGTGGGCTCGCCGAGGCAACTCGCGTACCTGCCCTCGGAGGTGAAATCCGAGCCGTGGCCCAGTCCCCTGCTCCCCGCCCTGGACGACTTCCTGGCGGGCAAGGGCCATGTCTGCGTGCTGGCCAGCGGCGACCCTCTCCTGTCCGGCATCGGCTCGACGCTCCTCCGGCGCGGCTACGACGTCGAGGTCCTGCCGTCGCTCTCCTCGGTGACGCTCGCCCGCGCGAGGCTCGGCTGGGCGGCGGAGGAGACCGAGGTGGTCACCGTCGTCGGCCGCGCGATCGGCCGGATGAGCCGGGCGCTGGCGCCGGGCCGGAAGATCCTCGTCCTCGGCGCGAACGCCGAAGACCTGCTTGACCTGCTGAAGGCCCGCGGATACGGACGGAGCCGCGTCACCGCACTGTCCGACCTCGGCGGTCCGGACGAGCGGATCGGCCCCGGCTCGCTGACCGTGTTCGCCATCGAGGCCGACGGTCCCGCGCTGCCGCTGACCGGCCTGCCGGACGACGCCTTCGAGCACGACGGCCAGCTCACCAAACGCGACCTCCGCGCGTCCGCGCTGGCCAGGCTCGCGCCGTCGCCCGGCGAACTGCTGTGGGACGTCGGCGCGGGCGCGGGCAGCGTCGGGATCGAGTGGTCCCGGGCGCATCCGCTGAACCGGGCGATCGCGATCGAACGCCTCCCGGAGCGAGCCACCCGGATCGCCCGGAACGCGGACACGCTCGGCGTCCCGGAACTCGACGTGGTGATCGGCGCGGCCCCGGAAGCACTCGAAGGACTGACCAAGCCGCACGCGATCTTCCTTGGCGGCGGGTTGACCGTTCCGGGTGTTCTGGACGCCTGCCTGGCGACCGGCGCACGGATCGTCGCGCACGGCGTGACCCTCGAATCCGAACAGGCGCTGGCCCGCGCGTACACCGAACACGGCGGCGAGCTGATCCGCGTCGGGGTCGAACAGGCCGCGCCGCTGGGCGGATTCACCGGCTGGACCCCGGCGCGAGCCGTGACGCAGTGGAGCTATCGGAGCAGACCTTGACCGTGCACTTCATCGGCGCCGGTCCCGGCGCCGCCGACCTCATCACCGTGCGGGGCCGTGACCTGCTCGCCCGCTGCGGAACCTGCCTGTACCCCGGCAGCATGACGCCGACGGCGCTGCTGGAATACTGCCCGGACGACGCGGACCTCGTCGACACCGCGAACCTCGACCTGCCCGCGATCGTCGAGCGCATGGTCGAGGCCCACCGGAACGGCCACGAGATCGCGCGGCTCTGTTCCGGGGATCCGTCGATCTACAGCGCGGTCGCCGAACAGATGCGCCGTCTCGACGCGGCCGGCGTCCCCTACGACGTCACCCCCGGTGTTCCCGCGTTCGCCGCCGCGGCCGCGCTGCTCAACCGCGAGCTCACCGTGCCCGAGGTCGGCCAAAGCCTGGTCATCACGCGGGCGCAGGCCCGCTCCACGGCCATGCCATCGGGGGAAACGCTCGCCAACTTCGCGCGCACCGGCACCACGCTCGCGCTGCATCTGGCGATCAACCGCATCGAGCAAGTAGTCGACGAATTGCTGCCCTTCTATGAAAAGGACTGCCCCGCGGCGGTGGTGGCGCTGGCGAGTCAGCCCGGTGAGCAGGTGCTGCGCGGGACTCTCGGGACCATCGCCGCTCAGTCCCGTGAAGCCGGGATCAGCCGCGCGGCGATGATCTTCGTCGGGAAAGTCCTTGCCGCCGAAGGGTTTCCCGACAGTTTCCTGTACTCGGCCACGCGTGATCGCGCGAATCAACCGGAGTCACTGTGAAGAACCTGCGCTGGGGCCTGCTGGCCGCCGGGACCATCGCCGCCGAGTTCGCGGCGGGCGTCGAAGAGAGCAAGCACGGCGTGCTCGAAGCCGTCGCCGCGCGGTCCGGCGA
This sequence comes from Amycolatopsis sp. NPDC031561, assembly GCF_055580625.1. Lineage (NCBI taxonomy): Bacteria > Bacillati > Actinomycetota > Actinomycetes > Pseudonocardiales > Pseudonocardiaceae > Amycolatopsis > Amycolatopsis sp. NPDC031561. Next base: position 96,511 of record NZ_JBVILA010000010.1, on the reverse strand, counting down.
CCGGGCCGCCGAGTTCGCGAGCCGCTTCGAGATCCCGAAATGCTACGGCTCCTACGAGGATCTGCTCGCCGATCCGGACGTCGACGCGGTCTACATCTCGACGCCGCATCCGCTGCACGGCGAATGGGCGATCCGCGCGGCCGAGGCGGGCAAGCACATCCTGTGCGAGAAACCGCTGACCGTGTCCGTCAGCGAGGCCGAGAAGGTCATCGAAGCGGCCCGCGTCAACGACGTCTTCCTCATGGAGGCGTTCATGTACCGGCTGCATCCGCAGATCCGGCGGCTGGCCGAGCTGATCTCCGGCGGCGCCATCGGCGAGGTCCGCGCCGTGGACGTCGCCTTCAGCTACAACTTCGCCGTCCCCCGGCTCACCGATCCCGCGCTGGGCGGCGGCGGGATCTTCGACGTCGGGTGTTACTGCACCTCGCTTTCGCGGCTGGTCTCGCAGGCCGCGACCGGGCAGGACGTCGTCGAGCCCGAAGAAGTGCTCGGGATGGCGAGGCTCGACGAAAACGGCATCGACGAGGTCGCGTTCGGGCTGCTGCGGCTGCCGGACGGGATCCTCGCGCAGCTGGCTTGCGGCTTCCAGCTGACGCAGGACGACCACATCCGCGTGTACGGCTCACAAGGACAGCTGTACGTGCCGAAGCCGGCGTGGATCCACGAAATGCGCAGGCCGAAGACCTCCCAGATCATCCTCACGCCGGAAGGCGGGGAACCCGAGGTGATCGAAGTCGAGGCGACGCAGGGCCTCTTCGCCCGCGAAGCCGACCACGTCGCGACGCACCTCGAAGACCGTCAAGCGCCCGAACTCACCTGGGCGGAGACGCTCGCCAACCTGCGCACCCTCGAACGCTGGCGTGCCGCCGTAGCCCGATGAGAGTGCTCATCCTGGGCGGCACCGGCGAAGCACGCGAGCTGGCGAAGGAGCTGGCGGCGCGCGGCGAACACGTCGTGTCGTCGCTCGCGGGCCGCGTCGCGCGTCCGAAACTGCCGGACGGTGAAGTCCGCGTCGGCGGCTTCGGCGGCCCGGAAGGTCTCGCGCGCTGGCTGGCCGAGAACGACGTCGCCGCGCTGATCGACGCCACCCACCCCTTCGCCGAACGCATCGGCGCCAACGCGGCCGAAGCCGCGCGCGAAACGAGCACACCGTTGCTCAGGGTCGCCCGGCCTGGCTGGACCGAACAGCCCGGCGACACGTGGCACTGGGCCGACGACCTCGACCACGCCGCGCGGCTGCTCCCGGCTCTCGGCGAACGCGTGTTCCTCACCAGCGGCCGTCAAGGTCTCGCCGCCTTCGCCGGGCTCGACGACCTGTGGTTCCTGATCCGCTGCGTCGATCCACCCGAGGTGCGGCTCCCCAGGCGGTGCGAAGTCCTGCTGGACCGCGGCCCGTACACGGTGGACAAGGAACGCGGGCTGATGGAACGGCACGGCGTCGAGGTGCTCGTCACGAAGGACAGCGGCGGCGCGATGACCGCCGCGAAGCTCACCGCGGCCCGCGAACTCGGCCTCCCCGTGGTCGTCGTCCGGCGGCCGCGGCGACCCGAAACCGCCAGCGTGACGACGGTTCAGGACGCCTTAACCTGGCTCGACGCCGAGACCAAGGGCAGCCCTGCGTAAGCCGTTCGGACCAGACCCGTTAGCGTTGCGCCGATGCGTTTGATCGCTGTCACGCTGGGGTTGCTTTCCGCCTTGTGCGCGTTGGCTTTCCCCTTCCTGCCGGTGGTGCAGGACACAGCGGAGGTCGTCTGGCCAACGGGCGGCGACACCCGCTCCGTCAACGCGCCCTTGACCGGGTACTGGGCTCAAGACCTGCGCGTCGATCTGCCGTGCACGACCGTCCGGTCGCTGGACGCGCGTTCACAGGGCCAAGCACTGCTGTTCTCGACCGTGCCCGACGGCCGCACCGACCCGCGTGCGGGCAAGGGCGTCGGCCTGCAGCTGCGCATCGACAACGGCGTGCTGCTCGCGTCCAGTCAGGGCCAGCAGATCGTGCAGCAACCGCTGCCTCCTCAGTCGACGACTCCTCCCAACTGCGACATCAAACTCGTCGCCGACGCGAACCAGATGACGCTGACCGTCGCCGAGACCGTGGTCTTCCACGCCGAGGGCGACGTCCGGCCGAGGCTGGTCGGGATCTACTCGTCGATCAACGCGGGCAAGGACCCGATCGCCGGGCTGCACGTCTCGGTCGTCCCGGACACCCGCTACCAGACCTCGCCGACGGTGCTGAAGTGGATCATCGGCCTGATCGCGGCGCTGTCGTTCATCGGCTGCCTGATCGCGGTGTGGCGGATGGACTCCGGGTTCGCCCGCCGCGCGCCCCGCTGGGCGCCGGTCGGCTGGTGGCGGCTGACCGCCCGCGACGCGACGGTGATCGTCGCGCTCGGCGCGTGGGTCTTCATCGGCCCGGTCACCTCGGACGACGGCTACATCCTCACGATGTCCAGAGTCGCCGAAGACACCGGCTACATGACCAACTACCACCGCTGGTTCGGCGTCGCCGAAGCGCCGTTCGGCTGGTTCTACCACGTGTTCCAGTTGATGGCGCACGTCAGCACGGTGCCGCCGTGGATCCGGCTCCCGTCGTTCGTGCTCGGCGTGCTGAGCTGGCTGCTGATCAGCCGCGAGGTCATGCCGCGCCTCGGCACCCAGGTCCGGACGAGCCGCGCGGCCGGCTGGGCCGCCGCCGCGGTCTTCCTGGTCTGGTGGATGCCGTTCAACAACGGTGTCCGGCCGGAACCGGTCGCCGCGCTGGGCTCGCTGCTGGCGATCTGCGCCGTGGAGCGCGCGCTCGTGACGCGCCGTCTGCTGCCGCTGGCCCTCGGCCTCACCGCGGCCGGGTTCACGCTGGCCGCGACGCCGACCGGGCTGATCGCGGTCGCGCCGTTCCTGGTCGCCGCCCGCCCGCTGTTCAAACTGGTCCGCCAGCGCGCCGAGAACGGCTGGCTGCCGGTGCTCGCGCCGGTGCTGGCCGCCGGGCTGCTGGTGCTGATCGTGGTCTTCGCCGACCAGACCTTCGCCACCGTGCAGGAGGCGACCCGGATCCGCACCCAGGTCGGCCCGAACCTGTCGTGGTTCCAGGAGCTCGCGCGCTACCAGTTGCTCTTCGAAAGCCTGCCGGACGGCTCGATGCCGCGCCGCTTCCCCGTCCTGCTCGTGTTGCTGTGCACCGGCACCTGCCTGGTGGTGCTGCTGCGCCGCGGCCGGATCCCGGGCGCCGCGCTCGGCCCCAGCCGCCGCCTGATCGGCACGGTCGCGCTGTTCTTCCTGCTGCTGGCGCTGACGCCGACCAAGTGGACGCACCACTTCGGCGCGTTCGCCGCGGTCGGCGCGGCCATGGCGGCGCTGACCGCGCTGGCGACCAGTTCGACGGTGCTGCGGTCGAGACGGAACCGGGCGGCGTTCCTCGCCGGGCTGCTCGTGGTCGGCGCGCTGGCCGCGACCGGGCCCAACTCGTTCTGGTTCGTCTCGAAACTCGGGGTGCAGTGGACCGGGGTGGCGCCGTCGATCGGCGGGATCCCGCTGTCGACGATCCTGCTCATCGCGGCCGCGATCTCCGGCATCTACGCGTTCGTGGAGAACGTCCGCGCGCACCGGCCGGGACTGCCGGCGGGGCCGCAGGAAGGCCGGAGCCGGTCGCTGCGGCTCGGATCGCTCTCGCTGGTGGTCGTCTGTGGCCTGATGGCCGGGGGCGAGTTCGTCAGCATGGCGTGGGCGATCCACAACCAGGCCGGTTCCTACAGCCTCGGCGCCGCGAACTTCGGGCATCTGTCCGGCAAGAGCTGCAACCTTTCCGACCACGTGATGGTGGAACGGGACGCCGCGACCAGCATCCTGCGGGCCCAGCCCGAACAGCGGACGGTGCCGGTGAAGAAGGAGGAGCCGCCCGCCGGGCAGACCCCGCCGCCGCTGCCCGATCCGGAACAGGACAACGGCCGCGTGCAGACCGGGTTCCACACCCGCGCGATCGACGACAAGGATCCGCTGGCCGAACCGCCGCACGGTTTCAAGCCCGACGAAGTGCCGATGTGGAGCAGCTTCCTCGACCCCGAGACGCGGGCCGGACGGCTTCGCAGCGATTGGTACGCCCTCGCCGAGAAGCCCGCTGACGGCCAGATCGTGGTCGCCACCGCGGGTGCCTCGCGGCGGCCGACGTCGGTCAGCCTCGACTACGGCGTGAACACCGGCGAAGGCGTGAAGATCGTCCGGAGCCAGTTCGTGCTCCCGCCGGGCGCCGGGACCAACGGCTGGAACGACACCCGGATCAACCTGCGCGACCTCCCCGCCGAGACGACGTCCGTGCGGATCAACATCGTCGACAACGACCTCACCGAAGACGGCTGGATCGCCGCCTCGGCACCGCGCGTGCCGACGTTCACCACGCTGACCGAGAAGATCGCGGGCAAGCCGGTGTACGTCGACTGGCCCGCGTCGTTCGTCTACCCGTGCGTGCAGCCGGTGACCTCGCACGACGGCATCTCGAAGATGCCCGAGTACCGGATCACCGCGGGCGCCGTGGCCGACGAGGCGAACTGGGCGTCCAGCACCAACGGCGGTCCGATCGGCTGGCTCGAAGAGGTCGCCGCCGAACCCGAGGTGCCGAGCTACCTGATCGGTCAGCCGAGCCAGTCGTGGGGCCAGCTGTTGCAGGTCGAACCGTTCACCGAGGGGATCGCGCCGACGATCATCCACGGCGAGAAGGTCGTCCCCGGCTGGTGGTCGCCGGGTCCCGGCCCGAGGCAGCCGAACGGCAAGGACCCGACGCGCTGAGCTGAAGGGGCCTTTCCCGCATAGGGCGCAGCGAAGGGGCCCTTCACCGCATGTGATGCGGTGAAGGGCCCCTTCGGCTCTCTCTAGAGCCCCGCCAACGCCGGCGGCAAAGCATCGCCGTAGAGCACCCCGAGCCGCTGCGTGGCGCGGGTGAGCGCGACGTAGAGCTCGGCCGCCCCACGTGGCCCGTCGGCGAGGATCCGCACCGGATCCACCACCAGCACCGCGTCGAACTCGAGCCCCTTCGTCTCCGACGCGGGCACCGTGCCCGGCACCCCCGGCGGCCCGATCACCACGCTGGTGCCCTCGCGGCCCTCTTCGTCCTTGACGAACTCCTCGATGGCCCCCGCCAGGGAATCCCCGGTGACCTTCCGCGCCCACGGCGCGACACCGTTGGAACGGACCGACTCCGGCGCCCGGACGTCGGGCGCGAACTCGGCGAGCACCGAGGCCGCGACGGCCATGATCTCCGCCGGCGTCCGGTAGTTCACCGTCAGCGAGCGGTAGACCCAGCGGCCCGGCACGTACGGCTCCAGCATCGCGCCCCAGGACCGCGCCCCGGCTTCGGACCGGCGTTGCGCCAGATCGCCGACGACGGTGAACGACCGGTTGGGACAGCGCCGCATCAGCACCCGCCAGTCCATTTCGGACAGTTCCTGTGCCTCGTCGACCACGACGTGCCGGTACGTCCAGTCCCGGTCCGCCGAGGCCCGCTCGACGAGGCTGCGCGTGTCGTGCTCGACGAACCGGTCGGCGAGTTCGTCGGCGAAGAGCAGGTTTTCCGCGGACAGCAGGACGTCCTCGTCCATCTCCTCGCGGTCCAGCTTCATCGTGTCGAGCACACCTTCGGCGTACTCGGCCTCGGCCCTCTTCTCCCGCTCGACGGCCTTCTCAGCCGCCTGCTCCGCCGCTTTGTCACGGCCGAGCAGATCGACGAGTTCGTCGAGCAGCGGCATGTCCGACACCGTCCAGGCTTCCCCGTCGGCGCGCAGCAGCGCCTGGTCGGCACCGGCCGCCGTCAGCCGTTCCGGTGACGCGTAGAGCGACCCGAGCAGGCCCTCGGGCGTCAGGATCGGCCAGAGCGCGTCGAGCGCGGCGGTGAACGTCTCGCTCTCCGCCAGTTCCTTCAGCAGGTCCTTCCGCAGCCTCTCCCATTCGTCACGATCGTCCCGGCTCAGCCAGCCGCGGCCGATCCGCGCGATCGCCCGCTCGGTCAGGACGTAGGTGACGATGTCGGTGAACGTCACCCGCGCTTCGTTGTGCGGCAGGCCGCTCTTGCGCGCCTCGTCCCTGGCCCACTCCGCGGTCTCTGCGTCGATCCGGACGGTGACGTCGGACAGGTCGATCGGCAGCGGCTCCTCCGGCAACCGCCGGCGATCGGCGACGGCGGCGGCCAGGACGTCCAGCATCTTCAGCGAACCCTTGAGCCGTGCCACTTCCGGGCCGTCCTCGGCGGTGACGTGCTTGCCGGGGACGAAATCACCGGTGGTCATGAACACCACGTCGGTCTCGCCCAGCGACGGCAGGACCCGGCCGATGTGGTGCAGGAACGCCGGATTCGGCCCGACCACGAGCACGCCGTGGCGCTCCATCCGCTCGCGCTGGGTGTAGAGCAGGTACGCGACGCGGTGCAGCGCCACCACGGTCTTCCCGGTACCCGGCCCGCCCTCGATCACCAGCACGCCGGGGTGCTCGTGCCGGATGATCTCGTCCTGCTCGGCCTGGATCGTCGCGACGATGTCGCGCATCCCCTCACCGCGCGGCGCGTTGACGGCCGCGAGCAGCGCCGCGTCGCCTTCCGCGTCCCCGCCGGGGCGGCCGAACACCTCGTCGGTGAACCCGATCACCGCACGCCCGTGCGTGTGGAACTGGCGACGGCGGCGCATCTTCTCCGGCGTCGCGGCGGTCGCGGTGTAGAACGGCCGTGCCGCCGGTGCCCGCCAGTCGAGCAGCACCGGTTCGTAGTCCTTTTCCTCGTCGAAGAGACCGATACGGCCGATGTGGAAGGTCTCCCCCGCGTCGCTGTCCAGCCTGCCGAAGCACAGGCCGTTGTCCACGACGTCGAGCCGCCGCGACTCCCTGGCCAGCGAACGCACCTCGACGTCGCGTTCCATGGCCGTCGCGCCGGTTCCCCCCAGCGCGGCCTGGAACTCCCCCTTCACCCGCGCGCGTTCGGCGTCCAAGCGCGTGTAGAGCCCGGCGACGTACTCGCGTTCGGACCGCAGCTCTTCTTCATGACCCTGAGTTGACACAGACTCCCATTTCGCCAGGTTTCGGCTACGGCGAGTGAGTTTGAAGCATGACCGGGGTCTTGTGGCAAGTCCCCCCATGCGCTATATGTTTATTACGGAGAGAGTCACGAACCACACGGTGGCGCGTATTCGAGCCCCGGAAAGTACCTCTTCCCGGCACCGGTCCTGGCCCGGGAGTCGTCCATCGCCCAGAGCCACTCGAGGCCAGTTCGCCGACGTCTCGCAACCGGACAGTCAGGCAGGCGCGCAACGCGGGGCTGGGCCGTCACTCGTAACTGCGGGGCGTCCAGACGATCCCGTTCTCGGCACGGGTCTTCGACGAACCCACGATCAGCAGGCAGCGCATGTCCACCTCCGCCGGATCGAGCGTGCCGAGGGTGACCACGCGGACGTCCTCCTCGGGACCGCCGACGTCACGGGCGACGACGACCGGCGTCTCCGGCGCGCGGTGCCGGAGCAGGACGTCGCGGGCCTGCGCGAGTTGCGTGGTCCGGGTGCGGGAGGCCGGGTTGTACAGCGCGAGCACGAGATCCGCCGCGCCCGCCGCGTCGAGCCGCCGTTCGATGATCTCCCACGGCTTGAGCCGATCGGACAGCGAAAGCACACAGTAGTCGTGGCCCAGCGGCGCGCCGACCCGGGACGCGGCCGCCTGCGCGGCGGTCACCCCCGGCACGATCCGCACCCGCGTTCCCGTGCCGTGCCCGGCGGCGAGCTGCTCCAGCACCGCCGACGCCATCGCGAACACACCGGGATCACCCGAGGACACCACCGCGACCTTGGCGCCGTTCGCGGCCAGTTCCAGCGCCTCGACGGCACGTTCGGCCTCGACGCGGTTACCCGACGCGTGCCGCTGCTGGCCCGCGCGCTGCGGTACCCGCGCGACATACGGGCCGTAGCCGACGACGTGTTCCGCCGCGGCCAGTTCCTCGGTCGCTTCGGGGGTCAGCCAGCCAGGGCCCGCCGGGCCGAGACCGACGACCACGACCTCGCCACCGGTGTGCGTTTCGGTCTTTCGCGGGCTCTCCGGTTCGTCGGCGAGCCGGGACGCGTAGGCCGGGCTGGGCAACAGCGCCAGTGAGAAGTACGGCACCGACTCCGGGTCGACGTCGGCGAACGGCTCGACACGCTGCGCCTGCCAGGTCGCGCGTTCGATGTAGAAGGCGTCGTCCAGCTTCCCGGCCTCGGCCAGTGCCTCGCGGACGTTGCCGAACGTGCGGCCCAGTTTGAGCACCGCGGCGGCCTGCGTGTCGGCGAGGCGGCGCGCGAGTTCCGGCGCGGGCAGGGTCCCGGGCAGGATGGTGAGGACCTCGTCACGCTGCACCAGTGGACGGCCGAGCACCGACGACGCCGCACTGACCGACGTCACGCCGGGCACGACGGTCGCCTCGTAGCGGTCGGCGAGCCGTTCGTGCATGTACATGTAGGAGCCGTAGAAGAACGGGTCGCCTTCGCAGAGCACGACGACGTCCCGTCCGGCGTCGAGGTGTTCGGCGAGCCTTTTCGCGCTGAGCTCGTAGAAGTCGGCGATGGCGCCTTCGTAGCCGCCGGGATGGTCGGTGGTCTCGGTGGTGACCGGGTAGACCAGCTTCTCTTCGAGCTGGCCGTCGCGCAGGTAAGGCTCGGCGACCGAACGCGCGATGCTCCGGCCGTGCCGGGCACTGTGATAGGCGATGACGTCGGCCTCGCCGATCAGCCGCGCGGCCTTCACCGTCATCAGTTCGGGGTCACCGGGCCCGAGCCCGACACCCCAGAGTTTCCCGGGCCCGCTCATTCGACCTCACTCGCCATCGCGTTGATCGCGGCGACGGCCATGGCGCTGCCGCCGCGTCGCCCGTGCACCACCAGGTACGGCGCGGGTGCCCGCTCGGCGAGTTCCACTTTGGACTCGGCGGCGCCGACGAAGCCCACCGGGACCCCGATGATCGCCGCCGGGGCACCGACCCCCTCGTCGAGCAGTTCCAGCAGGCGGAACAACGCGGTGGGCGCGTTGCCGATCGCCACCACGGATCCGGGCAGCTTGTCGCGCCAGAGCTCCAGCGCGGCCGCGGAACGGGTGGTGCCCATCCGCTCGGCCAGCCCCGGCACCTTCGGATCGGACAGCGTGCACAGCACCTCGTTGGCTGAAGGCAAACGCTTGCGGGTCACCCCGGACGCGATCATGTTCGCGTCGCAGAGGATCGGCGCGCCCGCTTCGAGCGCCGCACGGCCGGACTCCACCACGTCCAGGCTGTAGCGGAGGTCGTCGACCAGGTCGACCATCCCGCACGCGTGGATCATCCGCACGGCCAGCACCGCGACGTCGTCGGGCAGGATCGCGAGATCCGCCTCCTCGCGGATGGTGGCGAACGAATGCCGGTAGATCTCGGCACCGTCCCGGAGGTAGTCGATCACTGCTGTCCCTTCACTTCGGCACTGCCCTTCCGCGCCAACGTCGCCAACGTCTCCGTCAGCTCGCCGACCGGGACGAACACCCCGTCGACCAGATAGCCGTCCTCCGTAGCGAGCACGTCGACGTGCTCGCGCGCGGGTTTTCCGCACCGCCGTTCACATCCGGCGAAATGAACCCTCGGCGTCCGGCCCGTCCGCGCCGCGTCGGCCCGGACGTCGGCGAGCGACTTCGCGCAGCCCGGACGGCCGATACAGGCGCTGATCCCGAGCGACGGCGCGGCGGGATCGGTGATCAGACCGGCGTCGTCGTCGAGCGTGCCGAGGACCAGGATCGAGCGCCACGGCGTCACCACCGCGTTGCCTGCCTTCGCGATCGCGCGCGCCTGTCCGGTGGTCAGGCGGCCGAAGACCGGCGCGACTCCGATGGCGTCACCGATGGGCCCGATGGGCAGGCCCGGGTTCGTCTCGAAGACCCGCGGTTCTTCCTTTTCGCCCGGGATGTCCCGAAGAAGTCGTGCTGTGTCGGGAAGTTCGCCGATCCGCCAGGCCGTTCCCCTGATGCGAAGGAAAGCGCGCGCGACCGAAATCAGCGTCTCGACGGCGTGCTCCGCGGTGACGCGCAGGCCGGTGTCGGTGCCGTCGAGCAGCAGCGCGCCGTCGCGCCAGCAGACGTCGGCGCCCTCCCCCGCGACGTCGCCGCGGCCGCCGTCGAGGGCGAAGAGGAAACGTCCGGGGAGTTCGGCCAGCTCGGGAACGGCGCACAGGGCCTCGTCGAGCACCTGGGCAAGTTCTTGGGCGGTTTCGCTCAGGGGCGAGGCGAGGATGTTGCGGACGCGCTCGTGCGACGGCGAAGGCAGGAGCCCGGCCGCGGAGAGCCTGGCCGCGAGACCGGGACGGGTGACGCCGCGGAGCTGGACGTTGCCGCGGGAGGTCAGGTGGAGAGCACCGTCGCCGAGCTCGTCGGCGGCGTCCGCGAGGGCCCTGAGCTGGCCTTTCGTGATGGCTCCACCAGGCAGTCGCACCCGGGCGAGCGGACCGTCCGCGGCGTCGTGCGTGGCGAAAACGCCGGGGCACGCGTCGGCTCGGACACGCGTGCTCGTGGACATGCGCTCACTGTAGATGGCCACCTGGAGCGAGAGTACCTCTCAGATCATATGTAGTAGATGTGCTACATTCAGTCGCAGCACTGAGATGGGGGTGACCAATGAGAGATCCACAAGACGTGATGATCTCCGTCAAAGATCTCCGGATGCGCTACGGAACGAACGACGTCCTCCACGGCGTCGACTTCACCGCGCACCGTGGCGAGGTGATCTGCCTGCTGGGGCCCAACGGGGCGGGCAAGACCACGACGATCGAGATTCTCGAAGGCTTCCGGATGCGGTCGGAGGGCGAGGTCAGCGTGCTGGGCGTCGACCCGGCGCACGCGGACGAGAACTGGAGGGCGCGGCTGGGGGTCGTCCTCCAGGCCTGGCGTGACCACGCGAAGTGGCGGGTGCGGGAACTGCTGGAGCACCTCGGCGGCTACTACGCGCCGTATTCCACCGACCGCATCAAGCGGCCGTGGGATCCGGACGAACTGGTCGCCGCGGTCGGACTGACCGAGCACGCGGACAAGAAGGTCCGGATGCTCTCGGGCGGGCAGCGGCGCAGGCTGGATGTCGCGATCGGCATCGTCGGCCGTCCGGAACTGCTGTTCCTCGACGAGCCGACCGCCGGGCTGGACCCGGAGGCGCGGCGCGAGTTCCACGAACTCGTGCACCGGCTGACCGATGACGACGACACGACGATCCTGCTGACCACGCACGACCTCGACGAGGCCGAGAAGCTGGCCGACCGGATCCTGATCCTGAACCACGGCCGGATCGTCGCCGACGGTTCCGCCGACGCGCTGAGCAGGCAGATCGCCGGCGAAGCCGAGGTGCGCTGGACGCTGGACGGCCAGCGGTTCGTGCACTCGACGACGGAATCGACGAAATACGTGCACGAACTGTTCAAGCAGCACGGGGACGCCATCGGCGACCTCGAGGTCCGGCGGGCGTCGCTGGAGGACACCTACATGACCCTGGTCCGCCAGGCGGAATCCCCGCTCACGGAGGTGGGTGCGTGATGAACCCGATTCAGCACAGCGTGCGACTGGGCGTCCGACGAGGCTGGCTCGAAGCCCGCCAGATGATGACCAACAGCGAAGACCTGTTCAACACCTTCCTCTTCCCGGCGATCTTCGTCGTCGTCATGTTCTTCATGCGCGACGCGAAACTGCCGGGCATGGAGTTCTCGCTCGGCGCCGCCACCGTGCCGAGCGTGCTGGGCGCGTCGATCGTGTTCAGCGGCATGCTCGGGATGGCGGGCATCCTCGCCGTCGAACGCGAGGACGGCACGCTCCTGCGCGCCAAGGCGACGCCGAACGGCATGATCGGCTACCTCGTCGGCAAGGTCGTCACGGTGTCCTTCAGCACGGTCATCGGGATCCTGCTGGTGCTGATCCCCAGCCTGTTCCTGTTCGACGGCATCGCGCCCGGCGGATGGGCGTCGTGGCTGGGCCTGCTGTGGGTGCTGGTGCTCGGCCTGCTCGCCACCATGCCGATCGGCGCGATCTTCGGCTCGCTGACCACGAACGCGCGCAGCATCGGCCTGATCATGCTGCCCACGCTGGGGATCGGCGCGATCTCGGGGATCTTCTACCCGATCACCGCGCTGCCGGAATGGCTGCAGTACGTCGGGCAGGTGTTCCCGATGTACTGGCTCGGCCTCGGCATGCGCTCGGCGCTGCTGCCGGACTCGACGGTGATGATCGAGATCGGGCAGTCTTGGCGGTCATGGGAGACCCTCGGCGTACTGACCGTGTGGACCGTGATCGGATTGGCACTGGCCCCGGTCGTCCTGCGGCGCATGGCGCGGCGTGAGTCCGGGTCCTCGGTGGCGGCACGACGGGAAAAGGCGATGCAGCGAATTGGCTAGTTCATGAGCGAGGTCGTTTACAACCGGATCGCGATGCTACGGGCGGAACGGGGCATCTCCCGCCGCGAGCTCGCCGATGCGCTGGGCGTGCACTATCAGACCATCGGCTATCTCGAACGCGGCGAGTACAGCCCGAGCCTCTACCTCGCACTGCGGATCGCGGCGTTCTTCGAGGTGGCGGTGGAGATCATCTTCTCCACCGCCCCCTTCCCGCGGATCGGCGACTCCTCTTCGGAGCGTTCGGCGTGAACCTGGTGGAGCGGGCGCACGCGCACGCCGTCCGGCTGGGACGGGACCGGGTCGGTGGAGAGGAACTCCTGCTCGCCATTTTGGACGATGGCGTCGGGTATTCACTTCCCGGCGCCTTGGGGATTTCTCGCGATGTCCTCGTTTGGCAGCTGGAGAAAGCGCCCGCTTCCGACGTCGCTGCGGGCACCGAGTCGGGCTTCGCGGTCACCGCCGAAGTTCGCGAAGTGCTACGGCACGACGGCTTCCTCGAGATGCTCGCCGCGTTGTCGTCGGCCGGTGGCGGAGTGACTCGCGTGCTGGGCGAACACGGTGTGACGGAAGAGCAGGTTCGCGAGGCCTACGCCCGGATCTGGGCTCCGCTGCTCGACAAGAACGCCGTCTGGGGCGGGCCCGGCCCTGGCTCCCCCGCTCGTGGCCCTGCCGATCCGCCACCCGAGATCGACCTGCTCAGCGACCAGATCGCCGAGCACCGGCGACGCAAGGAAGCGGCCGTCGACGCGCAGGAGTACGCCCAGGCGGCGATCGTGCGTGACTCGGAGAAGGAGGTCGTCCGCCTGCGGTCCCGACTTATCCGGGAGTGGGCCGCGACGGTCGATCCGGTGGATCTCGCCGAGGCGGTCGTTTCCTTGCGGGAAGAGGTCGCGATGCTGCGGAAGCGACTCGCCGACTGATCGCGGTGACCGCTTCGCCGGGGTTGCTTGCGGCGAGCGAACCTACACTTCGCGGGTGACCTACGAAGAGCTGTTGGCGGTGCTTCCGGAAGGTGAGCCCGAGACGTCCTTCGGGGGACGCTGGGAGGAACGGTTCTGGCTGAACGTTCCCGGCCCCTTCTACACCGGCATCGCCGACAACTGCTGGACCGGCCGGTTGCACGCACCGCGTCATGTGCTCTACGGCGGGAGTATTTCGGCGAGTACGTGTATCGCCAGCCCGCGACCCCGGCCGAGGTCCTGAACCTGGTGGCGGCCGCGCGACAGGATCCGTATCGCGGTTATGCCTGCGACGGTGACAGCCGATGGACGGTCGAGTCCGTGCGTGAGTGGTGGCGCGACCGTGCCCGGGTCATCGAGCACCTGGAGGCTCTCCTGCCTTCGTGGTCGACCAGTGACAGGTCCGACGAGCGGGAAGCCGCCCAGGGAGTGAGGGACTCCGCCGCTTACCTCACCGAGGGGCTCGACGCGGATCTCCGGAAGTACCTTTTCCGGCTTGAAGAGGGCTACTACCCGGCGGGCTCCGGACCGCTACCTGATCTGGCGTGAGCGGGGTTGGTCGACGGGTGCCGCAGAGCCCGAGCGGTAGGCGACGAGCTGGCCGGAGCCGGCGCATGGGGCGCCTTCGTCTCGCAATTAGCCGACTAATGCGGTAACCGCGCCGACCCGACCGAATCACCCTTCAGTGGTAAACTTGCTGGTTCATTGTTGCTTAAAATTACGAACACATGTTCGATCAAATTGCGGTATTGTTGGGGCGTGTCCGAGACGGTCCTTCCCAAGTTGCCGCAGGAGCTGTGGCGCGCTGGCAAGCTGGAGCTTGCCCATGGCGTGCAGCAGTTCCTGCAGGTGATGCGGGTTGCCTCTGCTGGTCTGGGGCAGTATTTGGCGGAGATCGAATCGCGTGGCGCGAAAGACTTATACGGTTATGGCACAACGATTGCGTGGTTCGCCGATATCGCTGGGCTGAATCAGGGTGAAGCCCGGCCGTATGTGAATCGCGCGATTGATCTGAACCCGACGCGTGCTCTGGACGGCACCGAGATTCCGGCCTTTGCACCCGCCACGGCTGCCGCGGCTGCGGAGGGTGCGATCGGTGAGGAGCGGATCGAGCAGATCGTGAAGATCTTGCGGAGGATCCCGGCTGAGGTGTCAGTGGAGGATCGGGAGCACGCGGAAGAGACTCTCGCTGATCTTGCTCGGAAGGCGGGTCCGGGACAGGTGTCGGACCTCGGGGAGAACTTGCTGGGCTGGCTCGACCCGGATGGCAAAGAGCCGAAGGATCCCGAGCCCGCCCAGCCACGTCGCGAAGTGACCCTGGAACGTCGTAAAGACGGGTTCTGGAAGCTCAAGGGGCTGCTCGATGACGAGTTCGGCGCCCGGACTGCTGCGTTCCTTGAGGCTTATGCCAAACCCCGCCCGGTGGACGAATTCGGCCAAGCCGACCTTCGCACCAAACCTGAACGCCAAGGCGACGCTTTCGCCGATCTCGTGGATCTCGCTGTCGCTTGCCCCGATCAGCCCGGCACCAACGGCTACCGGACCTTGGTGCACGTCACCATCGGCCTCGACGAACTCAAAACCGGCCTCGGGACCGCCTGCCTCGACTTCGTCGGCACAATGACCGCCCGCGAAGCCCGCATGGCCGCCTGCGACTGCCTGATGCTCCCGGTGGTACTGAATGCCGCCGGGGAGCCGTTGGACGTGGGACGACTCAGACGGTTCGTCACCCCAGGACAACGGAGAGCCTTGAATATCCGGGATCGCGGGTGCGCGTTCCCCGGCTGTCACCGCAGACCGAAGAACTGTCACGCCCACCATATTCATCACTGGGCAGACGGTGGCCTCACCGATCTCCGCAATCTTGTGCTGTTGTGCTCGTTCCATCACCGATTGATCCACCACGGTGACTGGGAAGTCCGCATGGCGGCCGATGGGTTGCCGGAGTTCATCCCGCCCCAGTACTTGGACCCGCTACGAAGACCCCGGCGCAACACCCTGGCCTGACCCCGAGGAGCCCGCCAGCCACACCGGCGACGGGCCCCTCGGCATGCCCACACCCCGCCAAGACCGCCAGCACCCACCCCGCTCGCATCACCAGAAACAGTCCGAAACCACCACACCAGACCCGCCACCAGCGAAAACACCCCTGCCGGACACATCACCTTGACTCCCGCCGGACCGCACCGGAGAGTGAGCGGGAACCCACGCGTCGGCAGAGGGAGGAACCCGGTGAGAGTCCGGGGCGGTCCCGCCACTGTCACCCCTCCCAGCCACAAGAGGGGAAGCCAGGAACTCCGGCCGTCGCGACCGCACGACCCGGGGCGCGGACACCCCGAGTGAGGACTGCCGTGATCCTGCTTCTGTCCACATCGGACACCGACCTGCTCAGCGCCCGCGCCGGCGAGGTCGACTACCGGCTGGCCAACCCCGCCCGGCTCGACCTGGCCGAGTTGCCCGCTCTGCTCGACGGCGCCCAGATCGTCGTCGTCCGGATCCTCGGGTCGGAACGCAGCTGGCAGGAGGGGCTCGACACGGTCCGCGCGAGTGGCGCGCACGTGGTCGTCCTCGGCGGCGAGCAGACGCCGGACGCGCAGCTCATGAAGCTCTCGACGGTCCCGGCCGGTACGGCAGCCGAGGCTCACGCGTACCTCGCGCAGGGCGGGCCGGAGAACCTCACTCAGCTGCACCGCTTCCTCAGCGACACGCTCCTGCTCACCGGCGACGGTTTCGAGCCGCCCAAGGTGCAGCCGCTGTGGGGCGTCCTCCAACGCACACCGAAGCAAACAAACGGCCCGGTCATCGCGATCCTCTACTACCGCGCGCATCACCTGTCCGGGAACACCGAGTTCGTCCACGCCCTCTCCGACGCCATCGAGGACGCCGGGGGCCGCGCGCTCCCGATCCACTGCGCGTCCCTGCGCACCCGCGAGCCGGAGATGATGGCCGAGCTGGCCAGGGCCGACGCGCTCCTGGTCACCGTGCTGGCCGCCGGCGGCACCAAGCCGTCCGAGGCCGGGGCGGGCGGGGACGACGAGGCGTGGGACGTCTCCGAGATGGCCGCGCTCGACATCCCGATTCTCCAGGCCCTCTGCCTCACCAGCGACCGCGAGACCTGGTCCGCGAACGACGACGGCCTCTCCCCGCTCGACGCGGGCAACCAGATGGCCGTTCCCGAGTTCGACGGCCGCCTCATCACCGTCCCGTTCTCGTTCAAGGAGATCGACGACGACGGCCTCCCCAAGTACGTGCCGGACGCCGAGCGCGCGTCCCGGGTCGCCAAGATCGCGCTCGCCCACGCTCGCTTGCGCCACACGCCGCCTCAGGAGCGCAAGATCGCGCTGATGCTGTCCGCGTACCCGACGAAGCACTCCCGCGTCGGCAATGCCGTCGGCCTCGACACGCCCGCCTCCGCGATCGAGTTGCTGCGCCGCATGCGCGACCGGGGGTACGACCTCGGCGAGGACCCGTTCCCCGGCGTCGAGCCCACCGGCACCGACCAGCCCGACGGTGACGCGCTGATCCACGCGCTCATCGCCGCGGGCGGCCAGGATCCGGAGTGGCTGACGGAAGAACAGCTGTCCGGCAACCCGATCCGCGTCCCGGCCGCGAAGTACCGCGAGTGGTTCGCCGGGCTGCCCGCGGAACTGCGCGAGGGGATGGAGGAGCACTGGGGTCCCGCGCCCGGTGAGCTCTACGTCGACAACGGCGACATCGTGCTCGCGTCCCTGCAGTCCGGCAACGTCATCCTGATGATCCAGCCGCCTCGCGGGTTCGGCGAGAACCCGGTGGCGATCTACCACAACCCGGATCTCCCGCCGAGCCACCATTATCTCGCCGCGTACCGCTGGCTGGAGGAGGAGTTCGGCGCGCACGCCGTCGTCCACCTCGGCAAACACGGTTCGCTGGAATGGCTTCCCGGCAAGACCGCGGGTCTCTCGGACTCCTGCGCGCCGGACGCCGTCCTCGGCAACCTGCCGCTGATCTACCCGTTCCTGATCAACGATCCCGGCGAGGGCGCGCAGGCGAAACGGCGCGCGCACGCCACGATCGTCGACCACCTGATCCCGCCGATGGCCCGCGCCGAGAGCTACGGCGACATGGCCCGCCTGGAACAGCTTCTCGACGAGCACGCCAACATCGCCGCGATGGACCCGGCGAAGCTGCCCGCGGTCCGCGCGCAGATCTGGACGCTCATCCAGGCGGCGAAGCTCGACCACGACCTCGGTGTCGAGGAACGCCCGCACGACGCGGAGTTCGACGACTTCCTGCTGCACATCGACGGCTGGCTGTGCGAGGTCAAGGACGCCCAGATCCGCGACGGCCTCCACATCCTCGGTGCCGCGCCGGAAGGCGAGGCCCGGATCAACCTCGTGCTGGCGATGCTGCGCGCCCAGCAGATGTGGGGCGGCAAGCAGGGCGCGGTTCCCGGACTGCGTTCCGCGTTGGGCCTCAAGGAGAACAGCGACGCACCACTGTCCGAAGTAGACGCCATCGAGCAGAAGGCCCGCTCACTCGTCGAGGCGATGGAGGCCCGTGACTGGTCCCCCGCCGCCGTCGCCGAGGTCGTCGCCGACGTCCCGGAACACCAGGACGTCGCCCGCGTGCTGACCTTCGCCGCCACCGAGATCGTGCCGCGGCTGGCGGGCACCGGCGCCGAGATCGACGCCGTGCTCCACGCGCTCGACGGCGGCTACATCCCGGCGGGCCCCAGCGGTTCTCCCCTGCGCGGCCTGATCAACGTGCTGCCGACCGGCCGCAACTTCTACACCGTCGACCCGAAGGCCATCCCGAGCCGTCTCGCCTGGGAGACCGGGCAGGCGCTCGCCGACTCGCTTCTCCGCCGCTACAAGGAGGACACGGGCGACTGGCCGCGTTCGGTCGGCCTCTCGGTGTGGGGCACGTCGGCCATGCGCACGTCGGGTGACGACGCCGCGGAAGTCCTGGCCCTGCTGGGAGTCCAGCCGGTCTGGGACGAGGCGTCGCGCCGCGTCACCGGGATCGAGGCCATCTCGCTCGCCGAACTCGGCCGCCCGCGCATCGACGTCACCGTCCGGATCAGCGGCTTCTTCCGCGATGCCTTCCCACACGTGATCGCCCTGATGGACGACGCCGTGCGCCTGGTCGCGAACCTGGACGAACCGGACGAGCAGAACTTCGTCCGCGCCCACACCCGCGCGGATCTGGCCGCGCACGGGGACGAACGCCGGGCCACCACCAGGATCTTCGGTTCCAAGCCCGGCGCGTACGGCGCGGGCCTGCTGCCGCTGATGGATTCCGGGAACTGGCGCGACGACAAGGATCTCGCCGAGGTCTACGCGGTCTGGGGCGGCTTCGCCTACGGCCGCGACCTCGACGGCAGGCCCGCGCGCGAGGACATGGAGAACTCGTACAAGCGGATCGTGGTCGCGGCCAAGAACACCGACACCCGCGAGCACGACATCGCCGACTCCGACGACTACTTCCAGTACCACGGCGGGATGATCGCGACGGTCCGCGCGCTCACCGGGACGGCGCCCGCGTCCTACGTCGGCGACAGCACCACGCCGGACGCGGTCCGCACCCGCACCCTCGGCGAGGAGACCGCCCGCGTGTTCCGTGCCCGCGTGGTCAACCCGCGCTGGCTGGCGGCGATGCGCAAGCACGGTTACAAGGGCGCTTTCGAGCTGGCGGCGACTGTCGACTACCTCTTCGGTTTCGACGCCACCGCCGGCGTGGTCGGCGACTGGATGTACGAAAAGCTCACCGAGTCCTACGTGCTCGACGAGGTCAACCAGGAGTTCCTGCGCCAGGCCAACCCGTGGGCGTTGCGCGGCATCATCGAGCGGCTGAACGAGGCCGCCGACCGGGGGCTCTGGGCGGAGCCGGACGCCGACCTTTTGGCTCAGCTGCGCGAGGTCTACCTCTCGCTGGAGGGGGACCTCGAATCCTGACATCACCCGCTGGAGCGCGGTCATGGCCCGCCCGGCGGTACCACTGTCGTATGCGCAGAACTTAGCGTGACAGGGCGGTGGGATGACAACGATCGGGAGGACAGCGATGATCAAGCGTCTGTTGAAGGTCGTGCTTCGCCACGGTTGCTGCTCGGCGTGCACCGGTCAGGGCTGCGGCTGCTGCGACGCCTGTAAGTAGGTCAGGGGCGGACACCCGGGATATGGGTGTTCGCGCGGCGGACGTCGGCGGCGAGGGCGGGTACCTCGATCACCCGGCGTCCGGCCGCTTCCAGCGTTTCGGCGCCGACGCAGTCGACGAACACCGACGGCTCGCGCCAGGCGAACACGACGCGGGGAATGTCGGCGTCGAGGATGAGCTGGGTGCAGCTCCGCGGATGTGACGTCCGGGAGCTGCACGGCTCCAGCGACGTGTACATGGTCGCGTCCGCCAGTCTCGGGTCCCCTGGTTCGAGTTTGGCGAGCGCGGCTTCTTCGGCGTGGTTGTTCGGATCGCCGTCACCCGAGTAACCGGTGGAGATCACTTCGCCGTCGGCGCCGGTGATGACCGCACCGACGCGGAAGGTGCGCGGCGGGCAGTTCTCGGCCAGCGCAATGGCCTCGCGCAGCCGCAGAATGTCCACTTCGGACGGTTCCGGCGTCGCGTGGTACTCCAGGACGGCGATTTCGCCCAGCCGGGTGCTGTCGACCAGCGTGAGCCCGCGAGGAAACGCGCCCGGGCCGGTGAACCGCGGCGCGCGCGGATCGCCGACGAAGAACGGCGCGATCGCCACGTGCAGTTCGTCGACGAGTCCCTCGGTGAGGAACTGGGTGTGGATCGCGCCGCCGCCTTCGACCATCAGCCGCCGGATGCCGCGCGCGTGGAGGTCGGCCAGCATTTCCCGCAGGCCCGCCAGTTCGACGACGGTCGCCTTCACACCCGTGACGACACCGGGCGGCGCGTAGACCAGCTTCTCCGCGTCCCCGACGGTGAAGAACTGTGCGGCCGGATCGAGCGAGCCGCTCCGGGTGAGCGTGACCTTGACCGGCTGTTCCGGACGCCCGGCCGCGACGCGCCCGGCGACCCGCTCCGGCGAACGGACCAGCAAGCGGGGATTGTCCGCGCGGACCGTGTTCGCGCCGACGAGGATCGCGTCCGACGCCGCGCGCAGGCCGTCCACTCTGGCCCAGTCGTCCTGGCTGGACAGCACCAGCCGGGTGTCGGTCGCGTCGTCGAGGTAGCCGTCCAGCGAGACCGCGGCGGACAGCAGGACGTGGGGGCGTTCGGTCACGCCGCCAGTATGCCCCCGCTAAATCGGTCGCACCGGAACCGCCGCCCGGCTACGGTGGCCCGGTGATCTTCTGAGACGAACCTGCGCCCTCATCCCACCTCCTTCGCAGGGAGTCTCATGTCTTCTTCCTTGACGTTTTCCGACGTCACCTTCACCTGGCCCGACGGTGTCCCGGTGTTCGAGCGCCTTTCGCTCACCATCGGGGCCGGCCGCACGGGCCTGGTCGGCATCAACGGCTCCGGCAAGTCCACGCTGCTGCGCCTGCTCGCGGGCGGGCTGAAGGCCACCACGGGCTCCGTCACCGCACCGGGCGAGCTCGGTTACCTGCCGCAGAACCTCGTCCTCGACACCGGCCGCCGCGTCGATGACGTGCTGGGCGTCACCGCGATCCGCGCGGCGATCAGGGCCGTCGAGAGCGGCGCCACCGCCGAGGAGCACTTCACCACCATCGGCGACAACTGGGACGTCGAGGAGCGCATCCGCGCGATCCTCGATCGGCTCGGCCTGGGTGCCGTCCGCCTCGACCAGCGGGCGGGTGAGCTGTCCGGTGGCGAACTCACGCTGCTCGGGCTGGCCGCCTTGCTCCTGCGGCGTCCCGCCGCGCTGCTGCTCGACGAACCGACGAACAACCTCGATCTGCGGGCACGCGAACTCGTGCATCGCGAGGTGGAGGGCTGGAGCGGGATCCTCGTGGTGGTCTCCCACGACCGCGAGCTGCTCCAGCTGGTCGACAGGATCGTCGAGGTCCGCGACCGCGAGGTGACCACGTACGGCGGCAACCTCGCGGACTACGAGCATGCCGTCGAGGTCGCCCAGGAAGCCGCGCGCAGGCACGTGCGCGCGGCGGAATCGGACGTCAAACGGCAGAAGCGCGAGCTGATCGAGGCCGGCATGAAACTCGCCCGGCGGGCCCGCTACGGCCAGAAGATGTGGGACCAGAAACGCGAACCCAAGGTCCGGATGCGCAAACGCCAGGAGGACGCGCAGATCGCCGCGGGCAAGCACCGGAACCTGCACGCCGGGAGGCTGGAGGGCGCCGTCGAAGTGCTGAAGGCCGCCGAGGAACTGGTGCGGGAGGACGCCGAGATCCGCGTCGAGCTGCCGGAGACCACGGTCGCACGGGGAACGGACGTACTCCGGATCGACGCCGAACCCCGGTTCGGCCCGCCGGTGAACCTGCACGTCATGGGCCCCGAGCGGATCGCGCTCGTCGGCCCGAACGGGTCGGGGAAGACGACCTTGCTCCGCACGATCACCGGCGAGCTCCCGCCGCGCTCGGGCGAAGTGCGGCTGTTCGTCCCCAGCAGGCTGCTCCCCCAGCGGATCGACATCCTCGACGACGCGATGTCCATTGTGGACAACGTGCGCCTGGTCGCGCCGTCGCTCTCGGACAACGAGATCCGCGCGAGGCTGGCGCGATTCCTCTTCCGTGGCAAGGCGGCCGACCGCGAAGTCGCGTCGTTGTCCGGCGGGGAACGTTTCCGGGCGGCGCTGGCGGCGCTGCTGCTGACCGAACCCGCGCCGAAACTGCTGCTGCTCGACGAGCCGACGAACAACCTCGACCTGGCGAGCGTGCGGCGGCTCACCGAAGCGTTGCTGGCCTATCGGGGCACGCTGATCGTGGCGAGCCACGACCGGCCGTTCCTGAAGGACATCGGCATCACGAGGTGGCTACTTCTCCGCAATTAGTCCTCTAGATGCGGTACTTGCGTGTGCAACTACCGCATCTAGAGGACGAAACGCGGGTGGCTAGGCGTCGAAGTCCACGGTGACGGCTTCGGACACCGGCACCGACTGGCAGGTGAGCACGAAACCGGCGTCCACTTCGGCCTTCTCCAGCGCGAAGTTGCGCCGCATGTCCACCTTGCCGTCGCAGATCTTCGCCCGGCAGGTCCCGCACACCCCGCCCTTGCAGGCGAAAGGCAGGTCCGGGCGGTACTTCTGCGCGCCGTCGAGCAGAGAGGAGTTACGCGGCAGCGTCATCGTCGTCGACCGGCCGTCGAGCACCAGCGTGACCTCGCTGGAAGATCCGACGACGGCCGGGTCGACGTGGTGCACCGGCTCCGGCGGAGTGTCCACATAGAACAGTTCCTGGTGGATGTTCTCGTCGGGAACCTCCAGCGAGCGAAGGAGTTCCTGCGCGCCGGTCACCATCTCGAACGGTCCGCACAGCCACCAGTGCGCCACGTCTTCGACCGGGATCAGCACGGCGCACAGGCGCCGCAGCTTTTCGACGTCGAGACGGCCGGTGAACAGTTCGGCCTCACGCGGCTCGCGGGAGAGCACGTGGACGAGTTCGAGCCGCGCGGGGTAACGGTCCTTCAGGTCCGCGAGGTCGTCGGCGAACATGACGGTGTCCGTACGCCGGTTGCCGTAGAGCACGGTCACCGTCGCGTCGGAATCACTCAGCAGCGAGGACGCGATCGACAGGACCGGCGTGATGCCGGAGCCCGCCGCGATCAGCACGTGGTGACCGGCCGCTTCCAGATCCGGGCTGAAGTTACCGGTGGGCGCGGCGACCTCGACCTCGTCGCCGGGCTTGACGTCACGCACCAGCCACGACGAGAACAGCCCGCCCGGCACCTCGCGCACGCCGACCCGCGGCGCCGCACCGGCGGGCGCGCAGATCGAGTACGAGCGGCGCTCGTCGCGGCCGTCGACCTCCCGGCGCAGGGTCAGCGATTGGCCCGCCTTGAAACGGAAGGTCTCCGCGAGGTCTTCGGGCACGTCGAAGGTCACCGCGACGGCGTCGTCGCACAGGCGCTGGACGTCGGACACCTTGAGGGTGTGGAAGCCCGTGCGGCGGAGAGTGGCAGTCACTAGATCTCCTTGACGTGTTCGAACGGTTCGAGGCAGAACCGGCAGCGGCGCAAGGCTTTGCACGCCGTCGCGCTGAACCGGGACTGCTCCTCGGTGTCCGCGGAACCGCAGTGCGGGCAGCGGACCGATGACACCGGCGGGCTCAGCGTGAGCGGGATCGGGCCGGTCCGCCGCGGCGCGGCGCCCGGCGGCGCGATCCCGGCTTCGGCCAGTTTCCGTTTGCCGTCTTCGGTGATCCAGTCGGTGGACCAGGCGGGCTGCAGGACCGTGCGGACCTCGACGTCGCCGTAGCCCGCGCCGGTCAGCGCGTGCACGAGGTCGTCGCGCATGGTGTCCATCGCCGGGCAGCCGGTGTAGGTCGGGGTGATCGCCACGACCACCCGTCCGTCGGATTCGGACACTTCACGCAGCACGCCGAGATCGGCGAGGGTGAGCATCGGCAGTTCAGGATCGGTGACCGTGGCCGCCACGGCGTACGCGGTCACCATGTCGCGTCCGGGTGTTCCTTGGCGACGCTCTGCAACTCCGCCAGCAGGAAGCCCATCCGCTCGGTGTGCACCCCGTCGCGGCCCATCCGGCCGGAGACCCCGGCGAGAGCACCGATTTCGGGTCGCGTCAGGGTCGCGGCGGCGAGCACCTGGTCGAGGATCGCGTCGAACTCGGGCCGCAGCGAGGGCGACTCGACGAACTCGACCTCGTGTGCTGTGAAGAGCTCCCCGACGTAGGGCCAGACAGCGTCGAGCCCTTCCTGCATGCGGGAGCGGGACAACTCGGTTCCGTCGCCGAGCCGGACGGCCCACTGAGCCGCGTAATCGCGGTGGTAGGCGACTTCCTTGACGCCCTTGTCCGCGATGGCCGCGAGCACCGGGTCCACAGAGGACTGAAGTCGCTGCAACAGAGCGAGCCGCCAGACGGAGAACACCAGCATCCGCGCGATCAGGTGCCCGAAGTGCCCGCCTTCGAGTTCGGCGAGCCGGACGTTCCGGTACTCCTGCTCGCTCCGAAAGAAGGCGTAGGAGTCCTCGGTGCGCTCGCTCCCGTCGGCCTTGCCCGCGCGGGCGAGCAGCAGCCGCGCCTGCCCGAGCAGGTCGAGCGCGATGTTGGCGATCGCGACCTCGTCCTCGAGTTCGGGCGCGTTCGTGCACCACTCCTGCAGCCGGTGCGAGAAGATCAGCGCGTCGTCGCCGAGCATCAGGCAGTAGGCCGCCAGCCGCGCACCGTCCACACCGGACGGAACCGTGGTGTCCACACCGGACAGCGGGTCCTCGAAGCCGGTGCCGAAGGCCCAGCGCGCGTCGTTTTCCTCGGTGATCGCCTCGTAGGCGTTGTCGAAGCTCATGTCAGATGTGCGGAACGTTGTCGGGGATGTCGTAGAACGTCGGGTGCCGGTACACCTTGTCGCCGCTGGGCGCGAAGAACGGGTCCTTCTCGTCCGGCGAGGACGCCGTGATGTCCGACGCACGCACGACCCAGATCGACACACCCTCGTTGCGGCGGGTGTACAGATCCCGCGCGTGGTGCAGCGCCATCTCGTCGTCCGCCGCGTGCAGTGAACCCACGTGCACGTGGTTCAGGCCGCGCTTGCCCCGGACGAACACCTCGTACAACGGCCAGTCGTGCTTCATGCGGAAACCTCTTTCTTGGCGGCGTGGGCGGCCGCGGCTTCCCGCACCCAAGCGCCGTCTTCCTGTGCCCGCCGCCGGTGCGCGATGCGCTGGGCGTTGCAGGGGCCGTTGCCCTTCAACACGTTCTTGAACTCGTCCCAGTCGACGGCGCCGAAGTCGTAGTGCCCGCGTTCGGCGTTCCACTTCAGGTCCGGGTCCGGGAAGGTGACGCCCAGTGCCTCGGCCTGCGGGATGGACATGTCGACAAAGCGTTGACGCAGTTCGTCGTTGGTGTGGCGCTTGACCTTCCACGCCATCGACTGCGCGGTGTTCGGCGAATCCGCGTCCGGCGGGCCGAACATCATCAGCGACGGCCACCACCAGCGGTTCACCGCCTCCTGCACCATCGCGCGCTGCTTTTCGGTGCCGCGCATCATCGTCATCAGCAGCTCGAAGCCCTGCCGCTGGTGGAAGGACTCCTCCTTGCAGATGCGGATCATGGCGCGGGCGTACGGCCCGTACGAGCTGCGGCACAACGGGACCTGGTTGCAGATCGCCGCGCCGTCGACCAGCCAGCCGACCACGCCGACGTCGGCGAAGGTCAGCGTCGGGTAGTTGAAGATCGACGAGTACTTCTGCTTGCCGTTGATCAGCTTGTCGGTCAGATCCGCGCGGTCGGCGCCGAGGGTGGCCGCCGCCGAGTACAGGTACAGCCCGTGCCCGGCCTCGTCCTGCACCTTGGCGAGCAGGATCGCCTTGCGCCGCAAGGAAGGCGCGCGGGTGATCCAGTTTCCCTCGGGCTGCATGCCGATGATCTCCGAATGCGCGTGCTGCGCGATCTGGCGGATCATCGTCTTGCGGTAGCCCTCGGGCACCCAGTCGCGCGGCTCGACGCGCTGGTCGCGCTCGATGGTGTGCTCGAAGTGCCGTTCGAGGTCTTCCTCGGGCAACGTGGCCGTCATGACTGCTCCTTCGCCACCAGGGTCAGCACGTCGTACTTGGCGACCGAGTCACCGTCGGCGTTGGTGACGTCGGCGTCCCAGCGGACCTCGCCGTACTCCTGGTCGATGCGCGGGGTGATCTGCTTGGCGGTCAGGGTCACGGTGAGGGTGTCGCCGACCTTGACCGGGGTGAGGAACCGCAGGTTCTCCAGGCCGTAGTTGGCCAGCACCGGGCCGGGTTCCGGCGAGACGAACAGGCCGGCGGCGAACGAGACCACGAGGTACCCGTGCGCCACGATCCCGCCGAACAGCGGGTTCGCCGCGGCGGCTTCGGGATCGGTGTGGGCGTAGAAGGTGTCGCCGGTGAACTCGGCGAAGTGGTCGACGTCGGACTGCAGGACCTCGCGCGGCCCGGCGACGACGGAGTCGCCGATCTTCAGCTCCGCCAAGGACTTCCGGAACGGGTGGACGTCGCCTTCGGTGCGCGGGGCGCCGGTGACCCAGCGGCCGGTGACCGTGCTGAGCACCTTCGGGCTGCCCTGGACCGCCGTGCGCTGCATGTGGTGCAGCACGCCGCGGACGCCGCCCATCTCCTCGCCGCCACCGGCGCGGCCGGGGCCGCCGTGGACCAGCTGCGGCATCGGCGAGCCGTGGCCCGTCGACTCCTTGGCGTCTTCGGCGTCGAGCACCAGCAGACGGCCGTGGTACGGCGCGACCCCGAGGACGACCTCGCGCGCGAACTCCGCGTCGGCGGTGACGATCGAGCCGACCAGGCTGCCGCCGCCGCGCGCGGCGAGCTCGATGACCTGCTCGGTCGAGGTGTACGGCATCAGCGTCGACACCGGGCCGAACGCCTCGACCTCGTGCGGCTCGGAACGCTCCGGGTCGGCCTTCAGCAGCACCGGCGAGATGAACGCGCCACGCTCGGCGTCCGCGCCGACGACCTCGACCTGCTCGGGGTCACCGAAGACGATCGTGCCGACGTCCAGCAGCGCCTTGAGCGACCGCCGGACCTCCTCACGCTGCTCCAGGCTCGCCAGGGCGCCCATCCGGACCCCCTCGGCGGTGGGGTTGCCGACGACGGTCTTCGCCAGCCGCGCGCTCGCGGCCTCGGCGACGGCGTCCAGCAGGTCGGCGGGCACGAAGGCGCGACGGATCGCGGTGCACTTCTGGCCCGCCTTGACGGTCATCTCGGTGGTGAGCTGCTTGACGAAGAGGTCGAACTCGGTGGTGCCGGGCTTGGCGTCCGGGCCGAGGATCGACAGGTTCAGCGAGTCGGCCTCGGCGTTGAACCGGACGGAGTTGCGCACGATCGCGGGGTGCGCGCGGAGCTTCTGCGCGGTGGACGCGGAGCCGGTGAACGAGACGAGGTCCTGCGCGGTGACGTGGTCGAGCAGGTCACCGACGCTGCCCGCGACGAACTGCAGCGTGCCCTCGGGCAGGATGCCGGACTCGATGATGATCTCGACCAGGCGCGCGGTCAGGTACGACGTCTGGCTGGCCGGCTTGATCAGGCTCGGCACGCCGGCGAGGAACGCGGGCGCGAACTTCTCCAGCGGGCCCCAGACGGGGAAGTTGAAGGCGTTGATCTGGACGGCGACGCCGCGCAGCGGGACGGCGATGTGCTGGGCGACGAACGTGCCGCCCTTGCTCAGCGGCTCGACGTTGCCGTCGACGTAGACGGTGTCGTTGGGCAGTTCGCGCTTGCCTTTGCTGGAGTAGGCGAACAGGACGCCGATGCCGCCGTCGATGTCGACCATGGAGTCGCCCTTGGTGGCGCCCGTCCTCGCCGAGAGCGCGTACAGCTCGTCACGGTGTTCGCGCAGGTGGGAGGCCAGTGCCTTCAGCAGCGCGGCGCGCTGGTGGAAGGTCAGCTCACGCAGCGCGGGGCCGCCGGTGCGGCGGCCGTACTCCAGCGCGGCGGCGAAGTCGATGCCGTCGGACGAAACCCGGGCGACCTCTTCACCGGTCGAGGCGTCGTGCAGCGGTACGCCGTCTTTTTCCGCCGTGTGCCATCCGCCGGAGACGTAGCTGCGCAGCAATGCCATGGGGCGACCCTTCGTGGTGGTATTTACAGACCGTCCGTTCAGTAATTCACTGTAGCTCGTGCCCCGGCACTTGCAAACCCCCGGACGGCGGCGGACCCTTGACATCTGCGCGACGTCGCGCCTTTACTGGCGGCATCCTTTAACAACCGTCCATTCGGTCAGTAACTCACGAGGCGGTGCCTTGACTACCAACGCGGCCCACGCGATGTTCACCGGCGACCGGGCGTCGAACGCGCTGGGCATCGAGCTGATCGAGGCCACCGAAGGGCACGCGGTCGCCTCGATGAAGATCACCGAGACGATGGTGAACGGCCACGACATCGCGCACGGCGGCTATGTCTTCCTGCTGGCCGACACGGCTTTTGCCTGCGCCTGCAACAGCCATGGCCCGGTCACCGTCGCGTCCGGCGCGGAGATCTCCTTCGTCGCCGCCGGGAAACTCGGCGACCTCCTCGTCGCCACCGCCACCGAGCGGACCCGTTACGGCCGCAACGGCATCTACGACGTCACCGTGCACCGGGAGACCCCCGACGGGCCGGAAGTCGTCGCCGAATTCCGCGGCCGCAGCCGCACCATCCAGAAGGCATGACGATGACTTTCAGCGACGACGCCGAGAACCTGACCATCGACGAACTCCAGGCGCTGCAGCTGAGCCGCCTCCGGTGGACGCTGCGGCACGCCTACGACAACGTGCCGTTCTACACCCGGAAGTTCGACGAGGCGGGCGTTCACCCGGACGACTGCAAGACGCTGGAAGATCTGGCCAAGTTCCCCTTCACCACCAAGCAGGACCTGCGCGACAACTACCCGTTCGGCATGTTCGCCGTGCCGGAAGCGCAGGTCAGCCGGATCCACGCGTCCAGTGGCACCACCGGGAAACCGACCGTCGTCGGCTACACCGCCGAGGACATCGACACCTGGGCGACGGTGATGGCGCGGTCGATCCGCGCGGCGGGCGGGTGTCCGGGCGACAAGGTCCACGTGGCCTACGGCTACGGGTTGTTCACCGGCGGACTCGGCGCGCACTACGGCGCCGAGAAACTGGGCTGCACGGTGATCCCGGCGTCCGGCGGGATGACCGCGCGCCAGGTGCAGATCATCACCGACTTCAAGCCCGAGATCATCATGGTCACCCCGTCGTACATGCTCACGCTGCTCGACGAGTTCGAGCGGCAGGGCATCGACCCGCAGTCGAGTTCGCTCAAGGTCGGCATCTTCGGCGCGGAACCGTGGACCGAGCAGATGCGCACGGAGATCGAGGAACGCGTCGGCATCGACGCCGTCGACATCTACGGCCTGTCCGAGGTGATGGGCCCCGGCGTCGCGCAGGAATGCGTCGAGACCAAGGACGGACTGCACATCTGGGAGGACCACTTCTACCCCGAGGTGATCGACCCGTTCACCGAGAAACCCATCGACGACACCGGCGAACTGCTGTTCACCTCGCTCACCAAACAGGCGCTGCCGATCATCCGGTACCGCACGCGCGACCTCACCCGGCTGCTGCCCGGCACCGCGCGGCCGTCGTACCGGCGGATGGAGAAGGTGACCGGGCGCAGCGATGACATGATCATCCTGCGTGGCGTCAACGTCTTCCCCACGCAGATCGAGGAAGTCGTGCTGGTCACCCCCGCGCTCGCACCGCATTTCCAGCTCATCCGGTCCACGAAGGGCCGGATGGACACCCTGACCGTCCGCGTCGAAGCACGCCCGGACGCGACGGCCGAGCAACGCGACCAGGCCGCCGCCCGGCTCGTCGCCGGGGTCAAGGACGGGGTCGGCGTGAGCGTCGGCGTCGAGGTCGTCGACCCGGACACGCTGGAGCGATCGCTGGGCAAGATGCGCCGCGTCCTCGACGAGCGGAACCGCGGGTGACCACCCCCGCCCGCCGGGGGCGCCCCGGTTACGACCTCGAGTCGCTGCTGCAGGTCGCGGTCAAACTGTTCAACGAACGCGGCTACGACGGCACCAGCATGGAGGACCTCTCCCGCAAGCTCGGCATCACGAAATCCGCGATCTACCACCACGTCCCGAGCAAGGAAGAGCTGCTGCGGCTCGCCGTCGACCGCGCGCTGAACGGCCTGTTCGCCGTCGCCGCGGAGACGGAATCCTTCGAGGGCAGGGCGATCGAGAAGCTGGAGCATCTGGTGCGGGGCAGTGTCCTCGTCCTGGTCGAGCAGCTGCCGTTCGTGACGCTGCTGCTGCGGGTGCGGGGCAACACCAAGATCGAGCGGGCGGCGCTGGCGCGGCGGCGCGAATTCGACCGGCTGGTGACGGAACTGGTGAAACGGGCCGAGACCGAGGGCGACGTGCGGCCCGACATCGATCCCGCGGTCACCGCGCGCCTGCTGTACGGCATGGTGAACTCGCTGATCGAGTGGTACCGGCCGCGCCGGGGTTCGGCGGGCACGGAACTGGCGGACGCGGTGTGCAAGATCGCTTTCGACGGCCTGCGGACGCAGTGACGGGGGCTACTCCCCCGCGGCTTGGGGCGGACGCCGCGCCTGCCAGATCAGCGCGTCCCGCAACTGCTGGATGAGCTGTTCGTCGTCGGCCTCCGACGGATCGACACCGAGCGGGATCCAGCGTTCGCCGACCTCGTCACCGTTCTCGAAACTGGTGATCACGATCCCCGCGTACGAGACGCATTCGTCCCCGCTGTCACCCTCGATCAGGACGTCACGCTTCTGCAACCGCACACTGACCCACCGGCCGACACGGCGGACCGGATCGCGTTCAGCACTGGTCATTCGTCCCTACCCATGACACCGGTCCCCCCGCCCCCAACGTCGCCTCGAAGGCCCCAGGGGTTACCTGCGGGTTGTTCCGAATGAATAACGGCAGGCGCTCACCTGAAACGGTTACGCTCGGCCCATGAGCACCGATCCGGAAACCCGGCGGCGCCGCCTCGAACCGGCCGCCCGGCGTGCCGAGATCCTCGCCGCGGCCCGGCGGCTGTTCGGCGCGGGCACGTACGCCTCGGTTTCGACCTCGGACATCGCGAAAGCGGCCGGGGTGGCCCGGCCGCTGATCAACCACTATTTCGGCGGCAAACGCGAGCTGTACCTGGAAGTCGTCCGGCAGATGATGATCGTGCCGGCGCCGGTGATCGAGAACCTGCCCGACACCTCCGCCGAGGAGCGGCTCGCGATCAGCGTCCGGCACTGGATCGAGGTCGTCGAGCGCAACGAGCAGGCGTGGCTGACCGCGATAGGCCAGGAGGCCGTCGGCCGTGATCCGGACATCGAGCGGATCATGCTGGAGGGCGACGAGATCGCCGCCGACCGCGTGCTCGCGGCCGCGTTGATGAGCGACATCACCGAAGGCCGCGAGGAACTCCGCGCGATGATCCGGTCGTACGGCGGGATGTTGCGCGCCGCGTCACGCGAGTGGCTGATCCGCGGCACGCTCGGCCGGGAGGAACTTCGGGTCTTCCTCACCGATTCGATCCTGCATCTGCTGCGCGTCACCTACCCGGCCGTGCTCGCAACGCGTTCCGCCGGGCATAGGCCGCCGGCGTCATCCCCTTCCAGCGTTTGAACGCGTAGATGAAACTCGACGCCTCGGCGTAGCCCAGCCGCAGCGCGACGTCCTCCACGCTGAGCGCCCCGGTGTCGAGCATCTCCTCCGCCAGCGCTTGGCGGACCTCGTCCAGCAGCGCCCGGTAGCCGGTCCCGGCCTCGAACAGCCGCCGACGCAGCGTGCGGGGGCTGAGCGCGAGGCGCCGCGCGACCTCCTCCATCCCGGCGTCGACCCCGCCGAGCCGCACCAGCCGTTCCCGCACCTGCTGGGCGATCCCGGACCGCTCCCGTTTCCGTGACACCAGCAGATCGCATTGCGCGGCGCAGACCGCGACCGTCTGGTCGTTGGCCTGCGGCAGTGGTCTGTCGAGGAAGACCGGGTCCAGGGTGGCGACGTGGGACGGCGCGGAGAACGACGGCGCCAGCCCGAAGGTGCGCACGTATTCGTCCACAGTGGAGGGTTTGTCGTGCCGGAAGGCCAAGGAGCGCAGGGAAATTTCCGGCAGGATGTCACGCATGACGGTGTGGATGGCACCGAGGTCGCGCAGGACCAGGAAGCGGGCGACGTCGCCCGGCACGCGGCTGTCGTCCATCGCCAGCGCGAGCCGTCCGGCCTCGACGGTCACGTGCGGGATGCAGAAAGTGAAGCTCAGGTCCAGGTACCGCAGGGCGAAGCGCATCGCGTCACCCAGCGTCGGGCTGCTGATGCAGGCGAAACCGAAGATGCCGAACGCGCTGACGCGGTACCGCCTGCTCAGCCGCAGCGCGATGTCGTCCCCGCCACCGAGCCCGCGGACCAGCTCACGGACCACCGCGAGTTCCTGCCGGGCGTCGACCTGGCCGTCCACGGGGGCGTGCTCGTAGGACTCCAGTCCCTTGATGCCGTTCTCGGCCGCGAAACGGGCCATGAGCACGATGCTCGCCGTGCCGCGCGGGTAGTCCCAGTCCCGGATCACCGGCGGCGGTAGTTCCATGGCCGGGATTATGGATCCCCTGGCAACGATCGGCGCATTGAGGACCGTAACTGTCCTTGATCCTGTTTAAGGTGAGCCCCATGTCCGACACGTTGAGCAGGCGCGCGCTGAACCGCGCCATGCTGGACCGGCAGCTGCTGCTCCGGCGTTCGAAGATGACCGCGCTCGAAGCGGTCGAGCATCTCGCCGGGTTGCAGGCGCAGGCACCGAACCCGCCGTACTTCGCGCTCTGGGCACGCCTGCACGGCTTCCGTCAGGAAGACCTGGCGAACCTGCTGCTGGACAAGAGCGTCGTGCGGATCGCGCTCATGCGCGGCACGGTGCACCTGGTGACGCCGTCGGACGCGCTGGCGTGGCGGCCGATCGTGCAGCCGCTCTACGACCGCTCGATGGCAGGCAACACCCAGTTCGGCCCGGACATCAAGGATCTCGACCACCAGGAGATCGCCCGCACCGCCCGCAAACTGCTCGGCGAGCGGCCGCTTTCGGCGGCCGGTCTCGGCGCGGAACTGACGAAGCACTGGGAGGGCGTGGCGCCGTCGTCGCTGGTGCACGTCGCGCGGGGACTGCTGCCGCTCGTGCAGATCCCGCCGCGGGGCGTGTGGGGCAAGTCCGGGCAGCCGACGTATCAGACCACCGGGGATTGGCTCGGTGCCGAACCGGACGCGACGCCGTCGCCGGAGAAGATGTTCAGGCGCTACCTGGCGGCGTTCGGCCCCGCCAGTGTCCAGGACGCGCAGGCGTGGGCCGGGATCACGAAGCTCGGAGAGGTCGCCGAACGGCTGCGCCCGGAGCTGCGGACGTTCCGCGACGAGAACGGACGCGAGCTGTTCGACCTGCCCGACGCACCGCGTCCCGACCCCGGCACCCCTGCGCCGGCGCGGTTGCTGGGGCCGTTCGACCAGACCGTGCTGTCCTACGCCGACCGGACCCGGGTGATCAGCGACGAGTACCGGAAGGTCGTCATCACCCAGAACGGCCTGGTCAAGGGCACCATCCTGGTCGACGGATTCGTGAAGGGCAGCTGGGAGATCAAGGCGGCGAAGAAGGCGGCGTCCGTGGTGATCACGCCGTTCGAACGCGTCCCGAAGCGCGATCTGGACGTCCTCGAGAGTTCCGCTCACCGCCTCCTGGCCTGGGCCCACCCCAACGCCGAGACCCACACGGTGCAACTAGTCCTCTAGTTGCGGTAGTTGGTAGCGCGAACTACCGCAACTAGAGGACGAATTGCGGGGAGGGGCGTGGCCGGAAATCTCGATTGAGTGGCCGGTCGGGCACTTCCGGGCGGGGTGAGGGCTGCGTAGCGTCGATCGGCATGAGCACTGGGTCATCGAAGACGAGCGTGCTGATCGTGGGGACGGGATTCGGCGGGGTCGGGACGGCGATCGAGCTCAAACGCGCCGGCTTCGACGACTTCACCATCCTGGAGAGCGCGGACGAGCCGGGCGGCGTCTGGCGGGAGAACACGTATCCGGGCGCGGGCTGTGACATCCCGTCGCCGCTGTACTCGTTCTCCTACGAGCCCAATCCCGACTGGCCGAAGCGGTTCTCGCTGCAACCCGACATCCACGAGTACCTCAAACGCGTGGTGCGCCGCTACGGGCTCGAACCGCACATCCGCTTCGGCACCCGCGTCACCGGCGCGGCCTTCGACGAGGACCGCGGGCTCTGGCGGGTCGAGACCGCGGGCGGCGAGACCTACGAGGCAACCGTCTTCGTCCCCGCCGTCGGACAGCTTTCGCGGCCGGTCCAGCCGGACATCCCTGGCCAGGACACCTTCGAGGGCCCCAGTTTCCACTCCGCGCGCTGGGACCACGACGTCGACCTGCGCGGCAAGAAGGTCGCGGTGATCGGCACCGGCGCGAGCGCGATCCAGTTCGTGCCCGAGGTCCAGCGCCAGGCGGGCGAGCTGACGGTGTTCCAGCGCACCGCGCCGTACATCATGGCCAAACGGGACACCCGCTACCGGCGCTGGCAGCAACGGCTGTTCCGGCATCTCCCGGCCACGCAGCTGCTCGGCAGGCTCCGGATCTTCCTGCTCGCCGAGTACGCGACCTACGCGATGACCGCACATCCGTTCCTGGCCAAGGTCTTCGAACTGCGAACGGCCCAATTGCGCCGGCGTCACCTCAAGGACCGGGCACTGCGCGACAAGCTCACCCCGGACTACCCGCTGGGCTGCAAGCGGATCCTGTTCACCAACGAGTACCTGCCCGCGCTCGCCCAGCACAACGTCGCCGTGGAAACGCGGCGCATCAGCGCGATCACGCCGTCCGGGGTGCTCACCGAGGACGGCGTCGAGCACGAGGCCGACGTCATCGTCTACGGAACCGGCTTCGCGGCGACGGACTTCCTCGGCGAGCTCAAGGTGGAAGGTCTCGGCGGCAGGTCGCTGTCCGACGCGTGGAAGGGCGGCGCGCGGGCATACCTCGGCATGACCGTGCCGGGTTTCCCGAACCTGTTCTGCGTTTACGGGCCCAACACGAACCTCGGCGCGGGCTCCATCATCTACATGATCGAACGGCAGGCCCGCTACATCCGCCAGGCCGTCGAACATCTCGCCCGGTCCGAAGTGTCCTATATGGACGTCGTTCCGGAGGTCGAGCAGCGCTACGACGAGGAGGTCCAGCGACGGCTCGGCCGGAGTGTCTGGTCGGCCTGCGCCAGCTGGTACCGCCAGGAGAACGGCCGGGTGAGCACGAACTGGCCGGGTCTGGTGACCGAGTACGACCGCCGCACGAAGACGCTCGACCTCGGCGACTACCGGACGGCGGGACCGCGATGAACTACGACGTGCTGGTGATCGGCTCCGGGTTCGGCGGCAGCGTGACCGCGTTGCGGCTCACCGAGAAGGGCTATCGCGTCGGCGTGCTGGAGACGGGCCGCCGGTTCGCCGACGACGAGTTCGCGAAGACCTCCTGGCGGCTGCGGAACTACCTGTGGGCCCCGAAACTGGGCTGTTACGGCATCCAACGGCTGACCCTGCTGAAGAACACTTTCGTCCTGAGCGGCGCGGGTGTCGGCGGCGGCTCGCTCGTCTACGCGAACACGCTCTACGAACCCCCGGACACCTTCTACGAAGACCCGCAGTGGGCGCAAATCACCGACTGGAAGGCCGAACTCGCCCCGCATTACGACCAGGCGAAACGAATGCTGGGCGTGGTGGAGAACCCGCTGGTCACCCCGGCCGACCGCGTCCTGCGCGAGGTCGCCGAGGACATGGGCATCGCGCACACCTACCGGCCAACGCCCGTCGGGGTCTACTTCGGCAAGCGCGACACCGACCCGTTCTTCGGCGGTGAAGGCCCGCTGCGGACGCCGTGCACGCACTGCGGTGAATGCATGACCGGCTGCCGGGTCGGCGCGAAGAACACGACCGTCAAGAACTACCTGTACTTGGCGGAGAAGGCGGGCGCGGAGGTCCATCCGCTGACCACCGCGGTGTCGGTGCGGGAGATCGACGGCGGCTACGCTGTCGACACCGTCCGGGCCGGGCGTTGGCTGCGCAAACGCAAGCGGACCTTCACCGCCGGGCAGGTCGTGTTCGCCGCCGCTTCCCTGGGCACGCAACGGCTTCTGCATTCGCTGAAGGACTCCGGCACGTTGCCGAACCTGTCGCCGCGGCTGGGCTTGCTCGCCAGGACGAACTCCGAAGCCGTCCTCGCCGCGCGGTCCCTGCGCGACGACACCGACTTCACCCGCGGCGTCGCGATCACGTCGTCGATCCACCCGGACGCGGTGACCCACGTCGAGCCGGTGCGGTACGGCAAGGGCAGCAACTTCATGGGCCTGCTGACGACGGTGCTCGTCGACGCCGAAACCGGCAAACGCCGCTGGGTGCTGGGCTTGCGCGAACTGGCGCGGAACCGGCGGAACCTGGTGCGGCTGCACAACCCGCGGCGGTGGTCGGAGCGGATGGTCGGGCTGCTGGTGATGCAGACGTTGAACAATTCCGTGACCACGTACACGAAACGCGGGCTCTTCGGCCGCAAGATGACCACGAAGCAGGGCATCGGCGACCCGAACCCCGAGTGGATCCCGGCCGGGCACGAGGTCACCCGGCGGGTGGCGGACAAGATCGGCGGGCTGGCGCAGGGCGCGTGGACGGATCTGGCGAACATCCCGATCACCGGGCATTTCATCGGCGGCTGCGCGATCGGCGACAGCTCCGAGACCGGCGTCGTCGA
This sequence comes from Amycolatopsis sp. NPDC031561, assembly GCF_055580625.1. Classification (NCBI taxonomy): domain Bacteria; kingdom Bacillati; phylum Actinomycetota; class Actinomycetes; order Pseudonocardiales; family Pseudonocardiaceae; genus Amycolatopsis; species Amycolatopsis sp. NPDC031561. The sequence goes on along the minus strand of NZ_JBVILA010000010.1, from coordinate 59,858 downwards.
CCCGTACCAGCGGGTGCACGGCCATCCGGGGCTGCACATCGCCGACGGTTCGGCGATCTCGGCGAACCTCGGGGTGAACCCGTCGCTGACCATCACCGCGCAGGCGGAACGCGCGATGTCGTTGTGGCCCAACAAGGGCGAGGCCGACCCGCGCCCGCCGCTCGGCTCCCCGTACCGGCGCCTCTCCCCCGTCGCACCACTCAAGCCCGTGGTACCCGCGGAGGCCCCTGCCGCCCTGCGCCCCCTCTGATCCCCCCGCGTTTCGTCCTCTAGTTGCGGTAGTTCGCCCTGCCAACTACCGCAACTAGAGGACGAAACGCGGGAGGGGAAATGGAAGGGACGGGTGCCGTCGCCCGCGCGACGCCGGCACCCGCCCCGGTCTAGCGGATCATCACGGGAGGCCGGCCAGGCCCGCGCTCACCGTGTTGGACCAGGAGTAGCCCTGCGAGGCGTCCCAGTTGATCGACCAGGTCATCGCGCCCCGGATCGTCGGGTACGTCGTCGTCGGCTTGAACGAACCGCAGCTCGTTCCCTTCGCCAGGCAGTTCAGCGCGTTGACCGTGTTGCCGGGCGCCTGGTAGCCGCCACCCGCCGCGGAACCGGAAGCGGGCAGGCCGAGCCCGACCTGGTCGGCCCGCAGGCCGCTCTGCAGCTGGATGCAGGCCAGCGCGGTGAGGAAGTCGACCGTGCCCTGCGAGTAGACCTTCTGGTCGCAGCCGAGCATCGAGCCGCTGTTGTAGTACTGCATGTTGACGATCGTCAGGATGTCCTTGACGTTCAGCGCCAGCTTGAAGTACTCCGCCGCCGGGTTCTGCATGTCGATCGTCTGCGGCGCCATCGTGATGACCGTGCCGCCCGCCGCGTGGATCGACCGCAGCGCCTGCGCCATGTAGGTCGCGTTGACGCCGTTCTCGAGGTCGATGTCGACGCCGTCGAAACCGTAGGTCGCGATGAGCGACTTCATGCTGTTGGAGAAGTTCGTCGCCGCGGCCGAGGAGTCGACGCGGATCGTGCCCTTCTCACCGCCGACGGACAGGATGACCTTCTGCCCGCGTGCCTGCGCCGTCTTGATGTCGGCCTTGAACTGCGCGTCGGTGTAGCCGCCGAGCTGGCTCGACAGCCCCGAGTCGAGGGTGAAGGTGACCGCGCCCGGAGTGGCCGTCGCGTCGGCGAAGGACACCGCGATGACGTTGTACTTCGTCGGGACGTCAGCCAGCTTGAGGGCCTTCGCGCCGTTGTAGAAGTTCTGCCAGTACCCGGTGATCACGTGCTTCGGCAGGTCGCCGGGGTTCGGCTTGGTCGTCGTGGTCGTCGGCGAGCTCGACGTCGTGGTCGGCGAGGTGCTGGTGGTGGGCGACGACGTGGTCGTGGTGGGCGTCGTGGTCGGCGAGCCGCCGGGACCGTCGAGGTTGACGTCGTCCGCGAAGTACGCGGGCTGGCCGTACCAGCCGTGCAGGTAGATGTCGACGCTGGTGGTGGACGCGCCGGTGGTGAAGCTCAGCGAGAGCTGGCTCCAGCTGCCGGTGCCCGGGGACCAGGTGTTCTTGTCCCCCGTCCCGGTGCCGGTGACGCCGAGGTAGGTGTAGCTGCCCTGCACCCACGCCGAGAGGGTGTACGCCGTGTTGGCCTTGACCGGCACGCTCTGCGAGCAGCGGGCGTTGTCCTGTCCGGCCGGGGTGGCGCTGAGCGCGCGGCTGCCCGAGTGGACCGGCGTGGTGACCACCGAGGACGCGCCGGTACAGGTCCAGCCGCTCGTGGTCCCGAGTTCGAAGCCCGGGTTGGTCAGGATGTTGGCGGCCGAGGCGCTGCCCGAGACCGCGAAAGTCACCCCCAGGCACACGGCCAGTGACGACAGCAGGGCGAGGAACGCGTGTTTCGGCTTGACTTTCACAGGTGGCCTCCACGAACGGGTGATGTCGGCCACATCAAAATGGTACAGACCAATACAACTGTCAAGGGTTCGGTTAGGGGAGGCCATACGAAAGTCGGCTCGGCGGAAGCGGCAGAATGCAGGGTCCGAGAGCACCCGAGGGCGGATTTCAGGAGCGTGGGAGTGAGCGTGCAGGGCCTGCAGACAGTCGAGCAGAAGATCGCCGAAGAACTCGGTGTGCGCGAGGGGCAGGTCAAGGCGGCCGTCGACCTGCTGGACGGCGGATCCACCGTGCCGTTCATCGCCCGGTACCGCAAAGAGGTCACCGGGATGCTGGACGACGCCCAGCTGCGCACCCTCGAAGAGCGCCTCCGCTACCTGCGGGAACTCAACGAGCGCCGGGTCGCCGTGCTGGACTCGATCCGGAGCCAGGGCAAGCTCGACGAGGCGCTCGAAGCGTCGATCATGGCGGCGGACACCAAGTCCCGCCTCGAAGACATCTACCTGCCGTACAAGCCCAAGCGGCGGACGAAGGCGATGATCGCCCGCGAGGCCGGTCTGGAGCCGCTCGCCGACGGGCTGCTGAGCGACCCGAACACCGACCCGCAGGCCGCCGCCGCGGTCTTCGTCGACGCCGACAAGGGCGTCGCGGACGCGCAGGCCGCGCTGGACGGCGCCCGCGCGATCCTCGTCGAACGCTTCGCCGAGGACGCCGACCTGATCGGCGAGCTGCGCGAGAAGATGTGGTCGCAGGGCCGCCTGGCCGCCAAGGTCCGCGACGGCAAGGCCGAAGAAGGCGCGAAGTTCTCCGACTACTTCGAGTTCTCCGAGCCGTACACGAAGCTCCCCTCGCACCGGATCCTCGCGATGTTCCGCGGCGAGAAGGAAGACATCCTCGACCTCACGATGGAGTCGGAGGAGGCGGAGGCGCCCGGAGGGCCGGAAACGCAGCCGAAGGCCGGGCCGACCGACTACGAGACCCGCATCGCGCACAAGTTCGGCATCTCCAACGAAGGCCGTCCCGGCGACAAGTGGCTCGGCGACACCGTCCGCTGGGCGTGGCGCACGAAGATCCTGCTGCACCTGGGCATCGACCTGCGGATGCGGCTGCGCCAGTCGGCCGAAGACGACGCCGTCCGCGTGTTCGCCGCGAACCTGCGCGACCTGCTGCTCGCCGCCCCGGCGGGCACCCGCGCCACGATGGGCCTCGACCCGGGCTTCCGCACCGGCGTGAAGGTCGCCGTCGTCGACGACACCGGCAAGGTCGTCGGCACCCACGTGATCTACCCGCACCAGCCCGCCAACAAATGGGACCAGTCGATCGCCGAACTCGCCGCCCTGTGCGCGCGGCACAAGGTCGACCTGATCTCGATCGGCAACGGCACCGCGTCACGCGAGACCGACAAGCTCGCCGGCGAGCTGATCAAGAAGCACCCGGAACTGAAGCTGACCAAGGCCGTCGTCTCCGAAGCGGGCGCGTCGGTCTACTCGGCGTCGGCGTTCGCGTCGCAGGAACTCCCGGGCATGGACGTCTCACTGCGTGGCGCGGTCTCGATCGCGCGGCGGCTGCAGGACCCGCTGGCGGAGCTGGTGAAGATCGACCCGAAGTCGATCGGCGTCGGGCAGTACCAGCACGACCTGTCCGAGATCTCGCTGTCGCGGTCACTCGACGCGGTGGTCGAAGACTGTGTGAACGCGGTCGGCGTGGACGTCAACACCGCGTCGGCGCCGCTGCTGACCCGCGTCTCGGGCATCACGACGAGCCTCGCGGAGAACATCGTGGCGCACCGTGACGAGAACGGCCCGTTCAAGACGCGGACCGGGCTCAAGGAGGTCGCACGGCTCGGCCCCAAGGCCTTCGAGCAGTGCGCGGGCTTCCTTCGCATCCCCGACGGCGACGACCCGCTCGACTCGTCCTCGGTGCACCCGGAGGCCTATCCGGTGGTGCGGCGGATCCTGTCCTCGACCGGGACCGACCTCCGCGCGCTGATCGGCAACTCGCGGACGCTGCAGGCGTTGAAGCCGTCGGAATTCGTCGACGACACCTTCGGCCTCCCGACGGTGACCGACATCCTCGCCGAACTCGACAAGCCGGGCCGCGACCCGCGTCCGGCGTTCAAGACCGCGACCTTCGCCGACGGCGTCGAGAAGATCGGCGACCTCAAGCCGGGCATGCGGCTGGAAGGCGTCGTGACGAACGTGGCCGCGTTCGGCGCGTTCATCGACGTCGGCGTGCACCAGGACGGGCTCGCGCACGTCTCGGCGCTGTCGAAGAACTTCGTCAAGGACCCGCGTGAGGTCGTGAAGCCCGGCGACATCGTCAAGGTGAAGGTGCTGGAGGTCGACGTGCCGCGCAAGCGGATCTCGCTGACGCTGCGCCTGGACGACGAGCCCGGCAAGCCCGCTCGCGAGCAGGGCGGCGGCGGTGGTGGCGGTCGTGACCGCGGTCAGGGCGGCGGCGGTCAGCGTCAAGGCGGCCAGCGTCAGGGCGGCGGCAACCGCGGCGGCGGCGGCAACCGGGGTGGGAACTCCGGGGGCGGCGGCTCCATGGCGGACGCGCTCCGGAAGGCCGGCTTCGGCAAGTAGCTCACTTTGCGCGTGAAGGCCCCCTTCCCTCGGCTCAGCCGAGGGAAGGGGGCCTTCACGCGCATCCGGGGTTAGAGGTTCAAGGGTTCATCGCGTAGGCGCCGGAGAGGTCCCGGACGAGCGACCACACGTGGTCGAAGCGGGCCGCGTCCACGACGGGCTTGCGCACCGAAGCGATCGCGAGCGCCTGCTGCGCCTCGGTCGAGGACGACTTCCCGTGCAGGTCGATCGCGGCGACGCTGAAGTCCTGCACCAGGACGCCGAAGATCTGGTCGACGACCTCGGTCTCGATGCCGGTGATCTCCGCCTGCTCCAGCACCAGCTGCCCGTAGACGACCAGCGTGAACAGCTCGGTCAGCGCCAGGCCGAAGTCGAGGTCCTGCTGCTGCGCCTCGTCCGGCGTGGCGTCGGTGAACAGCTTCACCAGCGACTCGGCCTGCTCGGTGAACCGCGCGACGTTCGGGATCGCGGACGCCTTGGCGTAGGCCTCACGCCAGTCGTGGAACCGCACCTTGGACAGCCCGCGCGCGGGGCCCTGGCGGAACAGGAATTCGTCGTCGGCGGCGTCGGACCGCGTCGGCACCGGCTCGTAGGCCTGCGGCGCGAACAGGTACGCGGGCACGAACTTCGCGATCAGCGCGAGGTTCACCGCCACCGTGCCTTCCAGCTTCGGCAGGCCGTCGATGTCGTTCTTGGCCATCGCGAGGTAGGTGTCGGTCTCGAAACCCTTGGCCGCCACCACATCCGCGACCAGGCCGATGACCTTCTGCGCCTCGGTGGTCACCTTCATCTTGGTGATCGGGTTGAACAGCAGGTACCGGCGGTCGTCCGCGTTCGCGCTGCGGAAGTAGTCCACGGCGCGGTCGGAGAACAGCTTCATCGCGACGAGCCGCGCGTACGCCTCGACGAATTCCCGGCGCACGTGCGGGAAATCGGTGACCTTCTTGCCGTAGAGCTCACGGTTGTGCGCGTGCGTGATCGCCTCGTACAGCGAGTGCGTCGACATCCCGATGCCGCCGAAGCACAGGTTGAACTTGCCGATGTTGACCGTGTTCAGCGCGGCGGAGAACGCCTCGGCACCGACGTGCAGGATGTCCTCTTCGGACACCGGGTAGTCGTCGAGTTCGAACTCGGCGACGTACATCTGGGACGGCACGACGTTCTTCACCACGCGGTAGTTCGGGTGTTCCGAATCCGCGTAGAAGAACACGTACTGGTCCGGGCCCTCGACACCGTCGATGCGGCCGAACACCGACACGGTCCGCGCGCAGTTCCCGTTGCCGATGTAGTACTTCGACCCGTTCGCGCGGTAGCCGCCGCTGCCGTCCGGGGTGAGCACGAGGTCCGACGAGTAGATGTCGGCGCCGTGCTCCTTTTCGGACAGTCCGAACGCGGCGACGCCACCGGCCGCGAGCGAGTCCGCCGCGCGTTTGCGGGCGGCCTCGTTCGCGCTCTGCCACACCGGGCCCAGGCCGAGGATGGTGACCTGCCACGGATACCAGTAGTTCAAGCCGTAGAAACCGAGGATTTCCGACAGCGCCGCGACCCGCGCGGTGTCCCAGCGCTTGTCGGGGTCGCCGTCGGCGTTGGCGCCGGGAGTGAGGAACGTGGAGAAGAGGCCCTCCTTGCCCGCGAACTCGATGAAGTCCGCGTAGAAGGTCCGCTCGTGGTAGTCCTCAGTGAGCTTGCGCTTGCCACGCTGTTCGAACCACTCGATGGTGGCACGCAGCAGGCGACGCGTCTCCGGGTCGAACTGCCGTGGGTCGTACCCACCCGGGTTCAGCAACAACGCGGTCGCCTTTTCGCTCATCGTCACTCCATGGTCGCCGAAGTTACTACCCGGTAACCGTAGCGCGCCGCCTCGCCGTCCGGCCACCGAACTCGATCGAAGTCACCCGTCCTTGCTCGTCCCGCAGGAACCGCGCGGCGGGCCGACGGGTGTCGGCGGCCTTGGCCAGCACGTCTTCACCGACGAAGACCACCTCGAACGCCGGCGGAGACGGGATGTCCTCCATGTTCACGACCATCTGCCCCCACAGGACGCCGTCCCGGTCGGTGATCTCGAACCCCAGGTCGCCGGTCTCGAAGCGGCCGAGGTACTCGGCGAAACCCGGTTGGGGCACCGGCGGGGCGCTCGCGATCGGGGGCAGTCCCACGAGGTTCTCCAGGCACCAGTCGACGACCCGGGGGCCGAGCACCCCGCCACCCGCGCTGTTGGTCAGCACGGTGACCGCGAAGTCCTCCTCCGGCAGGGTGACGAACTCCGAGACCTGCAGGTTGCCGACGTTGCCGCCGTGCCGGACCAGCCGCGCGTCGCCGTGGCGCGTGCGCAGCCAGCTGAGCCCGACCTCCTCGAACGGCAGCGCCGCCGCGCGCTGCGGCGCTCGCAGGAGGTCCCGGGTCTCGGCGGAGAGCGGCGCCTTGCCCGCGGACTCGCCCGCCAGGAAGAACCGCGCCCATTTCAGCTGGTCGGCGGCGGTGGACCACAGCCCGCCGCTGGCGCTGTCCGCGCGGGTCAGGCCCACGGTGTGCTCGACGGCGGGCCCGTCCTCGCCCAGCGCGTGGCCGACGGCGTGACCGCGGGTGAGCACCTCCCACGGAAAGTAGTACGACTCGGTCATGCCGAGTGGTTCGAGCAGCCGGGTGCGGACCAGTTCCTCGAAGGTCTCGCCGGATTCCGCCTCCGCGACCCGTCCGGCCAGCTGGAATCCGGCATTGCAGTAGGAGAACGCCTCGCCGGGCGGGAACACCTGCGGCAGGTCGCCGAACTTGTCGACGGCCAGCGCCAGCGCGTTGTCGCCCCAGCCGGTGGTGAAGTCCACGTCACCGAGGAACCCGGCCGAGTGCGTGAGCAGATGCCGCAGGGTCACCGTCTTCCGCGCGACCGGATCGGCGAGCCCGAGCCCGGGAAGGTACTCGACGACGGGCTTGTCCAGGTCCAGCACGCCGTCTTCGACCAGGGCGAGCACGGCGGCCGCGGCGAAGGTCTTGCTGGTGGAGCCGATCATGAACAGCGTGCCGGTGGTGACCGGCTGCCCGGTGTCCACACTGCACACCCCGGTGGCGAACACCGACTCCTCACCCCGGTACGTCACACCCGCCACGGCACCGGGGACGCTCGCCTCGCGCGCCCACTCGTCGAGCAGGCCTTGAAGTTCTTGAACGCTCTTCGACACTCACGTCACCTTTCACGCCGGGGCTGGTCCGACCAGCGTTTCACCGGGTGAGGGGGCCGGGCTCGTGGAAACGGACGAACATCGGCCGCCCGCTTCGTCGGGCCGCGCGAACGCGGTGCGGGCGATATCACGTAGCCCGGGAGATCACGACCAAGTACACTGGCGTTGCGGTCCGCTCAGTTCTGCCTCGGGCCGCGTTTCGTTGTCGAATGACCACGCGCCGCGACCCCCGAGGTCTGCGCCGGGCAGGACAACCGTTCCTATTCTTACGGAGACACCAGGGCGCACACGCGCCCATACGCTTATGAGCACACCTACTTTCATCGAACTCGGCCTGCCCAAGACCCTCGTGGACTCGCTCGCCGAGCAGGGCGTCACCAGCCCGTTCCCGATCCAGGCCGCCACGCTGCCGCATTCGCTGGCCGGCCGGGACGTCCTGGGCCGCGGCCGCACCGGCTCCGGCAAGACCTACGGCTTCGTGCTGCCCGTCCTCGCCCGGCTCGCCGCCGGCCCGACGCGCCGCCGCCCCGGCCGCCCGCGCGCGCTGGTGCTGGCGCCGACCCGCGAACTGGCCACCCAGATCGAGGCGTCGTTCCTGCCGCTGGCGAAGCCGCTCGGCCTCAAGGTCACCACCATTTTCGGCGGCGTGAGCCCCAACCCGCAGATCACCCGGCTGCGTGACGGCGTCGACATCGTCGTCGCCTGCCCCGGCAGGCTCGCCGACCACATGCGCTCGGGCGAGGCGAAGCTCGACCACGTCGAGATCACCGTGCTGGACGAGGCCGACCACATGGCCGACCTCGGCTTCCTGCCCGACGTCCGGCGCATCATGGCCGAGACGCCGGATCGCGGGCAGCGGCTGCTGTTCTCCGCGACCCTCGACGCGGGCGTCGACGTGCTGGTCAAGCGCTTCATGCACGACCCGGTCACGCACAGCGTCGACTCGGCCCAGTCACCGGTCTCGACCATGAAGCACCACGTGCTGCACCTGGAAGAGACCCACCGGCTGCCGGTGCTGATCGACCTCACCGCCGCGCCGGGCCGCACGCTGGTGTTCACCCGGACGAAGCACCGCGCCAAGCAGCTGACGCGCAAGCTCATGGCCTCCGGCGTGCCGGCGGTCGAACTGCACGGCAACCTCGGCCAGACCGCGCGGACGCGCAACCTGGAGGCCTTCGCCTCCGGTGCGGCGAAGACGCTGGTCGCGACCGACATCGCCGCCCGCGGTATCCACGTCGACGACGTCACGCTGGTCATCCACGCCGACCCGCCGGTCGAGCACAAGGCGTACCTGCACCGCTCGGGCCGCACGGCCCGCGCCGGGGCGTCCGGCACCGTCGTCACGCTGATGACCGACGCGCAGGTCGGCGACGTTCGCGACCTCACCCGCAAGGCGGGCATCAAGCCGACCACGACGCAGCTCGGCCCCGGCCACCCGCTGCTGTCGGAGCTGGCGCCCGGCGAGCGTTCGTTCACCGCGTCGCCGCGGCGGCCGATCGTGGACACGCGCCCGAAGAAGGTCACCGCCGGCGGCGAGGCCATCCGCGGCAAGGGCGAAGAAGAGGAGCGCCCCGCCAACCGGGGCACCAGGACCGGTCGCGGCCGTGGCCCCTCGGCCGGTGGCCGGGGTGCTTCCGGTGGCGGACGGGGCCGTGGCGGTTCCTCCGAGGGCCGTTCGCGTCAGCCGCGCGCCGAGGGCGATCGCCGCGGCGGCGCTTCCGCGGGTCAGGGCCGTCGTGCGGCCGAGACCACCGGGCGTCGCGAAGGCGCGCCCAAGGGCGGCGGTCAGGCCCGTCGCGGTGCCACCGACTCCCAGCCGCGCCGGGGCGGCGCCTCCGCCGGTGCCTCGAAGTCCCAGTCGCGCACTCAGTCCGGCGGCGCTCCGGCCCGCCGTGGCGGTGCCGCCGCGTTCTCCTCGGGAACCCGCGCCGGCTCTCGCCGGTCTCGCTAGTTCTCTCCGCTTCGCCGCCCGATCATCGTCGGGCGGCGGAGCGGGCTTCGGCGGCCGCCCGGCGCTCTTCGAAACGTGACGCCTGGGTGTCGAGGCCTTTGAGGAACTGGTCGAGTTCGTCCCGCGCCTTCTCCCCCACCTCACCGAGCCCTTCCAGCTCGAAGACCTTCCACTGCCGCAGCAGCGGCCAGATCACCTCGTCGTGATGGATGCGCAAGTCGTAGATACCCGCCTTCGCGATCAGCGCGGCCTTCCGCACGAAGCTCGGGATCACCGCGCCCGGCATCTGGAACTGGACGACCTCGTCGGTGATCGCCCGCATCATCGCGTCGGGTGAAAGCTCCAGCGACGCCTGCACGAGGTTCCGGTAGAAGATCATGTGCAGGTTCTCGTCCATCGCCACCCGCGCGAGCAGCTTCTCGCACAACGGGTCCTGCGTGTACTTGCCGGTGTTGCGGTGCGAAAGCCGCGTCGCGAGTTCCTGGAACGACACGTACGCGAAGACGTTCAGCAATGCCTTGTCACCGCTGTCGTATCCGGCCTGCATGGTCTGCATCCGGGCCCGCTCCAGCTCGACCGGGTCCACCGCGCGCGTCACCAGCAGGTAGTCGCGGATGCAGATGCCGTGACGGCCTTCTTCCGCGGTCCAGCGGTGCACCCACGTGCCCCACGCGCCGTCGCGGCCGAAGGCCCGCTCGATCTCGCGGTGGTAGCTCGGCAGGTTGTCCTCGGTGAGGAGGTTGACCTCCAGCGAGGTCCGCGCGATCGGCGACACCCGCGACTGCTCGGGATCCCAGGGCTCGCCGCCCAGTTCGGCGAAGTTCTTGCCCTCGCTCCACGGCACGTACTCGTGCGGCATCCATTCCTTGGCGACACCGAGATGCCGGTTGAGGTTCTCCTCGACCGTCCCCTCGAGTTCGAGCATCAGCCGGGTGCTTTCGGGAACCGTCGTCATGCGTTTTGTCCTTCCGGGGTACGGAAAACGCCTACCTACGACACCGTAACTTACGGTGCCGTAGGTGAGCCAGGCACGGAAGGTGAACTCACAGGACCCCGTGGCGGACTGGACGTGGCTTTCGTAACAGCACCTCAAGCGATCACCCGACCGGACCGAACTCTGACCGGTGAGCCATAGGTTTCTTAGCTACCTACGGAATTCTGGGTGCGTCTGGGTCTTCTCGCGACTGGCGGGCGGCTGTGTCGCGAAAGCCACTTTCGGGACGTCAGATGTCGCGAAAGTGGCTTTCGCGACATGCTCGGCCGCGCTCGACGTGTGGGGTCACGGGTCGGTCGGGTGGGCCATGAGCGAGAGAGTGCCCTCACCGGCTGGTCGTGGGGGGGGGGGGGGGGGGGGGGGGGGGAAAAAAAAAAAAAAAAAAAAAAAAAAAAAAAAAAAAAAAAAAAAAAAAAAAAAC
>NZ_JBVILA010000010.1:8567-48852 GCF_055580625.1 Amycolatopsis sp. NPDC031561 | reverse complement strand
ACGTTCTAGGCCCTGTGCAGTGGGGGGGTTAAGGGGTGGGTGTGGTGGCCCAAGAGAAGGAGGGGCCCCCCACGGGTGGGGGGGGGGGGGTGTTTCGGGTTAGAACCCGAAACGCCACTCACGACCAACGGGACCGACGCCCTACGCCGCCGGGACCTCAGGTCGCCGGAACCGCCGCGAGCTTCGGCACCAGCTGCTCGATCGCGTAAGGGATGCTCAGCACCGTGTTGAACGAGATCGCGGCCCCCACCGGCGGATTGTCGTAGGTGATGAACAGGTCCCGCTTGTCGCCCGAGACCTTCAGCTTCCCGTACACCGGATCCGCCCGGACCCTGGCCTCCGCGCCGACGTCGGAGTTCAGCCACACCAGGCGATCCGCGTCGAACAGGTCGAATCGTTCCGAGGTGACCTCGACGACGTTCTTCGCCGGGTCACTCTCCGCCTTGACCGGGTCGAAGGGCCGGAAGCCCAACTCGGTCATGAAGATCATCTTCGGGTCGGTCGTGGTGAACGCCGAGAACTTGCCCGCCTCGAAGGTGTCGGCGACGACCATCGACAGCTTCGCGAACTCGGGGTGCTCCGCCCGCGCCTTGGCGAACCGCGCGTCGATTCCCTTGATCAGGTCCTCGGCCTTCTGCGGGAGCCCCAGTGCGCGCCCCACCATCCGGGTCATCTCCTGCCACGGCGCCGCGTAATCCTCGTACTTCGGCGGCTGCGCGACGACGGGGGCGATCTGCGAGAGCTTGTCGTACTGCTCCTTCTTCATGCCGCTGTACTGGGCGAGGATCAGCTCCGGCTTGAGCGCGGCGATCTTCTCGAGGTTGTAGTCGTCGCGCTCGCCGACGATCTCCGGCTGCTTGTCACCCCAGAGCGCCTGGGTCCACGGCCACTTCCCGTACGGCCGTTCCTTGAACCAGTCGACGGCGCCGACCGGCCGGATCCCCAGCGCCAGCACCGCGTCGTGATCGGACAGGCCGAGCGTGACGACTCGCGACGGCTGCCGCTCCACTGTGGTCGAACCGTATTTGTGCTCGACGGTCACCGGGAAAGTGCCTCGCGCCTCCGGCGGGACCAGGGTCTCGTCGACGGACTGCGAAGACCCGCATCCGGCCACCAGCAAGGACATCATCAGCGCGGTCAGGATCGCCTTGACCCGCACACCGAAATCGGACATGCGGGTAAGGCTAGCCTGGCCAAAGTCCTAAAGGGACGCCGTGAGACCACGGGCACGCAGGACCGAACGTTCCAGCGGGCGGAACACCAGCAACTCGATCCCGACACCGACCAGCAGGATCAGGAAGATCGCCGAGATCACGCCTTCCATGCTGTTGAACGACGAGCCCTCGTTCAGGTACGCGCCGAGGCCCTTGCCGAGCGCCGGGGACAGCGCGATCAGCTCGGCGGCCATCAGCGAACGCCACGAGAACGCCCAGCCCTGCTTGAGCCCGGCCAGGAAACCGGGCAGCGCGGCGGGCAGCAGGATGTGCCGGGCCGCGGACAGCCTGCTCGCCCCCATCACCTGCCCGACCCTCGGCAGCATCGGCGGGATCTGGTCGATGCCCGAGACGAGACCGTTCGCGATCGACGGGACCGAACCCAGCAGGACGACGAAGTAGATCGAAGCGTCATTCAGTCCGAACCACAGGATCGCCGCCGGCACCCACGCCACCGACGGAAGGCTTTGCAGCCCGGTCAGGAACGGCCCGACAGCGGAACGGACCAGGCGGACCTTCGCCACCAGCAGGCCGAGCGGGGTCCCGATGACCACGCCGATGAGGAAGCCCAGCGCGGCGCGGTGCACCGACGTCCAGACGAACTCGAAGATCTCGCCGGTGCTCGTGATGTCGACGAGTTCGTCCCACACCGCGAGCGGTGAGGGCAGCATCGTCTCGGGCCAGAACGCGGCGGCCCACAGGACCTGCCAAAGGACGACCAACAAGGCCAGGAAGAGCAGCGGAGGCACGAACCCGCGCAGGAACCGCTTCCCCCAGCTCTCCCGGCGTTCGCCGGTGGGCGTGTCGAGCGAATCGAGCCCCGCGCCGACGGCCTCGTCGGCCTCCTCCGCCGCCGTGATATCGGGGCGGTCAAGCCGCGGCATGGGTACTGATCACCTCCCGGAGGTGACCGGTGATCTCCAAGGTCAGCTCCTCGGCGTCGGAGGCCTGGACGTCGCGCCATTCCCGCACGACCCGGCCCGGCCGCGACGAGAGCAGCACGACCCGCTGGCCGAGCCGGACGGCCTCGCGGACGTCGTGGGTCACGAACAGCACCGAGGTGCCGGTGCTGCGGTAGACGCGCAGCAGTTCGCCCTGCAGGACGTCGCGGGTGATGGCGTCGAGTGCCGCGAACGGCTCGTCCATCAGCAGCAGCGACTGCTCAGGGTCACCGCCGACGCGCAGGGTCGCGGCCAGCGCCCTGGCGAGCGCGACGCGCTGCCGCATCCCACCGGACAGCTCGTGCGGCCGCTTGTCGCCCGCGCCGCCGAGGCGGACGAGTTCGAGCAGTTCGGCCGCCTTCTCGCGGCGCTCGCTCCGGCCGAAACCGGCCAGGCGCAGCGGAAGTTCCACATTGCGGGCCGCGGTCAGCCACGGCATCAGCGCGGCTTCCTGGAACATCACCGCGGGCCGGGAGGTTTCGAGCGTGATCGAGCCGGACGTCGGCTGGTCGAGACCGGCGACCAGGTTCAGCAGGGTGCTCTTGCCGCACCCGGACGCGCCGAGCAGGCAGACGAATTCGCCGGGGGCGACCGTCAGGTCCATTCCGTCGAGGGCCACGACGGCGCGGCCGGTCGGGCCGAACGCCTTCCGGACCCCTTCCAGACGCACGGCGACACCGGTGGACAGGCCGGGCTCCAAGGTGGTCGTCATCGCTGATCCCCTCCGGTCACTTCGTCAGCCCGGGCGCGTCCACGCCGGGCTTGCCCTGCTCCTTGAGCACGGCGTTGAGCGGGCCGAAATCGGCGAACCCCTTGAGGTCCACCGCGGACTTCACCACGCCGGCGGTCACCGAGTCCTTCGCGAGCTGGGTGAAGGTCGACGCCACGGGGTCGATGCCGAGTTCGATACCGGAGAACGCGCGGTCGAGAACGGCTTCGTTCAGTGTGCTGCCCGCGAGCGCCTTCAGTTCTCCGTTGACCACCTTCTTCGCCTCGGCGGGGTTGGTCTTCGCCCAGTCGATGGCGGCGAGTTCACCCTTGAGGATGGCGGTGACGGTCTCCGGGTGCTGCTGCAGGAATTCGCTGCGGACGATCACGACCGTGGTCGGGAACTTGCCTTCCGGCCACAGGGTCTTCTCGTCCAGCAGGACCTTCGCACCGGCGTCCAGCACCAGCCGCGAGGACCACGGCTCCGGCAGCCAGCCACCGTCGAGCTCGCCCTTCTTGAAGGCGTCGAACGTCTTGGGGTTGTCGAGGTTGGTGATCTTGACGTCGGGCAGCTTCTTCTCGGCGATGAACTTCTTGAGCGCGACGTCCTGGGTGTTCGCCAGCGACGGCGTCGCGATGTTCTTGCCGGAGAGCTGCTCGGGCGTGGCGATCTCGGGCTTCACCACCAGCTGCGCGCCGCCGGTGACCGCACCGGAGACGAGCTGGATGGCGCCCTTGGACTTGGTGAAGGCGTTGATCGCCGGGCCGGAGCCGATGAAGGCGATGTCGAGCGAGTTGCCGAGCAGCGCGTTGACCTCTTCGGGCCCGGCGTTGAACGTCTGGGTGGTGAGCTTCGTCGAGCCGAGCTCCTTGGCGAAGAAGCCGTTCTTGACCCCGATCAGCGCGGGCGCGTGCGTCACGTTCGGGAAGTACCCGACGCGCACCTCGCCCGCGGCGCCCTGGCTCTTCTGCTCCGGTGGCGCCGCGGCGTTCTCCGCGCGTGAACACCCCGCGATCCCGCCGGCCAGGGTCAAGGCGGCGAAGGCCGCGGCCAGCAAGCGGGTTCTGTGGTGGGTGCTCACGGGGGACGCCTTTCGGGGGATAAGACTCAGCCTGGGTGGTGGCCGCGAGAGTCGCATGTTCACCCACGTGCCTGCATCGCCATCCGGATGACGGGAAACATCCTGAGAAACCTTGACACCAGGCGGAACTGTTGTTCCACATGTCAGGACGGGCGTCCCGATGGCGCCTCCCCCGATCGGGCGTCCTCCCGGTGTAACGGTCCGGGCCGAACGGGCGAATCACGCTTAGTGGTGAAGCACCCTCGCACCGTCGCGATGGCGGGCGTCCTGACCGCCGGCATCGGGCTGGGCGTACTGGCGATGACGCTCAAGATCGCCGACGGCACGCACACCGTGCTCGACACCACCCTGTCCACGACGACCGGGTTCCTCTTCCTGCTCGCCGGCGCCGTCGCGCACGTGCGCCGCGCCTCGAACCCCATCGGGCTGCTGATCGCGCTGGCCGGGCTCGCGCTGTTCGCCGAGGACCTGCAGTTCGCCGGGGACCCCCTCGCGCACACCGTCGGACTGGCGCTGACCGCCGCGTCCAGCCCGGTGATCGCGCATCTCGTGCTCGCCTTCCCGCACGGGAAACTCCGGTCCCGCTGGGAGCGTGTCCTCGCCCTCTCCGCGTACGCCGTGGTCTTCGGCTCGGCGGTGCTCGGCCTGCTGGTCAACGACGATCCGAAGAACCTCGCCGCGATCGCGGCCTCCCCGGAGGCCGAGCAGCTGGTCAAACGGCTGCTCGAACTGGTCGGCGCGCTGATCGGGGGCGGCGTCGTCGTGGTGCTGCTCTACCGCTGGCTCGCCGGACGGCTTCCGCAGCGGCGGCTGCTCTCCCCGGTCGTCGCGATCGCCGTGATCGGCGCGGTGAGCACCACGGTCGGCAGCGCGCTCGGCTCCGGGCATCCGGTCTCCGGGCCGCTGCTGGACGTATACCGGTTCTCGTTCTGCCTGTGGCCGCTGGCGTTCCTGATCGGGGTGCTGCGGGCCCGGGTCGGCAACGCGGAGATGATCCGGCTCCTGCTGGAACGCGACGGCTCGGGGCTGGCCGCGCTCGTGCAGGACGACGAGGTGTGGAAGGACAGCCGGTCGATCGACGCGCTCAACGCCGCCGCCGGGCTGGTGCTGGACAACCAGCGCCTCGCCGCGGAACTGGAGGAACGCCTCGTCGAGGTCCAGGCCTCCCGTGCCCGCATCGTGGCCGCCGCCGACGACGAGCGGAGGCGCGTCGAACGGGATCTGCACGACGGGGCGCAGCAACGCCTGGTGAGCATCGTCCTGCTGCTGCGCATGGCCGAACGCCGGCTCGGCGACGACCTGACCCCGGCCGTCGCGGCCCTGCTGAAAGGCACCATCGACGAGCTGCAGGCCACCGTCACCGAACTGCGCGAACTCGCGCGCGGGCTCCACCCCCCGATCCTCACCGAGGCCGGGCTGATCCCCGCGGTCCGGTCGCTGCTGGACCGGATCCCGCTCGCGGTCGACCTCGCGGAGGCGGACGTGCCCCGGCTCAGCGGCCCCGTGGAGGCGACGGCCTACTTCGTCGTCTCGGAAGCTGTCACCAACGCGCTGAAACACGCGCAGGCGCGGGAGGTCCGCGTGCGCATCGGCGTCGAGGAGGACGGCCTGCGGGTGGACGTCCACGACGACGGCACCGGCGAGGCCGACATCGACGGCGGCTCCGGGCTGCACGGCCTGCGCGACCGGGTCCGCGCGCTCGGTGGTGAGCTCACCGTCCTCGGCGAGCCCGGTACCGGCAGCACGGTTTCGGCCGTGATCCCGCTCGGTTAGGCGAGGCCGCGGATCGCGCGCGCGGGCGGGCGCGTGCCCTGGATCGACGCGACCATCTCCACCACCTGCCGGGTGCGCTTGACCTCGTGCACCCGGAACACCTTCGCACCCTCGGCCACCGCCCAGGCCGTCGCGGCGAGGGTGCCGTCGACCCGCTCCGCGAGTTCCACGCCGAGCGTCTCCCCGACGAAGTCCTTATTGGACAGTGCCATCAGCACCGGCCAGCCGGTGTCGGCCAGTTCCCGCGCGTGCCGCAGCAGCGCCAGGCTGTGCCAGGTGTTCTTGCCGAAGTCGTGGGTCGGGTCGATCAGCACGCCCTCGCGCGGGACACCGAGCGCGACGACCGCTTCGGCGAGGGCCGTCGTCTCCGCGACGACCTGGGCGACGATGTCCGGATAGCGCACCCGGAACGGACGGGTGCGCGGGACGGCGTTCCCGGTGTGCGAGCAGACGTACCCGGTGCCGAACTCCGCCGCGACCTCGGCCAGTTTCGGATCGGCTCCCGCCCAGGTGTCGTTGATCAGGTCCGCGCCCGCCTCGGCCGCGCGCCTGCCCACCTCGTGGCGCCAGGTGTCGACGCTGATCACCAGGTCGGGGTGCAGTTCGCGGATCCGCTCGACGAACGGGACCACCCGCCGGATCTCTTCCTCGACGTCGACCTCGGCACCGGGACCGGCCTTCACCCCGCCGATGTCGACGATGTCCGCCCCCTCCTCCACCGCCCGCGCGACGGCGGCGAGCGCGTCCGGGTCGGCGAAGGTCGCGCCCTTGTCGTAGAAGGAATCGGGGGTGCGGTTGACGATCGCCATGACCAGGGCCCGGTCCCGGGCGACGCGGCGGCCGCGGAAGGTCAGCTCGTTCACGTACCGATCGTAGGCGAGCGGGCGGCCTCGCGGAGAGTGCCGCCCATCGGGACCGTCCCGGGCAGCGGGAACTGCCGTTGACTCGCCACCGAAAAGCCGGGTAGACGTTGTCCTGCAAGGAAAGTTCAGCCGGTGTCCCCGCGCAGGAAGGGCCTCGCATGTCCCCGGATCCTCTTCGCACGGCCCGGCTGACGCGGCGCACGATGCTCGCCGGGACCGCGGGCGCCCTCGGCGCGCTGGCCCTGCCCGGCACGGCGAGCGCGGCTCCGGTCGACTGGTCCCGGGCGGTCGTCGACTCGACGATGAAGCGCTTCACCCCGGCCACCCTCGGCGGCTGGGGCTACACCCGCGGCCTTTACCTCTACGGCCAGTACCTCGTGTACCGGCGCACCGGCGAGCGGCGCTACCTCGACTACATCCTCGCCTGGTACGACCGGTTCGTCACCGATAGCGGGATCTCCAACGGCTTTACCAACCTGGACGCGATGCGCTCCGGTCAGATGTTCCCCTTGCTGTACAACGAAACCGGGCAGGCGAAGTACAAGACCGCGGCGGAACAGCTGCGCGCGCGGTTCCCGTCCTATCCCCGGACGTCCGACGGCGGGATGTTCCACGCCACGAGCAAGACCGGGCAGTTGTGGGCGGACGGCGTCTACATGGCGCAGCCGTTCCTGGCCCTGTACGGCAAGACCTTCGGCGATCCCGGCTACTGCTACGAAGAGGCCGCGAAGAACGTCATCGTCTACTTCGACAGGCTCAAGGAGCCCGTCACGGGCCTGCTCTACCACGCCTATGACGAAGACGGCTCGGAACCGTGGGCGTCGGGCGACGGCCGGCATTCGAAATTCCACTGGGCCCGTGCGATCGGCTGGCTCGGGATGACGGCGATCGACCTGCTCGAGATCCTGCCCGGCGGCCATCCGCGCCGGAAACGCCTCGTCGAGGTCGTCAAGTTCCTCGCGGCCGGTTACACCCGGTGGCAGGACCGGGCCTCGGGCCGCTGGTTCCAGATCGTCGACCGGGGCGGCGACCAGGACAACTGGCTGGAGACCTCGGCGTCGGCGATGTACACCTTCCTGCTCTCGCGCGGCGTCGAACGCGGCCATATCGGCCCTGAATACCGGCCCGTCGCCGCCAAGGGCCACCGCGGGGTCCTGTCCCAGATCTCGGCCGGTGCCGATGGATTGGCGGATATCAAAAACATCTCCGAGGGCACTAACGTCGGTGACACCGCGTATTACTACGCGCGTAAGCGCAACACCAACGATTTCCACGGTCTCGGCGCGTTCCTCATCATGAATGAGCAACTCGCTTTTCCCGGGCGGTGCAGGGTATTGACCTGAGGCGCTAACATCGCGTGCTGCGACGCCCACTCCCAGGAGGGACGACCGGATGCGCGAGACGCCACCCCAGGCTTCTTATACCCGGCTCGAACTCGGTGACACCAGCACGATCTCGGTAGGTGTGACGGTTTCCCCGCACATCTCGCTGGTTTCGATGCTCGTCGAGGTCGTCGGCGGGTACGACCGCGGCCTGCCCGCCCCCTGGCGACGTCAGGTGGGCTCGGCGATCCCCGAACAGGGCTACCGCGCCGCGAGCGCGCTCGCCCGCCGGGGGACCTCCGTCCAGCCGGACTTCATCGTGCCGATCAGTCCCACGGAGGACGCCGCGGCCGCCGCGCAGACGGAAATGCTGCGCGACCTGACGGAAGCCGACGTCCACAAGGGCCTGGAAGAGGTCTTCGGCGACCGTTTGCCCGCGCAGTGGCGGCAGGCCGCCGACCATCCGAGACGCTGGGTCGCCTCGCTCGCGGACGCCTTCACCGCGACCCGGCTGGCGACCGAAAACCTGTGGACCAAGGCCCGTCCCCTGCTCGACCGCGAGATCGAACGCATCGGCGTCGCCTCCGTCCGCGGCGGGACCGACGCGGTACTCGGCCTGCTGCGGCCCCATTTCCGGTTCAGCAACGGCTCCCTGCTGCTGCCCGACGCCGAACCGGCGCGGTACACCGCCCGTGGCCGCAAGCTGATCCTCGTCCCGATGCTCGCCGGCTGCCGGTCGGTGGTGTCCAACTTCGACGAAGAGGACACCATCTGGATCGGCTACCCGCTGCCGGGACTGGACGGCCTGCTCGAGAACGGCAAGCCCGAAACACCGCCCGGCGTCGACGGACTCGACCTGGTTGTCGGCGCCCACCGCGCGAAACTGTTGCGGCACTTGGGAAAACCCGCTCGCATGGGCGAGATCGCGAATCTCCTGTCGTGTGCGGCCAGCACCGCGACCTATCACTGTGAGCAGTTGGTCTCGGCCGGTCTGATCCAGCGGCACCGCGAGGGTCAGGTCGTCCTCGTCGTCCGGACGCCTCGCGGTGACGCGCTGGTGGACCTGCTGTCCTGACTCGTGAGTGGTAAGGACGGTTAGAACCGCCTTTACCACTCACGAGGCCGTTAGACCTTCTGCAGCCCCGGCTTGCCCGCTTCGACGACGTAGCTGCGGTCCGCGGCCAGGGTCACCTTCGAGAAGTCGTACTCGGTGGTGTCCGAAACCGTCATGAAGTCCGCCCGCATCTGCGCTTGCGACGCCGTCACCCGGACGTAGCCGCGCTTTCCCCGGCAGTACTTGACGTGCGGGTTGTTCGACAGCCAGGCCGACGACGGGTCGGTCGCGGTGTCGCTGTTGCTCGTGACCGAGGTCGTCACCAGTTCCGAACCGAACACCGGGTCGCTGTGGTTGAAGTAGTCGCGGCGCAGATCGGCCGCCCAATGCCGGTGGACGTCGCCGGTCAGCACGATCGGGTTCGGCACCTTGCGGTCCACGATGCCCTTCGCGATCCGGTCGCGAGAGGCCTCGTAACCCTGCCAGGAATCGGGGCTCTCGCAGGTCGCCTTGTTGCCGTCGCCGTCACGGGTGGCGAAGAAGACCTGCTGGCCGAGGAAGTCCCACTTCGCCGGATGCGTCTCCAGCGCCTTCAGCAGCCAGGCTTCCTGCGCCGTGCCCAGGATGCTGCGCGACGTCGACCGCATGTCGGTGCACGACGGCCCCGCCGAACCGGACGGGTCGGACACCTGCGCGTTGCGGTACTGACGGGTGTCGAGCATGTGGAACCGGGCGAGGTTGCCCCAGCCGAACTGCCGGTACAGGCGGATCGCCGCACCGCTCGGCTTGGCGGTGGAGCGGATCGGCATGTTCTCGTAGAACGCCTGGAAACCGGCGGTCTTGCGCTCCGCCGTCGCCGGAGCGGTGGTGCCGTTCCAGTTGTTCATCACCTCGTGGTCGTCGAAGACCACGATCCACGGCGCCATCGCGTGCGCGTTCTGCAGGTCGGCGTCGGTCTTGTGCTGGGCGTGCCGCGCGCGGTAGTGCGCCAGCGTCTTCACCTCGTCGGTGAAGGCCAGCTTGCGCGGATTCCGTTCGGCGGCCGCGCGGCCGGACTTCTTCTCGTACATGTAGTCGCCGAGGAACAGCACCAGATCCGGATCATCGGCGAGCATGCCCTTGTACGAGTGGTACCAGCCCTCCTCCCAGTGCTGGCAGGAGGAGAAGCAGTACTTCAGCTGGTCCACGACCGCACCGGCGGCCGGGGCGGTCCTGGTCCGGCCCACCGGCGAGATGTAGCCGCTGGTCTTGAAGCGGTAGAAGTATTCGCGTCCCGCCTGGAGCCCGGCCGGTTCGATGTGCACGCTGTGCCCGGAGGCGCGGGCCGCGGTCGCGGTGCCCTTCTGCACGACCGACGAGAACGCCTGGTCGTTCGCGATCTCCCAGTCCACTGTGTACGAAGCGTCCGGCATCCCGCCGAAGCCGTCGGGGTTCAGCGGGGCGGGAGCGAGACGCGTCCACAGCACGACACTGTCCGGCAGGGGGTCACCCGAGGCGACGCCGAGCTGGAACGGGTCGCGGATGGCGGGCGCCGCCGCCAGCGTTCTCGCGTTCGCCCACGAAGGCACCGTCGACGACAACGCAGCCGCCGAAACCGCCGCGGCTCCACCGAGGAGTACCGCCCGCCGGTTCACCTGACCCATGAGAATTCAACCTTTCGAAGTGGGGAAAGAACGGGGAGGGATTTCACGCGGCGTAATCGGTGATGCCGGCGCTACACGCTTCGAGGGCCGGATTCGCGGAAGCGTTGGCGACGCAGACCTTGTAATAGACCCACGAGCCCTTCGCGACCGGCACGGCTTTGTCGACGTGGGTGCCGTTACCGCCGGAAGCCCAGACGTAGAACGGGCCGGCGCCACCCTTCAGCCAGTAGGCGACCACGGCGGACTTTCCGTCGGCGTCCTTGTCGTAGACCAGGAAATGAGCATCCGATGAACGGAACTGGCCCTCACCGGCACAGACGCCGGTGGAACATTCGGCACTGCCGGTGCCGACCCCGCAGTCGGGCGCGATCCGCTGGTCGGAGCCGGTGTAGACGTAGCCGTCGGAGATGTAGCCGCCGAGCGCGGGGACGTAGTCCCACAACGTCGTCTTGCCGAGGGGACCGGTGACCTCGGTCCCGATCGTCTGGCAGTCGATGGTCACCGTGGCGCCGTTGGCCACCGTGCGCACCGCGGTCGAGGTGGTGCTCGGGGCGCGGCGCACGTTCAGCGGATCACCCGCCGTCTTGACGGTCCCGGTGGCCGCGGCCAGCGCGGGAGTCGCGCCGGCGAGGCCGAAAGCACCC
This sequence comes from Amycolatopsis sp. NPDC031561, assembly GCF_055580625.1. NCBI lineage: Bacteria > Bacillati > Actinomycetota > Actinomycetes > Pseudonocardiales > Pseudonocardiaceae > Amycolatopsis > Amycolatopsis sp. NPDC031561. The sequence continues at coordinate 37,608 of NZ_JBVILA010000010.1, read as the reverse complement.
ACCGTCGCCAGCACGAGGAAGAAACCGGCGAGCCGCCGGACACTTGAACGCTTCATGGCTGCAGCGTCGACCGGCGTCGTACATGACCCGTACAAACCGCGTCCGCTGTCTGCACTTGCATGCGAATGGATCTAGCCACCATGGCGGGACGGCAATATTATCGGCGGATATGGGGCTCCTGCCGTATTGGCGGTTTAGGTGACAATTCTCGGGTTTCGCGTTCTCGGTCCGCTCGAAGTGGCGGTGGACGGACAGGTGGTGCCGCTCGGCGGCCCCAAACCGCGTCTGCTGCTCGCCGCTCTCCTGCTTCAACCCAACGTCGTCGTCTCCACCGAACTGCTGATCGAGGTCCTGTGGCCCTCGTCGGCTCCGCGTTCGGCGGCGGCGAACATCCGCACCTACGTCCATTCACTCCGCAAACGTCTCGCCGATCGCGATCCGGAACTGGGGGAACGCATCGGCAGCCGGGCGTCCGGCTACATCCTCAAGGCCACCCCCGGGGAGATCGACCACATCCGATTCGGCGAATTGGCCGCCGCCGCGCAGGACGCGCTCGGCCACGGGGACGCCGAATCCGCCCTCGGCCTGCTGGATCAAGCCGAAGCGCTGTGGCGCGGGGAAGTCCTCGAAGGGCTCCCCCACGACCACGGCTGGGGCGCGACGGTGGCCCGGCTGACGGAATCACGGCTCGCCGTCCAGGAACAGCGGTTGCGGGCGAGGATCGAGCTCGGCCGGACCGCCGAAGCCGTCGCCGAACTGCGCGGCCTGGTCACCGAGCATCCCCTGCGCGAAGAACTCTGGCAGCAGCTGATCGTGGCGCTGCGGGCCGACGGCCGCACGGCCGACGCCATCGAGGCCTACGAAACGGCCGAGAAGGTGCTGGCCGAGGAACTCGGCACCGAACCGGGGCCGCGGCTGAGGGAACTGCGGGCCTCGCTGGTCGTGACGCCCGCCGTGACCGCGGACGCCGTGACCGCCGCCCTCACCCGGCCGATGACGCCGGTCTGCCAGCTCCCGCTGGACCTGCCGGACTTCACCGGCCGCGACGGGGTGGTCGGCGCCCTCGCCGACCTCTTCCGCGACCGTCGTGATCAGGGACAACCCGCGATCGCGGTGCTTTCGGGGGCGCCGGGGGTCGGCAAGTCCTCGGTCGCGATCCGGGTGGCGCACGCGGTCCGGGAGGACTTCCCGGACGGTCAGCTGCACGTCGACCTCGCCGGGACGTCGTCCTCGCCCCGGCCCCCGATGACCGTGCTCGCGGAGTTGCTCCGCGCGCTGGGGGTCCCCGACGCGGGGCTGCCGCGTGATCTTCCCGAACGCGCGGCGCTGCTGCGGTCCAGGCTGGCGAGCATGCGCATGTGCGTCGTCCTGGACGACGCGGGCAGCGCGGCGCAGGTCCGGCCGCTCCTGCCCGGCGCGGGTGCGTGCGCGGTGCTGATCACCAGCCGGGTGCGGATGCCGGATCTGGCCGGGGCCACCCCGTTCGACGTCGACCTCCTGCCCGAGGCCGAGGCCGCGAAGCTGCTCGAAGGCATCGTCGGCACCGAGAGGGTCGCCGCGGAGCCGGACTGCGCGGCCGCGATCCTCCGGCACTGCGGGTACCTGCCGCTGGCGATCCGGGTCGCCGGGGCGAAGCTGACCAACCGGCCGGGCTGGACGCTGCGCGTCCTGGCGGACAGGCTGCGGGACGAGAGACGAAGACTCGACGAACTCCGTGTCGGCGATCTGGCCGTCCGCGCCAGTGTCACGCTCAGCTACGACCTTCTGCCGATGTCGGCGGCGACCGCGTTCCGCGGCCTCGGCGGGCTCGGCTCTGTTCAGTTCCCCGCTTGGGTGGTCGCGGCGCTGCTCGGCCGCGCGCACGCCGACGACGTCCTCGACGTACTGGTGGACGCCCACCTGGTCGAACTCATCGGCTCGGACGGCACCGGCGAGCCCCGCTATCGCCTGCACGACCTGTTGCGGTGCTACGCCCTCGAACTGCGTGCGCAGGACGTCCTGGAGAAGGCGCGCGAGGCCACGAAACGGGTGCTGGAGGGCTACCTCGCGCTCGCGGTCGAGGCCGCGGACCGGATGCCGATCCACTTCTTCGGCCTCTACCGGGACGACACGGCCGTCCAGCCCGCCCTCCCGCGGGGGACCGGACGGCTGGTCGAGGATCCGGCCGCGTGGTTCGCCGCCGAACGGCACACCTGCGTCGCCGCCGTCGCGCTGGCCGCCGATCTCGGCTTCGACGCGCTGGCCTGGCGTCTGACCGCCGCGCTGGCGCCGTACTTCGACCAGCGCGGCCACCAGGACGACTGGCTGCAGACGCACGCCGTGGCGCTGGCAGCCGCGCGCCGGTCCGGCGAGATCCGCGGGGAGGCGATCATCCAGCGCAACCTCGGCCAAATCCAGCTGTACCAGGACAGCTACGCCGAGGCGCTGGTCGCGTTCGAGCAGTCGCAGCTGCTGTTCGACAAGATCGGCGACGCGCGGGGCGCGGCGATCGCACTGGCCGGGCTCGGCACCGTGCTGCGGATCAAGGGCGAGGACACCGTCGCGCTGGAGCACTGTCACGCGGCGCTCGATCAGTTCTCCGCGGCCGGTGATCCGCACGGCGAGGCCGTCGCGCGGATCGCGATCGGCGCGGTGTGGCTGGCGCGGCGCCGGTTCACCGACGCGGAACACTGGTTCACCGAGGCGCTCGAACAGTCGGCGAACATCGGCGACCGGCATCGGGAGGCGCACGCGTTGAAGCGGCTCGCGATGCTGCGGCAGCATCAGGGCAACCTCGCCGGCGCGCGGGAGCGGGTCGACCGGGCCATCGCGATCTTCAACGAACTCGGCGACGACCACTGCGTCGGGTACGCGAACCAGAACCTCGGCGAGTTGTATCTGCACAGCGGCGATCTCGCCCACGCGCAACTGCTGCTGGTCAATTCGCTGAGCGTGCACCGCCGCAACGGGGACCGCCGGTCCGAGGCGGAGGTGTCGCAGTTGCTCGGGGAACTGCACGAGGCGCTCAGCCAGCCGGAGCGGTCGCGGACCTATTCGGAACGCGCGCTGGCGTTGTGGCGGGAACTCTCCGCGCGACCGCAGGAATCCGCGCTCGCTTCGCGCCTCCAGGAATCCGCCGAAGCCTCCTACGGGAAGCCTGCTTCCGCCTGATCTTCACTCAGCGAGACGGCACCCCCTCCGGTGCCGTCTCGCTTTTTGTATCGATCGTGTACACGCCCCGGCGAAGCTCCCTTCATAGCAACCGAGAGTGCTCGAAGGGAGACCGGAATGGTCCGGACCGTGAAGGCCCGCCGCGTGATGGCGGCCGTGCTGGCCATGGGGGCGGTCACCGCGCTGGCCGCCGGCCCCGCGAACGCGGCGGCGGAGGGAAGCTGGCGCGCCGATCTGTCCACTGTGGATGGCGACGACGTCAACGTCCGCAGCGATGGTGGCGTGCTCAGCCTGGAAAACGCCGCGTGGCACAGAAAACCCGACTCCATCGGCAGCCAGGGCTACCTGCTGCTGGCCGAGCGGAACCTCGGGAAGCCGGTGAACCGCGTGACCGCGCAGGTGACCGCCGAAGCGCCGAACGGCACCGAGGTCGAGGTCGACGTCCGCGGCAAGCTCAACTCCAACGACTGGACGGAGTGGACGCCCACCGAGGGCGGCGCCGCCCAGCTGTCCGCTTCGGTCTCCACGGTCCAGGTCCGCGTCGGACTGCGCACCGTGAACGACGGCGTGACCGCGAAGGTCAGCGACATCACCCTCCAGGGTGAGCTCGGCCCGCAGGTCAACGCGATCGGCGCGGCCGCCGCCCCGCTGACGTACAAGGTCTTCGGCACCCGTGAAGGTCTCGTCGGCGGCACCACCGCCAACGGGCACGTGATCAAGTCCCGCGACCACTTCGTCGCCCTGCCGTCGGGCCGGGGCCTGGCGCCCAAGAACACCGGCAACTACACCGTCCGGATCTGCCGCACCGACAACAGCCGCTGCGAGTACGCGCCGGTGTGGGACGTCGGCCCGTGGAACACCAAGGACGACTACTGGAACCCGTCGGCCACCCGCCAGATGTGGAAGAACCTGCCGCAGGGCAAGCCCGAAGCGCAGGCCGCGTACCAGGACGGCTACAACGGCGGCAAGGACGAGTTCGGCCGCAAGGTGGCCAACCCGGCGGGTATCGACCTCGCGGACGGCACCTTCTGGGACGGCCTGAAGATGACGGACAACGGCTGGGTCAACGTCTCCTACCTGTGGACCGGCTCCGGTCCGACCGGCGTCATCAGCACGGCGGGCGACCCGATGAACGTCCGGGCGTCGGCGAGCACCACCGCGGCGATCAAGGGCCTCGCGGCGAACTACGCGAAGGTCAACATCGAGTGCTACGTCGAGGGCGAGACCGTCACCGGCAAGTTCGGCACCAGCAACATCTGGGACCGGATCGGCCCGGGGCACTACGTCTCCGACACCTACCTGAAGACCGGATCGGATCTGCCGGTGGCACCCAAGTGCTGAGGCACCCCTGAACGCGAAGGCCCGGCGCACCCCATAGCGCCGGGCCTTCGCCCTTTGGGCCGCCCCTTTCCCGCGCGGGTGGACCTTGTGCCGGGCCGTCCGCCCTCGAGACTGTGCGGTAGCCACGACCTGAGGGGGGGTCCCATGAATCCGCCTGAAACGACCGTGTTGCGCCGGAAACTGTCCGGCGCGGTGATCACCGCCGCCGATCCGGGCTACGACGCCGCCCGTGCCGTGTGGAACGGGGACATCGACCGGCGGCCGGCCGTGGTCGTCGAATGCGCCGGCCGCCAAGACGTCGTCACCGCGCTGGCTGGCTGACCGCGAAACACGGGCTCACGATCGACAACCTGGTTTCGGCGGAGGTCGTGACGGCCGACGGCCGGATCCTGCGGGCTTCCGAAGGTACGTATCCGGATCTGTTCTGGGCGCTGCGCGGTGGCGGCGGCAACTTCGGCGTGGTCACGGAATTCGAGTTCCGGCTGCACCGTGGCGGCCTGGCCGAGGTCGGGATGTTCTTCTGGAAGCTGGAGGACGCGCCCAAGGCGCTGCGTTTCGCGAGGGACGTGATCGCGACGCTGCCGCCGGGCACCGGTGCCATGCTCGTCGGGCTCAACGCGCCGCCCGTTCCGTTCGTCCCGGCCGAGTATCACCTCGTGCCGGGTCTCGCGCTGGTCGTCACCGGCTTCGACGGTCCCGAACGGCACACCCGGCTGATCGAGCGGATCCGGGACGGGCTGCCCGCGGCGTTCGAACTCGTCTCCCCGATGCCTTACGCCAACCTGCAAAAGCTGCTCGACCTGATCGCCGCCCGGCTGCCGGACAAGGCGTCGCCGATGACCATCATGCCGATCGTGCCGCTGCAGGACACGTACTCGACGGTGCACGACGACGCGACCGCGTTCGGCGGCCCGCGGACGCCCGGCTTCGTCGTCGGTTTCGCGGCCACGGCCCCGGCCCCGGAACTCCTGGCCGCCGATCGCGCCTGGACGCGGGCCCTGTGGGAAGAACTCCTGCCGCATTCCAACAACTACGGCGGCTACCTGAATTTCCTGAACGAATTCGACGAGGACAGGGTCCGCACGGCGTACGGCGCGGCGAAGTACGCGCGGCTGGCCGCGATCAAGGCGGTGTACGACCCGGACAACGTGTTCCACCACAATGCGAACATCCGTCCCGCTGAGTGAGGCTTCTTTATTCACAACCATGAATGGCCTTCACAAGCGCGTAACCGTCGTGCGAAACTCCCGTGACGCATTTCCCACTGACGAATGGCGGGCATTGTGAGCGTTTCGCGGCGAACCCTGTTGACCACCGCTGCCGGTGCCGCCGTCGCGGCGACGGCGATCCCCTCCGTCGCCAGTGCGGCAGAGGAAGAAGCCGCCGGGGTAACGAGTTTCCGCCGGGCGGCGGACTACGCGGTGACCAAGCTGCGAGCCGTCGCCCCCGGCGTGAGCACCTTTCCGGAGATCACGCGGTTCGAAAAATGGACCTATTCCGCCAAGGGTGGCTGGATCGGCGGTTTCTGGCCGGGAACATTGTGGCTCGCGTCGATCTACAGCGGCGATCCGCAATTCCGGAACCTCGCGATGGCGTCCGCGGAAAAGCTCGCACCACGCCAGCACGAGACGAGCGATCACGACCTCGGATTTCTGTTCTACCCGTCGTGGGTGACCGGCTGGCGGCTCACCGGCGACGAGAAGTGGCGCACCGGCGCGCTCACCGCCGCGTCGTCACTCATCCAGCGCTACAACGAAAAAGGGAAGTTCATCCGGGCATGGGGCGCGCTCGGCACCCCGGGCAACGCCGGCCGGGTCATCGTCGACACGATGATGAACCTCGACCTGCTGACCTTCGCGAGCAAGCAGACCGGCGACCGGAAGTACCTCGACATCGCCGTCTCCCACGCGAAGACCACCGAACGGGTCTTCGTGCGCCCGGACGGTTCGACCCCGCACGTGTTCGACTTCAACCCGGACACGGGCGCCGAGATCGGCCCGAACTCCGTGCAGGGCTACAGTCCGACGTCCTGCTGGTCGCGTGGTCAGGCGTGGGCGATCTACGGCTTCACCACGATGTACCGGCGCTCCGGCGACCCGCTGTTCCTGCGGACCGCGCAACGCCTGGCGGATTTCGCGCTCCGCGCCCTGACTCCGGACAACGTCCCGGTGTGGGACTACCTCGCCCCGCAGGCTCCGCACGACATCAAGGACTCCTCCGCCGGCGCCGTGATGGCATGCGGCCTGCTCGACCTGGCGAAGGTCGCGAACCGGCCGCACTACCGCGAGGCGGCGATCCGGATCCTCACCGCGCTGTGCGACACCTGCCTGACCACGAAGTCCACCCGCGCCGAGGCGATCGTGGCGCGCGGCACGCGCAACCGCCCGGCGGAGGACGGCGTCGAGGTTTCGTTGCCGTACGCCGACTATTACCTGCTGGAGGGCATCCTGCGGGTGCTGATGCCGAAGGAGATCGACAAGGCGATCGACCTCTCGACCGTCTAACCGGACGGGCGACTCGGTGCCCGCTGTCCCCAATGTCGCATTGGAGACACTGAGCGTCTCAAGTGCGACATTGGGAACCCCGACCGCCTTGCACTCGCACGAGAACCGGGGCGCGCCGGTGTCCCGAAGGCCTCCCTTGGGACGTTCAACGCCTCAAAGGTGACCTTCAGGACACCAGCAGCGGTAACAGGTGATCCAACAGCCGCGCCGAGACCCGGGTCCTGAAACTCACAAGTCCCGACCAGAAGCCTCAGTGAGCGTGGCCTTCGTGGCCACCGTGGTGCGCGTGGGCCTTCGCGTGCCCCAGCCCTCGCCCGATCATCCACTTGTTCACCGGCACCGTCAGCACGAACGCGACGGCCAGCGAGAACGCCAGCGCGCCCCAGAACAGCAGGCTCGCGAGCCCGGCCTCCATGGCACCCGGCACCACCAGCATGACCCCGTTGTCGACGATCTCCATGACCGCGATCGACACCGTGTCCGCGGCCAGCGCCACCTTGAGCGCGGTGCCGAACGGCAGGCCCGACTTCAGCACGCCGCGCATGGTCAGCGCGTAGCCGAAGACGAACGCGAGCGCCACCGCCAGGACGATCGTCGCCACGTTGCCGAGGCCGAGCGCCGTGCCGATCACCATGCCGAGGACCTCGCCGATCGCACAGCCGGTGAGGCAGTGCAGGGTCGCCGACGCCGCCATCGACCAGCTTGCTCCATGCCGTGTCTCGTTCATGCGGGGAAATATACCCCCCACCCGTATACATGGCGCAGTGACCCGCGTCTCCCGGTCGCTCACCGTCACCCCCATAGGCCGACCCGGTAATCGGACCAGGTCGATGAACTCACTTCCGTAACCCTTTGCGCTCATCCGGTTGACCGGGGTAACCGAAGACCTTAGTTTCGCCGGAGGTCTCCACCGCGCGAAGACCGATCGGCTGGTTTCAGGTGGTTCCGTGACTATGGGGTGGAGATGCGAGGGCCGACCAAGACGCTCGTCGTGGCCACTGTGCTCGCTTTGGGCATGGTGTTCGGGCTGACCGGATGCGCGAGCGAAGAGCCCGCGGGCATGGCGGCCAAGCCGATCCGGATCGCGTTCGTGCCGAAGGTCGCGGGCATCCCGTACTTCGAGGCGATGAACACCGGCGGGATCGCCGCGGCCAAGCAGCTCGGTGTCGAGTGGACTTCGACCGGACCGGCCACGGTGGACCCCGCCGCGCAGGTCTCGATCGTGCGCGACCTCGTCGACCAGCGGGTGGACGTCATCGCGATCGCTCCGAACGACCCCAAAACGATGGCACCGGCGATCACCGACGCGCGGGCCAAGGGCGTCCATGTGATCACTTCGGACACCGACGCGCCCGGCACTGATCGCGAGCTCTTCGTCAACCAGGCCACCCCGGAGGGCATCGGCAAGGCGCTCACCGACGCCCTGATGAAGAAGATGGGCGGCGCGGGCAAGTACGCGATCGTCTCCTGCGGTGAGACCGCCGAGAACCTCAACGCGTGGATCGCCGTGCAGCGTGCGTATACCGCCACGGAGTATCCCAGCGCTCAGCTCGTCGAGACGGTCTACGCCGGCGAGGACAAGGACAACGCCACCACGCTGGCCAAGGACCTGATGGCCAAGTACCCGGACCTCACCGGCCTGGTCGGCGAGTGCACGACGTCGGCCCCCGGGGTCGCCGAGGCGGTCCGTTCGCAGCAGAAGATCGGCCGCGTCTTCACTGTCGGCGTCGGGACGCCGCAGGCGATCAAGCCGTACCTCCTGGACGGTTCCGCGTCGCTTTCGGTGCTGTGGAACGTCGAATCACTCGGCTACCTCACCGCCTGGGCCGGCAAGCAGATCGCCGAGGGCAGGCCGCTCGGCGCGTCGAACAAGGTCAACCTCGAACTCCCGGCGATCAAGTACGAAGAAGCCACGAAGACCGTACTGCTGGGCGACCCGCTGTTGATCACGCGCGAGAACGTGGACCAGTTCAAGTACTGACTCACCGGGCCCGCCGCACGGCACCCGCCGCGGCTCCGCCGCCGAGGATCAGGACCAGCGCGGTCAAACCCCACCGGCGCTTCTCCTTCGTACGGGCGTGCGGATCGGTCTCCGCCGCCTCCTCGCGTTCCCTCGGCGGGGCCGCACGGGTCGGCTTCGGCACCGGAACGGGCGGCGGGACCACCCTAGGCGTGGGAGTCGGCGTCGGGGACGGCGACGGACTGGGCGACGGACTCGGAGTCGGGCTCGGTGACGACGTCGGGGACGGAGACGGCGGCGGCGTCGGAACCGGGACGGGAGCAGGCGTCGGGGACGGCGTGGGCGAGGGCGTCGGGTTGGGTTCCGGAGTGGGCGTCGGCTTGGGCGGTTCCGGTTTCGGCGGCTCGGGTTTCGGTGGCTCGGGTTTCGGTGGCTCGGGAGCGGTGAGACAGCCCGCCGCGTCCGAACCCGCCAGCGGCGGACCGGACCGCACCACGGTCACCCGCCCACCGCGATCCAGGCGGTACAGCACACTGCGCCCGCCGATCCGGTTCGCCGTGGCGTACAAGGCACCGTCACGGCCGAGCACGACGGAACCGTAGACGTCGGCGGGCGGGAACCGAGCGTCGTCGGCTTCGCGGACCTTGCCGGACGACGGGTCGATGGTGATCACGGCGCCTTTTCCGCGCCAGGTGGTGGAAACGCCGTAGAGCAGTCCGTTGTGGTACGCGAAATCGTTGACGTCGTGGGCGAGCGTGATCGGCCGCAGGAACACCGTCCGGATCACCCGCAGGTACCGCTCCCCCGGCGTCAGATCCACTGTGTACAGGGTGCCGTTCCTGAGCAGATACCAGGAGTTCCCGCCGATAGCACCCGCCGTGACACCCGCGACGGGGCTCCACACCGGCAGCCGGTTCCCCGCGCGAGTGATCGGCCCGAGGTCCCGGGTGTCCCCGTCCCGGTCGATCGTCACCGCGTGCGCGCCCCGGCCGAGTCCTTCCGCGACACCGAAGACCAGGTCCCGTGTCGCGGAGTAGCCGAGCGCGTTGAGCCGGTACCCCGCGTCGGTCACCCGCGTGGTGGTCCCCGAGCCGACATCGATCCAGCGCAGCTTCGACTTCCCGTGCGACCCGGTCTCCGCCTGCACCACCAGGCAGGATTCGGCGGCGCGCGCGGCCATCGGGGCCAGCAGCGCCGACGCCCCCACCAGCCCGGCGACGGCCACCGTCGCCGCCGTCCGCGTCATCCCGTCCACGACGCTCACCGGCTCAGGCGATCCTCGCCAGCGCGGCGGTGAACGCGTCGGGCGGGATCCGCACCCCGCCGCCGAACGGGTTCTGCAGCTGGTAGATCGCGAACAACAGGAGCGTGACCGTACCGGCCAGGGTGGACACGATCACCAGATGCGCGGCCAGGCGAGTGCCGCCGAACAGGTTGGGCAGCAGCACCGAGATGAGGCTGCCGATGATGAGCGCGAACCAGACGACACCGCCGACCCGGCCGCCCTCGACCGCGTTGAGCCGATCCTGCCGGGCCTCGTAGACCTGCCAGAGCTGGGTGGCCGCCTCGGCCTTGCGTTCGCGGATCCAGTCGTCGTCCGTCGGGGCCTTGTCCACCGCCTTGCGCAACCGGTCGAGCTGCGCCCAGCCGGTGTCGGGGACGACATCCCCGCCCTCGGCCATCCGCGGCCACTCCTTCTGCTCGACCGTGGTGATGTACTCGGCGCTCAGCTTCCGGACCTCGGCCTTGACCTCGGTCCCCAGGGAGTCCGCGGCCCACACGGCGGCGACCAGGCTGTCCGCCTCGTGGTACGAGCCCTCTCTCGCCGCGCTCGTGGAGTCGAAGAGGGAGATCAGGATGAACGCGACCAGGACGGCGTGGAGCCCGCCGACGATGGTGAACACCTGGCCGGCGGCGTCGTTGTTGTCGGGCCGCCCCTCGTCCCAGCCGAACTTGCGGACGAGGTAGCCGACGAACCCCGCCCCCGCCGCCGCGCCGACGACCCAGGCGATGCCGGTCAGGTAAATACCCATTCGACTCCTTACCCCGTGAAGACTGCTGAAACTAGTTCACCCTCCGGCGCGCCGAGAAGAGCAGTTGAATCAATTCATACCGGTGGTGGAAAGGATAAAGTCGATCATCACCGTCTCGGCCCAATTTCTCATACCGCGAAACGATTTTCGACACGCGCCGGAAAGGCTCGTCACCACTGTGAGATCGCGGCTTCACGTCCGAGTGATCAGTCGCCACGGGACGTCACCGACCTGGCCGTATACCGAAATTCTCCGCAGCCCCGTCGCTCGAACGGCTGCGGGCGGGAGCGTCCGCACGGGCCAATCCGGCAAACAGGTGAACGTACCCGGCTACCCGATCGTGTGTTTGTACGGGCATTCCCGCTTGCTATGTTCATTTCGCGCCTCCCCATTGAATTTGGGTATCCGCGAATTTGGGAACAGCAGTTCACCAGGGCGGGAATACCCGCCACGACGATGGGTGGATTTCTCGGTGACGATCACGGACAACCCGCAACTGAGCCTCGGCAAAGCCGCCGCTCGCACGCTGGCCACGACCACCAAGTCGGTCCCGCAGATGCAGGGCATCTCGTCGCGATGGCTGCTGAGAGTACTGCCGTGGGTTCAGGTTTCGGGTGGCGCGTACCGGGTCAACCGCCGGCTGAGCTACGCCGTCGGCGACGGGCGGGTCGCCTTCACCACCGCCGGCGCCGAGGTCCGGGTGATCCCGCCGGAACTGGGCGAACTCCCGCCGCTGCGCGGTTTCGACGACGAAGAGGTCCTCACCGAACTCGCCGGCCGGTTCGTCCAGCGGGAACTGTCCGCGGGCGACACCCTCACGGAATTCGGCCACCGGGCCGACCAGGTCTTCCTGATCGCGCACGGAAAGATCGACAAGGTCGGTGTCGGCGCGTACGGCGACGAGACCGTCCTCGGTGGCCTCGCCGACGGCGGGCATTTCGGATCGCAGATCCTGGTCGACGACGACGCGATCTGGGAGTTCACCGCGAAGGCGGTCACGTCCTGCACCGTGCTTTCCTTGTCCCGCGCCGCTTTCGCCGACATCCTCGATCGCTCGGACAGCTTGCGCGAACACCTCGGCGCGTTCTCCGCCGGCGGATCGCAGGCGAGCAACGATCACGGTGAGGCGCGGATCGACGTCGCGTCGGGCCACGACGGCGAACCGCTCCTTCCCGGCACCTTCGTCGACTACGAGACTGAACCGCGCGAGTACGAACTCAGCGTCGCGCAGACCGTCCTGCGGGTGCACACCCGGGTCGCCGACCTCTACAACCAGCCGATGGACCAGGTCGAGCAGCAGCTGCGGCTGACCATCGAGGCGTTGCGCGAGCGGCAGGAACACGAGCTGATCAACAACACCGGCTTCGGGCTCCTGCACAACGCGGACTTCTCCCATCGCGTCCCCACCCGCACCGGCCCGCCGACCCCGGACGACCTCGACGAGCTGCTCGCCCTGGTGTGGAAGGACCCCGGTTTCTTCCTCGCGCATCCGCGGGCGATCGCGGCGTTCAGCCGGGAATGCAGCAAACGGGGTCTCTATCCGGACGCCGTCGACCTGGACGGCCATCAGGTGCCCGCCTGGCGCGGCATCCCGATCCTGCCGTGCAACAAGGTCCCCGTCACCGAGACCAGCACCAGCTCGATCCTGCTGATGCGGACCGGTGAGGACACTCAGGGCGTCGTCGGCCTGCATCAGGTCGGGCTGCCCGACGAGTACCGGCCCGGACTGAACGTCCGTTTCATGGGGATCAGCGAACAGGCGATCATCTCGTACCTGGTGAGCGCGTACTACTCGGCGGCGGTGCTGGTGCCCGACGCGCTGGCCGTTCTGGAGAACGCCGAACTCGGACGCGAAGGCTGAAAGGAAGTCCGTTGACGACCATCGACACCGGCACCGGAGCCCGGCCCGCCACCGAAGTCCTGACGTGGAGCCGAAATCTGCTCGACCCGGCATTGCGCGAGGCCGTCGGCGGGCTTCCCGAATCGATGCGGCTCATCGCCGGTTACCACTTCGGCTGGTGGGACGAGCACGGCCGTCCGTCCACTTCGGACAGCGGGAAGGCGTTGCGGCCCGCGCTCGCGCTGCTGTCGGCACAGGCGGTCGGCGGTGACGCCGAAGTGGCCGTCCCGGTGGCTGTCGCGGTGGAGCTCGTGCACAACTTCTCGCTGCTGCACGACGACGTGATGGACCGGGACACCACCCGGCGGCACCGCCCGACGGCCTGGACGGTGTTCGGCACCGGCGCCGCGATCCTCGCCGGGGACGCCTTGCTGTCCCGGGCCCTCGAAGTGCTGGCCCCGTTCGGGCCGACCGCGCTGCGGGTGCTGAGCACGGCCGTGATCGATCTACTGGAAGGGCAGAGCGCGGACCTGAAGTTCGAAGAACGCGGTGACGTCGACACCGCCGAATGCGTACGGATGGCCGAGGGGAAGACCGGCGCGTTGCTCGGGGCGTCGTGCACGCTCGGCGCGCTCGCCGGGGAAGGGAGGCAGGATCAGGTCGACCGGCTGACCGAGTACGGGAGGGCACTCGGGCTGGCGTTCCAGCACATCGACGATCTCCTCGGGATCTGGGGCGATCCGGCGGTGACCGGGAAACCGGTCCACTCGGATCTCTCCAACCGGAAGAAGTCCCTGCCGGTGGTGGCCGCGCTCCACTCCGGGACCGAAGCCGGGCGAGAACTGGAGGCCTTGTACCGCAAGGAAAACCTCGACGTCGCGGAATTGCCCCACGCGGCGGAACTGGTGGAACGGGCGGGCGGCCGGTCGTGGAGCCAGGAGCAGGCCGACGCGCTCCTGACCGGCGCGCTGCACCATCTCGCCGTCTCGAGTCCGGTACCCCGCCCAGGCACCGAACTCGCGGCCCTCGCGAAACTGGTGGTACGGCGACGATATTGAAGTCGGGCGCGGAAAAGGCGCGGGTGGGCCGGACGAAGGGCCCGGCCCATCCGTGTCCCCGCCGGAAGCTCAGCGACCGGGGCGGGTCAACCCCTGGTCGCCGGCACCACGGCTGAGGACGACCTCGTCGGTGGCCTTGAGCGCGTCCGCACCGGCGTTCCCGCTCTGCCCCGCGGTCAGGTCGAGCAACCGGATCGGCGGGCCGAGCTGGACCAGCGTCGGGACGTACTCGGCCTTGTCGACCTTCCAGCGTTCGCCGTCCCGCACGAACCGGAACCGCGCGGCCGCCCCTTGTTCGGTCGAACCCTTCGGCTCCGAATGCCGGGCGACGCTGTTGCCGAGGCCGTAGGCGACCCATTTGCCGTTGATCTGCTCGAAGGGCTGCACGACGTGCGCGTGGTGGCCGATGATCAGGTCGATCGAGTCGTCACCGAGGAGTTTTTTCGCCAGTGAGCGCTGTTCGGCCGTCGGGTCGTGCTGGTACTCGGTGCCCCAGTGCAGGCTCGCGAGGACGACCTGGGCACCCGCCTTCCGCGCCGCCTTGGCCTGCGCGATCACGTCTTCGGCGTCGGTCTGGTTGACCAGCCAGGGTTTCCCCGAGGGCACCTTGATCCCGTTGAACCCGTAGGAGAAGGAGATCTGGGCGACCTTGACGCCCTTTACGTCGACGATCAGCGGCTTCTTCGCTTCTTCGGCCGAGCGTGCCGAGCCGGTGTGCTTGATCCCCGCCTCGTCGAGTTTGTCGAGCGTCCGCGTCGCGCCGTCCACACCCTGGTCGATCGTGTGGTTGGACGCCGTCGAGCAGTTGTCGTAGCCGGTGTCCTTGAGCGCGTCGACGATCTCCGGCGGCGCGCTGAACGACGGGTAGCCGCTGTAGGGCCCGCCCTTCGGCGCGAGCGGGGTCTCCAGATGGCAGATGCCGAGGTCGGCACCGGAGATCAGCGGTTTGATCCCGGCCAGGAGCGGCCGGTAGTCGATCGTGCCGCCACCGTCCTCCTTCGCCTGGTCGGTCAGCGCGGGATGGATCAGCACGTCGCCGGTCGCGACCACGGTGAACGCATCGCCGGGCGCCTGACTCGCCGTCGCCGGAGCCTCGGACGCGGCGGGCGGCTGCTGCTCGGGGGTGGAACTGCACGCGGTGAGCAGGAGGGCCGCGCCGAGGAGCGCGGTGGTCTGACGGGCGCGGGAGCTGAACATGGATTCCCTCGATCGGGTGACTGTCCCTTTCATCCTGCCTTACGGTGATCGCGCGCGACACTCCCCGCGTTTAGTCCTCTAGTTGCGGTCCTTGCACACGCAACTACCGCGTTTAGTCCTCTAGTTGCGGTAGTTCACCCTCGAACTACCGCAACTAGAGGACTAAACGCGGGGGGTCAGGCGAGGCAGTCGGAAGGGTCGCCTCGGTGGAGGGCCGGGTCGTCCTGGAGGAAGGTCCGCGCGACGCCCGGGCCGCTGGACCGCGTCTCGAACCGCACAGTCACCCGGCCGTGCCCGGCTCCCTGCACCCAGCCACTTCCGTGCGCGTCGTGCGCCACGTCGTCCCCGGGCCGCCAAGTCGAGGAGACGACGACCTCCGGCGCGGGCGCTCGCTCGACCAACGGCACGTCGGGAGCCGGGACGGCAAGGGTGAACAGCGGATCCTGATGCGGTACCGAAAGCCCGGAGAACGCGACCCCGGCCAGCCGCACCCCGCCGAATTCGGCGGGGTCGATGAGCAGCCGTTCCGCCATCGAGGCGAGCTGGTCGAATTCGTCGGTGGGCGAAGCCATCGTCTCCGACCGCGTCACCGTGCTGAAATCGGTGTGCCGCAGTTTCACCACCACCGTCCGCGCCACCCGGTCGGCGTTGACGAGCCGTTTGTGCGCGTGGACGGCGAGGTCGCGGACCTCGCGCCGCAGGCTCGCCAGGTCGATCAGGTCCCGGTCGAACGTCGTCTCCGCGCTGACCTGCTTGAGCTCCGCGCGGCCGGACACCGGCCGGTCGTCGGCGCCGGTGGCAAGGCGCCGCAGGTCCCGCCCGACCACACTGCCCAAAGTGGACACCGCGTCGGCCTCGGAGAGCGCGGTCAGCTGGCCCAGCGTCCGGACGCCGATCGCCCGCAGTTTCCCTTCCGCCACCGGGCCGATCCCCCACAGCACCCTGGTCGGCAACGGCGCGAGGAAGTCGCGTTCGGTGCCCTGGTCGACGACGAGCAGCCCGTCCGGTTTCGCCAGATCCGACGCGACCTTCGCGACCTGCTTCCCCGACGCCGCCCCGATCGACGCCACCAGCCCGATTTCGGACCGGATGTGCTCCCGCAGACGGGCACCGAACTCCCGCACCCCGGCCGACGACGCCCCGGCCAGCGACGGCGGTTCCGCGAAAGCCTCGTCGAGGGAGATCCGCTCCAGCACGGGCGCGTACTGGGCGACGAGGTCGAACACCCGCGTGCTCAGCAGTTCGTACAGTTTGAACCGCGGCGGCAGGATGACCCCGTTGGGTGGCAACAGCCGCCGGGCCTGCGACATCGGCATCGCCGATTTGATGCCGTGTTCCCGCGCCTGATAACTCGCCCCGGCGACCACGCCACGCGGGCCCGCGCCGCCGACCAGGACCGGACGATGGGCCAGGGTCGGCCGGGTCAGCTGTTCACAGGAGGCGTAGAACGCGTCCATGTCGAGGTGGATGACCCACCGGTCACGCCCGCCCATCGCCCGGTACCTCGAGAAGACGGTGCAAGGCCTTCGTGTACTCCTCGAACGCCGCCCGGCCCCTCGTAGTCAGCTCGACCAACGTCACCGGCGTGCGATGTTCGAACGCCTTGGTGATCTCGACGTAGCCTGCGTCCTCGAGTTTGCGCAGATGCGTCGACAGGTTGCCCGGTGTCATGTCCAGCAACTGCTGCAGCCGGGGGAAGGTGATGCGGTCCCCCGGTCCGAGGCTCGACAGCGCCACGGTGACCCGCAGCCGCGCCTGCGCGTGGATCACCGGATCGAGCTGGGGCAGCCCGTCTTCGCTCATCGCGACCGCACCAGGAAGACCAGCGACGCCACCAGGAAGCCACCGCCGCCCGCCAGGCTCAGCACGAGGAAGTTGTGCGGCCCCCCGGCCAGCACGCTCGCCGCGCCGCACGCGATGATCCACACGCCGAGGCCGTACTGCAGTTTGCTCTGCCACAGCATTCCGCCGGCGAGGTACATCAGGCCGGTCAGCATGAGCGAGGTCCCGGACCACAGCAACGGGATCAGCTCGGTGTCGAGGCCGAGCCGGATCAGCGCGGTGTTCACCACCGTCAGCCCGCCGAACGCGATCATCCAGCTCCACCCGTACATCGCCCCGACCAGCCGGGACGGCCCGCGCACGCCGCGGCCCGCCCGGATCCCGTAAATCGCCGAGCACGCCATCGCCCCGGCGAAACCGGCGACGGTGAGCGCGCCGGCGACCCACATCGGCATCAGGGCGGTGGGCGGCGCGGAGACGTAGACGAGCCCGAAACCGAACAGCCACACCAGTCCCCAGACGGCGAGCAGCACGGCCGGATTCGGCCCGATCTCACGCCGGGTGTCCTCCGTCTGCCTGGCGATGAGCGCGAGCGACTCCTCGGGCGTCATCGGCCGCGCGTCGTCGTCCCGTTCATCCTCCACCACTTCGGAAAGCTAACACGGGTTCACAGTCTCGCCGTGTCAAGCCGGAACCTCGCCATCACCACGAGGGCGGGCACCACCAGCCAGGCGGCGAGCACCAGGACCGCGGTCAGCGCGCCGGACCCGCCCAGCACCGGCGCGCGGCCGATCTCGCCGAGCCAGTACGTCGGCATGATGTACCCGGCGGTGTTCATCCAGCCGGGCAGGACCTGCAACGGGATCCACAGTCCGCCGAACATGCCCAGCGGCAGCATCAGCGCGCCGGTCACCGCCTGCACGGTGTCGCCCTTGCCGAACATGCCGATCATCAGGCCCAGCACCGCGAACGGCAGCGCGCCGAGCCACAGCGCGCCGAAGATCGTCAGCCACTGGCCGGTTTCGAGCCGGATGCCGCGGATCATGCCCGCCGCGAAGATCACCAGCAGCACCGGCAGCGCGACGAACAATCCCGCCGACACCTTGACCATCAGATAGCCCGGCGCCCGCATCGGCGTCAGCCGCAGGGTGCGCTGCCAGCCGTCGGTGCGCTCGGTGGCGACGCGGGTGCCGGTGAACAGCGCGGCGGTCATGGCGCCGTACGCGGCCATGTTCACCATGGTCACCGTCGCGGTCGAGATCCCCGGAGCGATCTCGCGGGCGCCGAAGATCCCGCCGAACAACAGGAACATCGCCAGCGGCATGCCGATGGTGAACAGCGCGAACTGCGGGCTGCGGACGATGCGCTTGATCTCCAGCGCGAGGTAAGTCAGGTTCATCTCAAGGCTCCTTCGGCCTCATCGGCGGTCAGCGCGATGAAGGCCTCTTCCAGTCCCACGGCGGTGATTTCGATGTTCGCGGCGAGCGGGAACTCACGCAGCAGACCGCGGATGGCGGCGTCGGAATCGGCGCAGCTGAGCTCCGCGTGCCCGGCCCGCAGCACCGCGCGCGACACCCCGGGCAGCGCGGCGAGCTCGGCCTCGGTGGCATCCGGGACGGCGGCGCGCAGCACCCGGCCGGCCACCGCGGCCCGGACCTCGCCGACCGGCCCGTCCGCGACGACCCCGCCGTGCCGCATCAGCACGACACGGTCCGCGTAGTCCTCCGCCTCGGCGAGGTAGTGCGTCGCGAAGAGGACCGTGCGGCCCGTCTCGGTGTACTCGCGCATCGCCGCCCAGAAGCGGCGCCGCCCGTCGACGTCCATGGCCGCGGTCGGCTCGTCGAGCACCAGCAGATCCGGATCGCCGACCAGCGCGAGCGCGAACCGCACCCGCTGCTGCTCGCCACCGGAGAGCTTCCCGCAGCGGCGGTTCGCGTACTCGGTGACGCCGGCGCGCTTGAGGACCTCGCGGATGGGCAGCGGATCCCGGTGCAGCGAGGCGAACAGGCCGACGAGCTCGGCGACGGTGGCGTCCCTGAGCAGCGTCCCGTTCTGCGCCATCGCGCCGACCATCCCCCGGTCCATCGCCTCGGCCGCGCTGAGCCCGGCGACGCGGACCTGACCCGCGTCAGGCCTGGTCAGGCCCAGCAGCATGTCGATCGTGGTCGACTTGCCCGCGCCGTTCGGCCCGAGCAGCGCCACGACCTCCCCCGGTGCGACCCGCACACTGACGTCGTCGACGGCCAGGACGTCGCCGAAGCGCTTCACCAGCCCTTCGAGGCTGAACGCGTCCGCCATGACTTTCCCCCTTCGAGCACTCTGAACTACAAAGTCGATACGTACTTTGTAACACAAAGTCCCCTGCTCTGGAAACCCCGGAGCGCGTGAAGGCCCCCTTCCCGCGGCTGAGCCGAGGGAAGGGGGCCTTCACGGGACTACTTAGGCGGGCACCCGGGAGGTGGCCGCGTCAGCGGCTGCCGGAACCGGAGGGGGCACCGGGAGCGGCAGCGGCGCGCATTCGACGTCGGCCGTCCGCCCTGGCTTGCGCGCGGGCAGCGCACCGGTGGCCAGGTAGTCGGCGATCTTGTTGTCGACGCAGGCGTTGCCGCGCGGAGTGATCGCGTGACTCGTGCCGCCCGGCTCACCGATCAGGCGAGCGCCGGGGAACCGGCTACGCACCTCGAGGCTGCCTTCGTACGGCGTCGCCGCGTCGAGCGTCTCGCCGATCATCAGCACACTCGGCACCTTCTTGCCGTCGACCTTGACAGGCTTGCCGGGTTTCGCGGGCCAGTACAGGCAAGGGCCGTTGTACCAGGCGTTCTGCCAGGTGAAGTACGGCGCCTTCTGGTAGGTCCGCCAGTTGTCGTGCTTCCACTGCTGCCAGCTCTGCGGCCATTTCACGTCCGAGCACTGGACGGCGAGATAGACGGCGTAACCGTTGTCGTCGCCGCGTCCGCCGAAGGTCTCGAACAGCCCCTTCATCGTTTGCCAGTCACCCTTGTTGACGAACTTCGCGAGCGCGTCACCGAGCAGTGTCCAGCGCAGCTGGTAGTAGGAGGCCTGGTTGAAGACGTCGAGGAACTCGTCCGGCCCGACGTAGCCGCCCGCCGGGACCGCGCGCAGCTTCTTCAGCTGCTCGTCGAAGACCTGCTTCACCGCGGCCTGCGTCTTGCCGAGGTGGTAGACGTCGTCGTGCGACGCGACCCAGCCGAACCAGATGTTGAGGTTGACGTCGTAGGCGAGGTCCTGGTTCAGGTTGGCCTGGTACCAGACATTGCGGGGGTCCACAGTGGAATCGAGGACCATCCGGCGGACGTGCTGCGGGAACAGCGTCCCGTACACCTGGCCGAGATAGGTGCCGTAGGAGTACCCGTAGAAGTTCAACTGCTCGGCGCCGAGCGCCTTGCGGATGCTCTCCATGTCCTGGACCGTGTCGGTCGTCTTGATGTTCTCCAGCAGGGCGCGGCTGTTGTTCTTCGCGCACGCGTCGGCGTAGGACTTCGAGCGCTGCAACCAGGTCTTCTCCAGGTGCCGCGTCGTCGGCACGTATTCCGGCCGGTTGTAGTCCATGTAGTTCGGGATGCACGAAAGCGCGGGCTTGCTGGACCCGACGCCGCGCGGGTCGAAACCGACCCAGTCGTAGGCGTCACCGGCGTGGTTCGGCACGCGCGTGCCGCGGGTCGCGAGCAGCAGTCCGGAACCGCCGGGGCCACCGGGGTTGGTGAGCATGACGCCCTGATACTGCGCTTCGGGCGTCTTGTGCTTGACGCGGCTGAGCGCGAGCTGGATCTTCTCGCCGCGCGGGCGCGAGTAATCGAGCGGAACGGACAGGTATCCGCACTCGGCGCCGGCGTTGATCAACGTCTGGTCGGTACACGCCCCCCAGGTGATGGTCTCGGCGGGTTGCGCCGCTTCTGCCGCACCGGCGGGCGCGGTCACCGCGACCGAGGCGAGCGTGGCGACGGCCAGCGCGGTGATGAGCACACGTCTCAAGGTTTTCCCTTTCCCTCCAGAGGTGAAAGCCCCGAAACCCTATCCACGTCCATGACCTGCGGAAGCCCTTCGGCGAAGGTCCCTACCAACGGCGGGTCCCGATCGCGGCAAACCGGGCAACCGGTTAATCGGTGGGGAGGCCGTGGTGCGGGCGCTAGGCTGTCGATCATGATCTGCCGAATCCGCATGCGCACCGCCTGAGACGGCGTGACCGCAGGGCCCCCGCGATCGGGAGGCCCCTTTTCCGCGCGCCGTCTGACGTCACGACCTCAGACAGGATCTCATGCAGAACCACATCGCGATGATCGGCTGTACCGCGCCGAGCCACATCTATCCCTCGCTGGCCGTCATCCGTGAGCTGATCGCTCGCGGGCATCGGGTCAGCTACGTCGTCGGCGAACCGCTCACCGGGCTGATCGAGCCGACCGGCGCCGAGGTGGTCGCGCATCCGTCGATCCTCCCGCTCGGCGACCAGTCGGCGTGGCCGGAGGACCCGGCGTCCCAGATGCGGGTCTTCCTCGACGAAGGCATCCAGGCGATGCCGGTGCTGACCGATTTCTACGACGAGAACCGCCCGGACCTGCTGCTGTACGACATCGGCGGTCTCCCGGCGCCGCTCCTGGCCAGGCGCTACGGCGTCCCGGCCGTGCAGCTGTCCCCGACGTATGTCGCCTGGGACGGCTACGAAGAGGACATGGCCGAGATCCTGACCTCGATCCGGACCTCACCGTCCGGAAAGGACTATTTCGCCACTTTCACCCGGTGGCTGAACGAGAACGGGATCGAGGCCGACGCCTGGGACTGGATCTCCCATCCGGAGCAGGTGCTCGCGCTGCTGCCGAGGGCGATGCAGCCCAACGTCGAACGGGTGCCGTCGTCGGTCCGGTTCGTCGGCCCGGCGCTGGACCCGGAACGCCTCGCCGACCGGAGCTGGACGCCGCCTTCGAGCGGCAAGAAGGTCCTGCTGATGTCCCTCGGCACGGCGTTCACCGATCAGATCGACCTGTTCCGCGCGTGCGTGGACGGGTTCCGCGACTCGGACTGGCACGTGGTCATCTCGATCGGGCAGACCGATCCGGCCGACCTCGGGCCGCTGCCGGAGCACATCGAGGTGCACCCGTCCGTCCCGCAACTCGCCGTGCTGGAGGCCGCGTCGGCGTTCATCACGCACGCCGGCATGGGCGGCAGCACGGAATCGCTGTGGTACGGCGTGCCGACCGTCGCGATCCCGCTGGCCACCGACGGTTTCGGCAACGCGGCGAAGCTGGCGGAACTGGGCGTCGGCGAGGAGCTCGCGGCGTCGGACGTGACGGCTTCCGTGTTGCGTGCCGCCGTCGAGAGGGTGGCCGGGTCGCCTTCGGTCGCGGCTCGCCTTGCCGAGGTCCGTGCTGAGACGCGGGGGAACGGCGGGATCGAGCGGGCGGCGGACGCCGTGGAGTCCTTCCTGAAGTAGCTCCTGTACCGCTTCACCGATGCTATGAAAGGCCCGTTACTTGCAAATTTTGCAAGTAACGGGCCTTTCATAGCGCGCGCGGGAGCGTCAGGTGCCTCGGATCTCGTTCAGGTAGTTGTAGATCGTGTACCGCGTGACGTCGAGTTCCCCGGCGAGGTGGTCCACCGAGTCCTTGATGAGGAAGAACCCCGCCTCGTCCAGTTCCCGGACCACGGCCGCCTTGTGCCGCTTCTTCATCAGGTCCACCGGGATCCCGGCCTTCGTGACCGCTCGCCCGACGAGGAACCGCTGCAGGCTGTCGACGTCCGGCGGGAACGTCTCGGGTTCGTGCCCGTTGGCCTTCGGCGCCCCGTCGGTCAGCCGGTTGACGCACAGGCAGCCGATCGCGACCCCGTCGGCGTCCCGCAGGAACAGCGTCGAGGAGCGGATCGCGCGTCCGTCGGGGCCGTGGGTTTCGTAGTTCGTCAGGTCCTGTGTGGTGCCGCGGCGGACCAGGCCGAGCAGCAGGTCCGTCATCGGACCGCCGACCGTCCGGCCGGTGAGGTCACCCGCGATGGCGACGATCGAGTCCGGCAGCCTGCTCAGATCGTGCAGCAGGACTTCGTTGCCCGGCCCCAGCATCGCCGCGAGCGCGTGCACCGCCGGGACGAGCGCGGTGAGCAGATCCCCCGACGCCTGCCCGGCGACCGGAACGGGCACTCCCACCACGCTGACCGGTTTCGTCAGCCGTTCCAACGCCGAGCGCACCAGTTCCGCCGTGCTCGCCGGAGTCGACGCGTGCGGGGACAGCCGGACGTGCTCCGGCCGTATGGTCACGGCGATCCCGGCGTTCGCCAGCGCGGAGCCGACCTGTTCGGCGGCGTGGCCGGGCACGGTGAACGCGAGGATCCCGGCCCGCCGCTCGACGGCCGAAACCACCTCGCCGCCCACGGATTTCACGACTTCTTCGAGCTCTCCGACGCGTTCGGCGATCCGTCCGGCGATGGCCGCGACACCCGCCTCTTCCACCAATTCCAGTGCGGCCGCGAACGCGCCCGAGGTGATCGGGCTCAGGTTCGAGAGCGACCACGCGGCCGCGGTGTCGTCGGCCGGATGGATCTCGTCGTCGAACAGGCCCGGGTCACGGGCGCCGGTCCAGCCGGACAGGATGGGCTCCATCCGTTCCAGCGCCCGGTCGGACAGGACGGCGAAGCCGGTGCCCCAGCCCGCCCGCAGCCACTTCTGGCCGCCGACGACGAGCACGTCCGCGACCTCCCACGGCGCCTCGGTCACCCCGAAGCCCTGGATGCCGTCGACGACGAGAAGCCTGTCTCCCACCACCTCGCGGATCGCCGCCAGATCGGCGCGGTACCCGGTGCGGAAGTCGACTGCGCTCACGCTGACCAGCGACGTCTCCGGTGTCAGGGCCGCCTTGACAGCGTCCGCCGTGACGTTCCCCAGCGGCAGCCGGCGCACTGTCAGCCGTCCTGCCTGTTCGGCCCGCGCCCACGGGTACGTGTTGGCCGGGAACTCCGACGCCGAGACCAGCGCCTCGCCGCCCGGGGCGTTGAACGCGGCCTGGAACAACCCGAGACTGGTGTGCGGCAACAGCACCGTGTGGTCGGTGTCGCTGCCGGAAAGCCGCGCTGCGGCGGCCTTCGCACGGGTCTCCTGCCGCATCAGGTCGTCCACAGTGGACGGACCGGCCTTGGTCGAGGCGTCGAGCAGGCTCGCCGTCGTGTCGAGCACGGCGTGCGACGGCGGCCCGAACCGGGCGAAGTCGAGGTACCCGGCCGGTTCGCCGAACTGCAGCAGGTACCGCGGCGAGATCCGCGTCATGCGAGGACCCGTGCCAGGAACTGCTGGGTCCGCTCGTGCTTCGGCGAACTCAGGATCTCCCCCGGCGGACCGGTCTCGACGACCGCACCGTCGGCCATGAACACCACCTCGTCCGCGGCCTCGGCCGCGAACCCCATTTCGTGCGTCACCACGACCATCGTCATCCCCTCCGCGGCCAACGTACCCATCACCGCCAGCACCTCGCCCACGAGTTCCGGGTCGAGCGCCGAGGTCGGCTCGTCGAACAGCATCAGCTTCGGTTTCATCGCGAGCGACCGGGCGATCGCGACCCGCTGCTGCTGCCCGCCCGACAACTGTGCCGGATAGGCGTCGGCCCGCTGCGCGAGGCCGACCCTGTCCAGCAGGCCGAGCGCCTGTTCCCGGGCTTCGTCGGCCGGGACGCCGAGCACCCGCACCGGCCCCTCGACGATGTTCTGCAGCGCCGTCCGGTGCCCGAACAGGTTGAACCGCTGGAACACCATGCCGATGTCGCGCCGCTGACGGGCGACTTCGCGTTCCTTCAGCTCGTACAGCTTCCCGTTCTTCAGGCGGAATCCGATCGGCTCGCCGTCGACCCAGACCTGTCCGGCGTCGATCGTCTCCAGATGGTTGACGCAGCGCAGGAACGTGCTCTTCCCCGCGCCGGACGGGCCGAGCAGGCAGACCACCTGTCCTTTGTGGACTTCGAGGTCGATCCCGCTCAGCACTTCGGTGTGGCCGTAGCTCTTGCGGACTCCGACGGCCTTGAGCAGCGGCTCAGCCACGTTCACTCCTCACCAGCGGCGCGGTGCGCAAAGCCTTGGCGGCACGGGAAAACGGACTTCGCGACCGGTCTTCGGAGTCGAAGGCCCGCTCCAGATAGTGCTGCCCGACCCCGGCGACGGTCACCACGACCATGTACCAGACCGCGGCGGCCAGCAGCGTCTCCATCACCAGCAGATTGTTGGACGAGATGTTGTTCGCGGCGTGGATCAGTTCGGTCACGCCGATCACCGACGCCATCGAAGTCCCCTTGAGCATGTTGATGAAGTCGTTGCCGGTCGGCGGGATGATCACCCGCATCGCCTGCGGCAGCACCACCCGGCGCAACGTCGCGCCCGGTGACATCCCGATCGACTTCGCCGCCTCCGTCTGTCCACTGTCGACACTGTTCAGGCCGGCGCGGACGATCTCCGCCATGTACGCGCTTTCGTTGAGCGCCAAGCCGAGCAGCGCCGCGGTGAACGCGGTGATCAGCACGTTGGTCTGCTCGTGCAGCAGGTAGCCGCCGAACGGCAGCGGGATCGAGATGGACTCGAAGACCAGCGCCAGGTTGTACCAGATCAGGATCTGCAGCAGCACCGGAAGCCCGCGGAACAGCCAGATGTAGCCTGCCGCGAACCAGCGCGCCACCGGATTCGCCGACCGGCGCATCAACGCGATCACGATCCCGATGACGATCGCCGAACCCTGCGCGATCACCGCGAGCAGCACGGTGTTGAGCAGACCGACCGCCATCACCCGGTACCACAGGAACTCCGGGACGGAATCCCACTGGATCTGGGCGTTCCCGAGCGCGATCCCGAGCAGGACCAGCAACACGAGGATGACGACGGCGCTGACCCAGCGGCCCCAGTGCCTCAGCCGGACGATCGGCAGCGGCTGAATGGTTGACCGCCTAGCTTCCGCCATTGAGCTTCGCCTCCTTGACCGCGCCCTGCTCGACGCCCCAGGCCTGGAGGATCTTGCCGTACGAGCCGTCGGCGATCAGGGACTGCAAGGCCTTCTGGACGGACTCGGCCAGCGGCTTGTTCTCCTTGTTGACGCCGATGCCGTACGGCCCGCCGTTGAGCGGCTCACCGGGGACGACCTCGAAGAACTTGCCCTCGCCCGCGGTCCGCGAGATGTAGACCGCACTGGGCAGGTCGTTGAGGATGGCGGCGACCCGCCCGGTGCGGAGCTGGTTCTGGTTCTGGGTGTCGCTGTCCGTCGCGGTCACGGTGAGCGCGGGCTTGCCGCCCTGCGTGCATTTGCCGTTCTGTTCTTCGGCGAACTTCTGGTGGCTCGTGCCCTGCACGACCGCGACGTTCTTGCCGCACAAAGCGTCCGGGCCGGAGATCTGGTCGGGATTTCCCTTGCGGACCATGATCGTGATGCCGGAGGAGAAGTAGTCGACGAAATCGATCTGCGCCTGACGGGTCTTGGTGTCGTTCATCGCGGCCATCGTGAGATCGACGCGGCCGGACTGGAGACTCGTGATCAGCGAACCGAACGCCATGTCCTGGTGGTGCACGGTGACGCCCAGCTTCTTGCCGATGGCCTTGGCGAGGTCGACCTCGTAGCCGATCGGGGTCTTGCCGTCGGCGGCGTAGAAGTTGTTGGGCGCGGACTGCAGGTTCGACGCCAGGTGCAGCATCCCGGCCTGCGTGTATTTCGCGGGCAGGGCGACGGCGGCGTCCTTCTGGACGGCCTCGATCAGGGCGGTCGTGTCCGGGATCGCGGCGGGCGCCCCCGGTGCCGCGGGTTCCTGGCCGCCTGCCCCGTCGGGCCCGCCTCCGCAGGCCGCGGTGACGAGTGCGGCCAGGCCGGTGAGCACGGCCAAGCGCCAGGTTCGGGTCAGGGTGAGCGGCGTCGACGGCATGACGGACCTCCACAGGCTTCGGATGGTCGCCGACGCTACAACTGGCTGTTGAAGAGGTCAACTGAGTGTTGAAATCCTGTCCGGTGGATGTCCGTTTCGCGCGTGAAGGCCCCCTTCCCTCGGCTGAGCCGAGGGAAGGGGGCCTTCACGGGAGGTCAGACAGCGATGTAGTTACCGGAGAGGATGAGCAGGACCTGCACGGTGATGCCGGTGCCGTAGTAGTCCGTGGCGTTCGGCGTCCAGGTGGTGACGCGGGTCCACAGCTTGTCCAGCCAGGCCTGGCTGCCCGGGTCGTTCATCGCCGCGATGGCGAACGACGCGGTGAAGCAGGGGTGTTGACCCGACTCGCCGGAGATCTTGGCGCCCGACAGCGTGTAGCCGGTGGTGATCTTGGCCGGGTCGCCGCCGGTCGTCTGCTGGATCCAGGTGTTCATCTTCCGCACCTGGCCCTGCGCCGGACTGCCCGAGACGGTGACACCGTCGACGCCGAGGCGCCACGGGTCACGGCAGGCGTTGTAGCTGTACTTGTCGTCCTTGCCTTCGAGGAAGTCCGCCGGGGCGGGCTTCGGCGTGGAGTTGGTGTTGACGACGAAGTCCGGGATCAGCCCGGTCTTCGGCGCGTACTGCTGCTGGAGCTGGGTGACGGCCTGCTCCTGCCGGGTGCGGACCTGACCCCAGAACGAGTCGCCGGTGGCCTTCTCGAAGGCACGGAGGTGACCCGGCATCCAGTCGGAAGACCGCGAGCTGTTGATGTACTTGCCCTCGTCGGCCCAGTCGGCCAGCCGCATGAACTTGGTGGTGGGGTGCACCTCGCTGCGCTTGATCGCCTTGATGATCCGCTGCGCCTCGGCCTTGTAGTTCACCGAGCCGCCGCTGCCCCAGACCTTGTCGGCGATGAGCAGGCCGTAGGCGATTTCGAGGTCGCCGTCGGTCGCCGAGTCGGTGCCGTTGACGCTCTTGCAGCTCGCGTCCTGCTCGGCGGCGTGGAGGTCCTTGTCGATCGACGAGGGGTGCGCCTTCACGAACTTCAGGATGCCGTCGACCACGGAGCGGGCCTGCGGGTCCTTGTCGCCCATCATGGCCGCGATGGTCATCCCGTAACCCTGACCCTCGGCGACGAAGGCGTGGTCGGCGTCCGGCGCCTTGACCGCGTAGGTGCCCGTCCCGCACTTGGTGGTGAGGAAGTTCTTCTTCCAGAAGTCGTAGTACTTGGCGAGTGCCGCGTCCTGCGTCGCCTGGGACACCGACGGGCGGAGAACACCCGGCAGGTAAGGGGTTCCTTGAGCGGTGGCCGCGGTGGCGGGGGCGGTCGTGGCGACCAGCCCGGCGGTCAGCGCGGCCGCGGCCAGCACTGTCCGAACGGTCTTTCTCATGGCTCCTCCGGAAACGTCGTTGGTGGCGGCGGCGCTTTTCGAGGGTGACATCCGGGTCTGCCAAAAACAAGAGAGTTAAGAAAGTTTCCTTACTATTACCTCAAATGACGCTTACGTGAACGGTGGCCTAGCGTGAGCACATGACGATCGACCTGAGCGCGCGCGGCGAGACCTTCCGGGAATTCTGGACCGAACGGCATCTCGCCACCCTGACCACCGTCCGCCCCGACGGGACCCCGCACGTCGTCGCCGTCGGGGTCACCGTGGACTTCGAGACCGGGATCGCCCGCGTGATCACGTTCCGCTCGTCCAAGAAGGCCCGGATGATCAAGGAAGCGGACGAAAAGGGCATTCCGGTCGCCGCCTGCCAGATCGACGGCCCGCGATGGTCCACTTTGGAGGGACGCGCGGTGCTGCGCGAGGATCCGGAGTCGGTGCGTGACGCCGAAAACCGTTACGCCGCGCGCTATCGGGAGCCCAAACCGAACCCGGAGCGCGTGGTCATCGAGATCACCGTGACCCGGGTGCTCGGCAACGCCTGACGCGGGACCAGCCCCGGTTTGCGAGGGGGTCGTGAGTGGCAAAGAGCGTTACTGAGGAGGAGGGCAAACGTGGCGTGCTCGTGTCGTTTTCGGCGTCGGTCGTGGGGTGGAGCCAGGGCTGGAAGTGCCGGCTGTGTGATCAGAGACGGATCACGTGTGCTTGGAGCCGGATCTCACGTGATCGGGAGACGCTCACGGAGTTCGCCTTCTGATCACGCGAGATCCGGCTCCAATCACGCGAGTCACGCCTTCGAACACCTTGGGTTCAGCCACAACGCAACCGGGAAGGCCACACCAGCCTCCCGGGACGTCGCGAAAGCCACTTTCGGGACCCAAGATCCCCAAAAAGGGGTTTTTTGCACCAAGCACCTGGCTCC
>NZ_JBVILA010000010.1:0-8557 GCF_055580625.1 Amycolatopsis sp. NPDC031561 | reverse complement strand
CCCTTCCCCCCCCCCCACCCCCCCCTCCCCCCCCCCCCCCCCCCCAACCCCCCCCCCCCCCCCCACGGCCACTCGGCATCGGACGCTGCGAAGGACCCCCTTCACCCCGTCACCGGCCCCACCCACGACCACGCCACATTCGGCTTCCCCATCCCCTGCGGGAAAGGGGCCGTCAGGCCACGAAGAGGCTGAGCAGTCCTTCCACCGAGCGGACGATCACGCGCGCCGCGGCCCGTTCGGGGTGCGCGGCGTCGGCCCGTTCCGCCTCGTGCCGCCATCCGGCGAGCGCGCTTTCGGCGCCCGCGTGGATCTCGGCCGGGTCCGCGTCGGGTTCGAGGCCGAGCCGCTCGGTGGGCGCGAGGCCCTGCGCGCCGAGCAGCCGGGCGGCCTCCTCCGCGACTTCCCCGGACAACGCCGTGCGGCCGCCGCGGATGTCGGCGATGAGCCGCAGTTCCCGGAAGTCGTGCGCGGCCGCGGCGAACCGCTCCACGCGTGCGGCCAGCCGGTCGCCGTGCGGGATCGGTTCGGCGGAAAGCAGGCCTTCCAGCCGCAGCACCGCCGTGCGTGCCTTCAACGCTTCGGCCCTGGCGACGAAGCATCCCGCGAGCGCGTCCCGCAGGTCGCCGAGACCACTGCGGTGCACGAGTTCCGCCGAAAGCTTCAGCCTGCTCTCGCAGCCCGTGCGGATCAGGGTGATCGCGAGCCGGACGCCGTAGAGCCCGAACCGTGACACCAGGTGTTTCCTCGACTCCGGCGGGACTCCCACCGGGAACGGATCGTCCACAAAGGAATCCACGGACAGGAGATACCGTTCCAGTTCTTGACGGGAGACCGTCGCCAGCGCGCGCAGCACCGCGAACTCGTCGTCCCGCAGCGCACGCCCCGCGTAACCCAGTTGCCCGGCGACGGCGATGACTCCCTGGAACCCCGCGCAGTCCGGGTCCTCGCGCCAAGCCCGCCGCGCCAGCTGTTTCGCGGTGAGCAGCGCGTCGATCCGGCCCGCGCCGACCTCGTCGGCCCTGCCGAGCACCAGCACCGAGTTCACCGCGCTCTGCCGGGCGAACGCCGAACCGCCCACCGGCCGGGCGCCGGCGAGTTCGTCGGGTTCGAGGTGACGCACCAGGCGCACCGTCGCGTCGACGTGTTCGGCGAGCGCCGGGGTGTCGAACAGATCGAGGTCGCGCAGGGCCCGCGTCGGCCATTCCGACAGCGCGGAGACCAAAGTGGACTTCCCGGTCCCCGGCGTGCCGACGAATCCGACGCGCAGCGGTTCTTCCAGCCGCTCCAGGCATTCGCGCAGCATCGCCACCGCGTGCGGGCGGTCCCGGTAGAGCGCAGCGGCTTCACTCAGCAGCTCACGGACATCGAGAGCGGTCACGCCGAAAGCTCCCGGCGCGGCGCCGCGCCGCTGCCGAGCGCGCCCGCCTTCCGGTGCAGGGCGGCGAGCCGGTCGATCTCCTTCTTGACCCGCTGGGTGCGCCGGTCCCGTTCGGCGGATCCGGCGATGATCAGTTCCCGTTGGCGGGTCAGTTCTTCCGCGAGGTCGTCCGACAGCGCGGCGAAATGGTCGCGCAGCCGCCGCTGGACCTGGCGGATCTCGTCCTTGATCTCCTTGCTGAACCGGATGAACACGTCGTCGACATGACGCTGCGCCGCGGCCTTCGCCAGCGCTTGCCGCCGCTGCAACCGCATCCCGCCTTCGTCGCGCACGCTCTTCGTGGCGAACGCGACACCGGCGCCGAGGGACACCGGGTTGATCAGCGGCAGCCCGGCGAGACTCGTGACCAGGCCGAACATCAGCACGCCGCCGTAGGAACCGCGCAAGCCGGTGAAGAGTTTCTGCCCGATCTTGAACCGCTCGATCTTGGGGGCGCCGACCTCGGGGATCGAGTCCACTCCGGATCCGGTCAGCGGAAGTTCCGGCGCCTGGCCGTAACGCGGCCCGAAACTCGTGGCCACCGCGTGCGCGATCCACGTCGACCGGTCGGACACCCAGTTGTAGTTCGTCTCGACGGCCTCGGCGAGGTTCTCTTCCAGCCAGGTCTGGAAATCCGGCCAGATCTGCACCGGGTCGCCTTCGTCGAAGGTGCGGTCGATATGCCGCACGATCTGCCGGGTCCGCTCGCGCAGGTCGTATTCGGCGTCGGAGACCAGATCGGTGATCTCGTCCGACAGCAGGTTCTGCCAGCGGACGTTCTGCCGCCGCAGTTCCTCGGTGCGCCGTTGTGCCTGGTGCAGCAGGGTGACCTGGTCGATCCCGCCGTCCTGCGAGACGGCGTCGATCCGCGTCTGCAGGGTCTCGACCAGTTCGACCGCCGCCGCACGGACGCTCACCGCGGCGGCGAGCGCCCGGGTGCGTTCGATCGGGCGCGAGGCCTGTTCCCCCACCCAGTTCAGGAGTTCCGGGAAACCGGACCGTCCGTTGAGGCCGGCGTCACCGGCCTTCGCGGCGGCTTGGCGCACCGTCGCGGACACGGGGAAGACATCGGCGACGACACCGGTCTCGGAAAGCGCGGTGCGGTTGCGGGCGGCGAGTTCCCGCCAGTCCGGGCTGACGTCGATCTTGGTCAGCGCCAGCACCAGTGCCGGGCACCAGGTCCGGATGTGCCGGGCCAGCGCGAGTTCGGCGGGCTGGAGTTCCTGCGTCGCGTCGGAGACGAGGATCACCGCGTGCGCGTCGGCGAGGACGTCGAGGGTGGCCGCCGTGCGCGGCGAGCGCGGATCCCCTATCGCCGGGGTGTCCACCAGCACCAGACCCGTGCCGAGCAGTTCACGCGGCAGGCCGACCTCGACCCGGCGCAGGGAACCGGGCGGCCTGATCTCGAGTTCCTTGGCGAGATCGGCCACCGGCACGCTTTCCCTGGCGCGCCCGACCAGGGTGGCGGCCGCGTCGGGGGCGTACCCGATCTCGGTGGGGACGGCGGGGGTGCTCGCGTCCCCGACCGCGCAGACCGGGGCGTTCAGCAGCGCGTTGAGCAGGTAACCCTTGCCCTGCTTGGGAAAGCCGACCACCGCGATCCGGGTGCCCGGTACCTGCTGGTCCCGTCTCCGCCGCAGGCGTTCGGCCAGGTCGGCGCGACCGTGGGCGGCACAGGCGTCCAAGGTCTCGTTGAGCACGTCGAGCCAGGCGGGGGCTGTCACGGGGATGCAGTGTTCCCTTAACCAAGCGCGGAATCAATGTGGCATGGGCCAACATGCCGCGAGGGCCCCGCGACCTGGTGCGATCGCGGGGCCCGTGCACACGGTGAGAGATGAAGGATTTTCAGCTCAGCCGATGTGGATGTCGTTGTGCGAGGCGATGTCGCCCGCACCGAGGTTGATGTCGCCCACGTGGCCGATGTTGTTGGCCACGCCGGAGACGACGTCGTGCACGTCGTTGACGCCCGCGTGGTTCGCGACGTCGTTCACGACGTTGTCGGTGACGTCGGTCGCGACGTTGTCGGTCACGTCGTTGGCGATGTTGCCGTTGCCGATGTCGTGCGCCTTGCCCGCGATGTCGTGCACCTTGGTGGTGACGTCCGCGACACCGACCTGGCCGATGACGCTGGTCAGGTCACCCACGGTCGACAGGAAGTCCGGGGCACCGCCCGCGACACCGTCGACGCGGGGCAGGTCGCTGCTCAGGTCACCGACGGCCGGGACCGAGTCGACGGCCGGAACCGCGTCCACGGCCGGGACGTCGTGGACCAGGTCGGTCGCGGTGTCGACGGCACCGTTGGCGAGGCCACCGGCCGGGACGGCGGAGACGGCGTCGAGGTCCGAAAGGTCGCCGGTCAGGCCGAAGCTGCCGACGGTGTTCTGCGCGAGGGCGGTCACGCCGGCGGCGGCGTTCGACACGTCGGTCACGTCGGAGACGGCCGGGACGGCGGGCAGGCCCGGGAGGTCGACCGGCAGGTCGCCCACGGCGGGCACGGCCGGGACCGCGGGAAGGCCGCCCAGCTCCGGCAGACCCGGGAGACCGGCGTCGGGCAGACTCGGGAGGCTGGGCAGTTCGCCCGCACCCGGGACGGCGACCGGCAGGCCGGCGGTCAGCGCGGTGAGCTGGTCGATCGCGCCCTGGACACCGTCCGCGCACT
Source organism: Amycolatopsis sp. NPDC031561 (assembly GCF_055580625.1). Lineage (NCBI taxonomy): Bacteria > Bacillati > Actinomycetota > Actinomycetes > Pseudonocardiales > Pseudonocardiaceae > Amycolatopsis > Amycolatopsis sp. NPDC031561. The sequence continues at coordinate 4,481 of NZ_JBVILA010000010.1, read as the reverse complement.
CGCCGTCGGTGCCGTTGACGACGTTCGCGACGCCGCCGAAGCCCGCCAGGTTGTCGGCGGTCGCCGCGGCGGTGCCGGTGACGTCGGTGGCGGTGTCGACCGGGACGAAGTCGAGCACCAGCGGGACGACCTCGTGCACGTCGGCGGCGTTGATGTCACCGAGGCCGGCGTCGGCGAGGACCTGCTGCGGGTCGTTGGCGAACGCCACGCGGGCGGCGGTGTCGTTCAGCAGGTTCAGCGTGAAGTCGTGCAGGGTCTGGACGGAACCCATGGAAGGACTCTCCTGGTGGTCTAGTCGGTGGGGCTGGCGCAGCGGCCGGAGGGCACGGCTGAGCGCAGGTCACCGAAGTTAGTGAGCCGGTACCTCTCAGCACATCGGGGATCACTCCTGGTCGTCACTCACTCAGCCAATAGGGGATCGGTATGACATCGTTAGGGCGTTAGGGGCTTAACCGAGACGCATCCGGTTGGGTTTAATGCCAACTCTCACCCGGATGGGTCAAGCCGTTCGGGTGAGTGGCCCTATGAGGTCCTTAGGGGCTGGTCAAGCGAAGGAGGATGCTCGTTGCCCTACGTCCTCGGCATCGATATCGCCTCGACCCGCACCACCGCCGCCACCTGCGTGAACCAGGGCGACGGCTGGGGCGTGCCGGAGCCGTCGTGGCTCGGCGCACGCGGCCCGTCGGCGGCGTCCGCGGTGTTCCTCGACGACGACGGCTACCTGCTCACCGGGGACGCCGCCGTCGAAGCGGGCCGGTCCGCGCCCGCCCGGCTGCTGACCGGGTTCCACGAGCGGGTCGGTGACGACGTCCCCGTGATCGTCGGCGGCGAACGGTTCCCGGCCGAATCCCTCAGCGCCGTCCTCGTGGACGCCGCGGTGGATCAGGCGGCCGAGAGGTTCGGCGAGAAACCGCAGGACATCGTGCTCACGCACCCCGTCGGCTGGGGTTCGTTCCGCCGCGACCTGCTGCGCCGGGCGCTGGCCGAAGCCGGCTTCCCCCGCGCCATGCTGGTACCGGCGCCCATCGCCGCGCTGCACGCTTACCTCGCCCCGCAAGGTGAGGTCACCGCCGGTATCTGCGAATTCGGCCCGGACGGCGCGGTGGTAACGATCGCTACCGCCGGGATCAACGGCTGGCTGCCGGTCAAGACGGTCGAAGGCGTCGACCCCGGCGAGGCCATCGGCAAGGTCTTCGAACTCGCGCACGGCGCCGGGATCCAGCCGCAGGCGCTGGCGGGCATCGTGCTCTGCGGCGAGGCCCCGCCGGTTCCCGGCCGGACGCCGTGCCCCGTCTTCGCCTCGAGTGATCCGGTGCTGACGGTGGCGACCGGCGCGGCCAACATCGCCGCGCGACGTGACGTTCTGCAACCCTCGAATGCCGTGGCGACCGTGGAAACCACCCTGCTCCCCCGCGTCGACGACACTCCGGAACTCACCGAGCGGCCCGAACGGCCACCGGTGGACATCACCCCGTTCCCCTTGCCAGAACGCACCGGGGCGGCGAAACTGCTCAGCCGTCGCAAGCCCCTCGTCGCCGGGACCGCGGTCGCGGTGCTGGCCGCGACCGCCCTGCTGCTCACCCTGACCACCCGAGAAGCCACCGCGGACAAGGGTCCCGAAGCCCCGCCCACCACGCCGACCTCGTGCGCGCCGCACACCCCCGGCGCCACCCAGCCCTCCCCCGAAGGTCGCTGTTGAACGCATTGCTCGACAAGCCCGGCATCATCCATCCGGGTGCCCGGCGTCTGCTCGACGAGGTGACCGCCGCCCCGGAACTCCCGGTGCGGCTCACCGTCGTCGCCCCCGGCGGGCACGGGAAGACCCATCTGCTCGGCCTGCTCGGACGCCATTACGCGAGTGCCGGTGTCGAGGCCTTGCTCGTCGACGACGCCGACCAGCTCGGCGAAAACGAGATCGCGAAGATCAAGGCACGGGCGGAGGAAACGACCGTGCCCGTCGTACTCGCCTGCAGAACGACGACGCGGACCAAGGCGCTGCGCGCGCTCGCGGATTCCTTCGGTAGATCGGTGTCCTTGGGCGCGTTCGGTGTCGACGACGTCCGGCGGCTCGTCGAGTACGCCGGTGGCGACGGGGCGACGGCCGGAGAAGTCCACGTCAGAACCGGTGGTGTGCCGGGGCTCGTGCTCCGCGCGGTCACCGGCGGGCTCGCGGAATTCCGCGGTGAACTGGAGCAGCTGGACGAGGACGTGCACCGCTACCTGATCGCGGCCGAGGCAGGCGCGGGCCGGAACCTCGATCTCCTGGCGGCACTGCTCAACCGCGATCGCGAAGGCCTGCCGGAGGTCTTCGACGACGCCAGGGCGACCGGGCTCCTCGGCGAGGACGACGTCCTGCTGCCGATCGCCGCCGAAGCCGTCCGCGCTTGGGGATCGCCGGGACGACGGCTGACGGTGCTGCAACGGCTGGTGGAACTCCAGCTGCGCGACGGACTTCCGGTGCTGGACCTCGCTCGTTCCCTGCTGGGAACGGGAAGTTCGGGCGCGAGCGCGGCGGCGGCCTTCGAGGCGGCCGCGCGTGAGGCGATGCCCGACGACACGAAACTCGCGGCGCGGTTCTACGAAGCGGCGTCCGAGGCCGGTGGGCGCGGCGCGGCGCTCACCGTCGGCTGGGCGCACGCCGCGGCGCTGGCCGGAGACCTCGACACCGCGCTCCGGCTCGGCGACGGGATGCTCGGCGGCACCTCGGACACGGACGCCAGGGCCGCGGGCGCCGAAGTGGCCGCGACCGTGCTGGCGCATCGCGGCGAACTGGCGCACAGCGCCGAGCTGTACCAATGGTCCGGCCGGGCCGGATCGAAGGCGTTCGCCGCGATCGCCTTGCTGGGCACCGGAAAACTCGAAGCAGCCCAGGGCGTACTGGAAACCCCCGAAGTCCCGACCCTGTTCGCGAACGCCGCCTCGCGGACGGCGCGCGCGATCACCGGCTCGGTGTCCGGCTGCGGTGCCGAAACCCTGTCGGCCCTGCTGGGCGCGGCGTCGATGCTGGAATCGGCCGGGGCGCCCGCACCGCTCCCGGACAGCCCGGCGGCCCTAGCGGCATTGGTGGGACTGCATTCCGGCGAACTCGCGCTGGCCGAATCGGTGCTGAGCCGCGCGGTGACCGGGCGGATCGGCGGAGACCTGCTCGCGAAACGGCACCGGCTGCTGCTCGGCTGGGTCGCGATGACCGCGGGCGACCTCAAGACGGCCGCCGAAGCCCTGATGCCGCCGGACGGCCTCGAAGCCCGCGACGAACTCTTCGCCGCCACCCTCCAACTGGGCCTGGCGCGACGGTCGAGTGACCTTCCCGGGATGCAACGATCCTGGGACCGCGCCTACCAGGCGTCGATGCGCCAGCAGCCGGACCTGTATTCGCTGCTGCCGCTGGGAGAACTCACGATCGCGGCCGCGCGGGGCGGCGCGAGCGCCAAACTGGCCGGGCACCTGGAACGGGCGCACACCGTCCTCGACGCGCTCGGCAACCCTCCACTGTGGACGGCCACCCTGCGCTGGCACGAGCTGCACGCCGCCATCACCGTCGAGGATCACTCTTCGGCCGCGGACCACCTGTCCGCGCTGAACGCTTTCGCGCCCTGCGGCCGCTATCCGGCCGCACTCGCCGCCGCCGCGAGCGGCTGGCTCGCCGTCCTGACCGGGAGCTTCGATCCCGAGGTCATCACCGCGGCGGCGTCGGAACTGCACGAACTCGGGCTCTGCTGGGACGCCTCCCGGCTGGTCGGACAGGCGGCGATCCGGACTTCGGACCGCAAGGCGATGGTCCAGCTGCTCGAAGCGGCCCGGCAGTTCCAAGGCCGCGCTCCGGAACCCGTCGCGGCCACCGGTCTGAGCACCCTGAGCGAACGGGAACTGGAGGTCGCCCGGCTGGTCGTCGACGGGCTGACCTACAAGCAGGCCGGGAGCAAGCTGTTCATCTCGGGCAAGACCGTGGAACACCACATGGCCCGGATCCGGGGGAAACTCGGGGCCGGGGACCGGCGGGAACTGCTGGCCATGTTGCGGGAGCTGCTGCCCGCGACCGCCCCCGAAGCGCCGTGAAGCCCTAGCGGCCGGTGGTTTGCGGCTGGGGCGGGTTGGTCGTGAGTGGCGTTTCGGGTTAGAGCCAAAGGGGTCTTAGGTACCTGCTGCTTGTGGCTGGAGTTGGTCGCAGGTCCGTGAATGCCTCCTTGCCTACCCTGAAGGTAGTGAAGGAGGCCTTCACGGGCGGCGGCGCGTGAAGGACCCCTTCCCCAAGTACATGAAGGCCCCCTTCCTGTACCTAGGCGCAAGGAAGGGGGCCTTTATGTACCGCAGAGGCGAGCCAGGGCGGCCGGTGGCGTGGTGGGTCGAGTCTCGTGAGGGCCGCGCCAGCCAGCCCGGGTGTGGGGGGGGGGGGGGGGGGGGGGGGGGGGGGGGGGGGGGGGGGGGGGGGGGGGGGGGGGGGGGGGGGGGGGGGGGGGGGGGGGAGGAGAGAAAAAAAAAAA
>NZ_JBVILA010000009.1:224281-281288 GCF_055580625.1 Amycolatopsis sp. NPDC031561 | reverse complement strand
CGTGGGGGAGGTTGACAACGGGAGGAGGTTTTCTTTCTCTACTCCGGATGCAGAGCGGCTGTGTCGCGAAAGCCATTTTCGCGACGTCTGATGTCCCGAAAGTGGCTTTCGCGACACTGCGGAAAGGCTGGTGTGGCCTTCAACGGCGACCGACCGAGGCCCGCGCTCAGACGCCGGTCGTCTGCAGAACGGCGTCCAGGTCCGCCAGCAGCCGGGCTTTCGGCTTGGCGCCGACGGTCGTCCACACCGGACTCCCGTCACGGAAGAGGATCAGTGTCGGCAAGGACATGACTTGATAATCCCTTGCCGTCAGAGGGTTTTCGTCGGAATTCAGCTTACGGATGATCAGCGCGTCGGCGCGCTCCTCGGCGATCTCGGCGAGCACCGGCGCGATCATGTGGCAAGGCGGGCACCACTGCGCCCAGAAGTCCACCAGGACGGGCTTGTCCTGCTCCAGGACGAGTTCCCGGAAGGTCTCATCGGTGACGACAGAAAGGGATGACATTCAGGTCTCCTCGGTTTCCTGGATGACGACACACGGACCCGGCGGCGTTTTCAACGCGCCCGCCAGCTTGGCCAGCAGGCTGTCCCGCGCTTCGTTCAACCTGGCCAGACAGGCGTCCACCTCGGCGAGTTTGCGTTGGTAGACCTCGATCGAATCGGCGCACGAGTCGCCGGTCTCGTGACCCGCGCGCAAGCACTCGACGAACGGCCTGGTGTCCTCGAGGCTGAGCCCGACCGCTTGCAGGGTCAGGATCTCGTTGACCAGACGGTAATCGTCCTCGTCGTACTCCCGGTATCCGTTCGACGCGCGCCGTGCGTCGAGAAGCCCTTGTGACTCATAGAAACGCAGCGCGCGCGTGGTGGTTCCGGTACGCGCGGCGAGTTCGCCGATCCGCATGGTTCCGAGCGTAAACCTTGACCTTGGCGTCAAGGCAAAATCCGTTCAGCCGTCGAGATCGACCCGGATGGTGAGGAGGTCCGTGCCGATCGCCTGTACGGCGGCGCTGTTGAACCTGGGCAGGGCCTTCAGCCGGGCGCGGGGGTCGTCGTCCGGGAGGAGATGCGCCGTGCCGGTGTGCCACTGGCCCTTGAGCCGAACCCGGACGCGCGGATCCGCCTGGATGTTGCGGACGTACTGCGACTTCTCGCCGAACTCCGAGACGATCCAGAACTCACAGCCCACCCGGCGGCCACCGATCGGCGTCTGCCGGGGGACCCCGGACTTGCGCCCGGTGGTCTCGAGGATCGGCTGATTCGGCAGCCGGACGAGGAGCGGGTTGCCCACGTGTCGTTGGAAGGTCGTGGCCACCCGGTGCTTGATTTCGTGAAAGCGCGACATGTGGCTCCTGAAGCTCGAAGAGAGAGGTCTAGGTCAAGGTTGCCCGACGCACCAGCAGCGTGCACCGCTCGCTGGGGTGCTCGAAGCCGGGGTGCGGCCCGCGATCGAGGCGGGCGACGAGGTCGAAACCCGCGGCGCGCGACGCCGAGACCTCGGCGTCCGGGTCGAGGAACCGGAAATCCAAGTCGACGTCGCGACCCCACCAGGTGCCGAGGGTCTTCACCCCACCGTCGGGGTAGTCGGGATCACTGACATGGAAGGAGAGCAAGGCGTACCCGCCGGGCCGCAGGACCCGGGCGAACTCGCGGTAGGCCGCCGCCCGCTGGTCGTCGTCGAGATGGATGGTCGCGTAGAGGCAGACAAGCCCGTCCAGCGCCGCTGCTCGCAGGGGCAACGCCGTCATGTCCGCGGCACACGCCGGTAGAGAGGTGCGGCGTCGGACGGCCGCGCACATCGCGGTCGAGAGATCCAGGCCTATGACGCGCGAGCCTCGAGAGGCCAGATGGGCGGCGACCTGTCCCGGGCCGCAGCCGATGTCCGCGACCGTTCCTTCGTGAACGAGTTCGGCGAAGGCGTCGAGCAAGGCGCGATCCAGGGGTTTGTGCCGGAGTTCGTCGCTCAGTTCCTCGGCGTACCTGTCGGCCACGAGGTCGTAGCTCCGGCGCGTCCGGTCGGTCATGGTCGCCGACGGTACAGCGGATTTGTCGTTCGCCGTCAGTACGCTCGGCACATGGTGAACGAGTCCGACGTGGACCTGGGGGACGGGACCACGCTGCACACGTACGACACGGGCGGAACCGGCCCGGTGGTCTTCTGGCATCACGGGACCCCGAACATCGGTGCTCCGCCGTCACCGCTGTTCCCCGCCGCCGAACGACTCGGCCTGAGGTGGGTGTCGTACGACCGGCCCGGCTATGGCGGCTCGACGCCGAGGCGGGGAAGGAACGTCGCCTCGGCGGCGGCCGATGTCGCGACGATCGCCGACGCCCTGAACATCGAGAGGTTCGCGGTCTTCGGTCATTCCGGGGGCGGGCCGCACGCGCTCGCCTGCGCGGCCCTGCTGCCGGAGCGTGTTTCGGCGGTGGTCGGTGTCGCGAGCATGGCTCCGTACGACGGTGGCGATCTGGACTGGTTCGCGGGAATGAGCTCGGCGGGAGTCGGCTCTCTGACGGCGGCCTTGGCCGGGCGAGCGGAGAAGGAGAACTACGAGGCAACGGCCGAGTACGACGCCGAGATGTTCACCGCGTCGGATCACGCGGCCTTGTCAGGCGACTGGAAGTGGCTCCTCGACGTCGTCGGCCCCGCGGTCGAGGGCGGGCCGGGCGGGCTGATCGACGACGATCTCGCGTACGTCGCGCCGTGGGGGTTCCGGCCGTCCGACGTCGGGGCACCGGTGCTGCTCCTGCACGGCGGCGAGGATCGGATCGCGCCTCTCGGGCACGGGGAGTGGCTCGCCCGGCAGATCGCCACCGCCGAGGCACGGACGTTTCCCGAGGACGGGCACATCTCGGTCCTCCGCCACGGGGAAGCCGCGCTCGAGTGGCTGGCCGACCGCTGGTGACCTGCGAAATCGTTCTCGTCCGACACGCCGAGTCCGTTCCGCCTCCGCCGGGCGCTCCCGACGACCCCGATCGGCCACTGACTGCGGCGGGTGTGGCGGCTTCGGAACTTCTAGCCATCGAACTCGCCGCGATGAAGCCGACGGCGGTCGTGTCGAGTCCGTACCGCAGAGCGGTCGCGACGGTCGAGCCGGCGGCCAGGAAAGCCGGACTCGAAGTCAGCACACGCTGGGAACTACGCGAGTGGGACTCGGGCCTGGAACCGACGACGGAGTACGCCGTGCACTACGCGCGCAGCTGGGCCGACCCGGATTTCGCCCGTTCTGGCGCCGAGAGCTTGCAGCAGCTGACGGCGCGGGCGATCGCCGCCGTCGAAAAGCTCGCGGAGCAGCATGCCGGAGGCGTCGTACTGGTGGGGAGTCACGGGACTTTCGTGTCCCGTCTGCTGGCCGGACTTGTCCCGGGAATCGGCTGGCCGTTCTCACGGGACATGCCGATGCCAGCCGTCCACCGGCTGCGGTGGCCCTACCGGCGCTAAGCCGCGGGCCGTCCGGCGCCGGTGTAGTCGTCGCCCTTCGAGTGGTACGTGTGGATCTGGATCGCCTGGCCTTCGGTGGGCGCGTTGATCATCAGGCCGTTTCCGAGATAGAGCCCGACGTGATGGATCCGCGTCGCCGGGTTCCCGTAGAACACGAGATCGCCGAGCTTCGGCTCCTGGCCGCCGGGGACCTGCGGCAGTGCCCGGAACTGGCTGTCCGCGGTCCGCGGCAGCCCGACACCGGCTTCGTCGTAGGACGCCTTCGTCAGCCCGGAACAGTCGAAGCCCGCCGCGCCCGCTTCCGGCCCGTTGCCGCCCCACACGTACGGGAGGCCCAGCTGGCCGAGGGCGAACCGGGTCGCCTTCACCGCGGGGCTGGAGCCTCGCGCCGGGTCGAGGGACAGGGTCGCGTAAAGCTGGGCGTTGCCGAGAACGCGCTGGCGGAACAGTTCGGCCTCGTTGCCCTTGCCGCCCTGGTAGCCGGCAATCGCCTTCCACCAGCCGTTGCCGCCGCCGAGGTCGGCTCCGGAGGCGCACAGCGCGCGACCGGCGGCGACCGAGGCGGAGTCGGGGTCGGCGAGCGCGGGTTTCGCGATGCCGGGGATCGACGAGCCGTGCTTCTTCCACTGCTGCGCTGACAGGCCGAGGGGGTTCTCGCCGCCGCGTCCGTGGTTCGAGCTCGCCGCGCCGACCCCGGCCAGGGTGACCCAGGAGAGGTGACAGTTCGGTTGCTCCCCGCGTAGCGCCAGTTCGCCGTTCGCGTAGCCGATCAGCGATTTCGCCGGGATGTCGAGGGGGCCCGCGAGTTTGGCGGCCCACTCTTCGAGCGGCCGGGCGCCCTTCGGCGTCTCCTGGGCCTTGACCGGTGCGCTGACTTCGAGGACCGACGGACCCGCGCCGCCGCCGACGGTGGCCGGGTCCCGGTTGGCGGCGGGGACGGGAGCCTGCCCGATCCCGTCGGCGGGCGCCGGATCGTTGCCGCCCGCGAGCAGCCAGCCCGCCGTCGCGAGCCCCGCGACCAGCGGGAGGGCGACCAGGCTTCGCATCGCCACACCGCGCGCCCAGGACTTCTTCGGGCTGGCGGGGGACGCGCTCGGGGCGGACTCGGGCTCGGTCACGCCGTCCAGGTTATTGGAGACCACCTCTGCGTAACGAGCGAACGCCTTGCACGTTAGGGGGACTCTCATATTCTGGACAAATGAGTGAGACGGGAGCGCTCGACGCCGAGCGTCTGAGTGCCGCGCTGTCCGGCCGGTACGCCGCGATCCAGGTCGTGGCGAGCACCGGGTCCACCAACGCCGACCTGCGGGAAGCCGCCGTGAAGGGGGCTGAAGACCGCACCGTGCTGATCGCCGAAGAGCAGACGGCCGGAGTCGGCCGCCGTGCTCGGCAGTGGTCTTCGCCGAAGGGATCAGGCCTTTACGTCAGCGTGCTGCTGCGTCCGCGCGACGTTCCGTTCGCCAATTTGGGTTCACTTTCCGTGGTCGCGGGCCTCGCGGTCCGGGAGGTCGCCGCGAGCCTGGGCGTCGACGCCGTCCTCAAGTGGCCGAACGACGTCCTGGCCGGGCCGGAGCGCGCCAAATGCGCGGGCATCCTGGCGGAGGCCGCCGCCGGTGAAGAGACCAGCGTGGTCCTCGGCATCGGCCTGAACGTGCTGCCGCTCGGCGAGAACGTCCCGGCAGGGCCAGGCGGCCTGCCTGCGACTTCTCTGGCCGAGCAGGGGGCGGACGAGACCGATCGCGCCGAGATCGCCACGCGGCTGCTCACCGGTTTCGACGACCTCGAACGCCGCTGGCGGCTCGCCGGTGGGTCGCTGGCCGAGGCGGGACTGCTCGGGGACTACCGGCGGCATTGCGCCACGCTGGGACAGGACGTCGAGGTCCAGCTGCCCGACGGTTCGGCGCTGACCGGCCGCGCCGCCGACATCGATCCCGCCGGCCAGCTCCAGGTCGACGTTCCCGGTGGTGAGCGGTACACGGTGTTCGCCGGAGACGTCGTCCACGTGCGGCCCGCCGCGTCCTGATCGGAGCGCGCCGTGAATTGCGGCGTCTCCTCTTCCGCCGGGACCGTTCGCCGGTACGGTGAGCTCACCAGCGCCGAACACACTTTGGGAGCGTCCGTCGTGGCCTATCCGGACGATTTGCTCAGCGAAAACGAGCACGTCGTGGTGCACAGTCACCCGCATTTCAAGATGCTGATCTTCCCCTTCCTCGCGCTGATCGTCACCCTCGGCGTGGGCATCTGGCTGGGCATCCTGGCGAAGGACGCCACGGCCCCGTGGGACCTGATCTCGCTGATCGCGGTCGCCGCGATCGGTCTCGGGCTCGTCGTCTGGCTCTTCTTGGCGCCGTTCGTCCGCTGGCGCACGACGCACTTCATCGTGACCACGGACAGGCTGATCGCCCGTGAGGGCGTGCTCAAGCGGACCGGGATCGACATCCCGCTGTCGCGGATCAACAGCGTGCAGTTCGAGCACGGGCTGCTGGACCGCGTGTTCGGCTGCGGAACCCTGGTGATCGAGTCCGCTTCGGACGAACCGCTGAAGTTCGACGACATCCCCAAGGTCGAGCGAGTGCACACGGTCATCTACCGCGAAGTCAACGACAACCCGTACGACGACTTCGCGCCGCCCGCCGCGGGCGGACCGCAGCAGACCGAACCCCTGCCGCCGCAGGGACCCCCGCCGCGCGGAAACCGGCGCCGTTGATGGGCACGCGTGAGCTGGGGCTGCCCGATCGCGTCCCGTCGGCCGCCGCGTTGCCGGAGCGCGTCACGATCTGGGAGGTCGGCCCCCGGGACGGCCTGCAGAACGAGAAGTCGATCGTTCCGGTCGGGGTGAAGCTCGAGTTCCTGGACAAGCTCGCCGATGCCGGGCTGACCACCCTCGAAGCGACCAGTTTCGTGAGCCCGAAATGGGTTCCGCAGCTGGCCGACGCCGAGCAGCTCCTCGCCGGGCTCGACAAGCGCGAAGGCGTCCGGTACCCGGTGCTCGTCCCGAACGAGCGCGGGCTGGACAGGGCGCTGGAGGCCGGGGTTTCGCAGATCGCGATCTTCGCCAGCGCCACCGAGACCTTCGCCAAGAAGAACCTCAATTCGACGGTGGACGACCAGTTCGCGATGTTCGAGCCGGTCGTCACCCGGGCACGGGCCGAAGGTCTCGACGTCCGCGGGTACGTGTCGATGTGCTTCGGCGACCCGTGGGAGGGCGCCGTTCCGGCCTCGCAGGTCGCCGGGGTCGGCAAGCGGCTCCTGGACCTGGGCTGTTCGCAGCTCTCGCTCGGCGACACCATCGGCGTCGCCACCGCGGGGCAGGTCGAGGCACTGATCGGGCAGTTCCCCGACGTCGGCACCCTGGCCGTCCATTTCCATGACACGTACGGCCAGGCGCTCGCGAACACGCTGGCCGCGCTCCGCTGCGGTGTGTCCACTGTGGACTCTTCCGCCGGCGGGCTCGGCGGCTGCCCGTACGCCGAATCGGCCACCGGGAACCTCGCGACCGAAGACCTGGTCTGGATGCTCGACGGTCTCGGCGTCGAAACCGGCGTCGACCTCGACGCGCTGGTGTCGACGAGCAAGTGGATGGCCGGGAAGCTCGGCAGGCCGAGTCCGTCCCGGGTGGTCAACGCACTCGCGGGTTAGCGCCGACGAGAACGCCTGTCGGCGCTAAGGTCTTAGCGCGTCCTGTCCGCTGCCTCCCCCCTTCACCGGTGGGATCGATTCCTTGGGGGAGGTGCGGTGACCGATTCGAGCGAGGCCGGAACAGGCCCGATCCGGGTGCCCGTCCAGTACGACGCCCCGACGACACCTCACGGCGTACGCGCTCCGTACGCGCCTTCGCCGTGGCCGCCCGCGGTGGCACCGTTGCGAGCTCCCTTCCCGCCGCAGCCCGTCGCTCCGCCGCCCATGGGCGCCCTGCGGACCGAGCGGGAGAGCGTGATCGCGCTGTTCCTCGTGCACATGTTCCCCATCGGGCATCTCCCGGTCGCGATGGGGAAACCCGCGCGCCAGTTGCCGCTTCCCGGCGGCGGTTCCGGGCCGCACGATCACCCCGAGGCGGGCGTGCTGGACGACATGGACGCGTTGTCGCACGTCAGCAGTGGTTTCCGGCGATCGCCGACGACCCCGTCCGTGGTTCCCCCGCCGGAACTGACCCGGGGACACGACCCTTGGGGCGGAGAGTCCCCAGAGGACTGGCGAGAGCGCTTCGTGGGCGAAACGAGCTATGTGTGGCCGCCCGGCGAGGGCGGGATCGACCCCGCGACACCGGTGATGCTCGAGGTGGGCACCCATCTCGACCGCTTCGGCGATCCGCACGGCCGGGTGTTCGCCGAGGACGCGACCCTGTATTCGATGCGCTCGTTGCCGCCGGACCAGGCCGCCGCGTACCGGCGTTACCGGGTCGTCCGGTCGTTGCCGGTCTGGCGTTCGGTGACCGCCGAATGGTTCGGCCAGCCCGGCGGAGGGGTGCGTTTCCGCACGGTGCTGGGCGCCGATGAACTCGTCACGCTGGGCTTCCTGGCGGACGTCACGGGGGAGGTTCGGTGAACACGGGGACGATCCTGCGGTGGCTGGCCGCGCTGGGCGTGCCGCCCGAGGTGGTCTCGGTCGGCGCGGAGGCGGACAACGCCTGGTGCCTCATGCGCACCGAGGAAGAAGACGCCGAGCCCGCCTGGGAAGTGTTCTGGCGTGAGCAGGGCAACCGGTACGACTGGGCACGGTTCACCAGCGAACAGGTCGCCTGCCACTACCTCTTCGGACGGCTCGCGTGGTCGCAGGTCGCGCGAGGCGCCGTCGGTCTCCTCCCCGGCGCGCAGTGAGTTTCAGCGCGTGAAGGCCCCCTTCCCTCGGCTCAGCCGCGTGAAGGGGGCCTTCACGCGGGATCAACGCTTCAGGATGGCCAAGACTTCGTCGTGGAGCAGGCCGTTCGTCGACAGGGCCGAGCCGTTGTCGTAGCGCGCTTCCCCGTTCAGGTCGCTGAAGCGGCCACCGGCTTCGGTGATCAGCACCTGGGCGGCGGCGACGTCCCACGGGTTCACGACGCATTCCGCGACGATGTCGAGCGCACCCTCGGCCACCAGGCAGTGCTGCCAGAAATCGCCGAAAGCGCGGCTTTCCCAGCAGGCGTCGACGAGGTCGATGTACTTCTCCCGCGAGTGGTACTTCACCCACGAGTTCAGGTCCGTTGTGGACAGATACGCGTCTTCGAGCGAAGCGACCTTCGACACCGAAAGGCGGCGTTCGCCCGCCGAGTCGCTCATCCAGGCGCCGTCCCCGGTGGCCGCCCACCAGCGGCGGCCGAGCAGCGGCGCGCTCATCAGACCCACCACGGGCGTGCCGTCTTCGACCAGCGCGATCAGCGTCGCCCAGACCGGGACGCCGCGCAGGAAGTTCTTGGTCCCGTCGATCGGGTCGAGCACCCAGGCCCGGCCGGTCGCGGCCGAACCGCCGCGTTCCTCGCCGAGTACCTCGTCGTCCGGGCGTTCTGTGGCGAGGATCGCACGGATCGCGTCTTCGACGGCGGTGTCCGCGTCGGTGACCGGAGTCCGGTCCGGTTTGCGTTCCACGGCCAGGTCCAGCGCGCGGAACCGGGAGGTGGTGATGGCGTCGGCGGCGTCGGCCAGCCGGGTGGCGAGTTCCAGATCATTCTCGTAGCCAGGCACGGTCACGATGCTTTCACGCCCGGCAGTCGTAGAGTTGGCCAGGTGAGCATGGTGCTACTCGCCGAGGACGACCCGGCCATCGCCGATCCCCTTTCGCGCGCGCTTCAGCGGGAGGGGTACGAGGTGCGTGTCGTCGGTGACGGCCCGGCCGCGCTCGACGCGACCGAAAGCGATCGCGTCGATCTCCTGGTCCTCGATCTCGGGCTGCCCGGGATGGATGGCCTCGAGGTGTGCCGCCGCCTGCGCGCCAGCGGTACCGAGGTGCCGGTGCTGATGCTCACCGCGCGCACGGACGAGGTCGACTTCGTGGTCGGGCTCGACGCCGGCGCCGACGACTACGTCGCCAAACCGTTCCGGCTCGCCGAACTGCTGGCCCGGATCCGGGCGCTGCTGCGACGGCGGGCGCCCGAGGTGCTCGAAGCCGGGGGAGTGCGGATGGACCTCGGCGCCCGGATGGTCACTGTCGACCTGCACGAGGTGCAGTTGGCGAACAAGGAGTTCGAGCTCCTGCGGGTGCTGATGAACCGCGCGGGCCAGGTGGTCAGCCGCGACGAAATCCTCGCCGAGGTGTGGAACGACCTGGAATCGAAGACTTCGAAGACCCTCGACATGCACATGTCGTGGTTGCGCCGGAAGCTCGCCATCGCCGCCGACGAGGCGGCGGGCCGGGCGGGCAAACCCGGCGGGAACGGCGACGGGGAACGGCGCATCGCGACGGTCCGCGGCGTCGGCTTCCGCTTCAACTCGGAATAGCATGCGCCGTCGCATCCTCCTGGCGATCCTGCTCGCCGTCGCGGTCACCGCGGCGGTGCTGGGCATCCCGCTCGGGATCACCGCCTGGCAGCTGGTCGAGAACCTCAACCGCGAGAACCTGGCTTCTTCGGCCCGCGGGATCGCGGCGACGCTGGACAACGAGATCGCCGTCGGCCAGCCGATAAACCTCGACCTGCTCCGGGTGGGCGTGCCACAGGGCGGGCTGCTGACGGTCCGCGCGCAGGGGCAGATCGAGAAGCGGTACGGCTCCGACCCCGGTCCCGACGTGGTGTCCGAGCGGGCGCCGATCGCGTTGCACGGCGAGGTCGAGCTGTCCATTCCCGCCGGGCCGATGCGCACCCGCCAGACCCAGGTGACGCTGCTCGTGGTGCTGCTGGTCGTGCTGTCGGTGGGCACCGGCACGGTGGTCGCGACCGTGACCGCACGACGGCTCGCGAAACCGCTGAGACACGTCGCCGACCGCGCGGTCAAACTCGGCGGCGGCGATTTCCGGCCGGATCCGAAGCGCTACGGCGTCGGCGAGCTCGACATGGTCGCCGAGGCGCTCGACGCGTCCGGTTCGGCGCTCGCGCAACTCGTCCAGCGAGAACGTCAGCTGGTGGGAGACGTCTCCCACCAGCTGCGGAGCCGGTTGACCGCGTTGCAGCTGCGGCTCGAACCGCTCACCGTCCACCCCGATCAGGACGTCGTCGACGAGGCGAAGGCCGCGCAGGAACAGGCGGACCGGCTGGCGGAGGCGCTCGACGAGTTGCTGGCCGCCGCGCGGGCGGCGCGCGAGGTCGGCGCGGAACCGGTCAACCTGCCGGAAGTGCTTCCCGCGGTCTCCGAGGAATGGCGACAGCTGCTTCGCGCCGAAGGAAGGCATCTGCGGCTTCGCGTCACCGACGGGCTGAGGGTGCGGGCGACGCCGGGCCGGTTGCGCGAGGTCGTCAACGTCCTGCTCGACAACGCCCTGCGCCATGGCGCGGGAACCGTCACGCTGGCCGCGCGGCGCGGTGACACGGACGGCACCGTGGTCATCGAGGTCGCCGACACCGGGTCGGGGGTGCCCGACGAGCTGGCGCCGCACATCTTCGAACGCGGGTTCTCCGGCGGCGGGTCGACCGGTGTCGGGCTGGCCCTCGCCCGTGCCCTCATCGAGGCCGACGGCGGACGGCTGGAGTTGTCGAGCAAGCAGCCCGCGGTGTTCAGCCTCTTCTTGAAGGTCCCTCGTCCGGGCGATGTGGCCGAAGTGCGCTGGCCCGCCGAACGGGTCCCTCGCTAAGACCTCCCCAAGGACCACCCGTTCGGGCAACGCCGCGGAAGCGCGCCGACTTACCGTCGGAGGGTGCATGCGACGGCGTTCCGGTACCGCCCACCGGTGAATCCGGTCGCCGCGGCGACCGTGGAGATCGGCAAGGTGGCGATTTCCCTGCGGTTGTCCTTCGACGGCGACCTGTTCGCGTGCCGCCGTCCGCCAGGGGTGGTGGAACGGATGGAGGCCGAGGCCCTGGACCTGCTTTCGAAGGGCTTGTTCGTCAGCGGGATCGACACCCCGGTCGCGGCCGTCTCCGGCGCGGCGGGGCACCGGTTCGTCCAGGACTCCGTCGTGTTCCAGCCCCCGGACCGCTGGATCTACCGGGGCAAGTGCGTGGTCGGCGCGGGCAAGAACGGGCTGACCTTGACCGGCGTGCTCGGCTACCGCCTCGAAGTCTGTGCCGGGTGGGCTCGGCGGGCCGGTGACTGCGGGCCACCCGCGACGGCGTCCGAATGGTGCGAGTTCTTCGGCGGGCAGCTGGCCTCGATCGGAGGAGTGGTCCTGCGGCGGGCCTCGGTGCTCAGTCTCGGTACTCCGCCGTGACCGTGACGACGAACGCCGCCCGCGCGGGCAGGCCGAGGCTGACCCACAGCCCGGTCGGATCGGTCTTCCCGAGCGCCAGCGGGAAGGGCTGCTCGTCGACCATCAGGAACTCGGTCCGGATCAAGGCGCGTAGCGATCTGTCGAGCAGGGTGTGCTCGTCGCGGACCTTGTCCGCCCGCGCGGTGACCAGATACGACAGCTCGCACCGCTTCGCCCGCACGGCACCGGTTCCCGGGCCGGTGCCGTGCAGGGCGAAAAGGAACAGGTCGACGCTCGACACCTGCGTCTCGGTCTGCCAGGCGGGTTTCGGCGGATCGAGCCGGACCACCGTCCCCTCCGGCAGATGAGGTGCGATGAGCAGGCACAAGGCTTCGTCGACCTGGGTGATCACGGTGTCAGATCAATCCCTCACGCAGCGCGTAAGCCACCGCGTGCGACCGGTTCCGAAGCTGGAACCGGTTCGTCACGTCGTGCAGGATGCTCTTCACCGTGCGCTGCGAGTAGCAGAGCTGATCGGCGATCTCCTGCGTCGAGAACCCCGACGCGACCAGCTTGAGCACCTCGGTTTCCCGGCTGCTCATGCCACCGAACTGCAGGCCACGCGGCTGCAGGACCTGACGCTGCAACCGGGAGACCCGGTGCAGGAGCCTGCCGAGCAGATCGGGCGGAAGCGCGCCTTCTCCGGCCGCGGCCGCCTTGATCAGCCGGACCAGGACGTCGGCGCCCGCCTCCGAGCGGCGGGCGACCGCGCAGACGCCGTGCTCGATGGCGCTCAGGATCTCGTTGTCGTCGACTTCACCCGCGACGAGCACGATGCGGGTGAACCCCTGGTGGTGCAGCGCGGACAGCAGTTGCGTCATCGCCTCGTCGAGGCGGTCGGTGACCAGGAGGGCCACCATCGTCGGGTCGGCCGCCTCCCCGTCCACCAGCCAGACGTCGTCACGGGAGCGGAGCGTCATGCAGACGCCGTTGTGCAGGATCGGATCGGTGGCACGGACGACCACCGGTGTCCTGTTCGGTTCGAACATGTGATTCCCATTCCCCTCGAACGGTGCGAGGGCCCCACCCCCCGCACTGCTCACCCTGCCGGGTGAGGTGTCCCGGGCGCATGGGACTCCGGTCCCGACATTGCCCGAAAAGCCGCCCTAAATGAGGTTTTCAACGGCCGAGGCCCGCCTCACGGGCCAGGACGATCGCTTCGGCGCGGTCCGCGACGTGAAGTTTGCTGAAGACATTGGAAATATGATTCCGCACGGTTTTCGGGCTGAGACAGAGAGTGCTGGCGATGGCGGTGTTGCTGTGGCCGCCGGCGATGAGCGAAAGGACCTCTCGTTCGCGGACGGTCAGTTCCGGGAACACCGTGTCGGGACTCGGCTGAGAGTGATTGAAGAAGCCGAGAACGCGCGTCGCGATATCGGGTCCGAAGATCGCTTCGCGTCTCGCGACGGCGTGAACGGCACGGATGATTTCGTCGGGTTCCGCGTCTTTAAGCAGATATCCGCGGGCTCCGGCACGCATCGCGGAGAAAACCGATTCGCTTTCGTCCGCCATCGTCAGCATGAGCACGCCGACGTCGGGCCGTTCGGCGACGATGTGCCGGGTCGCTTCGGCGCCGCTGACGTCGGGCAAATGCAGGTCCATGACCACGACGTCGGGCCCGAGGGCACTCGCCGCGCTGATCGCGTGCGCGCCGCTGGCGGCCTCGCCGACGACGTCGATCTCCGGTTCGTTGGAGAGAAGTGTGCACACCCCGAACCGGAACAGCGGATGGTCGTCGACCACGAGCACGCGAAGGCGTTCGTTCATACGGGCTCCCCCTGTCTCCCCGCGCGGCACGTTAGCGAGAGGGCCGGTCGCGGACAACGCGTGGTCCGGACAGCGGACCGGCGAGAATTAAACGCCCGATGAGTGTCGCGTATCGCGGGGATCCGCCCAAGTCATTAACCCTTTCGGCCCAAGCGGGGGAGCAAGGGACCTTTGCTCACGTTCGTTAGCACACTAACCAACGTGAGCAAAGGTCCCTTGCTATCACTTCTCTTAACATTGAGAGAGGCGCAAGTCCGTGAAGGACTCCTTGAGGGACCCAGAGTCCCTCAAGGAGTCCTTCACGGACCGCGGATCGCCCCCGATTCAGGCGAGAGCAAAGGTCCCTTGCTCTCTTTCCACAGGTCAGGCGAACGCGGCGGCGTGCTCGCGAGCCCAGTCGGCGAACGTCAGCGGCGCCCGGCCGAGGAGTTCGCGGACGGTGCCGAACACGATCTCCTCGTTCCCGGCGGACTGCCGCTTGAGCTCGAAGAGTCCGTCAACGGCCGAAGCGGGCCAGCCGTAACCGAGCATCCGGGCGCGAGAGTCGGCTTCGGGCTCTTCGGCGTAAGTCAGCTGTCGGCCGAGAGCGTCGCCCAGGATCTCGACCTGCTGCCGGGTCGTGAGGGCTTCGCCGCCGGTGATCGGATACGTCTTGCCCGCGTGCCCGTCGGTGGTCAGCACGGTCGCGGCGACCTCGGCGATGTCGCGGACGTGCACCAGCGCGGACGCCGGATCGCCTTCGGTGACCTGGATGACGCCGTCCCCGCGCACGGCGTGCAGCCAGGCGAACCGGTTGTCCATGAACGTGCCAGGGCGCAGGATCGTCCACTCCGGCCCCGCCTCGCGCACGGCCTGTTCGGCCGCGGTGTGCACGAGGGAGATCGGATCGGTCTGTCCGAAGTGGACTCCGGTGGTGGAAAGCTTGACGACGTGCGCGACGCCGGTGGCCGCCGCGAGCACCGCTCGTTCCTGCGCGAGCGGGTCCGAGCCGTGCCCGGAGGTCAGGACGAAGACGCGATCGACACCGTCGAGCAGCGCGGGATCGAAAGCGTCGAGATCGCCGGTGACGACTTCGGCACGCGGATCGATCCGGGCGCGGGCGGGGTCGCGTGTCAGAGCGCGCACGTGGGCGCCCTTGTCCAGCAGCGAGGGAACGAGTTCGCGGCCGATTTTACCGGTGGAACCGAGAACGAGGATCATCGAAGAACTCCTTAGTGGTTGCGGCGCAAGGGAACGCGCGGCAGGAAGAGGGAAGCGGCGAGGCCGATCACGAGGGCGGGGACCATCGTCCAGAACACCCCGTTGAGCGCGGAGGCGTAACCACCGGGACTGTCGGCACCGAACGAACTCGTGAACACCGCGCCGAAAACGGTCAGCCCGGCCGTGGTGCCGAGGGAACGCAGGAAGCCGACGGTCGCCGAAACGGCGCCGAGATCGGTCCGGGCGACATTCTGCTGAGCCGCCATGGAAAGCACCTGCATGTTGAGCCCGGCCGCCGCGCCGAACACGACGAGATAGGCGACGACGAGTGGCAAGGGCGTCGTTTCGTCCATTGTGGACATAGCGAGGGCGGCGGCGAGACCGAGTGTCATGCTGAGAATCGGTGCCCAGCGATAGGCGCCGGTCTTGGCGATGATCCGGCCCGCGACCATCGACGACGCGGCGACGGCGAGCGTCATCGGCAGCAGGAGGAGACCGGCTTCCGAAGGCCCGGCGCCGCCCGCGGTCTGCAGGAAGAGCGCCAGGTAGTTGACCGAACCCAGGAAGACGAACCCGGCCGCGGCACTGGCCAGCACGCTCAGGCTGAACATCCTGGCGCGGAACAGCCGGAGCGGGATGACCGGTTCGGCCGCCCGGCATTCGATGACCAGGAAGGCGACGAGCAGCACCGCGCCGATCGACGCGGAAAGCGGCGTCGCCAGGGTCAGGCCGACGATCGCGCCGGACAGGACGACGATGCCCGCGAAGTCGAACGGCGCGGCCGTCCGGCGGCGTTCGAGCCACAGGAAGCGGGCGACGACGACGAGCGCGACCAGTCCGATCGGCACGTTGACCACGAAGATCGATCGCCAGCCCGCGAGGTCGGTCAGCACGCCGCCGACGACAGGGCCCGCCAGTGAAGACCCGGCGAAGCAGATCGAGAACCAGGCGAAGTAGCGCGCGCCTTCGCGGCCCGGGAACAGTTCGCCGATGATCGCGGCGACCGCGACGAACAGTCCGCCGGAGCCGATGCCCTGAAGGACACGGGCGGCGATCAGCAGCGGCATCGACGGCGCGAGCGCGCAGGCGAGGGAGCC
Source organism: Amycolatopsis sp. NPDC031561 (assembly GCF_055580625.1). Lineage (NCBI taxonomy): Bacteria > Bacillati > Actinomycetota > Actinomycetes > Pseudonocardiales > Pseudonocardiaceae > Amycolatopsis > Amycolatopsis sp. NPDC031561. Next base: position 265,472 of record NZ_JBVILA010000009.1, on the reverse strand, counting down.
GAGCACGAACAGCGCGATCGCGACGAGAACGACGCGCTTGCGGCCGAAGAGGTCGCCGAGTTTTCCGTAGACGGGCGCGCTGACGCTGCCCGCCAGCAGGTACGCGGTGGTGACCCAGGCGAACGACGTGGCGCCGCCGAGCTCGCCGACCATGCGAGGCAGGGCGGTCGCGACGACCTGGGCGTCGAGCATCGCCAGGAAAACGGCGGCGAAGAGCCCGACGAGGGCAAGGGTGTTTCGGGCACGCGGAGGCGCGCCGAGAGCGGTACTCAAGAAAAGGATCCGTTCACTGGAAGAAACGAGGGATCGCGAAGGACGCGGAGGGTCACTCCGGTCCCCGCCAAGACGGGAAAAGGCTCAACCGTCATCCGAACCGGATGCGGTCCTCTTCGCGCTTGGCGATCACCTCGGATTCGTCCCGCTCGACCGTACGAACCCGGCCGGCGTCATCAGTGAAGGAACGTTGACATGGATGACTCTAAACAATCACATGTCTTTTGACAAGTGCTTAGCGGAGGGGGACGACGTCGTCGTCCGGCTCGTCGCTGTCCCGGCGGCGTTTGCCCAGCTCGTCCGGGAAGACCCACTTCTTGAAACCCCAGAAGCGGAAGAACATCGCCAGGAGCATGCCGATGATCGACCCGCTCGTGAAGTCCGCGAACTCCTGGACGAACCGTGTGACGTGGGGAACTTCGAGATCGAAGATGTACCGCGACGTGTAGAGCGGGATCAGGTTGACCACCACGGCGATACCGCTGATCACGAAGAACAGCGCCGCCTCGTGATGCCGCTCGCGCCCGCCGCGGGTCCGGAAGGACCATTCGCGGTTGAGGATGTAGGACACGATCGTCGCCACGATGATCGCGATCGCCTTCGCCGTGGTCGGCTTCGACTCCAGCACGCTGAGCTTCAGCAGGTACCAGACGCCGTTGTCGACCAGGAACGTCGTGCCACCGACAATTCCGAATTTCAACAGCTCCCGGTGCTTGATCAGCACGGATCGGAGCGGCTCGGGCGTCCGGGAAAGGACGGATTCGACCACGGTCACCAGGTCAGTCTAATTCGCGCGGGCCACCGAACGGGCTGGCAGGGGCTTGGACAGCGCGTTATGGGACCCTTTGGGCGATTCCGGGTCAGGCGGCAGGTTCGTCGGGGATGTCCGAAGCGTCTCGCCCGCCGCCTCGCAGCAGCCGCGGCCGCGCGTCGGCCTGTGGAAAGACCCACTTCTTGAACGACCACCAGCGGAACACCGTGCCGAGCAGTGTCCCGATGATCGCGCCGCTGACGAAGTCGGCGATTTCCTGCGTCAGCAGTCCGACGTGCGGCTGTTCCAGCTGGAGCACGTACCGCGAAACCAGCTGTGGAATCGCGTTGAGGCCGAGCGCGACCGCGCTGAGCAAGAAGAAGAGCGCCGCTTCGTGGGCGCGCTCACGACCGCCGCGGGTACGAAAGGACCATTCACGGTTCGCGACATACGAGAAAACGGTCGCGACCAGCACGCCGATCATCAGCGCGGTCACCGGTTTGTCGGTCAGCACGGTGAATTTCAGCCCGTAGGTGATCGTCATCGTGATGACGAAACTGGCGCCCCCGACCACGGCGAACCGCAGCAGCTCCCGGTGCCTCCCCAGCATGCGGCCAACGCTACTCGAAGATGCGATCGATGATCCCGTTGGGCTCGGTGGTCGGCTTCGTCTTGCCTGGTCGCGGCGGCGCGCTCGTGGTCGCGGCGGGCGGAGCGGGGTCCTTCTTCGCCGGCTCCGAAGGCGTCGCGGACGGAGAAGGCTTCTTCGACGGAGAAGGCCACCCAGGCCGGCCCGGCTTCGTCGTCTCCGAAGTGGCCGGAGGCTTCGAGGTGACCGAAGGCAGCGAGGGCAACGTCGGCGGAGCAGTCGGCGGAAGCAGCGCGGAGTCGTCACACCAGTGGTGCCAGCAGCCGAAATAGACCTCCACCGGCTTCGCCTTCGCGACACCGAGGGTGGCGTTCACCGTCACCGGCAGGTTGTCCGCCGGACGGCCCTTCAGCCGGACCCACAGGCTGACCTGACGGCCCGGAGTCAGCGAGCCGCGCGAAGTGCACGACGCGCCTTCGCCGGTCGGGCTGCACGGGATGCCGTGCACGCTCCATGAGCTGAGCACGCGGTGGTCGAGCGTGATCGTCACCGGCTTCGTGGTCTTGCCCGTGTTCTTCACGCGGACCAGCACGAGCGGGTTGCGGTTCCACGGGAACGCCGACAGCCCGTCGCTCTCGGCCCGCAGGACGAGGTCGTCCGGCGGCGGCTTCACGGTCACCTTCACCACGACCGACACCTTGATCTGGGCGCCCGCCGTCACCGAACCGGTCACCATGCTGCCGGGTTCGGCCGTTTCGTCGGCACGCAGCCGGAAGGTCAGCGTCGCGGCCTGTCCCGGTTCGAGACCGGTGCCGGTCTTGCAGGTCACCGTTCCCGTGCCGCCGGGGCAGTTCACCGCGATCGGGGCGGGTCCGGCCTGCTGCCGGAAGCCCGGCGCGCCACCGCCACCGGCGGGGACGGCCGTCACGCCCTTCGGCAGGTTCAGCGAGATCGCGACGGGTTCGGACTTCGATCCACCGTCGTTGCGCACGGTGATCGGCAGGTTGGTGTCTTCACCGGGCTCGAGTTGGACACCACCGGTCGGGGTCGACGCCGTCATCACCGGAGGTGACGGGATCACCGGCGTGGGCGCGGGCGGCTCGGAGGGTGAAGGCGCCGGAGCGGAAGGCGCCGGAGCGGACGGCGTCGGCTGGGGCGGAGGCTGCTCCTGAGCGGGAGGAACGGGCTGGGGTTGAGGCTCCGGTTGTGGCTGAGGCTGGGGCTGCGGTTGTGGCTGGGGTTGCGGGACCGGCTGTGGCGGGACGGCCTGAGTGGGAGCGGGTGCCACGGCGGGCGGCGGGACCGCCGCGGCGGCCGGGATCTCCTGGGTGCCGCCACCGGCGGCGAGCGCCACCGCGACGGCGGCGACGATGGCCGCGCTCGATCCGGCCACCGTGGCGAACTGGCGCGGTCCGGCCGCGGCGGCGCCGGCCGCTCCGCCCGAACTCGAGCCCGAAGTCGAACCAGCGGCACCGGCCGCGCCCGCCGAAGCCGAAGCCGTGGTGGCGGCCGTCGCGGCCGCGGTGACCGCGCCCGCCTTGCCCGCCCCGGCCGTGGCCAGGTAACCGAGCGCCGCGCCACCGAGCACGATCGGCGCGATGATCCCGCGCAGACCGCCGTTGATGTCGGCCAGTTCCGCGGCCAGCGCGCGGCACTTTTCGCATTCGTCCAGGTGGTTCTCCACCTGGGCCCGCTCGCGTTTGGACAATCCGTCGCGGGTCCACGCGCCGAGTTTGTCCGCGCTCGCGCGGCAGCGTTCGCCGGAGTTCTCGGCCAGGTGGACCTGCAGATACGCCTGCCGCAGGCCCTCACGGGCCCGGTACGCGAGCGCGGAGACACCGTTCGCGGTCAACCCCAGCAGCGGCGCGACCTCCGCGGGGCTCTGTCCTTCGATCTCGGTGTGCCACAGCACCGCCTGCCACCGCTCGGGCAGCCTGGTGAACGCCTTCGCGGCGAGCGTGCGCTCGAGCCCGGCGACGGCGGTGTCGGAAAAGGGGACTGTCAGCGCTTCGCCGACGGCACCGCCGACGTCGGACATGTCCTCGTTCAGGTCGACACGCTTTTCTTTGCGCGTCTTGTCGTAGGCGGTGTGCCGCAGCGCTGTCAGCAGATAGGCGCGGAACGCCGCGTCGGGGCCTTTACCACCGCGCAGCGTGTCCAACACTTTCGCGAAGGCTTCCGAAACGAGGTCGTCCGCTTCGGAACTCGAGCGGGCTAGCTGGCGGGCGAGATTGTGCGCCGCGCCGGCGTGACGCTCGTAAAGCGTTCCGTAAGACGCGATCTTCCCGTCACGCACCTCGGCGATCAGCTCGGCGTCACTCTTACCGGTGAGATCGGCGGGAACGGTGGACACGGGACTCCTTCATCTGCTGGTTCGGCGGGTCTACTGTCTTAAACGCCCGAACACGCTCAGTGTGACGGACTGGGCGACGCACGTCACCTCGCGGCCCCGCCGATGACCCGGAGAGCGCAACACCTTCACCCGCCCTGGGTTACCGAAGAGTTCGGAAAGATCCTTGGAAAACGCCGTCACGCACGACGTGGACCGGCGTCCCCACCGTGAAGCGATCGCAAGATCGAAAAGATCGGGACGGAAGAGGCGGTGGGCAGTGGACGTACCGGCGACCGGTGCGCCGTCCGGGGGACCCGACGGGCAAGCCGCCTGGAACCGGTTCGAACGGGATCGTTCTCTCCGCGCACTGCGGGCTCGTTGGCGGACCGCCAGCCTGGCCGCGGGCTGGCGTTTCCCGAGTGACTGGGGCCTTCCCGAGGTCGACGCCGTCTGCGCGGCGGTGATCAAGAACGGCCGGGCCGTCGCCGCCGAAGTGGCGGAAACCGCTCTCGCGGGACTGGGCAGGGCACGCGCCGCGGCGGGTGCCGGGCTGGCCGAAACGCTCGCGGACCTCGCGGCGCTGCACGCCGTGCTCGCCGACCCGGACGCGGTGGACGGTTTCATCGCACCGGACGTGGACTCGACGCCGTCCCGGCTACTCCGGGTGACGGCGCTGGCGTGGGCGGACGTCGCGACCGATCAGCTCGTGAACACCGAAGTCACCGAACCGCTCACCGGCTTGCCCACCGCCGCGTACCTGCGGACCCGGTTGAGTGAGTTGTACCGCCAGGCCCGCCGCGACGAACGGCCGGTCGCGGAGGCGCACACCCTGCTCGTGGTCTCGATGGACTTCAGCTCGGTCGCGGGCTGGCCCCGGCTGACCGGGATGATCCTGGTCGCGGACGCGCTGAAGCAGGTGTTCGACGGCGGCGAGAGTGTCGCTTCGCTCGGGCCGTCCGTCGCGGGCGTGCTGGTGCCGAAGGACGTGAGGCTCGCTTCGTCCGGAGTCGCGCTGCGAAGGGCGCTTAACGAGCGGCTTTCGGTGGACGCCCAGCTGCGGGACACCGGCCGTCCGCAGATTTCGGCGGTCCGGCTTCCGGCGACCTACGACCAGGCGTGCGATCTCCTCACCGGTCTCGCGCGGTCCTGAACAGGGTTAGCGCAGGACGTTCTCCAGGTCACGGGCGACCCACTCGACGTGCGACGACCCGGTTCATGATTTCCTGTTTGCGTGACCCGGACTGTTCCCGCCGACGCGAACGGCGACGTTTCGGCGAAACGACCACAGCATCGTCTCTCGTTGCGCAGGTCGCTCGCCCGCTTGTCCGTCCGGCCGAGATCGATCTTGATCCTGTCGGTGATCCCGCTGGTCGCGATCGGTTTCGGCATCTGGGGATGGCAGCACGAATGGGTGCTGGGCGTGGACAGCGCGGTGTATCGCGCCGGTGCCGAGACACTGCTCAACGGTGATCCGCTGTACGACGCCAACACACTTCCGGTGGAGCCGTGGTGGGCGCTGTTGCCGTTCACCTATCCGCCGACGGCCGCTTTGCTGTTCATCCCGCTCGCCGTGGTCCCGACACAGGTCGCCTGGGGGCTCCTGACCGCGGTCTCGCTGCTCGCGCTGGCACTGTGCGTCCGGATCGCCATCGGCGCGCTGCCGAAGCCCTCGACCGACGGCCCCCGCTGGTGGGCCTCGCCCGCCCGGTCGACCATCGCCTTCTTCCTGGTATTCCTCGGCCTCGAGCCGGTGTGGCGCACGATCTTCCTCGGCCAGATCAACATCATCCTGATGGCGCTGGTGATGCTCGACATCCTGGTCATCGGCGCCAGGGGCAGTCGGTGGGGCGGGGTGCTCGTCGGCGTCGCGGCCGCGGTCAAGCTCACCCCGATCGTGTTCCTGGGGCACCTGTTCATCACCGGCCGCCGGATGGACGCCGTCCGCGGGCTCATCACGTTCATCGTGATGCAGGGCTTGATGTTCCTGATCATCCCGCACGACGCGGCCCGGTACTGGACCTACACCCTGCCCGACACCGGTCGTATCGGCCCGGTGCACTGGGCGGGCAACCAATCGCTGAACGCGCTGATGAACCGCTTCACCGAACTCGCGCCCTGGGCGTCGAAGGCGGCGATGGGGATCGGCGCGCTGCTCGCGATCCCGGCGATCTGGCTGGTGCTGCGTTTCCACCGCAAGGGCCAGGCGCTCGCGGCGATGCTGGTGACGGCGTTCTGGATCCTGCTGATCTCGCCGATCTCCTGGACCCACCACTGGGTGTGGGTGGCGCCGCTGGTCGTCCTGCTGGTCTCGCGCCTGCCGAAGACCACGCCCGCCACGGCGTGGAAACGCTGGCTCGGCACCTTCGGGGTGTTCTTCGTCTTCATCAGTTGCGTACTGCTGATCTTGCCCAACGGCCGCAACGTCGAGCTGCACTGGAAGGTGTGGCAGAACATCCTCGGCAGCGCGTACATCTTCATGCCGCTGGTGCTGGCGCTCGCGCTGGCCGGGCGCTGGTGGTACCTGCGCCGGAAGCGGGGCGCGGGGGACGACGCCGTGGGGAATGACGCTGTGGGGGACGACGCTGTGGGGGATGGCGACAAGCATGCTGAAGTCGCGTCCGGCGGCTGAGCCTCGGGTCGTCGGGGCCGCGCTGGCGGGCGCGCTCGCACTGGCGATGCTGGGGCTGGGCATCGTGGCCTGGCTCGGCGAATGGCATCTCGGCGCGGACAGCGCCGTCTACCGCGCCGGTGCCCTCACCCTGCTGAAGGGTGAACCGCTCTACACCCGCGAGGCGCTGACGACGCTGCCGCCGTGGGTGCTGCTGCCGTTCACCTACACCCCGGCCGCCGCGCCGCTGTTCCTGCCGCTCGCGATCGTCCCGGCCGGGCTGACCTGGGGGGTGGTCGGCGTGCTCTCGCTGATTTGCCTCAGCGTCGTGATCTCCGTGGTCGCCCGCGCGTGCGGCGCGCCCCTCACCCGGTGGTGGGTCCTGCCGCTGGCCACGGCCGGCGCGCTGGCGCTGGAGCCGGTCTGGAAGACGATCTTCCTCGGGCAGATCAACCTCATCTTGATGGCGCTGATCGTCCTCGACGTCCTCGTGCTTTCGGCGCGCGGTTCGCGCTGGGCCGGGGTGCTGATCGGCGTTTCGGCCGCGATCAAGCTGACACCGCTGATCTTCGTGCCGCATCTGCTGTTCACCGGCCGCTGGAAGGACGCGCTGCGGGCGCTGGGCACGTTCGTCGCGCTCGAAGCCGTGATGTTCGCGGTGATCCCCGGCGACGCCGTCCAGTTCTGGACCGAATCGGCGACCGATCCCAGCCGGGTCGGCTCCGTGCACTGGATCTTCAACCAGTCACTCAACGGGCTGGTGAACCGCGCTTCGGAACTCGCGCCGTGGTCGCTGACGGTGGCCGTCGCGATCGCCGCGGTGCTGGCCGTCCCCGCAGTCTGGCTGGTCGTGCGCCTGCACCGCCGCGGCGACCCGGTCGGCGCGCTGCTGGTGACCGCGTTCTACGGGCTGCTGCTCTCGCCGGTGTCCTGGTCACACCACTGGGTGTGGACGGTGCCGTTGCTCGTCCTGCTCGTCGTCCGCAGATCGTGGGTTCCGGCCGCGGGCGTCGCGGTGCTGTTCGCGAGTGGCTTGATCATGTTCGTGCCCAACGGCGGGGAGACCGAGTTCGGCTGGGGGCTGGGCTGGTCGCTGCTCGGCAATGTCTACGTCCTCACGGCTGCGATCGCCATCACAGGCCTGGCCGTGCGTGAGCTGCGGCGCGGGTCCGCCCAGGTCGCGGCTGTGGCGGCCAAGTAATCTCTCCGTCGTTATGGACAAACGAACCGGTCTTCCGATCGTGGGCATGGTGGGCGGCGGACAGCTGGCCAGGATGACCCACCAGGCGGCGATCTCCCTCGGCCAGTCCCTGCGTGTGCTGGCCGCCGGGGAGAACGAATCCGCCGGCCTCGTCGCGGGTGAAGTCGTGCACGGGCATCACACCGACCTCGAAGCGCTGCGCTCGTTCGCCGCCGGGGTCGACGTGCTGACCTTCGACCACGAGCACGTTCCCGGCGAGCATCTGCTGACGCTCGCGATGGAAGGTGTCACCATCCGGCCCGATCCGGCCGCGTTGTCGATGGCGCAGAACAAGCTCATCATGCGCGAGATGATGGCCGGACTCGAGATCCCCGGCCCCGAGTTCGCCGAAGTGTCCGCCGTGGACGACGTGATCACCTTCGGGGACAAGCACTCCTGGCCGGTGGTGCTCAAGGCGGCGCAGGGCGGTTACGACGGCCGCGGCGTCTGGATGCTCGACACCGCGCAGCAGGCGCGCGAGACCGTCCCCGAACTCCTCGACGCCGGGACCCCTTTGCTGGTCGAGGAAAAGGTCGTCATGCGGCGCGAACTGTCCGCGCTGGTGGCCCGGTCCCCGTTCGGACAGGGCGCGGCGTGGCCGGTGGTGGAGACCGTGCAGTCCGGCGGGATCAACACCGAGGTGCTCGCTCCGGCGCCGGGGCTCAGCGTCGCGCGCACGCAGGAGGCGCAGGACCTCGCGCTGCGGATCGCCGCGACGCTGAACGTGACCGGGCTGCTCGCCGTCGAGTTGTTCGAGACCGACGAAGGTCTGCTGGTCAACGAACTCGCCATGCGCCCGCACAACTCGGGACACTGGACGCAGGACGGCTCGCGGACTTCGCAGTTCGAGCAGCATCTCCGCGCCGTGCTCGACTACCCGCTCGGGATGACCGACCTGGTCGCTCCGGCCTGCGTGATGGCGAATGTCCTCGGTGCCCCCGAGACGCCCGAGATGGGCCCGGACGAACGCCTGCACCACCTGTTCGCGCGGTACCCGGACATCCGCGTTCACCTGTACGGCAAGGGAGAACGTCCCGGCCGCAAACTCGGCCACGTCAACTTCGTCGGCGAACGCATGGAGGAGCTGCGCGACCGCGCGCTGCTGTCCGCGCATTGGCTTTCCCACGCCGTCTGGCTCGACGGCTACGAGATCCACTAGGAGTAATGAGTATGTCGCCGCAGGTTGGCCTGATCATGGGCAGCGACTCGGACTGGCCGACGATGGAAGCGGCCGGGCAGGCGCTGGCCGAGTTCGGCATCGAGTACGAGGTCGGCGTCTACTCGGCGCACCGCACTCCGCAGCGGATGCTCGACTACGCGACGTCGGCCGCTTCGCGCGGCGTGCGCGTGATCATCGCGGGTGCCGGGGGCGCCGCGCACCTGCCGGGCATGGTCGCGTCGGCGACGGTGCTGCCGGTGATCGGGGTGCCGGTGCCGCTGAAGTACCTCGACGGCATGGACTCGCTGCTCTCGATCGTGCAGATGCCCGCAGGAGTCCCGGTCGCGACGGTTTCCGTCGGCGGAGCGCGGAACGCGGGCCTGCTCGCGGTCCGCATCCTCGCCGCGTCCGACGAGGCCCTGCAGGCGAAGATGGCGCGGTTCCAGGCGGACCTCGAGCAGCTGGTGCTCGACAAGGACGCAGCCCTGCGGAAACGCGTCGAAGGCTGACCGCGTTTCGTCCTCTAGTTGCGGTAGTTCGACGACGAACCACCGCAACTAGAGGACGAAACGCGTGGGGTCAGTCGGCGAGTTGCTTCCGCAGTTCCCGTTTGAGTACCTTCCCGGCGGCCGAGACCGGGATCTGGTCGACGAAGTGGATCGCCCGCAGTCGTTTGTAGGGCAGGACTCGGGCGCCGACGGCCTCCAAGAGTTGCTCCGCGGTGACGTTCTCGTCGTCGCGGACCACGAACGCGACCGGCAGCTCGCCGACCTCGGTGTCCGGCTTCCCGACGACGGCCGCCGCGGAGACGCCGGGCAGGGTGATCAGCAGCTCCTCCAGCTCGCGCGGGAAAACGTTGTATCCCTTGTAGAGCAGCATGTCCTTCTTGCGGTCCACAATGGACAGGTAGCCGTCCTCGTCGAGGATGCCGATGTCGCCGGTGTGCAGCCAGCCGTCGACGAGCGCGGCCGCGGACTCCTCGGGCCGGTTGAGATAACCGGCCATCACCTGCGGGCCACGCAGGCACACCTCGCCGCGTTCCCCGGCGGGCAAGGGATCCTCGCTGCCTTCGGCCGGGACGATCTTGATCTCGGTGTCGGGGATCGGCAGACCGACCGAGCCGACCTTGCGGACGGCGGAGCGATAAGACGGCGCGATGACGGCGCCCATGGTGACCTCGGTGAGGCCGTAGCCCTCGATGACGAGCACGCAGGGGAAGCGGTTCTGCAGCGCGCGGATCATCTCGTGGTTCATCGGCGCCGCCCCGGAACCGATGGTCAGTACCGAAGACAGGTCCGCTGTGTGAAACTCGGGGCAGGCGAGCAGCGCGGCGAACAGCGCGGGCGCGCCGCCGATGGTGGTGACCCGCAGCATCTCGGCGTCGGCCACGTACGCGGCCGGGTCGAAGCGGTCGTGCAGGACGATGGTGCCGCCGTCGAGCAGCGGGACGTTGAGCGCGGCGATGGTGCCCATGGCGTGGAACCACGGTGTCAGGTTGAGCGCGATGCCGGTGCCGATTCGGGACGGCCACTCCTCCGGACCGCCGAGCTGCTCGACGATCACCTCGCCCGAGTCGTCGACAGCGGGGATCGCGCCCAGTCGCCAGCAGGAACTCTGCAGGCTGTTGACCACGACGTTCCGGTGCGGCAGGCGGACACCTTTCGAGCGTCCGGTGGTGCCGCCCGTGTACGCCAGATGGGCGAGATCGCGGTAGATGTCGATCTCCACGTCCGGTCGCTCGTCGGAGTGACCGGAGTGGAACTCCGTGAACTCGACCTCTCCCTGGCCCAGGGCTTCGGGTGGGTGAACGACGATGCTCAGCCGGACCGAGGTCCGGTCACGGACCGAAGCGAGCACCCGCGCGACCGGGCCGACGGTGACGGCGGCGACCGCCCCGGCGTCGGCCAGCTGGAAGGCGAGATCCTCGGGCGGGAGCAGGGGGTTCGCCGGGCTGAAGGTGGCCCCCGCGAGCAGCGTCCCGTAGTACGCGACTGGGTACGCCAGGCAGTTCGGCAGGTGGAGCGCGACGACGTCGCCCCGTCCGATGCCTTCGGCACGCAGGGCGTTCGCGAACCGGCAGGCCGCGCTATACGTCTCGGCGAAGGTGAGGCTCTGCTCTCCGTGGGCGAAGGCCGTGCGGGCGCCCCAGCGGGCAGCGGCGCCTGCCAGCACCGAGCCGACCGGGACCTCGGGATAGTCGAGCGACCGGGGGAACGGGGTGAGCTGCATCACTCGAACGTACGGACTTTGCGGTCAAAGACACAAGCGCTCGCGATGTCGCACAATGTGAACGAGCGCTAACATCGGTCGAACTCTCATTCGCGTTAGAAGAGGTGACAAAGGTGTCTGACGGCCCGGGTCTGTACCAGCTTGCCGAGGAGCACGAAGAGCTGCGGGCCGCGGTCCGTGCCTTGGCGGAAAAGGAAATCGAGCCGTACGCGGCCGAGGTCGACGAGGACGAGCGCTACCCGATCGAGGCGTACAACGCCCTGGTCAAGTCGGGTTTCAACGCCGTCCACATCGAAGAGGCCTACGACGGCCAGGGTGCGGACGCCATCGCCGCCTGCATCGTGATCGAAGAGGTCGCGCGTGTCGACGCGTCGGCGTCGCTGATCCCGGCGGTGAACAAGCTGGGCACCGTGCCGATCATCCTTTCGGCGTCGGAAGACCTCAAGAAGCTGGTGCTGCCGTCGATCGCCTCGGGCGAGACCTCGGCGTCGTACGCGCTCTCGGAGCGCGAAGCCGGCTCGGACACCGCGTCGATGCGCACCCGCGCGAAGCTCGACGGCGACCACTGGGTGCTGAACGGCACCAAGTGCTGGATCACCAACGCGGGTGAATCCTCCTGGTACACCGTGATGGCCGTGACCGACCCCAACGCCGAGAAGAAGGCCAACGGCATCTCCGCGTTCGTCGTGCACAAGGACGACCCCGGCTTCACCGTCGGCTCGAAGGAGCGGAAGCTCGGCATCAAGGGTTCGCCGACCCGCGAGATCCACTTCGAGAACTGCACCATCCCGGCCGACCGCATCATCGGCGAGCCCGGCACCGGCCTGAAGACCGCGCTGCGCACCCTCGACCACACGCGCCCGACCATCGGCGCGCAGGCGCTGGGCATCGCGCAGGGCGCTCTCGACGCGTCGATCGCGTACGTCAAGGAGCGCAAGCAGTTCGGCAAGTCGATCTCGGAGTTCCAGGGCGTCCAGTTCATGCTGGCCGACATGGGCATCAAGATCGAGGCCGCCCGGAACCTCGTTTACGCCTCCGCCGCGGCGACCGAGCGTGGCGACAAGCGCGGCGGTTACATGGCCGCGGCGGCGAAGGCCTACGCGTCGGACATCGCGATGTCGGTGACGACGGACGCCGTGCAGCTCTTCGGTGGCGCGGGCTACACGCGCGACTTTCCGGTGGAGCGCATGATGCGCGACGCGAAGATCACGCAGATCTACGAAGGCACCAACCAGATCCAGCGCATGGTCATGGCCCGCGCCCTGCTCAAGGGCTGATCCCTTTCATCGCGTGAAGGCCCCCTTCCCTCGGCTCAGCCGCGTGAAGGGGGCCTTCACGCGCTTGGCGCCCCTCCGCGTTTAGTCCTCTAGTTGCGGTAGTTGCGTGTGCAAGGACCGCAACTAGAGGACTAGACGCGGGAGGTGTGGGCCGGTGAGATGCTTCACGGAAGTACGGCGATCATGGGCCGACGGTGTCACTCTCGAAGGATGTTCTGGTCCGCACCGGTGTCGTGGACACCGCACGACGAGGCCGAGCTGATCGCCGGCTGGCGGTTGTGGCTCGAGCTCGGGGATCGTATGTGGCCGTCGGCCTCGTGGGACGGGACGGCGGCCGACGTCGTCAAACCGCTGCGCGAGCTGGTCGCGGCCTGCGACGAGATCGAGACGGGCTACCGCAAGGCCGTCGAGGAGCCCTCCGACGAGTTCATCCGGATCATCCAGTTCCTCGTGTGGACCGTCAGCACGGTGATCGAGCTGTGGGCCGACGACGAGGTCCCGCTCGACGCCGAGCGGATCGCGTTGCTGCACGCGGATCTGGCCGGTTTCGCCGAGCAGGCCGAGCGGGTGCTCGCGGTGCTGGCCGTCAGCGGGGGCTGGACGGGTCTGGCCGCGGAGCATCGGCGGCCGGATCGCTGAGCGATTCCGGTTTCTCGACCCATGCGAACCGTGAGCCCGCGAGGTGGTCGTCCAGCGGACGGTCCAGCGAGAGCAGGGTCACCGGGCTGCCGAACGGGTCTTCGCCCTGCGCGATCCCGTAGCCGACCTCGACCACGGACTCTTCTTTCTCGTCGGACTCGACGTCGTGCCGGGTGACGCCGTTGTCGATCGACCACGTGCCGCCGAGGGTGCGGTGGAACTTCAAAGCCAGTTCGCCGGGCGTGAACGCCGCCCACGTGTAGCGCGACACGGTGAACTCGGTGCTCCAGCTCGACCAGTAGAGCCATCCGGAGCCGTCGCCGCGGAACGCCAGTTCGGCGGACTCGACATCGCTCGGATACAGCATGCGGTCCGACCAGAGGCCGATCAGACGTTCATCCATCACCCAGGAGATTGTGCCCGCCGGGCGTACCGGGCGACGGCGCCGTACGGGGGAATGACCTCCGCGACCTTCCACAGAGGACATGCCGCCGACCGTGTCCGGTTCCTGTCGGGTACCTGTCGGGTACCTGTCGATCACGCTCCGGAGGTGCCGCCGGAGGCGTTCGGTGCCCTACCGTGATCCGGGTAAGTTGAATATTCACCGACCAGAAAGCTGATACCCGATGTTCGCTCGTTTCAAGGATGTCGCCCTCCTGCTGGGCCGGATCGGTGTCGGTGTGGTCTTCCTCGCACACGGCCTGCAGAAGTGGGAAAACGGGATCGACGGCACCGCGAAGTTCTTCGAGCAGACAGGCATCCCGCTGCCGACGCTCGCTGCGATCTTCGCGATCGCGGTGGAGATCGTCGGAGCCATCTTGTTCATCGTCGGTTTCCTGACGCCGCTGGTGGGTCTCGGCTTCGTCGTGGTCTCCGTCGGTGCTCTGCTCTCGGTGCACCTCGACAACGGCCTGACCGGTCAGGGCGGTTACGAACTCGTCCTCATCCTGGCGGTGGCGGGGCTCGCGCTCGGCTTCAATGCCGGAAAACTGTCGCTCGACCACGTGCTCTTCGGACGCAAGCGTGAGGCGAAGCAGCTTCAGGACGCCTGACCTCGCGCGGATGTCATGAAAGGGGCTTTCCTGACGAAATTCGTCAGGAAAGCCCCTTTCATGACACTTCAGGAGGGAAGATCCGCCGTCGTCCGCTCGGCTTCGCGCCGGGAAGCGAGTTTGGCCGGATCCGCGTCGGTGACCTGGACCAGATGCGCACCGGCCGCGAGCGGCGTCAGGAAACCCGAGAGAATCCCTTCCTCGCCCGCCCACTCCACAGTGGACAGAACGCGGTCGTCGGCCGACAGTCCCAGGCCGGAGGCGCGGGAACGGGCTTCGGTGAGCACTTCATCCACTGTGGACGAACCCAGCGCCGGAGTGTCGCCGGGAATGGGGGACAGCGGGCTGAACTGGTCACCCGAAAGCCTGGCCTCGGTCAGGTAGTCCAGGGCGCCGTCGGGCACGGAACCGGCGGGCAGTCCGAGACCCATCGGGTGCAGCGAGACGACGGCCGTCGCGGCCGCGCCGGACTCGCCGCCCGGGACGACGAACGCCACCCGCGCGCCCGCGGTCTCCGTCACCACCCTGGCGCCGCACCACCACGCGCCCAGCAGTACACCGGCGGTCTGCCAATGCGACGGCAGCACCACGGCGACCTCGTCGCCCGGTTCGACGTCGAACTCGTCGACCAGCCAGTTCGCCGTTTTGGCGGCCCAGTTCACCGTGGTCGCCACGGACAGTTCGACGCGGCTGCCCTGCTTGTCGTCATAGTGCGTGATCAGCGGTTTCGCGGGCGACCCGAGCACGGGCCGCAGCAGCAGTTCGGTGAGGCTCACGCCTCCACGCTAGTTCACGCAGGGAACGCTCGACGCGGCGAGAGCCGCACCGGGGGCGCTGCCACCGCCGCCGCGGCCCACCAGCCCGGACACGAAGGTCCGCACGGCGGCGGGGTCGATCTCGACGATGCTCTGCCCGTCCGCGCTGCGGCCGTTGATGTTGATCACCGGGATGGTCGTGAACGTCAGGTCGCCCGACGCGATCCCCTTCGCCTGCTGCGCGAACTCCAGCAGGTCCAGTCCTTCGTCCAGGACGATCGACCGGCGCACGACGTCCATCAGGCCGCTCATCGTCGACGGGCTGGTCAGCGTGCCCGCCGAGAGCACCTGGTTCAGCGCCGAGGACAGGAAGGTCTGCTGCCGCACGATGCGGTCGAGGTCGCCGCGCGGCAGGTTCTTCCGTTGCCGCACGAAGGAAAGCGCCTCGCCGCCCGAGACGGTCTGTTCGCCGCGCCGGAAGTTCGCGCCGGAGTCCTTGTCCTCGGTGGAGTGGTTCAGGCAGACCTTGACGCCGCCCAGTGCCTCGGTCAGTAGGTAGAACCCGAGCAGGTTGACCTCGGCGTAGTGGTCGATGCGGATCTGCGTCAGGTCCTGAACGGTCTGGACCAGTGCCTTGCGGCCTTCCTGGTCGGAATCGCGTTCGAGTTTCGCCTGGTCGCGCTCGCCGCGGTGCGCGTTCGCGTAGTTGGCCTTCGCGACCCCGTACGCCGAATTGACCTTGTTCGGCCCGCGGCCGGGGATGTCGGTCCACGTGTCGCGCGGGATCGAGACGCCGGACGGCTTCGCGCCGTTCTTCGGGATGCGCAGGATGATGATGGTGTCGGTGTTGACGCCCGGCTTCTCTTCGGTGCGCAGTTCCTTGAGGACCTTGAGCGGCAGCGGATTGCCCTGCGCGTCGGTGCGGGCGTCGCTGCCGACCAGGAGGATGTCGTTCGCGCCGTCGTCGGCGGGTGGCGCGGCGGGGTCGTCCGGCTTGCTCAGCGCGTTCGTCGTGGGGACGTTGTTCTGCAGCTGGTCCTTGGTGACGTAGGCGTAGCCCGTCGTGCCGAGTGCGAGCAGCGAAACGAGGCCGACCGCGATCCGGCGGGTGATCCGGCCGGCGCGGCGCAGCGGGCGTTCGGGCAGGGCGAGTACACCCGAGACCGCTTCGTCCTCGGGCGGGACGGACGGCTGGGGGAGGGGGTTCCGCGGGTACGGCGTCGGGACGAACCGGGACTTTTCGTCACTCTCGGTGTCCGAATCGGTGTCTTCTTCCGGCTTCGGTTCCTCGGTGTCCAAATGCTCAAAATGTTCATCGAGGTCCTTGTCCTCGCTGCCCATCCCTGTTCACCTCCCCTGACGCTGCCTCTGGTCCGATCGTAGGAGAAGGCTAGGCCACCGGTAGGGCGGCCACGCTGAGTACCCGGACATTAATTGACGCAGGGCACATTGCCCGCGACGATCGGCGTCGTGGTGGGCGCCGCCGGAGCGCTGGAGGGCGGCTGAGCCGGCTGCGAGGGGGGCGACGTCTTCGACGGGGCCGTGGTCGCGCCGCCAGGGCCGGCGGAGGCGCCCTTGAAGTCCTTGCCGAGCAGGACCCGCACCTTGCCGGGGGCGACGTCGCGATCCGCCTCGGCCTGGATCGTGGTGCCGAAGACCTGCTTGATCAGGGCCAGCGCGTCTTCGTCGCCCGGCGCGTAGCGGATCACCGTGGAGTTGCGGGTGCTGAGCTTGCTGTCGGGCGCCAGTTTGAAACCCTTGCCCTGTAAGAGGTTCCGTGTCTCGGTGGCCAGGGCGGGGGAGCCGGAACCGTCGAACAGTTCGACGGTCACCGCTTCCGCGCCCGGCAGCTTCGCCGGGGTCTCGGTGGGCGCCGTCTGCCCGTCGGAGGTCAGGCGGGTGACCTCGGCCTGCACCTGCGCCGGGTCCACCCGGAGCACGGCGGCGCCGCCGATGGTCGCGTCGCCCTGGGTCGGGATCGTGTGGAACTCGACGTTGCCGCTGGTCAGCCCGCGCATCTGGGCGGCGAACTCCGGCAGGTCCCAGCCCGCCGACAGCACGACCGACTTCTTCACCGCGGCGATCAGGTCCGAGATCTTCGCCGGATTGATCAGGACGTCGGAGGAGAGGACTTTGTTCGCCAGCCCGGACAGGAAGGCCTGCTGCCGCGCGATCCGGTCCAGGTCACCATTCTGCAGGTCGTACCGCTGACGGACGAACGCGAGCGCCTGGACGCCCTCGACGGACTGCCGCCCGGCGGGCAGGTCGACGCCGGACTTCTTCTCCTTGACCGGGCCGTTGAGGCAGACCTCGACGCCGCCGATCGCCTTGGTGATCTCGTAGAAGCTCGACAGGTTCACCTCGGCGTACCGGTCGATCATCTTCGGCTTGCCGATGAACTGCTCGAGCGTCGCGATCAGGTTCTTGCGGCCGGCGTCCTTGGCCTTGGCGTCGACGTCCTTGAGGTTCGAATTGCCCTGCTGCTGCAGCGTCTTCGACGTGTCGTTGTAGGCGTACACGTACGCGCTGTTGAGCTTGTGCTTGCCGAAGCCGCCGGTGATCTCGACCCACGAGTCGCGGGGGAAGGAGATCGCGACCGCCTTCTTACCGTTC
The DNA here is from genome assembly GCF_055580625.1 of Amycolatopsis sp. NPDC031561. Taxonomy (NCBI): domain Bacteria; kingdom Bacillati; phylum Actinomycetota; class Actinomycetes; order Pseudonocardiales; family Pseudonocardiaceae; genus Amycolatopsis; species Amycolatopsis sp. NPDC031561. Next base: position 247,955 of record NZ_JBVILA010000009.1, on the reverse strand, counting down.
TGGGGGATGTGCACCAGGATCATCGTGTCGGTCTGGCGCTCGCCGTCGGAGATGCCGGCGTGCAGCATGTCGAGGACCTCGCGCGGCAGCGGGTTGCCCTGCGCGTCGGTGCGGCTGTCCTGGCCGACGAGCAGGATGTCGATCGCGCCGTCCAGCGGTTTCGCGGGCGGGTGGCCGTTGTCTTCGAAGATGTTCGTGGTGGCGAAGCCCTGCGACGGGTCGCCGATGAACTGCCAGCCCCACCAGGTCAGCGCCAGGATCGTGATCGAGACCAGGCTGAACACGACCTTCACCCCACGGCGGGCGAACACCACGACGCCGCCGCCACGGCGCGCCGCGATGGGTGGCCCGGGCCACTCGGTCACGTGCGGTCCTCCACGAATCTCCCCAGGGCACACTCGTGCCTCGCCGGTAACTCTACTGACCCTCGTGTTAGACGTCCGTAGGCTGGTGAAAGGTTGCCCCGGTCGTGACACACTCGGCTGGTCCGGAAGTCGTAAAAGGAGGATCACGGGATGCGGGTGCTGGTCACCGGAGGTGCCGGTTTCATCGGTTCGCATTACGTCCGACAGGTGCTGACGGGTGCGTATCCCAGCCTTGCCGACGCCGAAGTGGTCGTGCTCGACAAGCTGACTTACGCGGGCAACGAAGCGAACCTGGAGCCGGTGAGCAAGAGCCCGCGCTACCGCTTCGAAAAGGGCGACATCTGTGACGCCGCCCTGGTCAGTGAGCTGATGCGGGGCATCGATCTGGTCGTGCATTTCGCCGCGGAGTCCCATGTGGACCGTTCGATCGCCGGGGCCGCCGACTTCGTGCTGACCAACGTGCTCGGCACGCAGACCCTGTTGCAGGCCGCGCTCGAGGCCGAGGTCGGGAAGTTCGTCCACGTCTCCACCGACGAGGTCTACGGCTCGATCGACGAGGGATCCTGGGCCGAAGACCACGCGCTGGAGCCGAATTCGCCGTATTCGGCGTCGAAGGCGTCCTCGGATCTGTTGGCACGGTCCTTCTTCCGCACCCACGGTCTGCCCGTCTGTGTCACGAGGTGCTCGAACAACTACGGTCCGTACCAATTCCCCGAGAAGGTCATCCCCCTCTTCGTGACCAACCTGCTCGACGGCAAGAAGGTCCCGCTCTACGGTGACGGCCTGAACGTGCGTGACTGGCTGCACGTGGACGATCACTGCCGCGGCATCCAGCTCGTCGCCGACGGCGGCAGGCCGGGCGAGGTCTACAACATCGGCGGCGGCACGGAACTGACCAACCGCGAGCTGACCGAGCTGCTGCTCTCCGCCGTCGGAGCCGGGTGGGAGAGCGTCGAGCCGGTCGAGGACCGCAAGGGGCACGATCGCCGGTACTCGGTCGACATCACCAAGATCTCGCAGGAACTCGGCTACGCGCCGCAGAAGTCCTTTGAGGACGGTTTGGCCGACACGGTCGCCTGGTACAGCGGAAACCGGCAGTGGTGGGAGTCGCTGAAGAACCGTGCGGGGGCGTGACGAGTGCTGAGCGTTCTCGTACCGGGCGGATCCGGCCAGCTGGGACAGGACATCGCGGCGCTGGTATCCGATGCCGCGACACCGTCTTCGTCCGAGCTGAACGTGCGCGACACCGGCCAGGTCATCGCCGCGGTGACCGAACTGGCGGACCGGGCGCGGGAGGCCGGGACGTCGCCGGTGGTGATCAACGCGGCGGCCTACACCGCGGTGGACGCGGCGGAAACCGATGAGGAGCGGGCGTTCGCGGTGAACGCCGACGGCCCCCGGGTGCTCGCCGCGGCGTGCTCGTCGCGCGGGGTGCCGCTCATCCACGTGTCGACGGACTATGTCTTCGCAGGGGACGCGACTTCGCCGTACGAGACCGGCGATCCGCTGGGGCCGCTCAACGCGTACGGCCGGACGAAGGCGGCCGGTGAGGACGCGGTTCTCGGATCGGGGGCCCGGTCCTGGATCGTGCGGACGTCTTGGGTATACGGCAAGACCGGGTCGAACTTCGTGAAGACCATGGCGCGCCTGGAGAAAGAACGCGAAGAACTGTCCGTTGTGGACGATCAGACCGGCGCGCCGACCTGGTCCCGCGATCTCGCCGCCGGGCTGCTGGAACTGGCCGGTCGCGTTGCCGCCGGTGAGGGGCCGTCGCAGCGGGTGCTGCATTGCACGGGTGGCGGGTCGACGACGTGGTGCGGGTTCGCGCGGGCGATCTTCGCGGAACTCGGCGCGGATCCGGCGCGGGTGAAGCCCTGTACGACGGCGGAGTTCCCGCGTCCAGCGGCGCGTCCGGCGTACGGGGTGCTGTCGAACGCTTCATGGCGCGAAGCCGGTCTCACGCCGCTTCGGGACTGGCATGACGCGCTGAAGTCCTACTTCGCTTCCTGACCCCTCACGCGTTTCGTCCTCTAGTTGCGGTACTTGCGCATGCAACTACCGCAACTAGAGGACGAAACGCGGAGGGGGTCAGTGCGTGGTGCTCGCCTTGCGGTAGGCGGCGACGGTGAGTTCGGCGCACGCGCGCCAGGTGAAGTTCGCGACGTGGGCGCGGCGCGTGGCCGAGGTGGCGACGGCGTGCGGGTCGCTGACGGCGACCCGCAGTGCCTTCACGAGACCGTCGACGTCCTCGTAGGGGACCAGGCTCGCGCAGTTCCCGGCGACTTCGCGCAGCGCCGGGATGTCCGTGCACACCACGGGCACGTCCGACGCCATCGCTTCCAGCACCGGGAGCCCGAAACCCTCGTCGCGCGACGGCAGCACCAGCGCACTCGCCCCGGCGACGACCCGCCGCAGGTTCACGTCCGACAGGTAGCCCACGTGCCGCGAACGTGAGCCCACCGAGAACGAACCGGGGCCGACGAACACCAGTTCCGGCAGATCCGGCGCGGCCTCGTGGGCCTGCTGCAGCCAGTGCAGGCCCTTGCGGGGGCCGGGGGCGCCGGCGAAGAGCAGGTACTTGTCCGGCAGGCCGAGTTCCTTCCGGCGTTCCTTGTCCGGCGGGCGCGCGGTGAACCAGGCCGGGTTCACCCCGAGCGGGGTGACCACGATCTTGCGGCGGTCCACGTCGAGCCGTTCGGCGACCTGGTCGGCGACGGCGTTCGTGGGCGTGCAGATCACGTCGGAGAGCCGGGCGCCCCGGCGGACCAGTTGCGGGAGTTCGTGATCGCTCGGCGCGAGTTCCTCGGGAGCGTCCAAAAAGGCCAGATCGTGGATCGTCACCACACCCGCCGCGCGGAACCGGCCTGGCAGCACGAAGTTGGTGCCGTGCACGACGTCCGTCGGCCCGGCGAACAGTTCCACCGGCGGTAGCTGCGACCGCAGCCACGTCTTGCGCAGCAACCGTGCGGACACCGGCATCCCGCGGGCCCGGACGCCGTGCGGGAGCACGTGCCGCAGCCGTCGCCAGCCGCGCAAGGTGAACGCCACCGCGCGAGTGTCCACTTCGGACATCGAAGCGAGCTCTTCGGACAGTGCGACCGTGTACCGGCCGATACCGGTCCTGGCACCGAGGAGCGGGGTCCCGTCGAGCAGGACGCGCAAGGGGCGATCAGCCACGGCCGAGCCTCTGCTTGGCGACCTTGAGCACCCGGCCGCCGACGCGCCGCACGAGTTCCTTCGGGCCGCCGTCGGCGAGGTACTCGCGGATCAGGTCGGCGTCGCGGCGCAGCATTTCCTTGCCCCGCACCGGCGCGGTGACCACGAGGTCCGCCGAGCCGGGCAACCGGTCGGCGGCGGGCCGCGGGTTCCGGCAGAACTCCACCAGCGGCTTCAGCGCTTCCGGCCAGGCGTAGCGCTGGGCGACGGCGGCCATCCGCTCGACGCAACCCGCCGCGAACTCCTCGTCGTACAACGCCTTTTCCAGCGCGTCCGCCAGCGCGTCCACGTTTTCGGCCGGGACGACGACGCCGAGCCGTTCCTCGCGGACCAGATCGGCGAACGAGTCGCCGTCGGTGGTGACGATCGGCAGGCCCGCCCACAGGTAGTCCAGCACCCGCGTGCGGAACGCGAACGTCGTCTCGACGTGTTCGTAATGCGTGGTGACGCCGCAGTTCGCGTCCAGCAGCCAGTTCTGGCGCTCCTCGTACGGCACCCACTGCTGGTTGAAGAACACGTGCTTGCCGGTGAGCCCGAGCGTCTCGGACAGCAGCATCGTGCGCGCGCCGATGTCCATCTCGGTGACCTCGGGGTTGGGATGCTTCATCCCGAGGAACACCAGGCGGACGTCACCGCGGCGCTGCCGCAGCCGGTCGATCGCCCGGACCAGGGTGAGCGGGTCGAACCAGCTGTAGACCCCGCCCGCCCACAGCACGACGTGATCGGTTTCCCCGATGCCGTCCAAAGTGGACCGGAGGCCGGGGCCGGTGCGAACCGGCGCTTGCGGCGAGAGGCCGAACGGGACGATCGAGAGCAGCGACTGGGTGGTCGGATCGGCGTCGTACAGCCGCGGCGAGAGCCTGCCCATCGCGGCGAGGTGCCCGAGCCAGAAGTGGCGCTGCCGTTCCGACGCGCACAGGAAGAAGTCGCCGCGTTCCAGCTGCGCGTCGAGGACCTTGGTGACGCCGATGAGGTCGAGCGCGCGTTTGTCGTCGGGGACGCCCTTGCCCTGTTCGAGCAGTTCCAGGTGCATCGGGTCGTACAGGTCCGCGACCACGATCTTGTGCGCGTACTGCTTCTTGAGCGAGGGCGCGAGTTCCAGCACGTGGCCCTGCAGGACGACGATGTCGGCCCAGGCGATCGGTGCTTCCAGCTCGCGCCGGGTCGCCGCGCTGACCCGGAACGGCGCGGGCGGCGGGTCGGCGAGGGGGTTCACCGTCACCAGGTGGACGTCGTGCTCGGCGGCCAGGGTCGCGGAGATGTTCCACGCGCGGATCGCCGGGCCGGCCATCCGTTCGGTGATCGCGTCGCCGGTGATCACCAGTACCTTGCGGCGCTGGCCGAAGATCGCGTCGATGCCGAACGTCTCGACCAGGATTTCGTGCGCCGCGAGGTAGCGCGGCAGCGGGTACGCGGGCTCCAAGGCCTTGCGCAGCAAGGGAAGCAGATCGGCGTCGGTGCGGACGCGGGCGGCCTGCTCGGCCGCGCGGGACTCGGCGAGCGACGGCAGCAACTCGACGAACTGGTCGATCGCCAGTACGCCGGCCAACGTCGTCCGCGGTACCTCGATCGGGCCGGTTTCGGCCGGGCCGACGCCCTGGGCGAGGTCGAACTGCGTGGCGTCCAGGTCGCCGCGCGCCGTCGCCCGGCGGACGGCCAGCGCCAGTGCGGCGGGCAGCGCGCGCGAGAGCGTCTCGTCGGAGAGGTTCTTGTACAGCGCGGCCAAAGCGTTGCGCTCCAGCAGGAACGTCTCGCGGCCCGAATCGGGTGCGTCCACTGTGGACATCGTGGCGTGGTGCTTGTGATAGGTCAGCGACTCCGGCACGTACCGCACGCGCCAGCCGCGCAGGTTCAGCCGCCAGCCGAGGTCGACGTCCTCGTAGAACATGAAGAACCGCTCGTCGAACCCGCCGAGCTCGGCGAACACCCCGGCGCGGACGAACATCGCCGAACCGGTCGCGAACAGGACGTCCTTGGCGATCTCGTGCTCGGCGGCGGGGACGTCGGCCAGCGGGCTGCCCGCGTGGCGTTTGTAGCCCATGCCGAACCAGGTCAGGCCCGCGTCGACGAAGTCGGTGCCGGTGCCGTCCCAGTCGAGGACCTTGCTGGCCACCGCGGCGACCGTCGGCTGCGTGCGCAGTTCGGCGACGGCCGCGCCGACCCAGCCGGGCGCCGGGCGGGCGTCGTTGTTGAGGAAGGCGAGGACGGTGCCGGTGGCGTGCTCCGCACCGAGGTTGCAGCCGCCCGCGAAACCGGAGTTCACCGGGGACTCGACGAGCTTGACGCCCGGAGCGGCGGCCTTGATCTCGGCCACGTCGTTGCCGCCCGAGGCGTTGTCGACGCAGATGACCTCGAGGTTCGGGTAATCGTGTTCAGCGAGCGCGCGCAGGCAGGTGACGGTGTCGGCGGCTCCTCGATAGTTCACCACGACCACCGAGACGACCGGTTGCGTTTCCCCCTGCGCCAAAGTCGTGCTCCCTGCTACTCGAATGGCCCAAGCTTAAAGCCCGGCCCACGCCTCCCAGACCGCGCCTCGGTCGAGCGCCGCGCGGCGCCCGATGGCCCGCCGCTCGAACAGCGTGCGCGGCAGGCGGGCGGCGACGGCGCCCAGTACCCGGCATCGGAGGCTCAGACGGAAGTTCGGCGCGTGCGGTTTCCCGCGGAGAGGGAGGATCGCGGTCAGCGCGGCGAACTTCACCAGCTGGCGGATCGCCACCGGGCGCGGAGCGCACCGGAGGAGGGTCAGCAGGCGGTTGCGTTCATTCCACAGGTGGAACTGGACCGAACCCGGCTGAGTGCTCGCGCCATGCAGGTGGGTGACATCGGCTTCGGCGCCGACGACGTCCCAGCCCGCGAGGCGGAGGCGCCAGGCGGTGTCGGTGTCCTCGTAGTAGCAGAAGTAGGAGGCCGGGACGCCGCCGATGGAGCGGAGCGCCTCCACGTTCAGTACCGCCGCGCCCCCGCAGAAGCCGAAGACCTCGGCGGCGGGTTCGGGCAGGTCGGCGCCGTGCCCGTCGGCGGTCAGGCGGACGCCGGTGGACTGGACGGTGCCGTCGGCCAGCGTCAGCCGCGCGCTCACGGCAGCGGCGAGCGGGGCGTTCCCGAGGGTGTCTTCGCAGGTCGCGAGCCAGTCCGGGGTGGGCGCGGCGTCGTCGTTCAGCCAGGCCATCAGTGGGGTGTCCACTTTGTCCAGTGCGGCGGCGATGGCACCCGCGTAACCGGTGTTGCGCCGCAGCCGGAGCACCTCGGGCTTCGACGGGTGGGCGGCGAGCAGCGCGGCCGTCCCGTCGTCGGAGGCGTTGTCGACGACCAGGGTGCGGTGCGGACGGGACTGCGCCGCGAGGGCGTCGAGACAGTCGGTGATGTGCGCGGCGCCGCGCCAGGTGACCACGACGACGGTGGTGCTGGTCATGCCAGAGAGAATAGAGACCATGCCCGAACTGGTCGTGCTCGCCGAGCAGCTGTTGGCGCCCGTCCCCGGCGGGACCGGCCGCTACACCGGCGAGCTGCTGCGGGCGCTCGCCGAGACCGCGCCGCCCGGTTGGACGGTGTCGAGCGTGGTCGCACGGCATACCGGCATCGACGCTGTCGAAGCCGCGGTCGTCGAAGGGGTCGAGGGGCCGCGCGTGCTGCCGATCCCGCCCCGGGCGCTGATCGCGGCCTGGCAGCTGGGCCTGCCGTGGTGGCCGGGCGGCGACGCGGTGCACGCGCCGACCCCGCTCGCGCCCGCCCGGGTGCCGAAGGGGCGGACGCTGTCGGTCGCGGTGCACGACACCGTGCCGTGGACGCATCCCGAGACGCTGACCCCGCGCGGCGTCGCGTGGCACAAGGCGGTGATCGCGCGGGCCGCGGCGCGGGCGACCGCGGTGACCGTGCCGACGCGAGCGATCGCGGACGAGCTCGCCGGGCTGGTGCCGGTCTCGGTGCCGCTGCGCGTGATTCCGCACGGCGTTCGGCCGCTCGGGGAGTTCGCCGAGGTCACGGTGCCGGAGCGGTACGTGCTGGCGATCGGGACGATCGAGCCGCGCAAGGGCATCGACGTGCTGATCGACGCCGCGGGCCGGATCGGGGTGCCGCTGGTGCTGGCCGGGCAGCCCGGCTGGGGCGGGATCGATCCGGCGGCCCTGGCGCGTGAGCACGGCGCCGACGTCCGGGTGCTGGGGAAGGTGAGCGACGCGGAACTGGCGTTCGTGCTGCGGGGCGCGTCGGTGCTGGCGATGCCGAGCCGTGCGGAGGGCTTCGGGCTGCCGCTGATCGAAGCGATGGCGGCAGGGGTGCCGGTCGTGCACTCGGACGTCCCGGCGTTGGTCGAGGTGGCCGGGGGAGCGGGCGTCGTCGTCCCGGTCGGCGAGGCACAAGCGCTTGCCGACGCGCTGAGAGGCGTACTGGACCATTCGGAGCAAGCCGCGTCGCTGCGTGACCGCGGTCTCAGCCGTTCGAGTGAGTTCACCTGGCAGCGTGCCGCTTCCGCCGTTTGGGGCCTTCACCTGCGCGGTTAGTTTGTCGGTTCCCCTCCGCAGGGGAGGGGCGCCGTCGTACCCTGCGAGGGTGAGCGATGACCCTCGCGTGCTGATCGACGCGACAGCCGTCCCGGCCGACCGGGGTGGCGTCGGTCGCTACGTGGATTCGCTGGTCGCGGCGCTGGACGAGGACGGCGCGCGGATCACCGTCGTCTGCCAGCCGCGGGACGCGGTGCTTTACGACCGGCTGGCGCCCGGTGCGCGGATCGTGCCCACTTCACCCTCGACGTCGACCAGGACGGCCCGGCTGACCTGGGAGCAGGCGACCCTGCCCCGGCTGGTGCGGCGGCTCGCCGCCGACGTCGTCCACTCGCCGCACTACACGATGCCGCTGGCCAGCCCGGCCGCCTCGGTGGTGACCCTGCACGACGCGACCTTCTTCACCGACGCGGTGTTGCACTCTTCGGTGAAGGCGCGCTTCTTCCGCGCCTGGACCGCGACGGCGCTTCGCCGCGCGACCCTGTGCGTCGTCCCGAGCCTCGCGACGGCGGCCGAACTGGAGCGCGTCGGCCAGGTGCGGACGGCCGAACTGGAGATCATCCACCACGGCGTCGAACCGGATCGGTTCCATCCGCCGTCCCCCGCCGAAATCGAGGCCGCGCGCCAGGCCGTCGGACTCGGGAAGACGCCTTACGTCGCTTTCCTCGGCGCGCTGGAACCGCGCAAGAACGTCCCGGCGCTGATCCGCGGCTTCGCGCACGCCGTGATCGGCAGGCCGAACCCGCCGGCGCTGGTGCTGGCCGGGCAGCCGGGCTGGGATTCGCAGGTCGAGCGCGCGCTGGACGCCGTGCCGCACCGGCTGCGGGTGATCCGGGCCGGTTATCTGCCGTTCGACACCCTCGCCGGCTTTCTCGGCGGCTCTGAACTGGTCGCGTACCCGAGCCTGGGCGAGGGATTCGGGCTGCCGGTGCTGGAGGCGATGGCGTGCGGCGCGAGTGTGCTCACGACCCGGCGGCTTTCGCTGCCGGAGGTCGGCGGGGACGCGGTCGCGTACTGCGGTGTCGGTGCCGGAGATGTCGCGGCGGCCATTTCGGAACTGCTCGACGCTCCCGCGCGGCGGGCCGAACTGGCCGAAGCCGCGCAGCTGCGGGCGAAGGAGTTCTCGTGGGCGACGACCGCGGAGCGCCATCGGGAGGCCTACGCGAAGGCTTGGTATCGGCATGCGCAGCGGCGGGCGGGCTGAAGGGACCTTTGCTATCGCGTGGGGTGGTACTTCGGTTGAGAAGGGAAGTATCCTTCGAGCGCGAGGTCCCGGTGGGGCCGAGTATGGGAGCCCGCGACGCGTCCGGACGGTCGTCTCGCGGGCTTTTCGCCTTTCTAGCGACCGGAGCGGCCACTCGGGAAGCAAGGGACCTTTGGTATCGCCCGTCGGCGTCGGCGTCGGGGGTGGGGGCCGGAGTCGCGTTCGGTGACGGGTGGACAATGGCCGCGTGACTGAGCACCCCAGCTACGGCGACGGGATCGCCGTCGTGACCGTGACGTACTTCCCCGGCGAGACCCTCGAGAAGTTCCTCGACACGCTTGAGAAGGCGACGGACCGGGACGTCCAGGTCGTCGTCGCGGACAACGACTCCACGGACGGCGCGCCGGAGAAGGCCGCCCGCCGGGAGAACGTCAAGCTGCTCAGCATCGGCGAGAACGTCGGTTACGGCACGGCCGCCAACCGCGGCGTCGCGGAGCTCGACGACAGCTACGGCTGGGTCGTCGTGGTGAACCCGGACCTCGAATGGGAACCCGGTTCGCTCGACGCGCTGCTGGAGGTCGCCGGGCGCTGGCCGCGCGGTGGCGCGTTCGGGCCGCTCATCCACGACCTCGACGGCACCGTCTACCCGTCGGCCCGGCTGCTGCCGTCGTTCGGCCGGGGGATCGGGCACGCGGCGTTCGGCAAGATCTGGCCGGGCAATCCGTGGACGCGCCAGTACCGGCAGGAGACCGGCACCCCGGTCGAGCGGACGGCGGGCTGGCTTTCCGGGTCCTGCCAGCTGTTCCGTCGCGAGGCCTTCGACTCTGTCGACGGATTCGACACGCGCTACTTCATGTACTTCGAGGACGTCGACCTCGGCGAGCGGCTGTCCCGCGCGGGCTGGCTGAACGTGTACGCGCCGTCGTCGAGCGTCATGCACATCGGCGGGCACTCGACTTCGCAGGCTTCGGAGAAGATGCTGCGCGCGCACCACGACAGTGCGTACCGCTACCTCGCGGACCGTCACCGCGGCCTCCTGTGGAAGCCGGTCATGCTCGCGGTGAAGGCCGGTCTCGCGCTGCGGCTCAAGCTGGAGACGCGCAAGAAGTAGCCGTTCCGGTCAACGGAACTCACGCGAATCGCGAACCCGCCGTCGTTACCGTCGGTGCATGGACTTCGCCGAGTTGGACGCCTGGTTGACCGAACGTGCCGGGGAGGACCGCTTCTCCGGGGTCGTGCTGATCCGCCGCGGCGACGAGACGCTGTTCGAGCGCGGATACGGCCTGGCCAGCCGCCGCTGGTCGGTGCCGAACGCGCCGGACATCCGGTACGACACCGCGTCGATCACCAAGGTCGTCACCGCGATCGCCGCCTTGCAGCTGGTCGAGCAGGGACGGCTGGACCTCGACCGCCCGATCGGCGAGATCATCGATCTCACCGGAACGGCGATCGCGACCGGGGCGACGACGCGGCAGCTGCTCACGCACACTTCCGGTATCGCCGACGACGCCGACGAAGAGGCGGGCGAGAGCTATGAGGCGCTGTGGGTCGACAAGCCGGTGTACTCGGTCGTGAACACGCGTGACCACCTGCCCAATTTCGCTTACCGGGCAGCGAATTTCGCGCCCGGCGAGGGCTGCCGGTACTGCAATTCGGGATACGTCCTCGCCGGTCTGGTGATCGAGGCGATCGTCGGCGGGCCCTATCGCGAGTATGTCCGGGAAACCGTGCTCGACCGCGCGGGAATGACCGAGTCGGGCTTCTTCGACCGGCGCGATCCGCAGCCGAGGGTCGCCGAGGGCTGGGACGAGATCTTCGATGGCGACCTGGTCACCGGGTGGAAGCAGAACATCTTCAGTTACCCGCCGATCGGTTCACCCGATGGGGGTGCTTACTGCACCGTCGGCGACCTCGTCCTGTTTCTGCGGGCGATCCGCGAAGAACGGCTCCTGTCGCCGGAGCGCACGAAGGAGTTCCTCACGCCGCAGGTGCTCCACAGCGAGGGCGTCTGGTACGGCTTCGGCCTCGAATTCACCTTGGAGCAGGACGGTTCGGTGTGGAACTACTACAAGGACGGCGGCAACGCCGGCGTCTGCTCGCTCGCGCGGCACTATCCGGGTGAGGGGCTGGATGTCGCCATGCTGTCGAACGCCACTTACGGCGGGGGCGCGGCGATCCAAGAGATCGATCGGGTGATCCGGGCTGGCTGACGTGGTGGGTCCCTGAACGCTATGAAAGTCCCCTTCATTGCAAAATTTGCAATGAAGGGGACTTTCATAGCGCGCGCGAGGGGCTAGATGCCGTCCAGCCGGCGCGAAAGGTTCGAACGCCCCGAAGGGTTCTGCTTCACCGTCGGGACCAGGCCGCCGACCTCGTTCTCGGCGGTCTCCGGCTCCGGATGCTCGATCAGGGGGCTCCTCACCGGCGCGGCGGGCGGCCGCCGGGTGAGAGGGGTCGTCGCCTGCGGCAACGGCCTGGTCGGCTGCATGCCGGGACGGCGCGGGTACGGCTGAGGCTGCGTCGAGCCCTCGCCCCGCGCCGGCGGCAGGTCCATCCGCGTCGTCGGTTCGGGCCCCGCCAGCGGGTGATCGTTCTCCGCGATCAGCGAGGCCGGTAGCTGGGTGGTCGTGTCCGGGTCCGATGAACGGTCGATTTCGGCGACCACCGATCGGGGGATCTGCTGGGTGTTCGCGGAGTCCATCGGCGACGTCGCGTTGTCCGGTGTCACGACGAAGGCTCCACGCGCGCTGGCGCGTGCGAGCAAGGCGTCCGCCCGAGCACGGGGGTCCATTCCCCTAGGCCTCCCGACTGACCTGGGGCCCTCTGGGTTCAGGGCCGACTGTGTTGTGTTCAGGGTAGGCCCTAGGAGCGGCCGCCGTCAGCAGACCCGCAAACGTCTTCCGACAAATGTCGGCGAGCACCTGGCGGGCCGCGGAGAACTCAGGCTTCCATGTCCGACAGGATCCGGGTGCTGGAGTCGGCCTTGTCCGTGCCGCCGATGCCGTAGAGCAGCGCGATGTTGTTGCGGGCGCCCGCCTCGATCTCGTCGGCGGGAAGCTCGTCGACGCTGCGCCTGTCGCCGCCGTTGCAGAACTCGAGCTCCGTGTCCGGGTACGCCGCCCGGATCAGGTCGAACGATTCGTTGATGCCCGGCCCCTGCTCGACGGCGACGTACACGTCGTCGACGATGCGCAGCGCGCGGACGATCCTGGCCCGGATGTCCTCGGTCTGGATCACCCTGCCCTTTTTGAGCACTTGCTGGTGATCGTTGTTCACGATGACGATCAGGTAGCCGGACCGCGCTTGCGCGTCCTCGAACAGGTCGAGGTGGCCCTGGTGGAGCGGGTTGAAGTACCCGCTGACGATCGAGGCCTTCGCCGGTCGCTCGGTCATCGTCGGTGTCCTCCATCGGCTTACGGTTCGGGTGGCCCGGACAACCCTAGCCGAGTGCCGGGTAGTTTCACCGTGTGCTGTTCCGCCCCGGCTTCGAACTCGACCTGGACACGGTGCTGGGTCCGTTGAGCCGTGGGTCGCGCTCGCCCAACGTCGTCCGCACCGAGGGCGGGGTCACCTGGCTGGCCGCCAACACCGCGGACGGCGCGGGCACGCTCGCGCTGCTGCGGCGCGCGGACGGCGAGATCGAGGCGGAGGCCTGGGGGCCCGGCGCGGACAGGCTGCTCGACGGTGTCCCGGCGATGCTGGGCGCGCAGGACGACGACTCCGAATTCGTCGCGCACCACGATGTCATCGCGTCGGCGCGGCGCCTCAATCCGGGATTGCGCCTCGGCTCGACTGGCAGGGTGTGGGACGCGCTGGTGCTCGCCGTGCTGGAACAGAAGGTGACCAGCACGGAGGCACTGCGGTCGTGGAGCGAACTGTGCCGCTGGTTCGGGGAACAGGCGCCAGGGCCGGGGCCGTCACGGCTGCGCGTGCCGCCGACACCCGTCGCCATCCGCTCCATTGTGGACTGGAAATGGCATCGCGCCGGGGTGGACCTGAAACGGCGGACGACGCTGATCACCGCGGCCCGCGTGGCGCCCCGCCTGGAGAAGGCCGTCGAACTCAAGGGTGCCGAAGGCCGGGCCTGGCTGCGGAAGGTGCCCGGCATCGGCGTCTGGACCGCGTCGGAGATCGCGCAGCGCGCCTGGGGAGACCCGGACGCGGTGAGCTTCGGCGACTACAACATCCCGTCGATGGTCGGGCACGCGCTCGTCGGCACGAAACTCGACGACGCCGGGATGTCCGAGGTGCTGGCGCCGTATTCGCCGCAGCGCCAGCGCGCGGTGCGCTACCTGTCGACGGCCGGATTCCGCCGCCCCAGGTTCGGGCCGAAGATCGAACTCCGCGACTACCGCGCGATGTGACTCAGTTGCCCCAGCCCTGCGGCGGGTAGGGCTGCTGCTGGCTCGGGTACTGCGGCTGCTGCTGCGGGTACTGGTGGTGGGGGAGCGCGGGCGGCTGCTTGCTGTTCGACTTCACCAGGAAGTAGACGCCGACCCCGATCCCGGCCAAGACCAGGAAACCGACCACGAGTACGAGAAGGAAGACCATGTCCCGAGGTTAACCGGTCCGGCGATCACCGACCGGGCGGAGGCTGCAACGGATCAGCCCAGGGCCGCGTCGACGATCGCCTTCGCCTCGTCACGGTCGAGGCCCAGCTTCCTGGTCAGCGCGGCGTAGTCGGCGGCCGCCTGCCTGGCCCGCTCGCGGGTTTCGTCGCCGACGGCGCTGACGAACGTCCCCGCTCGGCCACGGGTCTCGATCAGGCCCGCTTCTTCGAGCTCGCGATAGGCCTTGGCGACCGTGTTCGGGGCGATGCCGAGGTCCTCGGCCAGTTTCCGCACGGTCGGGAGCTTCGCTCCGACGGGCAGCGAGCCGTCGTTGATCCGCGTCGCGTAGGCGGTGCGGACCTGCTCGAAGGGCGGGACCGAGGAGTTCGGGTCGACCCTGACCATGCGGTTCTTCTCCCTGCTCGGGTTACTGGCGGGGCGGGAGTACCTGGGTCCTGTCGCCGCCGGGGACGACCTGGGTGGCGTCACCCCCGCCGCCGGGCACCACCTGCGTCCGGTCACCGCCCGCGGGGGCGACGACCTGGGTGCGATCGGCGCCGGCGTCCGCCTGCTGCTGCCGGGACACGACCTGCGTGCGGTCGGCGCTGCCGTCGACCGGAGGCCCGGCCTGCGGAGGCGGCGGCGGGAAACCGGGCTGGGACATCGAAGGCTGCGGCATCGAAGGCTGCGGCATCGACGGCTGGGGCATCGGCGGCTGCGACATGTCGGGCGCACCGAAAGGACCGGGGGCGCCGGGCGGCGGCGCGAAACCCATCGGAGCGGGGGCCGGGGGCGGCGGGAAGCCGGGCGCCTGGCCATAACCGGGCTGAGGCGGCGGGAAGCCGGGCTGCTGCTGCCAGTTGCCCTGCGGGGCGGGGCCACCGGCGGGCGGCGGAGGGGGCGGGAAGCCCGGAGCCGGGCCGCCACCGCCGAAGTTCGGGTTCTGCGGGAAGGTCATCGGCGGCTTCTTCGCCTGGTTGACCTTCACGATGATCACCACGACCACGATGATGATAATGATGATCGCCAAGATCAGCAGGACCCAGCCGGCGCCGTCACCGTCCCCGCTGCTGTGGACCCGGACCCGGTCCAGGTATGGCGTCAGCGTCGTCAGCATCATTCCCCCTTTTGAACGTCAGCCGACACCCTAACGGCCGGACGTCGCGGGGAGGGCCGCTTCCACCAGTTCGGCGAGATCTTCCGACCCTTTCGGCAGGGAATTCACCGGCCACCAACGAAGATCGTCCGATTCGTCGCTTTGGACCGGTTGTGCGTCCCGCGGCGCGCGCACCGCGAAACGGACGTCGAAATGCCGGGTCGGCACGCCGAGCGAGCAGGTGATCGGGTGGACGTCGAGGTGTACCGGGACCGGGTCGATCACCAGGTCGTCGATGCCGGATTCCTCCTGTGCCTCACGTAAAGCGGCCGCGGCGAGCGTGGTGTCCTCCGGCTCGCAATGCCCGCCGAGCTGAAGCCAGCGCCCGACCCGCGGGTGCAGCGTGAGGAGGACGTTCTCCGCGTCGGCGTCGAGAAGGACGGCCGACGCGGTGATGTGCCCGGCCGCGCATTCGCGGCGGCAGACGTCGTCGCGGGCGGCGAGGAAGCCCAAATAGGCCTGGCGCAAGGATTCCTGCGCGGCGCCCGCCGGTCGCCAACTGGACAAAGTGGACACGGTGTCTTCGTGCAGGGTCACAGTTCGAGAAGTCCTTCACCGGGTTCGACGGGGCCGCGCGCGGGCGGCAGGGCGGCGGGGTGCCCGATCGCGACCGCGCCGAGCGGTTCCCAGCGCGCGTCCAGGCCGAGGACCTCGCGGACGAGGTCGGCGGCGAAGATGGTCGACCCGATCCAGCACGAGCCGAGGTCTTCGGCGGCGAGCGCGACCAGCAGGCCCTGCACCGCGGCGCCACCGGCGACGGTGAACATCGTGTGCTCGCAGGCGTTCCGCCGGTCGTCGCGGTAGGTGTGCGCACCCTCGGCGACGAGGAACGGCACCACGACCTCGGGCGCGTTGTACAGGATGTCGCCGCGGCTGAGGCGCTTCGCGACCTGCTCGGGGGTGAAGTCGTCGCCTTCGAGGTCGGCCTGCCAAGACGCCTTCATCGCGTCGAGAAGCTTGTGGCGCAAGCCTTCCTCGCGCAGCCACACGAATCGGACCGGCTTCGTGTGGTGCGGCGCGGGCGCTGTCAGCGCGATCCCGACCGCGCGGCGCAGCACCTCGGGATCGACCGGCTCGTCGGTGAACGACCGGATCGAGCGGCGCGCGAGCACCGCCTCCCGGCGGCCCTGCGCGAGGGCTTCGTTGGTACCGAGCCGGAACAGGTCCTCTTCGACCGGGCGGATCAGCTTGCGGGCGGTGGACCCGTCGTCGGTCAGGCGCAGCCCGCGGACGACGGCGGCCGGTGTCCCGCCGAGTTTGCCCTTGACCAGATCCGCCGCGGCGGCGAGTTCGTCGGCGATCGCCACCTCGGTGACCGCGAGTTCGTTGCCCTGGCCGTCGATCTCGCCCGCGTACGAATGCAGCACCCGCAGGCCGGACGAGCCGATCGCGGCGTCGGTCTGCCCGACCCGCCACGCGCGGCCCATCGTGTCGGTGACCACGACGGCGATCTCGACGCCCAGCCGCTCGCGCAAGCCGTTCCGCAGCGCGAGCGCGGAGGCGTCCGGATCGGACGGCAGCAGCGCGACCTCGCCCGAGGCCACGTTCGACGCGTCCACCCCGGACGCGGCCTGCACGATGCCGAGCCGGTTTTCGGTGATCACCGTCCGGTTGATCCGCGCGATCACGCGGACGGACTCGTCCTCGACGAGCTTGCGCCGGGCGGCGTCACGCTCTTCGGGGTCGGCCGGGACGCGGATGAGCATGCCCTCGGCCTTGGAGACGATCTTGCTGGTCACGACCAGGACGTCGCCGGAGCGCAGCCACGAGGCCGCGTCGACGAAGGCCCCGGTCAGGTCGTCGCCGGGGCGGAATTCCGGGAGACCTTCGACCGGCAGGATCTCGATCTTCGCGGCAGCGTGGTCAGTCAACAGAAACTCCGGCCAGCTCGAAAGCGGCGCGCACCATCGCCTCGGTCGCGTCCACATCGGACATCAGCAGCGGGACGTCGCGGACGGCGACTCCCGGCACGTCCACGGTCTCACCTTCGGCGACCAGCCAGCCGTCGAGCACACCCTCCGCGGATTCCTTGCGAGAGCCGTAATGCCGGCCGACGGCCTCGGCCGAGGTCTCCACGCCGATCGCGCTCAGGCACGCGTCGGCCATACCGCGCAACGCCTTCCCGCCGATGATCGGCGAGATGCCGACGACCTTGGCACGCGTCTTCCGCAGCGCGTCGCGGATTCCCGGGACGCCGAGGGTCGTGCCCACCGACACCACCGGATTGGACGGCGCGAACAGCACGAGGTCGGCGCCCGCGATCGCGTCGAGCACGCCCGGCGCCGGTTTGGCCTCGTCGGCGCCGACGGCGATGATCGAGTGCGCCTTCGGCTCGGCGCGATAGCGCACCCACCACTCCTGGAAGTGGATGGCCTTCTGCTGGTCGGCGTTCTCGGGGTCATCGATCACGACATGCGTTTCGACGCGGTCGTCCGACATCGGCAGCAGGCGCACGCCCGGCTGCCAGCGGTCACACAGCGCCTCGGTGACCTGCGAGAGCGGATAGCCGGCGCGCAGCATCCGCGAGCGGATCAGATGCGTCGCGATGTCCTTGTCGCCCAAGCCGAACCAGGTCGGCTCGGCGCCGTACTCCGCGAGCTCTTCCTTGACGGTCCAGGTCTCGCCGGAGTGGCCCCAGCCGCGCTCTTTGTCGATCCCCCCGCCGAGGGTGTACATGCAGGTGTCCAGGTCCGGGCAGATGCGCAGACCGTGCATCCACACGTCGTCCCCGGTGTTCACCAGCGCGGTCACCTCGTGCGGCGATTCCGGGGCGGAACCGATCGCGGGCAGACCCAGTGCTTGCTTGACCCCCAGCAGGAAGCGGGCCCCGCCCACTCCGCCGACCAAAATGACGACCTTCACGACGGGCGATCCTCGCACGCGTCCGGACCCGGGGCCCAGTAGCGGTACCTGTGGTGCTCCGTACAGCCCAGGTCTTCGTAGAGTTTCAGCGCGCCGGAGTTCGCCACCGCGACCTGCAGCAGCATCCCGTTCGCACCCTGACCGGCGGCCCAGGCGCCCACGGCGTTCATCAGCCCGCTTGCCAGCCCCCGCCGCCGGAACTCCTCCCGGACCTCCAACCGGGCGACGTGCAGCCACTCGCCGACGATCGCGCCGCGCACCGCCCCGGCCGTGACGCCGTCGAGCTCCACGACCCCGAAGCCGATCTTGCCGGTGCCGAGGACGTGCCGCGGCCCGTCCTCCGGCTCAGTGCCGCCGGTCGTCAGTTCCCACCATCCGGGCGTCGGCTCGTCCAAAATCACCGCTCCCGCCGAGGTCCCGTGTGGGAGCGGGCCCGTCATCAGGCGAACCTCGTGCGCGGGGCGGTGTTCCACATACTGGACCCAGCCGTTCGCGGCGATTTCGTCTTCGACGGACGTGTTCTGGATCACCTGAACGACGGGCGGGATGGCATGATCGTGTGCGAAGTCACAGACCGCCCGCAGGGCCTCTGGCAGCGGTTTTCCCGGGTCACCGATCGCCAGGGCACTGTTCGCCCGGGCGGTGAACCCGTCCGCCCAGCGCAGTCTCCAGTCGCCTATCCGGCTCTCCAGCAGGGGCGTCCAGGCCTGGCTGCAGGCGAGCTCGAGCATTTCCGCAGTGTTCACGGTTAGATTGTGCCAAGGAAGGCAGTGGGAGGAACCCGATGAGCATCGCGCGCAAGGACGACCGGCACAACGAAGACCTGGTCCGCGAGATCTCCGACGGCTTCAACCGGGCTTTGGGCTCGGAGAAGGCCGTCGAGGAGGCGGAGGCCGAAAAGGCGAAACCCGCCGCGCCGAAGTTCGTCATCACCGGGGACAGCAGGGCCACTCCGCCGCCTCGCCGGAAAGACCGCTGAAAGCCCATACCCGGGGTACGGATAAGGGTGGCCTAAGCGGGCCGGTCGCGCCCGTGGGCGCGTAATGTCCGTTGCAGACTGGTGAAGCAGAGATAAAGCAGGAGTGCGCAGTGACCTACGTGATCGCCGAGCCCTGCGTCGACGTGCTCGACAAGGCGTGTATCGACGAGTGCCCCGTGGACTGCATCTACGAGGGTGACCGCATGCTGTACATCCACCCGGACGAATGCGTCGACTGTGGTGCCTGCGAGCCGGTCTGCCCCGTCGAGGCGATCTACTACGAGGACGACGTCCCCGACGAGTGGAACGACTACACCAAGGCCAACGTCGACTTCTTCGATGAACTCGGCTCGCCCGGTGGTGCTTCGAAGGTCGGCAAGACCAGCCACGATCCCGCCTTCATCAAGGCTCTTCCCCCGCAGGGCGAATGAGCCGGGTCGCACTTCCTGATTTTCCCTGGGACTCCCTCGCCGAAGCCAAGACGAAGGCCCAGGCGCATCCCGGCGGCATCGTCGACCTGTCGATCGGCACGCCGGTGGACCCGGTCCCCGAGAGCATCCGCGCGGCGCTCGCGTCCGTTTCGGAGATCCCGGGGTACCCGACCACGCACGGCATCCCCGAGCTGAGGGCCGCCGCGATCGAAGCGCTTTCGCGGCGACACGGCGTCGAGGGCGTTCCCGAAGCGGCCGTGCTGCCGACGATCGGTTCGAAGGAACTGGTCGCTTCGCTGCCTCGGCAACTGGGCTTCGGCCCGGGTGACCTCGTTGTCATCCCCGAGGTGGCGTACCCGACGTACGAGGTCGGCGTGCTGATGGCGGGTGCTTCCCTGCTTCGCGCGGACAGCACCTTCGCGCTCGGCCCGCAGCGGCCGTCGATGCTGTGGCTGAACTCGCCGTCGAACCCGACCGGGCGCGTGCTCGGCGTCGACCATCTGCGCAAAGTGGTCGAATGGGCGCGGGAACGCGACGTCGTCGTGGTCTCCGACGAGTGCTATCTGGCGCTGGGCTGGGAAAACGAGCCCGTGTCGATCCTGCACCCGTCCGTGCACGGCGGCTCCCTCGACGGCCTGCTGGCCGTCCACTCGCTGTCGAAGTCGGCGAACCTCGCCAGCTACCGCGCCGGATTCGTCACCGGCGACCCGAAACTCGTCGCCGGCCTGCTGGAGATCCGCAAGCACTCCGGGCTGATCGTGCCGCGTCCGGTGCAGGAGGCCATGGTCGCCGCGCTGAAGGACGACGAAGCCCTTGCCGTCCAACGGGAACGTTATGCGCGCCGTCGGCTGGTGCTGCGGAAGGCGTTGCTGGACAGCGGTTTCGAGATCTCGCACTCGGAGGCGGGGCTCTATCTCTGGTCGACGCGCGGGGAATCCGCGCTCGACACGGTCGACTGGCTCGCCGATCGCGGCATCCTCGCCGCGCCGGGCACGTTCTACGGGCCGACGGGCGGCCGGCACGTCCGGATCGCCTTGACGGCGACGGACGAGCGGATCGACGCTGCCGCGGAGCGGCTCACCTCCTCTTGACCGGATGTCATGAAAGGGGCTTTCAGGACGAAATATGTCCTGAAAGCCCCTTTCATGACATTGGGGAGGCGGCGGAGGTCAGACCGCGTCGCGGCCCGTGAACCCCCGGTAGATGAACCGCGTGAGCGCTTCGATGGCTTCCTCTTCGGAGGCCGATGACGGGTCGAGCAGCCACGTGTGCGCGAAGCCATTGACCAGTTCGGCCATCATCGCGAGCGAAAGCCGTTCCGACGCCGGGAGTTCCATCCCCGCCGCGGTGATGTACTCGAGGTGGTCGAGGATGTCGGCCGCCTGCTCGGCGCCGAACCGCGCGAAGGTGCGCGCGAAGTCGTCGCTGACCATCGCGGCCTGGCGCAGCGCGAGCATCGTCGCGGCGTTGTCCCGATGGAAGTTCCAGTACTCGCGGACGTGCCAGCGCACCGCGTCCGGGTCGGTGAAGTCGGCTTTGTGCTCCGGCAGGGACGCGTTGACGTCGCTCGCCGCCGCGAGGTCCGCGAGGAGCGCTTCGAGCAGCTCCTCCTTGCCCGCGAAGTGGTTGTAGAACGACCCCGCCGCGCGTCCGGCTTCCGCCGTGATGTCGGTGATCTTGGTGTTCAGGTACCCCTTCGCCGCGAAAACGCGCTTCGCCGCGTCCTTGAGCGCGGCCTCGGTCTCCGCCGCCTTCTCCTTGCGGCTCGTCGCCGTCATCGGCACCTCCTTGACGAGGAAGGCTAGCAACGACCATAGTGAATAGAGATTCACTGAATCATAATTCACTGGAGGGTGAGATGACCAAGGTGCTGATCGCGGGGGCGGGGCCGACCGGGCTCACGCTGGCCATCGACCTCGCACGTCGCGGTGTCGACGTGCGGATAGTGGAGAAGGCCGAGACCTTTTTCGAGGGTTCACGCGGCGACGGTCTGCAGCCGCGCACGCTGGAGGTCTTCGAAGACCTCGGCGTCCTGGACGCGGTGCTGGCCGCCGGGCAGGCGCCGGTGCCCCTGAAGATCCACCTGGGCGGCGAAGTCGTCGGCGAGCGGATGATGGCCGAGCTCACCGAGCCGACCCCGGCCGTGCCTTATCCGAACAGCTACTTCCTCGGCCAGTCGCGGACCGAGGGGATCCTGCGGGACCGGCTCGCCGAGTTCGGGGTCCGGGTCGAACTCGGCACCCCGCTGATCGGCTTCGAGCAGGACGCCGACGGCGTGACCGCGGAACTGCCCGGCGAGCGGATCCGGGTCGACTACCTCGTCGGCGCGGACGGCGGGAAGAGCTTCGTGCGCAAGGCGCTCGGCATCGCGTTCGAGGGCACTACCGACGAGTCGATCCGCATGCTGCTGGGCGATGTCCAGGCCGAGGGCCTCGATCGCGCGTACGGGCACTGGTTCGCGAAGCCCGAGGACCCGATGTCGGGGATCGTGCTCACGCCGCTGCCCGGCGTTCCGCACTTCCAGTTCGGCGCGCCGCTCGGCGAGGAGGAGATCGAGGCGTCGTTGGACACGCTGCAGGCCCGGCTCGACGAGCTGTCCGGCGGCGGGGTCCGCCTGCACGATCTGACGTGGTCGACGGTGTGGCGGCCGAACATCCGGCTGGCCGAGCGGTTCCGGGACGGCCGCGTGTTCCTCGCCGGCGACGCCGCGCACGCCCACCCGCCCACCGGCGGGCAGGGGCTCAACACCGGCGTGCAGGACGCGTACAACCTGGGCTGGAAGCTCGCCGACGGGTCACGCGAGCTGCTCGACAGCTACGAGCCGGAGCGGCGAGGGGTCGCCGCGCGGGTGTTGAAGATCAGTACGGAGATCCTCGAGAAGTACCAAGCAGGAGCGGACGACGCTCACGAGCGTGGCGAGAACACCCGCCAGCTCGACATCGGGTACCGCGGTGGACCGCTCGCGCCCGAGGCGTCCGGCCGGATCCGTCCCGGTGACCGCGCGCCGGACGCGCCGCTGAAGGACGCGAACGGCAAGCCCGTCCGGCTGTTCGAGCTGCTGCGCGGTCCGCGGGCGACGGTGCTGGTGTTCGGCGACGGTCCCGCTCCCGAGGGCGCGCGCCGGATCCTTCCCGCGGGCAGCACGCTGTCCGACGAGGACTTCGAGGACGTCGGTGGGCACGCCTTCGCCGCGTATGAAGCCGGGAACGGGCGGCAGGTACTGATCCGCCCGGACGGTTACGTTCGCGGGCTCACCGCCTGAGCGGCGGCGTCGACCTCCGCCCAGACGTCGCGCCACACGGCACGGACCTCGGCTCGGCGCAGCAACTCCTTCTCCGCGACCCGGCCCGCGATGAAGGCGACCTCGGAATCGACGGAGCTCACCACGTCGCGCATGCGATCGGCCGCGATACAGGCGTCCTGGTGGTCTCCGAGAACGGTCTGAAGGTCCTTCGTCGCTTTGATCAGCTGCTGGATCCTCGCCGCCTGCTTCTTCTTCGCGGCGGGCTTGGCCATCTCGGCTGCGTAGCGCAGCTTCTTGCCATAGATGCGAAGCGCGTGAAGGTCGTCGTCCGGGGGATCGGAGGGAAGCGCCTTCACGGCCTTCGCGAGCTTTCGATGCGGCTTCGCGAGACCGGCGACCAGGTCGGCCGACGTGGGAGCGGCTTCGGACGTGGGTTCTTCGGCGGCGGGTTGCCGGGCGAGACGGCCGATGTCCTGCAGCATCGACGCGTACCGGGGGCTGGCGAGCGCGCGGGTGAGCCGCCGTTTCGCGACACCGCGGTCAGTGACGAATTTCGAAACCAGGCGGCGGGCGGCGGGCTGGTCGCGCACCTCGAACTCGGCGACGACCTCGCGGAGGTGCCCGATCAGGACGTCGAAGTCGCGGACGTCGCCGAGCGACTGGCCGAGCCAGCCGAGTTCGGCGCGGACGGGCTCGGCGTCCGGGCCGACGAGGCGGCCGGAGAGCTTGAGGACGCTCCGCATCCGGCGCAGCGCGACCCGCATCTGATGCAGGTCTTCGGGGTCGGCGCCGGATTTGGTGCCGGGCTCGTGCGCGAGGAGCGCGCGGATCTCGACATCGAGTTTGACCCGGACGTGAGTGGCCGCCGGATCGTCCGGCCCGGCTTTCGCGGGACGGTCGCCGAGCCCGAGCGCGGCCGGAGTGGTCGAAGGGACGTTCTTGCGCGGCAGGGTCTCGGCTGTCACAAGATGAATTCTAGGTGAACCGGCAAGGTGGTCCAGGCCGTGAGAGAAGCAAGGGACCTTTGCTTTCACTCTCCGGGGGAGAGTGACAGCAAAGGTCCCTTGCTCTCTTTCGTGCTGCCGGGGGTGGGGGGGGGGGGGGGGGGGGGGGGGGGGGAGGGGGGGGGGGGGGGGGTTGGGGGGGGGGGGGGGGGAGAAGGGGGGAG
>NZ_JBVILA010000009.1:170684-224272 GCF_055580625.1 Amycolatopsis sp. NPDC031561 | reverse complement strand
CCCACCCCCCCCTCCCCTTTCCTTTTTTCTCTCCCTCCCCCCCCCCCCCCCCCCCCCCCCCCCCCCCCCCCCCCCCCCCCCCCCCCCCCCCCCCCACACCCGGGAGACCCAAGCGGTAGCAAAGGTCCCTTGCTACCGCGCGCGAAGCGGCCCCAGGTCACCTCAGGTGACTGTGTGGGTTTCGGGACATCTGGCGTCCCAAAATCCACACGGTCAGTCAGCGTCGCTACGCGGGGTGAGGGGTGTGTGGAAATAGGGACACTCAACGTCTCTATTTCCACACACCCTCCTGTCGTCCGCCCGGTCATGCCTCGCGGCAGGTCAGTTGGCGTGCAGGGCCGCGTTCAGCTCGATGCCGACGCCGGTGCGCGCGACGACCTCGACGGCGCCGGTCCCGGAATTCCGCCGGAAAACCGCGCCCGAGATGCCGGACAGCTCCAGCGCCTTCACGACCTTGCCCTCGAAGCTCACCTTCGTGCCCGCGGTGACGTAGAGGCCCGCCTCGACGACCGAGTCGTCGCCGAGCGAGATGCCGACGCCGCCGTTCGCGCCGATCAGGCAGCGCTCGCCGATCGAGATGGTCTCCTTGCCACCGCCGGACAGCGTGCCCATGATCGACGCGCCACCGCCGACGTCGGAGCCGTCACCGACGACGACGCCCGCCGAGATGCGGCCTTCGACCATCGAGGCGCCGAGCGTGCCGGCGTTGAAGTTGACGAAGCCCTCGTGCATGACCGTGGTGCCGTTGGCCAGGTGCGCGCCGAGACGCGCGCGGTCGGCGTCGCCGATGCGGACACCGGTGGGCACGACGTAGTCCACCATCCGCGGGAACTTGTCCACGCTGTAGACGGTGACGTTGCCGCGCGCCCGCAGCCGCAGCCGGGTCGCCTCGAAACCTTCGACGGGGCACGGCCCGTGGTTGGTCCACACGACGTTCGCCAGAAGGCCGAAGACGCCGTCCAGGCTCGCGCCGTGCGGCCGGACCAGCCGGTGCGACAGCAGGTGAAGGCGCAGGTAGACGTCGTGCGTGTCGCCGGGGGCGTCGGAGAGACGGGCGATGGTCGTGCGGACCGCGACGACCTCGACACCGCGATCGGTGTCCGGGCCGAGCTGGGCGGCGGCGGCCTCGCCGAGGGCCTCGGTGGCCTCTTCGGCGGTCAGCCGGACCGTGCCGGCCTTGCTCTCGGCGCCGCTGGTCAGCTTGGGCAGCGGGAACCAGGTGTCCAGCACCGTGCCGTCGCTCGTGACGGTGGCCAGTCCGACGCCGGTGGCGCCGGTCGTTTCGGGATCAGGGGTCTGCTCGCTCACGCCCTGAACGGTAACCCAGTGACCTGCGTCAACCGCCGACGAGGCTCTGCACCGCGGTCAGCGCCGCCGACATGTCGGTGAGCGCCTGAGTGCACGGCCCGCCGGGCGCCGCCTGGTCCTGGCAGTTCGTGGTGCGGAAGACGGAGATCGGCCGGTCGAGCGCCTCGGCGTTCGGCACCAGGTCCGGCCTGCGCTTGCGGACGTTGCCCGCCGCGCCGGAGAGTTCGGTGACGTACTTCTGGCAGCCCTTGGGCGATTCGGTCCCCGGCGCCAGATAACACCGGTCCGTGGTCAGCGCCTTGAGCTTGATCGGCAGCACGTCCGGCCCGGTGCTGCGGGTGGGCTTCACGGCGACCGGGACCTCGTTCGCCCCGCAGCCGCTGACCACCAGGAGAAGGGCGACCAAGATCGTTCTCATGCGCACACCTTTCACGGTAGCCCTGCGGCTTCGCCGGTACGGTGCTGGCATGCCTTCGCTGGATTTGCACGCCGACCCCGTCGACCTCACCGCCGCGCTGGTGGACATCTTCAGCGTCTCGGAAGAGGAGAAGGTCATCGCGGACGCCGTGCAGTCCGCGCTGGAAACGCAGGCCCTGCATCTCGAGGTGATCCGCAACGGTGACGCGGTCCTCGCCCGCACGAACCTCGGCCGCCCTTCGCGGGTGCTGCTGGCCGGGCATCTCGACACCGTGCCGGTCAACGAGAACATGCCCGTGCGCCGCGAGGGGACCGGTGACGACGAGATCCTGCACGGTCTGGGCACCGTCGACATGAAGAGCGGCGACGCCGTCTTCCTGCACCTCGCCGCCGCCCTGCGCGAGCCGAAGCACGACATCACCTTCGTGTTCTACGACTGCGAAGAGATCGAAGCGACGAAGAACGGTCTCGGCCGGATCGAGCGCGAGCTGCCCGAGTGGCTGCACGCCGATCTCGCGATCCTCGGCGAGCCGTCGAACGGCGGTATCGAGGGTGGTTGTCAGGGCACGATGCGGATCGAGATCCGCGTCGAAGGCGTGCGGGCGCACACCGCGCGCGGCTGGATGGGCGTCAACGCGATCCACGGCCTCGCCGAACCGCTGCGCAGGCTGGCCGAGTACACGCCGCGAGTGGTCGACATCGACGGCCTGACCTACCGCGAAGGCCTGCAGGCCACGAAGATCGGCGGCGGTGTCGCGGGCAACGTCGTACCGGACGAGGCCGTGCTCACGGTCAACCACCGGTTCGCTCCCGACCGCAGCGCCGACGCCGCGGAGGCGCACCTTCGCGAGGTCTTCGAGGGCTACGACGTCAAGATTGTCGACTTGTCGCCAGGCGCGTTGCCCGGGCTGAGCGCGCCCGCGGCGGCCGAGCTGGTGGCCGCGGCAGGCGGCAAAGCGGTCGCGAAGCTGGGCTGGACCGACGTCGCGCGCTTCGCGGCTCTCGGGATTCCGGCGGTGAACTTCGGTCCCGGCGACCCGACGCTCGCGCACACACGGCAGGAGAACGTGCGGGCGGGCGAGATCCGGCAGGTCGCCGCGGTGCTGCGCGAGTTCCTCAGCTAGCCAGGCCGAGCAGTTCGTCGATCGCCCGTTCCGGACCGCCGTAGGTGAGGAACGAGATGGCGAACATGGGCGCGACCACCCGGCTCCAGGCGTAGAGCCTGTCTCCGTCGAGTCCGCACGCGTCCGCCACCACGTGACACCGGGCCTCGACACCCTCGTGCTCGGCGCCGGACACGACGTAGTCCACGGCGTCGAAGCACGGATCGCCCACGCAAGCCTTCGGATCGATCGCGATCAGGCCGCGCGACGTGCCGCCGTCCAGGGCGTTGCCGAGGTGCAGATCACCGTGGAGCAGGACGACGCCTGCCTGGGTGTCCAGCAGCGCCGCACAGCGGTCGATCGCTCGTTGCCAGGTGCCCTGGCCGATGCGGGCGCCGATGGCCGGTTCGGCCAGCCTCTTGCCGATCCGGGCGAAGGACTCCTCGAACCGGCCGCGCAGACTCGACGGCCAGCCCGCGGGCGGGGCCACGGCGTGCAGCGAGGTGAGCAGATCACCCCAGAGACGTGGCAAGGTCTCCGCCGGCAGGTCCTCGGCCGGGGTGCCCGGCTGGATCTCCTCCAGCACCATCGCGCCGGCGTCCGCGTCGGCGGCCAGCACGGTGGGAACCCGGCCCGAGGGCGCGAACACGCGCAGCATCTCGACCTGTTTGGCCAGCAGCGCCCCGTCCGGGCTGAGTTTGAGCACCGCCGGGGTCCCGTCGGCCCAGCGGCAGCGCAGGACGACGGACGACGCTCCGCTTTCGAACAACTCGCCGAGCTCGAAGCCCCATCGCGAGGCCAGTCGCGCGGCGAGCGCCGGAACCTCGGCGAGCCATCCTTCGGCGTCCGGGCCGAATCGGCTCGCCAACCGGGCGCCGACGTCTTCCAGGTCCACTTCGGTCATTTCGGAACGTCCTCCTCGGCGCCGAGCAGGAGGAGTCCCCGCCGCAACAGATCCGCGGCCTCTTCGGAGCGCCCCTGGTCGCGAAGCAGTTCTCCCGCCTTGTCGATTGAAGCAGCCAGGACGCCGCGAGCGTCCCGGAGGGCGGCGACGTCGATGGCGTGCGCGAAGCCCGCTTCGGCTGATTCGAGGTCTCCGCGCGCCAGGGCCAGCGAGCCCTGCTGGAACGTGAGTGACGCGGAGTGCGGTGAGTCCGCCGGGATGGCTTCGGCCGCTTCGGCGAGCAGCGCGGCGGCGTCGTCGAGACGACCGAGATCGCGGCAGACGTCGGCGAGTTCCAAGGTGACGGCGTGGTCGGGCGCGGCCGTTCGGGACGCGCGAAGGTCCGCGAGGGCGCCTTCGGGATCGTCGGCACGCCGGGCCAGCGCCCGCGCGAACAGGCACCGGGCCAGCACCGGCCGCAGGGCGCGCTCGTGGAGCAGGTCGTGCAAGACCGACACGGCGGCGACGGCGTCGGCCACCCGTCCGTCGGCGAGATAGGTCTCGGCGAGCCGGTGCTGGTTCGCAGTGAGTTCGGCCAGGATCTCCCCGTCGCCGCGAGCCAGTCGCAGTGCCTCGCCCGCGTGGTGCGCGGCCTGGGCGGTCTCGCCGAGGCGGAGCCTGCCGTCGGCGAGGTACGCGTGCAGGGTTAGCAGGAGCACCGGATGCGGGTGACGGTCGAGGCTCGCGTCGAGCGCTGTCCGGAGCAGATGCATCGCGTGGTGGGGTTCGCCGCGGCCGATCAAGACGTTCGCCCGCAGCGCGGCGGCCACTTCGCGGTACGGCGGGATGTCGTCGCCCAGGGCTGCTTCGGCGGCGGCCACCAGCCGCGACCGGGCGTCGCCGTCGGTGAACCGCGCGAGCCACAGCCAGGCGAGTCCGGCCTGACGATCGCGCCCGATCTTCTCCGCCCGCCGCGCGAGCCGTCGCATCCTGGGAGCCGACCCGTTCCCCGCGAGGAACTCCGCCGCGGCGGCCGCGATGTCCAGGTCGAGCCGGACGTCGTCGCGCGGCGAGGTCACGCCGAGCAGTTCGCCGGTGTCCACCCCGAGCCGCGCGGCGAAGTGGCGCAAGGCGTCGCCGGACGGTGTCCGCGCACCCGTTTCGACGGACGAGACGTACGCGGCGGTGTAGTGCGGTTCGGCGAGTTCGCGCTGGGTGAGGCCGCGTTCGGCGCGCAGCCGCCGCAGTCGTCCGCCGACCTCCTCGCCCATGACCGAGAACGATACGGCCGAACGCGCCGAAAGACCGCGCGCGCGGCCCGCCGACCGACCGCAAGTAGTCCTCTAGTTGCGGTAGTTGCGTGTGCAAGGACCGCAACTAGAGGACTACTTGCGCCGGGACTACTTGCGCCGGGGCGCCGCACGAGATGCTCAGCGGCCCTGCAACGACCTCACGTTGTTCCCGAAGGTCCAGTTCCGCGAGCCGTCCCAGTTGATCGACCAGGTCATCAGGCCCTTCAGCGCCGGAATGCTGCGGTACGCCTGGGAAACCAGGCTCGGCGACATGTAGCCGCCACCGGCACCGGCCTGCGCGGGCAGACCCGGGGCCTGCTTGTCGTAAGGAACGCGGATCGTCTGGCCCTGGATCACCAGGCCCTTGTCGAGGCAGTTGGTCTGCGCGACGAAGCCCTGAACCGTCCCGGCCTGGTACGAATCGCCGGAGCAGCCGTACATGCTTCCGTTGTAGTACTGCATGTTCAGCCACCACAGCTTGCCGTTGTCCGCGTACTTCTTGATGATCGGCAGGTACGCGCCCCAGATCGAGCCGTAGACGACGCTGCCGCCGGTGACGTAGGCGGTCTCGGGTGCCATGGTGAGCCCGAAGTTCGGCGGCATCGCGGCGAGCACGCCGTCGATGATGCGGATGAGGTTCTTCTGCGACGCGGAAAGCGTGCTGATGTTCCCGTTGCCCACGAGGCCCGTCTCGATGTCGATGTCGATCCCGTCGAAGTTGTACTTCTTCAGGATCGGCACGATGGTCGCGACGAATTTGTCCGCCACCGTCGTCGAGTTCAGGTCGATGCCCGCGGTGGCACCGCCGATGGACATCAGGATCGTCGCGCCCGCGTCCTTCGCGGCACACATTTCGGACGGGGTCGCGACCTTCACAGTCGCGTCCATCCCATCCTCCCATTTGGCCGTTCCGTCGGACAGGATGACCGGAAAGGCAGCGTTGATCACGTTGTACCCATTGGCCTTGATCCGCGCGTCGGTGATCGGGATCCAGCCCATCGGCGGATGGACGCCGTTCGAGGCGCCGTCCCAGTTTTCCCAATAGCCCTGCAGGACCTTGCCCGCGGGCTTCGACTTGACCGCGCAGACTTCGGCGTCCACCGAGGCCTGCGCCGGGGTCAGGACGACGAGTGTGGTGACGGCGAGTACCGCCGCGCCGGTGATTGCGAGCAGTCGTGAGACGCGACCGAACATACCCAGCTCCCATCTCGAAAGCGGTTGTGAACGAACAGGAAGCGGCCGTTCGGCTCAACATAGGTCGCCGTGCATGAGTGGCGCTACCGACGATCGGGTGGTCTAGACCAGATATCGAAGAGTTGTCCGAAATTCTCTTCCACGCACGAAGGCCATCTCACGAGGCCGGGTGTCCTCGTGAGATGGCCTTCTCATTCAGATGGTCAGACGGTGATCGACCAGCTGTCGAGCGTGCCGGTGTCCTGCGCGTAGGCGTCGTAGAGCACGAGCGTCCAAGTGCCGGAAGCGACTTCGTTGGTCACCGGGACCGAGTAGGTCTTGGTGCCCAGGTCGGTGCAGGGCAGGGATCCGGTGGCCTTGACCGAGTACGTGCTGCCGTCGGGGGCCTTCAGGCTGATGCGAAGGTCCTCGGAGCAGGTGTGGGTACCGGTGACGGTCACCTTCACCGGGGAGACGGCGTTGCCGGTCGCGGTGGAGGTGATCGGGCTGTTCACCGTGGCGTAGTCGTTCAGCGCGAAGTCGGTGCCATTGCTGAACGTGCGCACGCTGACGTTGCCGACGGTGAGCGTGTACTGGGCCGTGCGGTCCACCGCGGTTCCGTCACCGAGCACCGTGATCGTGCTGGTGCCGTTGGGAGTGCTCGCCGACGTCGCGATGGTGAGCGTCGAGGAAGCGCCGGACTGCACCGAAGCCGGGTTGAACGTCGCGGTCGCCCCGGCGGGGAGGCCGCTGGCGCTCAGCGAAACCGCTTGCGCCGCACCGGAAGTCGTCGCGGTGTTGACCGTGACGGTCGCCGACTGTCCCGGTTGGACGGTGCCGGAAGACGGGGAGAGGGCCAGCGAGAAGTCGGGACCCGTCGAGGTGCCGACGGCGAGCTTCCAGACCGCGTAGCCGATCGCGTCGCTGTTCTTCTCCAGCGGGGTGTCCGGGATGTTGGAAAGCGTGTCGCAAGCGCGGTGGTAGCAGCTGTCGAACGGCGCACCCGCGGTGCCGCCCCACTTCGTGCGCTGCGCGGCGCTCTTCGTGTATCCGGCGCCGGTCGCGAGACCGCCGACCGGGATGCCCGCGCTCTTGAACGACGCGTGGTCGGATCGGCCGTCGCCCTCCGTGTCGCCCTCGGTCTGGATGCCGATCGAGCTGAAGTACTCGTCGAACACCGACTTGACCGAAGCGACGTCGTCGTAGACGAAGTAGCCCCAGTTGTCGGAGCCGATCATGTCGAAGTTCAAGTAGGTCTTGATCTTCGTGCGCTCGGCGGCGGGCAGGTTGGCGACGTAGTGCTTGGAACCCTTCAGGCCGGACTCCTCGTCGGCCCACCAGCCGAAGCGGACCCGCTTGGCCATCGTCGGGTTCTCGCGGGCCAGGGTCAGCGCGACTTCGAGGATCGAGGCCGAGCCCGAACCGTTGTCGTTGATGCCGGGGCCGGCGGCGACGCTGTCGAGGTGCGAACCGAGCATGAGGACCTGGTTGGCGTCACCCTGCGGCCATTCCGCGATGATGTTCTGGCTCTGGCCCGCGCAACTCGTGCAGGTCTGCAGTGTGACGTTGTAGCCCGCGTCGCGCAGCTTCTGCGCCACATAGGACACCGACGCCGTGTAACCCGACCGTCCCGAGGCGCGGTTGCCGCCGTTCTG
Source organism: Amycolatopsis sp. NPDC031561 (assembly GCF_055580625.1). NCBI lineage: Bacteria > Bacillati > Actinomycetota > Actinomycetes > Pseudonocardiales > Pseudonocardiaceae > Amycolatopsis > Amycolatopsis sp. NPDC031561. The sequence goes on along the minus strand of NZ_JBVILA010000009.1, from coordinate 216,441 downwards.
GTTGGCGATCGTCTGCAGCGAACTCAGGTGCGCCTTGACGTTGGCGAGGGAGATGTCCGGTGCGGCGTTGAGGTTCGCGGCCGTGACGGCCTGTGCGGGTGTCACGACGACACCCAGTACGGCGGCCATACCGACGACGGCCGCTCCTATTCGCTTTCCCCACTTCATGCCGGGGTTTTCCTTCCTGGAGGGGTTTGCGTGAAGGACTCCTTCCCCCGACTGAGCCGGGAGAAGGAGTCCTTCACGCGAGAGAGCTAGAGAGTGATCGACCAGCTGGAGAGCGTGCCGGTGTCCTGCGCGTAGGCGTCGTAGACCACGAGGGTCCAGGTGCCTGCCGCGACTTCGTTGGTCACCGGGACCGAGTAGTTCCGGGTACCGAGGTCGGTGCAGGGCAGCGAACCGGTGGCCTTGACCGAGTACGTGCTGCCGTCGGGGGCCTTCAGGCTGATGCGAAGGTCCTCGGAGCAGGTGTGGGTACCGGTGACGGTCACCTTCACCGGCGACACGGCGTTGCCGGTCGCACTCGAGGTGATCGGGCTGTTCACCGTGGCGTAGTCGTTCAGCGGGTAGTCGGTTTCGTTGCTGAACGTGCGGATGTTGGTGCCGGTGCCGACGGTCAGCTTGTACTGCACGGTGTGCGCGCCGCTGGTCCCGGTGCCGGTCACCGTGATGGTGCTGGTGCCCTCAGGGGTGCTCGCCGACGTCGCGATGGTGAGCGTGGAGGAGGCACCGGACTGGACCGAAGCCGGGTTGAACGTCGCGGTCGCCCCGGCGGGGAGGCCGGAGGCGGTGAGCGCCACGGTCTGCGCCGCACCGCTGACGGTCCCGGTGTTCACCGTGGCGGTGGCCGACTCGCCGGGCTTGACGGTGCCGGCAGCCGGGGTGATGCCGACCGAGAAGTCGGGACCGGACGGCGTGCACGAGGTCGGCTCACCGGTGGCCGCGGTGACACTGATCGCGTCCCATGCCGCCTTGGTGGTGTTGAACTCGGTGCAGGAAGCCGGGTACAGCGCGAGCGCCGCTTCCAGGGTCGCCTTGCGGGCGGCCTTGTGGTTCCAGCCGGAGGTCTTCTTCAGCAGGCCGTTGTAGAAGATCTTCGCGGCCTTCTGGATGCCGATGCCGGTGATCGAGGTGTTGTTGCAGGTCGGGCTCGCCGGCTTGCCGACGGGCGCGGTGCCCTCGGCCAGCAGGTAGAACCAGTGGTTCTGCGGACCGGCCGCCGCGTGCACCTCGGTGCTCGGGATCGAGGACGAGTAGCAGTTCGGGTTGCCCGAAACACGGCTCGGCTGGTTCATGTAGCGGATCGGGCCCTGGCCGACCAGGTTCACACCCTCGCCGACGTCGTAGTCCGGGGTGTCCTTGGCGTTGTTGGCGTAGTGCTCGGTGATGGCGCCGAAGATGTCACCGGTGGACTCGTTGAGGCCGCCGTTCTCGTTGCCGCTGCCCGCGCCGCCCGGCGTGGTCTGGAAGATGGCGTGGCCGTACTCGTGCGCGACGACGTCCATCGGGGTGGCCTGGCGCTGGTTGTCCTGCGAGTGCCCGAAGGTGGTCGAGGAACCGTCCCAGTACGCGTTGACCTGGTTCAGGCCGACAGAGGCGGGGAAGCCGCCGCCGTTGCCGTTGATGCCGTTGCGGCCCAGCCACTCGCTGAGCATCTTCCACTCGGTCTGGACGCCGAAGAGCGTGTCGACACAAGCGGTTTCGAGGTTGGTGCCGGACCCGTTGCCCCAGTTGTCGTCGGGTCCGCTGTAGATCGCGCCGCTCTGCGGCTTGCAGCTGATGTTGGGGCGCTGCGGGTCGCGCATGGAGTAGGTGCCACCGGAGTTCGTCGTATCGATGGTGACGTTGCCGACGTAGTAGCTGTTCCCGGCGCCCAGCGTGCTGACCTCGCCCGACGTGGCCTTCGGGGCGGTCGCGAAGTTCGACATCTTGACGTCGTCACGCGTCTGGAGGATCGCGCCGGTGGCGCCGTCCACGAAGACGTGCAGGTTGCTCGGCGTCGCCGCCTTGGTGCCCGTGACGACGACCTCGTAGGCGAGCTTGGGAGTGTTCCCCGCCAGCACGACGAGCTTCGGCGCGGCCGCGTTGTCTACTTTGGACAGCTGCCCACGGGCGACCTCGGCCGCCTTCGCCGCGGTGATCTTGGCCTTGGTGTCGACCGAGATCGTCGCGGTCTCCGCGGCGGTGGTGCCGCGGACGCGCCCGGCGCCGTCGGTGACCACCACGGCGTCCCCGCCGACGACCGGCAGGCCACGGTAGGTCCGTTCGTAAGCGGCGTAGAAGAGTCCGCCGCCCCCCGGGGTCAGCCCGACACGGTGGAAGCCTTCGTCGGCACCCTTCCGCAACTGGTCTACACCAGCTGCGGCGGCCTGGTCGGCGGCGCTCGCGGCGACGGCGTCGGGGCTCGCGGGTTGGATGGTCGCGGTGGCCGCGCTTGCCGGGATCACCGGAAGTGCGGCGCTCAGGGCAAGGCCGGCGATGGCCGCCAACCCTGTTCTGAGCCCTTGCTGAACGGTCATGTGGAACCTTCCATGGGCAGGACCGTGCACCCGGACGGCCTTAGGCGCGACGGGGAATTCGACCGAGTCGGGGAGCACGGCGGGGACGGGGAGCGTGTCCATTCGGATAACTGGAGTTATCTCGACGGACACGTCCGAGTAAAGGAGCCGGTCACGGGGGGCGTCAATGGGCCGGATGGCCTAGCGGGGTGGGTGAAGATCAATATGCGAGGAATAAAATCCCTGTGTAGTAAGGCTTTTGCCGCCGGCCGCGATATATGGCGACTTTCGTATGGTTTTCAGTCCGACGGCCCGGAATCGGACATAGCGGCCGCGCGTACGCCACGCTGATAGGCGTCCGCCGCTTTGTCGATTAATCCGCGGGCCCGCAACGTGTCACCCAGATGCAGTGAAGTGGCGATGAGCGCGCCGCGTAATTCCGACTTTTCCTGTGCGGTGGCGGCTTCTTCGAGCAACGCGGTCGCTTCGGGCAGATCTCCGCGGGCGCGGGCGATGAGTCCCAGTAGCCGGAGAACCTCCGCCTTGGCTTCGATGTCGGGGGATCGATCCAGAAGCGGCCGGATCCCCTCGGCGAGTTCGGCGGCTTCGTCGAGTGCGCCTTGACGGCGGCGGACGTCGGCGAGTTCGATGGTCGCACCGAGGACGCCTTCGCGCGAACCGGCCTTGGCCAGAAGGTCGCGGGCGAGCAGGAGTTCGGCGTGCGCGTCGTCGAGTTTGCCCAGTCGTCGCCACAGGAAGCCGCGGGCCCACCGGCTCCGGGCGGCGTCCCGGTCGTACCCGATGGACGTGAACAGCCGCAGTGCCCGTGAAAGGTCCTTTTCGGCGCGGTCGGCGAGGCCGATCGCCTGCCACAACTGCGCGGCCTGCCGGTGGTACCGGGCGGAGATGTCCTTGCGACGGGCGGAAGCCAGCGCGCGGCGTCCTTCTTCGGCGGCCCGCCGCGCGCGGCGGAGCGCGCCCATTTCGATGAGCGGGTGGATCAGCGCGGTCACCAGTGCGAGTTCGGCGTCGGGGTCGACGGGGCCGGCGGCGCGGAGTCCGGCGAGCGCGGTTTCGGTCAGCGCGACCGACGCGCCCAGGTCGCCCGACAGCGCGCGGCAGGCGGCGACGCGGTTGACGATCATCGCGCGCAACCTCGGTGAAGCGGCCTCGGCGAGTTCCATGGCGTGCGCGAACCCTTTGTCCGCCAGCGGGATGTCGTAGCGCTGCCAGTCGACCTCGCCGAGATAGAACCGCGCGTGGCACTGGACGTCGGGCAGCCGGTACGCGGCCGCGCACTGTTCGATCCGCGCGAATTCGCGCTCGGCGGCTTCGAGCCCGCCTTGTTGCAATTCCCGATATGCACTTTCCAGTGCGTCGGTGAGTTCCTCGGCCGCGCCCGGCGGCCTGCCGAAGCGGAGTTCGTCCGCGGTCAGGCCGAGCCGCCGCGCGAGATGGGTCAGCACGTCGTCCGAGGGCGCGCGGGTGCCGGATTCGACCTTGGCGAGGAAGCCGCGGTCGTAGCGGGGCTTGGCGAGCTCACGCTGGGTCAGCCCGCGGGCCTGGCGCAACCGCCGGATCCGCGCGCCGAGTGGTTCGGCCTCGGTCGGCAACGACGGCACCGGGCCAACGGTAGACGATTTCCCGGCGGTTTCCGGGGTCAGCCGATCAAGTGGGTGAGCAACGCGGCGAATCCGGTGGCGGGCACCACGAGAACCGGTCTGATCTCGGACGGGAGCTCACGCTGTTTGGTGTCGCGGATGCCGACGAGGTCACCGTCGGTGCCGACTTCGACGCAGGCGTTCTCCTCCCAGTGGGTGTAGCTGGATTTGTGCCAGCCGCTCAGGTGCTCGTTCCAGTTCATCCCGGTGGGATACCCACTGACCGGGTGTCGAATCGTGTGACTTTTGCCCGGCGAATCGGACATATTGACGGCGCGGGTCCCGGCGGCTAGCGTCTTGCGCAATAAAAAGGAAACTTTCTTAACTAATTCGAGCGGGGCGCCGATGATGGTGAGTTCCTGGTCCCGGGCGGTGGCCGCGGTGTCGGCACTGGTCCTCGGGGGTTTGACGGTTCCGGTGGTTTCGGCCGTCGCGGCGGTGCGAGGCGAGGTGCGGGTCGATCAGGTCGGCTACGGCCTCACCGAGACCAAGTACGCCTACCTGCTGTCCAGTGCGCCGGGGTCGTTCTCGGTGGTCGACGAACGCGGCCGGACCGTCCATCGTGGACGGACGGGGCAGTCGCTCGGCGCCTGGAACGCGAAGTACCCGGCGGTGTACCAGCTGGACCTTTCGAAGGTCTGGCTGCCGGGCAAGTACCGGATCGAGGTCAACGGCGAGACCAAGGCGACGTCGCCGACGTTCCGGGTGGACACGAAGGACCGGCTCTTCACGCCGCTCGTCCGCGCCACCAACGAGTTCTTCCAGGCACAGCGCGACGGCGACGACATCGTCCCCGGCCGTCTCGACCGCAAACCGTCGCATCTGGCCGACAAGCAGGCCACGGTGTACGACTGGCCGGTGTTCGTCGGCGAGGGCGGCGACGAGATCGCCGAACCGCTCAAGCCGATCGGCGGGCCGATCGACGTCGAAGGCGGCTGGGTCGACGCGGGCGACTTCGTCAAGTTCACCTCGAACACGGCGTATTCGCTGGCGGAGCTGGGATACGTGCTCCGCGAGGGCTACGACCCGGTGCTGGCCAAGGAGGTCAAACTCGGCCTCGACTGGCTCGACAAGATGTGGGACCAGCAGAGCAAGACGTTGTACGCCCAGGTCGGGATCGGGACGGGCAGCGACAAGTTCGGTTTCCTCGGCGACCACGACGTCTGGCGGAACCCGCACGACGACGACCCGCTCGACGTGAAACCCGGTGACCCCAAGTACTTCGTCAAACACCGGCCCGTCTTCCCGGCGAACCCCGGCGGTTCGGCGCTCAGCCCGAACCTGGCAGGCCGGGTGGCCGCGGCGTTCGCGCTCGGCGCGCAGGTCGAGGCGAAGCGGAACCCGGCACTGGCGCGGAAGTACCTCGCCGAAGCGGCTTCGGTGTTCGCGCAGGCCAAGACGAAGGACGTCGGCGAACTCGTCACCGCCTTCCCGCACGCGTACTACCCGGAATCGTCCTGGCGGGACGACATGGAACTCGGCGCGACGCAGCTCGCCCTGGCGGGCAAGGCGTTGCGGGATCCGAGGTCGGTCGAATGGACGCGGCAGGCGGCGCACTGGGCCAAGGCGTACATCGACCTCGAAGAGAAGAGCACGCTCAACCTGTACGACACCAGCGCGCTGGCGCACGCCGAACTGGCGAAGCTCCTGCGGCACGGTGTCCCGGGTGCCGCGCTCGGCCCGAAGGACCTGATCGGCGACCTGCGGCGTCAGCTCGACGAGGGGGTCGCGAACGCGGCGAAGAGTCCTTTCCGGACGGCTGTCTCGGTCAAGGACTTCGACGCCGCCAGCAAGAGCTTCGGGTTCGCCGCGACCGAGCGGCTGTACGCGGACGTGACCGGTGACCGGAAGTACGCGGCGTTCGGTTCACAGCAGCGGAACTTCACCCTCGGCGCGAACGCGTGGGGTGTCTCGCTGGTCGTCGGCGTCGGCACGACGTCGCCGAAGTGCCCGCACCACCAGGCGGCGAACCTCGCGGGTGAGCAGAAAGTGCTCTACGGCGCGGTCGTGAATGGACCGAACGGGGCGGAACACTTCGCGGACCTGCCGTTCCCGGCCGGGGCGAAGGAGTGCACGAAGCCGTACGACGCCTTCGACACGACCGAGTCCCGCTACACCGACGACCTCGCCTCCTGGCCGAGCAACGAGCCCGCCATCGACTTCACCTCGACGGCCATGCTCGCGTTCGCGCTGACCGGACGCTCCTAACTGCTTTCGCGGGGCCCGCTCTCTCGGGCGGGCCCCGCGTTCGCGAATCCGACAACTCCTGTTCGCGGCGATGCTGCCGCTCCGGACGGTGACGACGTCGTAGTCTTGGTTGGGTGAGTGAGACAAGCGAGTTCCCCGACGGCCAGTACCCGGAACGTCCGATCGAACGCCACAAGGGCCCGGTCGTACTGCGGCGGGATCGCCGTGACCAGGGCAGCACCACCGACCAGCGCCTGCTGGACTCGCGGGGACCGAGTGACTGGGTGCACACCGACCCGTGGCGCGTGCTGCGGATCCAGGCGGAGTTCGTCGAGGGCTTCGGCGCGCTGGCCGAGGTGCCGCGCGCGGTGACCGTGTTCGGTTCGGCACGGACCAAACGGGACCACCCGGAGTACGAGCTCGGCCGCAAGATCGGCGGCGCGCTCGCGAACGCGGGCTTCGCGGTGATGACCGGCGGCGGCCCCGGCGCGATGGAAGCGGTGAACCGCGGCGCGAACGAGGCGGGCGGGTTCTCCGTCGGCCTCGGCATCGAACTGCCGTTCGAGCAGGGCCTGAACCCGTGGGTCGACCTGGGCGTCAACTTCCGGTACTTCTTCGCGCGCAAGACGATGTTCATCAAGTACTCGCAGGCGTTCATCTGCCTGCCCGGCGGCTTCGGCACGCTCGACGAGCTGTTCGAGGCGCTCACGCTGGTGCAGACGAAGAAGGTCACGAAGTTCCCGGTCGTGCTGTTCGGCAAGGACTACTGGGGTGGCCTGTACGACTGGATCGCCAAGACGCTGGTCGCCGAGGGCAAGATCAGTGAGAAGGACCTCGACCTGCTGCACGTCACGGACGACATCGACGACGCCGTGCAGGTCGTCCAGGACTCGTACCAGGCATGGGAGGACACCCACTGATGGCTGCTCCGCGCAGGGTATGCGTTTTCTGCGGCTCCTCGATGGGCTTCGACCCGCGCTATGCCGATGAGGCACGGGCGCTGGGCACTCTGCTGGCTTCGCGCGGGATCGGGCTCGTCTACGGCGGCGCCTCGGTCGGGACCATGGGCGTCGTCGCGGACGCCGCGCTGGCCGCGGGCGGCGAGGTGATCGGCGTGATCCCGGAGGCGCTCGGCAGCGTCGAGATCGCGCACGCCGGCCTGACCGAACTGCACGTCGTCGCCGACATGCACCAGCGGAAGGCGAAGATGGCCGCGCTGTCCGACGGCTTCCTCGCGCTGCCCGGTGGGGCGGGGACGCTGGAGGAGCTGTTCGAGGTCTGGACGTGGGCGCAGCTCGGGCTGCACGAGAAGCCGATCGGGCTGGTCGACGTCGGCGGGTACTACGCGCCGCTGCTGAAGTTCGCCGACCACATGGTGTCGGAAGGCTTCCTGTCGGCGGGGTACCGGGACATGCTCTCGATCGACTCGGACGCTTCTTCGCTTCTGGACGGCTTCGCGGACTACGTCGCTCCTCCACGCCCTAAGTGGGCTAAGTAAGTCCGTGAAGGGCCCCTTGAGGGACCTAGGGTCCGTGAGGGACTCCTTAAGGGACTTCCGAGGCTGTGTCACTGCCGCGCCTCGCCCTTGAAGTACGTGAAGGGGGCCTTCACGTACTTGGGAAGGTATGAAGGTCGAGTTTCTTCGGCTGAGCCGAGGGAAGGGGTCCTTCACGCGCGGCCTTTGTGACTGCTGATGCGCCTGGGGCGAACGTGGCGATCCGCAAGTCCGTGAAGGCCTCAGACGCCCGTCGCTCGCACCGGACCGCTACTCACCGAGGGCCGCGGGGGAGCAAGGGGCCTTTGCTATCGCCGGGCCCGGGCGCCGCAGCGAGTGTCATGAAAGGGGCTTTCAGGACGAAAAATGTCCTGAAAGCCCCTTTCATGACACATGAGCAGGAAATCCCAGCCTCAGGCGGCGCTTTGGTCAGGGCGTTTGTGGTACGAGTCCACGTACTCCTGCCCCGAAAGCTCCAGGATCGCGTACATGATCTCGTCGGTCACCGAGCGCCGGATCGCCGGTGACGAGTCCTGCCCCTCGTACCGCGAGAAGTCCAGAGGCGTGCCGTAGGTGACCGTGATCTTCGCGCGCCGCGGGATCCGTTTCCCGGCGGGCTGCAGGTCTTCGGTGCCGGCCAGGGCGACGGGGACGACCTTCGCGCCGGTCGCCAGCGCCAGGGCCGCGACACCGGTGTGGCCGCGGTGCAGCCGTCCGTCCAGCGAGCGGGTGCCCTCGGGGTAGATCGCGAACGCGCCACCCGCGTCGAGCACCTTCCGCGCCGCTTCCAGCGCGGCGAGACCGGCCTGCGCGTTGCCGCGTTCGACCGGGACGTAGCCGAGGCCGCCCAGGAAACCGGCCATCATTTTGCCCCTGAGCCCGCGGCCGGTGAAGTACTCCGCCTTGCCGAGGAACTTGACCTGCCGCATCGCCGTGAAAGTGATCACGCCGGTGTCCAGGGCCGCCCGGTGGTTGGGTGCCAGGAGCACCGGCCCCTCGGCGGGGATGTTCTCCACGCCGCGGATCTCGGGGCGGTACAGGGCCCTGACCAGCGGACCGAGTACGAAACGGACGAGTAGCGGTAGCAAGGTTCCTCCATCGACGGGGTGTCGGACTCCAGCATGGCACGATCACTACTCATGAGTTGGTTCGAACGGCGTACGTGGCAGAACCCCGGTTGGACGCTCGACGACATCGTCGCTGCGAAGGGTGACCGGACGGTTTCGGTCGTGCTACCGGCACTCGACGAACAGGACACCGTCGCCGAGGTCGTCGGCACGGTCCGCCCGTTGCTGGGCACGGTCGTCGACGAGCTGGTCGTGATGGATTCCGGGTCCACCGACGCCACCGCCGAGCTCGCCGCCCGCGCCGGCGCGCGGGTGGTGCACCGCGAGGACGTGCTTCCCGGGCTGCCGCCGGTGCCGGGCAAGGGCGAGGTGCTGTGGCGGTCGCTGGCCGCGACGACCGGCGACGTCGTCGTGTTCCTCGATTCCGACCTCGTCGACCCGGACCCGGCCTTCGTGCCGACCCTGCTCGGGCCGCTGCTCTGTGAAGACGGCGTCCACCTGGTCAAGGGGTTCTACCGGCGGCCGCTGCGGCTGGAGAGCAGCGGCGGCGGCCGGGTCACCGAGTTGCTGGCGCGGCCGGTCCTTTCGGCGCTGCGCCCGTCGCTGTCGGCGCTCATCCAGCCTTTGGGTGGCGAGTACGCCGCGACGCGTGAGTTCCTCGAGTCCGTGCCCTTCGCGGCCGGGTACGGCGTCGAGATCGGGCTCATCCTCGACGCCGAAGCGCGCTACGGCCTCGAAGGGCTCGCGCAGGTCAACCTCGGCGTACGCAAGCATCGCAACCGTTCGCTGCTCCAGCTGGGCGTGATGGCCCGGCAGATCCTCGGGACGGCGCTCGCGCGCTGTGGCGTCAAGTCGGACGACCCGGCCCAGCTCACCCAATTCGTGCAAGTAGAGGACGAATGGCTGCCGGAGGTGGCCGAGGTGTCGATCAGCGACCGGCCACCGATGCGGGAAGTGCGCGGCCTAACCGAGTCGTAGCACCTCATCGAAGCCCTCCACGTGCGCTTCACGATGCGTCACGAGGACGACGGTGCCGCGCGCGGCCGCGAGCACGTCCGCCAGGACGGCGTCGCCGTGTTCCGGGTCCAGCCCCTCGACCGGCTCGTCCAGCACCAGGACCGGCGGCGCGGCCAGCACCGCCCGCGCGAGCACGAGCCGCTGGCGTTGCCCTCCTGACAGAGCGTCGCCGTCGGAACCGGCTTCGCGATCCAGCGGCAGGTCGAAACCCGCCGTCGCGCAGGCGGCGAGCAACTCGGCGTCCGAAGAACCGGGCTTCGCGAGCAGCAGGTTCTCCCGGACCGTCGTGTGGAAGACGTGCGCGTCCGCGAGCGCGCCCGAAACCACCGACGGCAGCAGCACCGGGTCGTAGCCGTCCAGCGGCTTTCCGTTCAGCAGAGCGCGCCCGGAGGTCGGCGCCACGGATCCCAGCAGCACGTTCAGCAGCGTCGTCTTCCCGGCGCCGCTCGGCCCGAGGATCCCGACCCGTTTGCCCGGTGGCAGATCGAGGTCGACGCCGTCCAGCGCCGGAGCCCTGCCTTCAAAGACAACGCCGACGCCTTCGAGCCGCAGGTGTCCCGGTTCGGGCACCAGCGTCCCGCGCGCGGGAGCGGGCTCGGTCAGCAGCGCGCGCACCCGGCCCGCCGACGCCCGGACCTCGACCCAGCGCTGGGCGGCGGCGGTCAGCGGGAGGACCAGCTCGAACACGGTCAGCGCGCCGAGGGCCAGCGCGGCGGTCAGCGGCGGCGAAACCCCGGCGGTCAGCGCGATCGTGACGCAGGTCAGCAGCTGGACGAGCATCCCGGACGCGGTCAGCAGGCTGGTCCGGTTCGCCGTCGCCCGGTCCCGGACGGCGAGCGCGTCGACGGCGGTGTGCGCGGCGTCCACAGTGGACTCGTGCACGCCGTAGGCGATCAGCTCCCGTCGCCCGGTGACGAGCTCGACCGCGCGTTCGGCGAGATCGGCTCGCGCTGGAGCGCTTTCCTCCGCCGCCGCGCGAGTGATCCGCACGCACAACCACGGCAGCCCGATCCCCGCGACGACGAGCCCGAGCGCCAGCACCAGACCGGCCGTCGGGCTGACGATCAGGGCGAACGTGGTCGACACGATGCCCACGAAGGCGGCGACCCCGGCGGGCAGCAGGCAGCGCAGGATCGCGTCCTGCACGGCGTCCACATCGGACACCAGACGCGTGACGAGGTCACCGCCGGAATGCCGGGAAACCCGGTGCGGCAGCAACGACGTGTACACGCGGGTCCGCAAGGCGCCGAGATACCGCAGGACGACTTCGTGCCCGGCGAGCCGTTCCGCGTAGCGCAGCCCGCCGCGCAGCAACGCCAGCGTCCGGACGGCGACGATCGCCACCGTGAGCGACGCCAGCGGCGGCTGCTCGGCCGCCTTCAGCAGCAGCCACGCGGCGGTGGCCATCAGCGCCAGGCCCGCCAGTTCCGCACCGGCCGCGATCAGCCCGGCGCGGACCAGCCGGACGACGTCCTTCGCGGACACACCCCAGACCTTCACACCAGTTCCCGTTCTCTTGCGGCGCCATCGCGGACTTCGAGGACGCGGACGGCCAGCGCGGCCATCGCGGGCCGGTGCGCCACGAGTACCGCGGTCCGGCCGGTGAGCAGTTCGCGGGTCGCGGCCAGCACGGCCGCCTCGGTTTCCGCGTCGAGCCGGGCGGTCGGTTCGTCGAGCAGCACCAGCCCCGCTTCCGTGCGGGCCAGCGCCCTGGCGAGGCCGAGCCGTTGCCGCTGCCCGGCGGAAAGCGGCGCGCCCAGTTCCCCGATCCGGGTCCGGTAGCCGTCGGGCAGGCCCCGCACGACCTCGTCGAACGCCGCCGCGCGGGCCGCCGCCTGGACGTCCGGCACCTGGCCCATGGCGATGTTCTCCTCCACGGTGCCGGTGAACAACGTCGGCCGCTGCGGCACCCACGTCATCCCGGCCCGCCACGGCGCCGGATCCAGTTCGCGCAGGTCGACGCCGTCGATGAGGACCCGGCCGGACGTCGGCGTGACGAAGCCCAGCAGCACCGCCAGCAACGTGCTCTTCCCGGAACCACTGGGACCGACGAGCGCGACGTGCTCGCCCGCCTCGATCGTCATGTCCACTTCGGACAGAACGGTCTCCTCGCCGTACGCGACGCCCACCTTCTCCAGCACGATCCGCGGCGCACCCCGGCGGGCCGCCTGCGAACCCCGGACGATCTCCTCCGCGGGAACGGCCAGCGCCTCCTTCAGCGTCGCGAGCCCTTCCGCGCTGGCGTGGAACTTCGCCCCGGCCGCCCGCAACGGCAGATAGGCCTCGGGCGCGAGCAGCAGGACCAGCACCGCGGTGTGCACGACCATCCCGCCTTCCAGCAGGCGGAACCCGATCGGCACCGCCACGAGCGCCACCGACAGCGTCGCCACCAGTTCCAGCACCAGCGCGGACAGAAACGCGACCCGCAGCGTGCGCATCGTCGCGTCCGTATGCGCGTCCGCCATCGCCCGCACGGTCTTGGCCTGCGCCTCGGCGCGGCCGAACACCTTGAGCGTGCCGAGCCCGCGGACGACGTCGAGGAAATGCCCGCCCAGCTTGGAAAGCAGCGCCCACTGCTTGGCCGTCTTCGTCTTCGTGTGCTGGCCGACCAGGATCGCGAACACCGGGATCAGCGGCAGCGTCGCGGTGATGATCAGCGCCGACGCCAGATCCGCGGCGAACAGCCGGACGAGCACCGCGACCGGCACGATCGCCGACAGCACCACCGTCGGCAGATAGCCCGTCAGGTAGGCGTCGCCCGCGTCGATTCCTTTGGTCACCAGCGTCGCGACTTCACCGGGCTTTTCCGCTTCCGCGCCGAGAAGCCGTTTGCGCAGCCCGGCTTTGACCGTCGCCGCGAACCGGCCGCCGATGGAACCCTGGACGCCCGCGAGCAGCACCCGGACCGCGACGGCGGCCGCGAGCGTCCAGGTGACACCGCCGCCGGTCAGCAGTGTCGCGAGGCCGTCCGCCTGGACGAGGATCGCCGCGGCGGTCAGTGTTCCGAGGACGGCCAGCACGCCGAAATGGCGTCGCAGTCCGGGAAGGGGAGGCATCTCAGGCTCCTAGAAGTGCAGCAACGAGCGCTGGTCGACCCGGTCGCCGTGCCTGCGCCAGGTCACCCACTGCACGGCGGCGATCGCGACCAGCGCGGGCGGCAGGACGAAAGTGAGCAGACCGAGCATCTCGCTACTGGTGGCCGCTTCCGTCAGGCTCAGCGAAAACCCTCCGTCCATAGAGGACACAAGCGCGTCCGGCAAGCGCAGTGTCCCGACGGTCAGCACCGGCGACGCGGACAGGACCATCGTCGCGATCAGCGCCGCCTTGTGCCGACCCGCGCGCAGTGCCGCGGACGCGACACCCCACGCGCCGAACGCCAGCACGATCGCGGGCAGCACGGTCCACGACGCGGTGGTTTCGACGGCGCCCCAGCCGACCGCCACGACCAGGAACGCGAGCGCGGGCGCGAGCAGGGCCTTGGCGATCCGGTTCGCGCGGGCGGTGAAGTCGGCGGGCGCCCGGACGGCGAGGAAAGCCGCTCCCTGCAAGGCGAACAGCGCGACGAACCCGGCACCCCAGACCAGCGCGTACGGATCGAACACGGCGAGGACACCGCCGGTCGGCCGCCCGGCGGCGTCGAGCGGGAGCCCGAGGACGAGGTTGCCGAGGAACACGCCCCAGGACACCGCCGTCACCCAGGCGCCGACGGTGATCGCCAGCGTCCAGGCACCGCGGCCGGCGTCCGGCCGCCTGCTGCGCAACTGCACCGCCGCGGTGAACGCGACCAGCCCGAGCAACAGGGTGACGACCGGGAGATAAGCCCCGGAGAACACTTTTCCTTCCAGATGCGGGAATGCGCCGAACAGGACGCCGACCGCGGCCACCAGCCAGACCTCGTTGGCCAGGAAGAACGGGCCGAAGGCGCCGAGGACGCGCCGTCGTCCTTCCTCGTCACGGCTGAGCCTGCCGAGCAGCATCCCGACGCCGTAGTCGTACCCCGCCAGCGCGAAATAGCCGGAGATCAGGAAACCGAGCACACACCACCACAGGATCACCATGGGTCAGACTCCGCTCAGGACGGGAAGTTCGGCACGAGGCGGCGCCGCCTCTTCTTCGGGTTCCGGGCCGCGTTTGGCGACCCGTGACATCAGCACCCAGTCGGCGATCGCGAGCGTCGCGAACAGCACCGTGAACGCGATGAAGGAGAACAGGATCTGGCCCGCCGGGATCGACGCGACGGCGTCGGCGGTGGTCAGCTGCCCGCGGATCAGCCACGGCTGCCTGCCGATCTCCCGCACCAGCCAGCCGGAGATCGCGGCGAAGAACGGCAGCGGAATGGCCGGCACCATCAGGTACAGCAACGGCCGCACCTTGGTGATCCAGTTCCGGAACAACAGCAGCGTGCCGAGGATCGAGGCAAGGAAGGCGATGAAGCCGATCTGGATCATGAGCCCCAGCGGGGCGCCGACCAGCGGTTCCGGTGATTCGAGCTTGCCGGGGTGGTACTCCCCGAGCGGGCCGAACTGGGCGAAGCCGAAGCCGATCACCATCGTGCTGCCGACCAGCGAGGTGAGCACGCCGATCCGCATGGAGGTCCGGAAGAACTCGATCTCCTCGGTGCGCTTGATGAAGTGGTACGCGCTGACGCCGACCACGAAGAAACCGCCGGTCATGAGCGCCGCGCTCAGCACGTGCGGCAGCGACATCGCCAGCGCCGGGTTGGTGAACAGCGCACCGAAGTCGTCGAGTTTCAGTACACCGTTCTCGGCATGTGTGCCGACCGGGTTCTGCAGGAACGAATTGGCCACCATGATGAACAGCGCCGAGGCGTACGCGGTCAGCGTGACCAGCCAGATCAGGGTCAGGTGGACCCATTTGTTCAGCCGCCCCCAGCCGAAGATCCACAGCCCCAGGAAGGTCGATTCGGCGAAGAACGCCACCAGCGTCTCGATGGCCAGCGGGGCGCCGAAGACATCGCCCGCGACCGTGGACAAGCCTGTCCAGGTCAGCCCGAACTGGAATTCCATCACGATTCCGGTGACGATTCCCAGCGCGTAATTGATCACGTAGAGTCTGCCCCAGAAACGGGTCATCCGCATCAGTTCCGGCTTGCCGCCGAATGCGGAGCGTGTCTGCATCACCGCGACGAGTGTCACGAGCCCCAGCGTGAGCAGAACGAACAGGAAGTGGAACGAGGTCGTCGTCGCGAACTGGAGTCTCGCGATCGGGAGTGCGTCCATGCCGATGCACTGTATACGTAGGCTGGCTACATGTAGGCACGAAATCTATGATTTAAGGGTGATCTCCGGGACATTCCCTGAGGTGGCCCCCGGAAAGACCCGGCTACCCTGGTAGGCGGCGATGTGTAGACTGTCTATCTATGAAGGCCGACAGCCTGCGCGGGCACCTCGACGCGCTGCTCCTCGCCGTCCTCGACGGCCGGAAGCTGCACGGGTACGCCATCATCGAGGCGCTCCAGCTCCGCAGTGACGGTGCGCTCGACCTGCCGACGGGCACCGTCTACCCGGCGCTTCGCCGGTTGGAGCGCGCCGGGTTCCTCGCCAGCGAATGGGACGTCGTGTCCGGGCGCAAACGTCGTACGTACAAGCTCACCCGCTCCGGGCAGAAGGCGCTGGCGGCGGAACGGGCCGAATGGCAGGAGTTCACCACCGTGATCGGTGGTGTCCTCGGGGGGAGCACGGCATGAGCGCCATCGAGGCCTACCTCGGCGATCTGGACAGACGGTTGAGCGGATCGGCGGGGGCCAAGGCCGATCTGCTCACCGAAGCGAGAGATGGTCTTTCCGACGCGGCCGAGGCTTATCGCGAGGGCGGTGCCTGCCAGGGGGACGCCGAGCGGCGCGCCGTCGCGGACTTCGGCCCGGCCGGCCTGATCGCCCGTGACTACCAGGCCGAACTGGCCTTGCGCGGCGACATCGGCACTCTGTGGAAGGTCATCGTCGGTGTCCCGCTGTTCCAGGTGAGCTGGGAGCTGGCACGGCTCTGGACCTACGGGGACTGGGACAACCTGGGAATGCCCCCGGAGTGGTACCTGTCCGTCATCGAACTCTTCGGCATCCTGGTCATCGTTTCGCCCCTGGTCGGAGCCGTCGCGCTGTTCGGCGCCCGACGGCTGGGGCGCAGGCTCGACAGCGTGCGGCTGGGGAAGGTGACGCGGTGGACGGTGGGCGCCGCGACGATCACGAACCTTGTGGCGCTGCTACTGCTCACCGTGGGCACCTCGGTCCTCGACCCGTCCAGGATGAACATGAGCCTGCTGTGCAACGTCCTGGCGATCGGCTGGGCGGTGTTCAGTTTCTGGCTGCTCCCGGCGGTCTTCCGGTCCCGGCCCCTGGCCGTCGCATGAGCGCCATCGAGGCCTACGTCGGCGACCTGGACAGGCGGTTGAGCGGGCCCGCGGGGGCCAAGGCCGATCTGCTCACCGAGGCGAGAGACGGTCTGATCGACGCGGCCGAGGCCTACCGCACGGGCGGCTTCGACGAGGCGGACGCGGAACGCCGTGCCGTCGACGACTTCGGCCCGGCCGACCTGATCGCCCGGGACTACCAGGCGGAACTGGGACTACGGCGCGACATCCGCGTCCTGTGGGAGCTGATCGTCGGTGTCCCGCTGCTGATCCTCGCGTGGGATCTCGCGCGCGTGCTGAGCTCCGGCGGCTGGTCGCGGTTGGGGCAGCCGCCGGTTTGGTACTACCGCGCGATCGGCCTTGCCGACGTGCTGGCCGCGCTGTCCCCGATCGTCGCGATCGGCGGGCTGATCGTCGCCCGGCTGCTCTCGCGGCGGCGGGAAGGGCCGTTCATCGCTCGCGTGGTCTCGTGGTCGCTGGCCGCGGCGGTGGGGCTGAACCTTCTCGCGGTCACGACGTACGGCGGTGCGACAGGGTTCCTGGAGCCCGCCCGGCTGCTCGTCAGCGTGCCGTGCGCGGTCCTGTCCGGAACGTGGATCCTGTTCAGCCTGCGGCTCACGGTCGCCGCGCGGAGCCGGAGAATCACGGCATGACGGTGATCGAGGCCTACCTCGGTGAGCTGCGCACGCGGCTGGACGGCCCGGCGTCGGCGAAGCGGGATCTGCTGCGCGAGGCGCGGGACGGGCTCAACGACGCCGCCGACGCCTACCGGGAGGGCGGCTGGAGCGAGCACGACGCGCAACGGCGTGCCGTCGACGACTTCGGGCCGGTGCACCTGATCGCGCGGGACTACCAGGCCGAACTGGGCATGAACAGCGGGACCCGCACCCTGTGGAAGCTGATCCTCGGGGTGCCGTTGATGCAGCTGGCCTGGGAGTTCGCCCGCAAGTGGACGTTCGGCGACTGGTCGCAGCTCGCGACGCCGACACCGGGTTGGTACAAGTACGTCGCCCAGTTCACCCACGGCTCGGTGTTCGTCGTGCCGCTGCTGGGGGTGTTCGCGCTCGTCTGCATGCGCTGGCTCTCCCGGCGGATGGACGGGAGACGGCTGGTCAGGACCGCGGGCGTGCTGATCGGCGAGGCCGTCGGGCTGAACCTGTTTTCGGTGGCGCTGCTGGTGTTCGCCACCGGGCTCATCGACGCGTCACGGCTGTTCCTGTCGGTGCCGTGCGGGATCCTGATGGTGCTTTGGGTGGTGGTCAGCGTGCGACTCGCGCTGCTGGCGAGACGATCGTGGCGTTCGTGTGCCACGATCGTGCCGTGACGACCGCCCTGATCTATCTCGTAGTCATGCTGCTGGTGGCCGCGGTGGTGTTCCTGCTGGCCGCCGTGGTGTTCGGCAGGGGTGAGGAACTGGCCCCGCTGCCCCCGGGCGGCTCGCCGACCAGGCTGCCCGCCGAGGACATCACCGCCGAGGACGTCTACGCCGTCCGCTACCAGATGGTGCTGCGCGGGTACAAGATGTCCGAAGTGGACTGGGTGATGCGGCGGCTCGGCGTCGAGCTCGAGGAACTGCGGTCCAGGGTGGCCGAACTGGAAGCCGAGCGCGAGGGCGCCAGGTGACCGATGTCGTCGTCTCCGTCGACGTCGGGGTACCGGCCGGGACGGCTTGGCTCGCCCTGACCGACTGGGAACGCCAAGGCGAATGGATGCTCGGCACCGAGGTCAAGGTCGTCGAGGGCAACGGGCGCAGTGTCGGCTCGAAGCTGTCGGCCTTCACCGGCGTCGCCGGGATCGGGTTCACCGACACCATGGAGATCACCAGCTGGGAGCCGCCGCTGCGCTGCGTCGTGCGGCATCTCGGCAAGATCGTGCAGGGCACCGGGGTCTTCCAGGTGATCGAGAAGGGGCCGCATTCGTCGACGTTCGTCTGGGCGGAGCATCTGCGGCCGCCGTTCGGCGTCGTCGGACGGCTCGGCTGGCCGGTCGCGAAACCGGGATTCGAGCTGGGACTGCGGCTGTGCCTGCAGAAATTCGTGAAGTACGCGGAGGGGTACCGGGTTGGCTGAGGCGGGTCTGCTGGGCGCGGACGGGATCAAGCGGTGCTCATGGGGCAACTCCGCCCCGGACTACATCGAGTACCACGACACCGAATGGGGCGTGCCGCTTCACGGTGACGAGGAGTTGTACGAACGCCTGTGCCTGGAGTCCTTCCAGTCCGGGCTTTCCTGGATCACGATCCTGCGGAAGCGGGAGTCGTTCCGGAAGGCGTTCAAGAAGTTCAAGCCGAAGAAGGTCGCCGTCTTCACCGACGACGACGTCGAACGGCTGATGCAGGACGCGTCGATCGTGCGGAACCGGGCGAAGATCCTGGCGGCGATCAACAACGCCAGGGCGATCGAGGAACTGGACGGTTCGCTGGACGACCTGCTGTGGTCGTTCGCGCCGTCACGGCAGAAGCGGCCGCGCACGATGGCGGACGTCCCGGCGATCACCGACGAGTCGAAGGCGATGGCGAAGGAACTCAAGAAGCGCGGCTTCGCGTTCCTGGGGCCGACGACCTGCTACGCGCTGATGCAGGCGACGGGGATGGTCGACGACCACGTGAAGGAGTGCTTCCGGGCGGGTTAGGCGCTGCTGCGGCGGTGGAGGTCTTCGGACAGCCGTTGCAGCTTCCGGTAGCTGCCGTCGAACTCGATCGTTCCGCCGTCACACAGCTCGATCACGCACTTCGCGACGTAGGCGACGGGGATGAAGTTCAGCCAGTGCTCGACGCTCTCGTAGCGCACCGCGCGGACTTCGTCCCAGGTGATCGCGTGCGGGATCTTGCGCCCGTAGACCTCCGCGAAGCCACCGGTGAAGACGTAGACCCCGCCGTCGAGGCGTTTCCACGTGGAGTAGCACCACGGGACGAACAGCAGTGGCCACACGAACAACAGGATGGCCAGTGTCTTCACCAGGTCGCCGTCGAGCGTGCCGATGAGGATCCCGCCCACCAGCGGGACGAACGCGAAGAAGGTGCCGACGACGCCCGGCCTGCGGCGATAACGGCGGAGGCATTCGCCGAGGTCGTGCTCCGCGGCTCTCGCCTGGAGGTGGGCCGGGATCGGGGTCACCGCCGAACTTTATCCGCTCAGGCTCGGTACCGGTCCCGAGTGTCAGGAAAGGGGCTTTCAGGACGTTTTTCGTCCTGAAAGCCCCTTTCCTGACATCTCGGGGGGCGCTTACTTGCCTTGGAAGGTCGGCTTGCGCTTGCCCACGAAGGCCTCGACGGCCTCGGTGTGGTCGGCGGTCGCGCCGAGCGCGGCCTGAGCGTCGTCCTCGGCGGCGAGCGCCTCGTCGAGAGAGGACTCGGCGGCGACGGACAGCACGTTCTTGATCTTCGCGTACGCGACCGTCGGGCCGGCCGCGAGCTTCGCGGCGACCTTCTGCGCGCGGGCCGCCAGTTCCTCGTCCGGGACGACCTCGCTGACGAGGCCGAGCGTCAGCGCTTCGGCCGCGTCGACGGTGCGTGCCAGCAGCATCAGCTCGGCCGCGCGGCCGAGTCCGATCAGCCGCTGCAACGTCCACGACGCGCCCGAATCCGGGCCGAGGCCGACGTTCGCGAACGCCATCAGGAAGTTCGCCGACGTCGCCGCGATACGGAGGTCGCTCGCGTAGGCGAAGGCGGCACCGGCGCCGGCCGCCGGGCCGTTCACCGCGGCGATGACCGGCTTCGGCATCCCGACGATGGTCTTGACGATCGGGTTGTAGTGCTCCTTGACCGTGTGTAGCGGAGCCGGGTCACCCGCCTGCAGCAGCCCGACATGCTCCTTCAAATCCTGCCCGGCGCAGAACGCCTTGCCCGAACCGGTCAGTACGACCGCGCGGACACTGTCGTCGGCCGCGGCCTCGCGCAGCCCCGCCAGCAGCAGTTCCTTGAGTTCGACGGTCAGCGAGTTGTACGCCTGCGGCCGGTTCAGCGTGAAGGTGCGCACGCCATCGGCGTCGGCGGTCAGCAGAACGTCGGATGTGGTCACGGGATCTCCTAGTCGGCGAAACTGCGGTCTGAGACGAAGTCTTTCAGCCTCGCGAGCCGCATACCAGCACCGATACGGCGGCAAAAGATCGGTCCGCGTTCGCGCTCGGCCGCTGATGAGGGACAATGGACAGTAGACCCGGCTGGCTTTGACGAGCGCGACCCGGGCGCGCCGGTTGAGACGGAGGGAGCACGCTATGGCGGCCATGAAGCCCCGGACCGGAGATGGTCCCCTCGAAGTGACTAAGGAGGGGCGGGGCCTCGTGATGCGCGTACCACTCGAGGGTGGTGGGCGCCTCGTCGTCGAACTCTCCGCGGAAGAAGCGAAGGATCTCGGCGCGGCCTTGCAGGAGGTCACCGGCTGAGCCCGGACCGCACCTACGTTCAACCACCCGCACCCCGGTCTCCGTTCGGAGGCCGGGGTCGCGGTTCATCTGCGCCCGGAGGTCGCTCACTGTGCGTAACCCGCTACCCCCCGTTCCGGGGAAGCTGCTCGAACTAGAGGTCTCGGACGACCTGCGGCGGGGGACGCCGCTGGCCACGCTGATCGCGGCGCCGTCCGAAGAGGACGGTGACGCCGGACTCGCGGAGATCGGCGGCGTGCGGCCCACCGGCAAGGCCGGGGACGTGCAGACCGTGCCGACCGGCCGCACCCGTTGGCTGGCAGGCGTCGGCGACGGTGAACCACGGCAGTACCGCAAGGCCGGTGCCGCGCTGGTCCGCGCCGTCTCGGCGGCGCTGGACGAAGACGTCAAGGCGGGCGAGAAGGCGTTCCGCGGCTTCGCCGTCGAACTGCCCGAGGACGTCGGCGCCGAGCACCTCGAGGAGCTGGCTTTCGGGCTGCTGCTCGGCGGCTACCGGTTCACGGTGACGGCCGAGGAGCCGAAGCCGACTCTGCGGACCGTGCGCTTGCTCACTCGCCACGAACGCGCCGTGCCCGCGTACGACAAGGCGATCGAGCGGATCCGCGAACTCGCCGCGGCCGCCTCGTTCGCCCGCGACCTGGCGAACGCGCCTTCGAACATCAAGACCCCCGCCTGGCTCGCCGACACCGCCGCGCGCGCCGCCGGCGGCATCCCGAACCTGACCGTTTCGGTCCGGGACGAGAAGTGGCTGGCGGAGCAGGGCTTCGGCGGCGTCCTCGCCGTCGGCGGCGGTTCGGCGGCCCCGCCGCGGCTGATCGAGCTGGAGTACCGGCCGCGCGGGGCGGCGACGCATCTGCTGCTGGTCGGCAAGGGCATCACCTTCGACACCGGCGGCCTTTCGATCAAACCGGCTGACGGCATGCACCTCATGCGCACCGACATGGCGGGCGGCGCGGCGATCATCGCCGCCGTCCGCGCGATCGCCGCGCTGCGCCTGCCGGTCAAGGTGACCGGGCTGGTGCCCGCCGCCGAGAACCACGTGTCCGGTTCGTCGTACCGGCCCGGCGACATCGTCCGCCACTACGGTGGCAAGACGACCGAGGTGGGCAACACCGACGCCGAAGGCCGCATGGTCCTCGCCGACGCGCTCGTCTACGGCATCAAGAAGCACAAACCGGACGCCGTGATCGACGCGGCGACGCTGACCGGAGCCATGAAGGTCTCGCTCGGCGTCCGGACCGGCGGCGTGTTCGCCACCGACGACGCGCTCGCGGAGCGGGTCACGAAGGCGGGCGAGCGAGTCGGCGAGGCGTGGTGGCGGATGCCGCTGCTGGAGGATCTGGCCGAGACCGTGCAGGGCTCACTCGGTGACGTCCGGCAGGCGCCCGGTGGCCCGGGCGGCATCGTCGCGGCGCTGTTCCTGCGGGAGTTCGTCGGCGACGTACCGTGGGCGCATCTCGACATCGCCGGCCCCGCGCGGGCCGACAAGACCTACGCCGACGTCGTGCCGGGAGCCACCGGTTTCGCCGCGCGGACGCTGGTCGAACTGGTCGCTTCCTACGCCTGACGCCCGCACGGGTGTCATGAAAGGGTCTTTCAGGACATTTTTCGTCTTGAAAGACCCTTTCATGACATGCGCTGTGCGCGGACCCCGCTCCTGGAACCGCAGGACCGCCGGTGGCAGGACGACGTCCTCGCGCCAGGCCTGACCTGCGGTTCACCGACGGGGCGGTAGCAAGGGACCTTTGCTGTCGTCCCGCGGGCGCACCCGGGGCATGGGCTGGGTCGGCGCGTCACCGGCATGCGCGGTGAGCCGGCGGGCGATGCCGGTCGCGGGGCCCTTCAGGTACCGGAACACGAGCCACGCCGTCACGGAGCCGAGGACGAGACCGGCGAGGACGTCGTGCGGGTAATGCGCGCCCACGAAAACCCGGGAGAAGCCCATCAACAGGGCGCCCGGAAGTACCCACGGCGCGAGCCGCCGCCAGGCGAGGGCGAGTCCGACGGCGGCCGCCGCCGCGACCGTGGAGTGGTTGCTCGGGAAGGACCAGTCACCGATCGGCGGGCAGTCGACGAGCGTGACGAGGCCTCGGCACGGCCGGTCCTCGCGGATCACGCTCTTCGCCCCTTCGCTGATCAGGTACGCGATCGCGCTCGCGCCGGGCACCAGCAGCGACACCGCGAGCCGGGTGGGCGAGGTACGGGCCCGCCAGGCGACCCAGACCATCAAGGCGGCGAAGATCAGCATTCCCGCGTCGGTGAAGAGGACGCCTGAGGCCTGAAGCCAGCTGGGGCTCTCGCCGGCCATCTCCACGATGTCGTCGTACATTCACCCTAAGTTAGCGAAAACGACATCGGCGCCGCCTTGCACCATCGTCAAGGACCACCCTGACGATCGTCACCACTGCTGAGCGCGGACCCGTTCCCGGAACCGCATGACCGCGGGCGTCAGGACGACGTCCTTCCGCCACGCCAGCCCGATGGTCCGCCCGACCGGCGGCACCAGCGGGACTTCGGCGACACCCGCCGGGCTGCCGGGTTCGAACCGGGGGAGCAGCGCCACGCCGAGCCCGGCCGCGACCAGCCCTCGGACGGTGTCGGACTCCTGGCCCTCGAAGGCGATCTTCGGCTCGAAGCCCGCTTCGGCGCACAGGTCGTCTGTGATGGTGCGGAGGCCGTAGCCGGTTTCGAGGAGGACGAATTCCTCGTCCTTGAGATCTTCGATGGCCGCGCTGGGCCGGTCGGCGAGGCGGTGTGACGTCGGGACGGAGAGGAAGATCTCCTGCTCGGCGAGCACGGCGGTGTCGAGAAGCGGATCGTCGACCGGGGCGGGCGCGAGCAGTGCGAGGTCGAGTTCGCCGCTGGTCAACCTGTCGACCATGTCCTGACGTGAGCCTTGGACCAGCGTGAACCGCACGTGGGGATGGTCCGCGCGGTAGCCGCGGAGCAGGGTGGGGACCAGCGACCGGCCGAGCAGGTGTAGGAAGCCGAGGACGATGTGCCCGGATCCCGGGTCGACCTCTTCGCGGGCTTGGCGGACCCCGGCGTCGACGGCGGCGAGGGCCCGTTCGGCGGCGTCGGCCAGCAGCTCGGCGGCC
This sequence comes from Amycolatopsis sp. NPDC031561, assembly GCF_055580625.1. NCBI lineage: Bacteria > Bacillati > Actinomycetota > Actinomycetes > Pseudonocardiales > Pseudonocardiaceae > Amycolatopsis > Amycolatopsis sp. NPDC031561. The sequence goes on along the minus strand of NZ_JBVILA010000009.1, from coordinate 192,669 downwards.
CGGGTGAGCCGGATGCCGCGGCCGTCGGGGATCGTCAGCGGAGCGCCGAGTGCCTCGCCGAGCGCCGAGATCCGGCGGCTTACCGTGGGCTGCGGGACACCGAGCAGTTCGGCCGCGCGTGTGACGTTCGTCGTGCGGCGAAGTGCGGTGAGCAGCGCGAGCTGGGGGGCTAGCTGGGCGGTCATCCTTTCATTCAGCACGGTATCGATTGTGGCAGATGAGCGTATTAGACGTATTGATTAGCCCGGCTTAGCTTCAGATCGTGCCTGCCACCGGAACCACCCGCCGGGTGACGATCGCCGTCGCCGCGGCCGGGATCTCTTCGTTCGCCCTGCTCTACGCGCCACAGCCGGTGCTGCCGCAGCTGGCCGAGCAGTACCACCTCGACCCCGGCGGTGCCTCGCTCGCGGTGAGCGTCGCGACCGGCGCGCTCGCGATCGCCGTCCTGCCGATCGCGGCGCTCTCCGAGGTCGTGGGACGGCGTCCGGTGATCGTCACCTCGGTGATCGCGTCGGTCGTGTTCGGCTTCCTGCTGCCGCTGGCGCCCAGCTACCCGGCGCTGCTGGTGCTGCGGGCACTGCAGGGGATCGCCATCGCGGGGTTCCCCGGAGTGGCCGCGGCCTACCTCGCGGAACGGCTCGGCAAGGCCGGGCTCGCGGCGGCGGTGGGCGCGATGATCGCCGGGAACACCGTCGGCGGCATGGTCGGCAGGCTCGCGGCCGGGTTCACCGCCGGTCCGTTCGGCTACCACGGCGCGCTGCTCGTCGTCGCGGTGATCGGGCTGGTCTGCGCGGTGGTCACGGTGCTGGCCCTACCGCCGGGGGAGCAAGGGACCTTTGCTATCACTTCCAAGGATCGTCGCAGGTCAGAGCGGCTGCGCGAGCAGGGTCGGGCAGTGCTGGCCGGTCTCGGAGCGGCCGTCCGGAAGCCGGTCCTGCTGGTCCAGTACGCGGTCGCGCTGCTGGCGATGGGCTCGTTCGTCGCGCTGTACAACGCCGCCGGATTCCGCCTGACCGGCGAGCCCCTGAACCTCTCGCCCGCGATCGCGTCGCTCGTCTTCCTCGCCTACGCGATGGGCTCGGTCTCGTCGGCGACCGCGGGCAGGCTCGTCGGCCGGTTCGGGCGCCGCCGGTCGCTCATCGGCGCGTTGCTGCTCACGATCGCGGGCGCCGCGCTGACGCTGTCCGACTCGTTGTCGCTGGTCATCCTCGGTTTCGTGGTGCTGACCGGCGCGTTCTTCGCCGCGCACGCGGTCGCCAACGGCTGGGCCGCCGCGGAGGCGCCCGAGAACGCCCGAGGCCAGGTCGGCGGGCTCTACACGCTTTCGTACTACCTCGGCAGCAGCATCGGTGGCGCCGTCGGCGCGACCGTCTACGGGCACGCGGGCTGGACCTGGCTGATCGTGCTCACCGCCGCCTGGCTCGCCATCGCGGCGGTCGCCGTGCTGAAGGGGACTTTCCCCGCGTCGCACGTGGTGAAAGCGCCCTTCGCCGCGTCCGATGCGGTGAAAGCGTCTTTCAGCCCCCGGCGATAGCAAAGGTCCCCTGCTACGCGATCGCGGCGACCAGCAGCCCGCCACCCACCGGCAGCAGCGCCGGGACCAGCCGCTCGTCCTCGCGGAAGGCCCGCGCGACCTCGCGCAGCGCGAGCGTGTCCGGATCGCGTCGTGAGGGATCCGTCACCCGGGCGCCGGAGACGTTGTGGAACGCCAGTATCCCGCCGGGCCGGAGCAGCGCGACGGCCTTCTCGTAGCAACTCGGGTACTCGACCGGCGCCGAATCGACGAACACCAGGTCGTAGCCGCCGGGGGTGAGCCGGGGCAGGACGTCGAGCGCGCGGCCCATGATCAGCCGGGTCCGCCCCGGCGGGTAACCGGCCTCCCGGAACGCGGACCTTGCCGCCCGGTGGTACTCGGGCTCGATGTCGATCGAGGTGAGGATCCCGTCGTCGACCATGCCCCTGAGCAGGCACAACCCGCTCACGCCCGCCCCGGTCCCGACCTCGACGACGGCTTTCGCGCGCAGTGTCGTGGCGAGAAAACGCAGCGTCGCGCCCGCGCCCGCGCTCAGCGGACCGCACCCCAGATCGGCCGACCGCGCCCGCGCGGTGGCCAGTACCTCGTCGTCGGGGAGGTACCCGTCGACGAGGTCGGCGTCGGCGGCCTCGGCTGGCGAGCCCGCATGCGTCCCGGAATTCACACGCGGAGGTTAGCGCTGCCTGTGGACAAAACAGCGAAGACTCCCTGGTACCGACTTCTCAGCCTCTTCTCAGTCCTGTCTCACTAGAAACATAAGCAGGCCGGACAGACTGGGTCTCGACAACGGGAACACCGTGCACATCGCCCGCGTTGGGTGGAGTAGTTGGGAGAAGACGCTGATGGAGGTGCCTACTTCCCCGATGCAGGAGACGATGCAGGACCAGCACGCGGACCAGGTCACGCCGGTGACCGTGGACGAGACCGCATGGACGCCACCCTCGTGGGACGAGGTCGTGCGTGAACACGCCGACCGCGTCTACCGCCTGGCGTACCGCCTGACCGGTAACGCTCACGACGCCGAGGACCTGACGCAGGAGACCTTCATCCGGGTCTTCCGTTCCCTCGCGTCCTACAAGCCCGGCACGTTCGAGGGCTGGCTGCACCGCATCACCACGAACCTCTTCCTCGACATGGCCCGCCGCCGCTCACGCGTGCGGATGGAAGGCCTCCCCGAGGACACCGACCGCATCGTCGGTGACGACCCGAGCCCGGAGCAGGTCTACTCGGACACCCATCTCGACCCGGACCTGCAGGCCGCGCTCGACGAGCTGCCGCCCGAGTTCCGTGCCGCGGTCGTGCTGTGTGACGTCGAAGGCCTCTCGTACGAGGAGATCGGCGCCACTCTCGGTGTCAAGCTCGGCACCGTGCGCAGCCGGATCCACCGTGGCCGCCAGGCGCTTCGCGCTTCTTTGGAGCGTCGTCGCGCCGCGGCGCAGGAGTCTGCGAAGGTGGGGGTATGACCGCACCGCGAGGCTGGGGACTCCCCGAGTCGCATCTGCTTCCGGACGCCATCGTCGCCTTCGTGGACGGCGAGCTGACCCTCGGCGCCCAGGACAGGGCATCGGCGCATATCGCCCGCTGCCCGTCGTGTGCGGCCGAGGTCACCGCGCAGCGCCAGGCCGTCACCGCCGTGAAGCAGGCGGGAGCCCCGTCGATGTCGGCGGGTTTCCTGGCCAGTCTGTGCTCCATCCCGCAGAACACCGAACTTCCCGGCGCGCCGGACAACCTGGCGATGACGGCCGACGGTCAGCTGGTGGCCATCCAGCGGCCCGACAGGGTCGCCGGCCTTCGTGACACCGGAGTGCTGGGCGGGACAGCCCCGTTGGGCTCGTCGGCGCCACTGGGCCAGTCCCCGAATGTCCTCGGTGGTGGAAAGTTCGGCCTCGCACGGCGGAAGTACGCGCAGGGCGCCGGCGTCGTCGTTTCGGGTCTGGTGCTGAGTGCCCTGGCCCTGGTCGCGACCTCGGGTGAGGGCGTCGAAGACCAGCCGAGCCCCGCGTTCGTACCCCCGCAGGGCGTCAACGCCGGTCTGCTGCCCGCGCAGCTGGGCGGCGGCACCAAACCGGAACCGTCGCACAGCCCCGCGCCGAGCCCGAGCACGTCGAGCCTGCCCGTGCCCATCTCGGCCCGCTGATCCGCTTCGTCAGGGTTTGACGAAGCAGATCGTCGCGCTCTTGAAGTTCGAAGTCCCGTAGCTGGCGTAGGAGATGACCTCCGCCGTGCCTTCGGCGCACGGACTGTTCACCACGCTCATCTGCGGGAAGACCTCGCTGATCCTCAGCCGCGCCGAGCCGCAGTCCTTCAGCGGCGGCGGGGTCTTGCTCTCGATGTCGTCGAAGCACAGCCCGACCTTGGCGTTGATCGCCAGGCACAGGGCGACGCCGTCGCCGCGACCCGGCCGGGGGACGGTGTACTGGTAAAAGCCGTCCTTGCAGTTCCAGTCGCCCTTGGCGACGCCGGTGAGGCTCACCGCGTAGGGCGCTTGCGGGGAATCACACGACGTCTTGACCGCGTCCGCCTCCTTGCCGGAGCCGGTCAGCACGACGCAGTTGCCCTCGGTCAGGCCCTTCGCCTGTTTCTCCGGCCCGACGGCCGCCTTCAGCACGAAGATCAGGCCGATCCCGCCGCCGACCACGACGAGCGCGCCGACGAGCAGCAGGACTTTCAGTTTGGTGGACAAGCCCTTCTTCTTGGGCGGCTGCTGCGGCCAGCCCTGCTGCTGGGGCCACTGCTGCTGTTGCTGCGGTTGCTGGGACCACTGCTGGTGAGGCGGGAATTGTCCCCCGTGATTTTCCGACATGCCGGTTAGACTGCCAGACGTGAGACATGGTTGCTTCAAGTGTCACATTTCTGGCCGATCCGGGGAATCAACGCGCACTTCACCGTGGTCACGGCAGAATCCAGGGCAAGGCCTGGCGTACTCTCGCGTCCGGCCAACCTGATCTCAGCCCCGGGGAATGATGACCGAGCAGCCGAACGCGAATCCGCAGCAGCCTGGTGACCCGGCGGGGGATCGGCTGGCACCGCGCCCGCTGGCCAGGCCCGCCGTCGATCCGGCGCAGGCGGCCACGTTCGGCAGGCCGCGTGGCGTCGACGGCGCCTTCGACAAGCTGTACCAGCCCGGTACGAACGGGCAGGCCGCGCCGGGGATGAACCTGGCGCCGCCGACGCCGGAATCGCTCGCCGAAGCCTTCCGCCGCCCGCCGGGCGCCGAGGGCGTCGTGCTGGAGCGGCCGCACGGGAGCAACGGCTCCGAAGCCTCCACGAACGGCGCGGAAAGCCCGCTCTGGACCACCACGTCGGACCCGTGGCGCGACCCCTCCTCCGGCGCGGTGCTCGCCGGGCCCGCCGTGCAGCAGGAGTCGGAAGCCGAGAAGGACGCGAAGCGCCCGCAGGGTGCGCTGCTGAGCCTTCCGGAGGTCCTCTTCGGGCGCCGCGTGCAGACGAAGGCGCTGGCGATCCTCGCCGGTGTCGCACTGGTCATCGGTGCCGCGGGCGGGCTGATCGGCTGGTGGTTCGCCGACACCGGCACCGAGCTGACAGGGCAGGCCAGCATTTCCGAGGCCGACGCGGCCAAGGAGCGCCCGGCCGGCTCGATCGCGGACATCGCCCACCGGGTGGCGCCCGCCGTGGTCTCGCTCGAGGTGTTCAAACCCGGCGCGGACTCCGGCCAGCAGGGCTCCGGCGTCGTCATCGACACCCAAGGCTACGTGCTCACGAACGAGCACGTGATCTCCGCCGCGACGGCCGACACGGCCACCAAGGTCACCGCCGTGTTCTTCGACGGCAGGCGCGTCGAGGCGAAGGTCGTCGGCGCCGACGCCAAAACCGACCTGGCGGTGGTCAAGGTCGACGTCAAGAACCTGACCGCACTGCAGGTCGGGAAGTCCGCGGACCTCGCCGTCGGCGATTCGGTGATCGCCGTCGGTTCGCCGCTGGCACTGCAGAACTCGGTCACCGCCGGCATCGTGAGCGCGCTCAACCGCCCGGTGACCGCGGGCGGCGACGGCGGCAGCGCACCGGTGATCTACGAAGCCATCCAGACCGACGCCGCGATCAACCACGGCAACTCGGGCGGCGCGCTCGTCGACGCGACCGGCGCGCTGGTCGGGATCAACTCGGCGATCCGCTCGTCCAGCGCCGAGGGCGGCAGCATCGGCATCGGCTTCGCCATCCCGAGCGACTACGCGGTGAAGATCGCGAAAACACTGATCAAGGACGGAAAAGTCGTCCACCCCGATATCGGCATCAACGCTTCGTCGACCGTCGCGGGCTCCAGCACCATGGGCGCGCAGGTGCGCAATGTCGCCCCCGGCGGCCCGGCCGCGTCGGCCGGGATCAAGGAAGGCGACGTGATCACCGAGGTCGGCGGACGGCTCGTGCGCGACTCGGCGGAACTGCTCGTCGCGGTCCGCGCGCGCGAAGTCGGCGAGATGGTCCCTGTCCGCCTTGTCCGGGATGGGTCTTCACTTGTCGTGGACGTGAAACTGGCCTCGGACTAGCAAGTTCGGACGGGTACCCTGAACGGGGAAGACGCCGAGGCGGAGGTTCACACGGGTGTTCGAAAGTGTCGGCTGGGGCGAGATCCTCATCATCATCGTCGCGGGTCTGTTCATTCTCGGTCCGGAGCGGCTCCCTGAAGCGGCGGCGTGGATAGCGAAGAGCGTCCGCAAGGTCCGAGAGTTCGCGACCGGGGCCAAGACGCAACTGCGTGAGGAGATGGGCCCGGAGTTCGATCAGCTGCGCAAGCCGCTGGAGGACCTGCGAGGCCTGCGGAACTTCGACCCGAAGCGGGTCGTCACCCAGCATTTGTTCGACGGTGACTCGGATCCGCTGGGGCTCAAGGACGTCAACGGCACCAATGGCACCAACGGGACCAACGGCGCGGCCAAGCCCAACGGTTACCCGGCGACCGCCGCACAGCCCGAGCCCCTGAAGCCGGGCGAGCGCCCTCCGGTCGACCCGGACGCCACCTGATCTCCCGCGTTTAGTCCTCTGGTTGCGGTCCTTGCACGCGCAAGTACCGCAACCAGTCCTCTAGTTGCGTGGTGAGGCCCGAGATCAGCGCCCCGCGGGAGTCACGTTCAGCATCATCCCGGCCAGCCCGCGCGCCCGGACGGTGAGCTTCTTCGCCGCCTCCTTGAGCACGAGCGACGCCGGCGCTTCCGGCTCCGCCAGCACGATCGGCGTGCCCGCGTCGCCGAGGGTGACCACGCGCGGGTCCATCGGGATCTGCCCGAGCAGCGGCACGGTCGAGCCGACCGACTTCGACAGCGAGTCGGCCACGGACTGCCCGCCGCCGGAGCCGAAGATCTCCATCCGCCCGCCGTCGGGCGTTTCCAGCCACGACATGTTCTCGATGACCCCGGCGACCCGCTGCCGCGTCTGCAGCGCGATCGCGCCCGCGCGCTCGGCCACCTCGGCGGCCGCCTGCTGCGGGGTGGTGACGACCAGGATCTCCGCGTTCGGGATGAGCTGCGCCACCGAGATCGCGATGTCGCCGGTGCCCGGCGGCAGGTCCAGCAGCAGGATGTCCAGGTCGCCCCAGAACACGTCGGCGAGGAACTGCTGCAGCGCGCGGTGCAGCATCGGCCCGCGCCACACGACGGGCTGGTTGCCCGGGGTGAACATGCCGATCGAGATGACCTTCACGCCGTGCGCCTGCGGCGGCATGATCATGGTGTCGACCTTGGTCGGCTTTTCGTGCGTGCCGAGCATCCGCGGCACCGAGTGGCCGTAGATGTCCGCGTCGACCACGCCGACGGAGAGCCCGCGCTCGGCCATCGCGGCCGCGAGGTTCACCGTCACCGAGGACTTGCCGACCCCGCCCTTGCCGGACGCGACGCAGTAGACCCGCGTCAGCGAACCCGGCTGCGCGAACGGGATCACGGGTTCGGTGGCGTCACCGCGCAACGATTTTCGCAGTTCCGTACGTTGCTCGTCGTTCATGACGTCGAGCTCGACCTTGACGTCGCTGACGCCGGGGAGCTTCGCGACGGCATCGGTGGTGTCCTTGGTCAGCGTCGCCTTCAACGGGCAACCGGCGACCGTCAGGTAGATCCCGACGGTGACCACACCGTCCGAGCCCACCTCCACGCCCTTGACCATGCCGAGGTCGGTGATCGGTTTTTTGATCTCCGGGTCGTACACGGCCTTCAGCGCGGTGCGGACATCGTCGACGCTGGGGAGTTGCTGCGTACTGGTCACGCCTCCATGTTACGTACCGGTAGCGGCACGGTCGGGTTTGCCCTTGCGGGGCTTGGCATCAAGATCCTCCCGGAGGCGGTCGAGCTCGCTCCGCAGGAAGTCGCGCGTGGCGACCTCGCCGACCGCGATCCGCAGTGACGCGAGCTCCCTGGCGAGGTATTCGGTGTCCGCCTTGGTCTGCTCGGCCCGATTCCGGTCTTCCTCCAGCGAGACGCGGTCGCGGTCGTCCTGCCGGTTCTGCGCCAGGAGGATGAGCGGTGCGGCGTACGCGGCCTGTGTCGAGAACGCCAGGTTCAGCAGGATGAACGGATACGGGTCCCACTGAAGTGAGACCGCCACCAGGTTCAGCACGATCCAGACGATGACGGTCAGGGTCTGCCAGAACAGGTACTTGCCGGTGCCGAGGAACCGCGCGACCCGTTCGGTGAGCCTGCCGAAGGTGTCCGGATCCATGTTCAGCCTGAACCGGCCTTGGCCGCGGGGCTGGTCCAGCCGCCGCCCGGACGTCAGCTCAGGCACGTTCGGCCTCCTCTGTGTCGACAGTGATATCGCCGGTGATGTCGTGCAGCCCGGTTTCGCGCCAGTCCTCCGGGAGCAGATGGTCGAGCACGTCGTCGACGGTGACCGCGCCGAGCAGGTGGTCTTCGGCGTCCACCACCGGCCCGCAGGTGAGGTTATAGGCGGCGAAGTAGCGGGTGACCTCGGACAAGGTGGCGTTCGGCCGCAGCGCGGGCAACTGGCTGTCGACGGCGCTCGCCACCATCTCCGCGGGCGGTTCGCGCAGCAGACGCTGGAAGTGGACGACGCCGACGAAACGCCCGGTCGGCGTTTCCGTCGGCGGACGGCAGACGAACACCATGCTCGCCAGCGCCACCGGGAGGTCGGCGTTGCGGATGTGCGCGAGCGCCTCCGCGACAGTGGCGTCCGGCGTCAGCACCACCGGCTCGGGCGTCATCAGCCCGCCCGCGGTGTCGGAGGAGTACTTCAGCAGCCGCTTCACCGGCGCCGACTCCTCGGGTTCCATCAGTTCCAGGAAGCGGCTCTGTTCGGCGGGCGCCAGCTCGGCCAGCAGGTCGGCGGCGTCGTCGGGGTTCATCGTCTCGAGGATGTCGGCGGCCCGTTCCTCGGCGAGGTAGGACAGCAGTTCCTTCTGGTCGTCGTCGGGGAGCTCCTCGAGGAGGTCGGCGAGGTGCTCGTCGTCCATCGCGTCGGCGACCTCGTGCCGCCGTTTCAGCGGCAGGTCCCGCACGGTGGCGGCCACGTCCGCCGCGCGCATGGTGTCGAACAGCATCAGCAGCTGCGCCGCGCCCTGGGTCTGGCCGGTCAGGTCGGTGAGCCCGAGGCCGGACACCTCCGACCACGGCAGCACCTGCATCGGCGCGCGGCGCCTGCCGAGGCCGAGCCTGCTCGACCGCTCGCGGATCGCGAGTTTCGCGAGCACCCAGTCCCGGGTCCGCGTCGGCTCCATGGCGGCGTCGACGACCGTGACCCGGGTGTCCGAGCCCGCGAGCGTGGCGTACGCGTCGAACAGCTGCCCGACCACCAGCACCTCGTTGGGCCGCTGGTGGAACCGTCGCATGTTGACCGAACCGGTGGCGAGCGTGATGGCGGTCGGCTCGATCGAGGTCACGCGCAACATCGGGACGAACACCCGGCGCCTCGTCGTCAGCTCGACCACGATGCCCAGGATCCGCGGCGGCTGCTGGTCGAGCCGGAGACCCGCCACCAGGTCCCGCACCTTGCCGATCGATTCACCATCGGGTCCGAAAACCGGCAAACCGGCCAGCTGAGCTGCGAATACCCTGTTCAAGGCGGCCATGCCCGAAGGTTATCGGCTCCCGGGCCGGGAGACGATTCGTGTGATCACCGCAATGCCCAGGCGGCGATTCCGGGGACGGCGGCGTAGGCCGGGTCTTCCGCGAGGGATTCGGGCGAGGCGCCCTCGGCGAGGTCTTCGTGGAGCCAGATCCAGTTCTCCACCGCACGGACGAGAGTCCACGCGCGTGTGCGTTCGGCGTCCACCCCGGCCGCCTTGGTGAACCACGCGATCTTGTCGTCCATTGTGGACTCGTCAGCACGGTTCCAGAGGATCGAGATCGCACCGAACTCGAGGTCGCCCGAAAGCGGCTTCGGGTCGATCACCAGCCAGGGTTCGCGCTCACCCGCCAGGACGTTCTCGAAGTGCAGATCCTCGTTCACCATCAGCTCGCCGGCCGTGGGACCGAGGTCCGCGCAGATCTCGACCGCCGCGTCGATGTACTTCCGGTCGAATGGTTCGCCCAGCTCGCTCCAGGACTCCGGGAGTTCGGCGACCAGCTCCGCGGCCTCCTTGTGAAGGGACCGCTGCAGCGCTTCGGGAGCAGGGACGGCCAGCCGTCGCGCCATCGCGCCGATGGTCTCGACGGCCTCCTGGATCGGCTCCGTTTCGAGCGACCGGGTGGCGTCGAGGCGCTCCAGAAGCAGCACGCCGTCCTCAGGAACGTTGTCGTACATCAGGACCGCGCCCTGACCGGCCCAAGTGGACAGTGCCAGGGGTTCGTCGTCGGATTCCTCGTGCGGCCAGCCGAGCTTGAGGATCGCGGGGGAGCCGTCCGCCCGGCGCACGGGCTGGGCGACGCCGACGAAGCCGTGCATGGCCTCGCCGTCGAGTTCGAGATTCCACTTGGCTGTGTACTTCTCGGCGAGGAACGGGAGGGAGTCGAGCCATTCGGCGGCTCCGGGGCCGAGGCCGGCGGCGCGGTCGAGGAACTTGGGCGGGATCTTGAAACCGGTCACGAACCCACCTTGGCAGGCGTGTCCACCGTGTTTCGCCCGTGACCCACCGGGCGTACCGTCAACAGGGAGAACACAACCCCGGGAGCAGTCATGGTGGTGGAGATTCTCAGTACGATCGCCGTCGCGGGCGGTGCTTGGCTCGCGACGAGCCTCCGCGTGGTGAAGCAGTACGAACGCGGCCTCGTCTACCGGTTCGGCCGGGTGCGCGCGACGATCCGGGAGCCCGGTCTCGCGCTGCTGATCCCGTTCGCGGACAGGCTGCAGAAGGTCAACATGCAGATCATCACGATGCCGATCCCCGCGCAGGACGGCATCACCCGCGACAACGTCAGCGTGCGGGTCGACGCGGTCGTGTACTTCAAGGTGGTCGACCCGGTACTGGCCGCGGTGAACGTGCAGGACTACCGCTCGGCCGTCGGCCAGGTCGCGCAGACGTCGCTGCGGTCCATCATCGGCAAGAGCGAGCTGGACGACCTGCTGTCCAACCGCGAACGGCTCAACGAGGGCCTGGAGCTGATGATCGACAGCCCGGCGCTGGACTGGGGCATCCACATCGACCGGGTCGAGATCAAGGACGTCGCGCTGCCGGAATCGATGAAACGCTCGATGTCACGCCAGGCCGAAGCCGAACGCGAGCGGCGCGCGCGGGTCATCTCGGCCGATGGTGAGCTGCAGGCGTCGTACAAGCTTTCGCAGGCGGCCGCGACCATGGCCGACACTCCGGCGGCGATGCAGCTGCGGCTGCTGGAGACAGTCGTGCAGGTCTCGGCGGAGAAGAACTCGACGCTGGTCCTGCCGTTCCCGGTGGAACTGCTGCGCTTCCTCGACGCGAACACACCCAAGAAGGATCCCGCTTCGGCTCCTCCGGCAGAGGAGGCCAATGGACAAGTGGCGCCTGCACCTCGTGCACCGGACGACGCGGCTCCGCGCGCCTGAGACATAAAGAAGCCCCAGGCGCTTGCATCAGAGGCGACACTGGGGCGTTCGTCACTGACGGTAGCATTCTCGGGTGCCGTCTGTCGAGACCGAAGAGTCCGTGGTCTGGAACCTGCTGTCCGAACCCCGGATGGCTCCCTACCTCGAAGGGGCTTCGGGAGACAAGGTCGCGGCTCTGCGACTGTACGAGTGAAGTGCACGAACTTCCTCGGCCGCTTTCGAGGTCGTCGGCACCTTGAGATGCTGCTTCGTAACGCTCTGGATCGGTGCCTTCGGGAGCACTTCCGCGAGGAGCAGTGCGGCATTCCGTGGTTCTTGCTGCCCACTCCGGGAGGAGAGCACGTCGCGGCGGCCGTTGCCACAGCGCGGGAGCGGCTCCTCCCACAGCGGAAAGAAACTCGGCATCAGATCATCGCCGGTTTGAGCTTCGGCTTCTGGTCCGGGTTGCTCGGTCCGAAGTACGAGGAGCTCTGGCGAGACTGCCTTCATCGCGCCTTTCCGAACTCGTCGGGGAAGCGTAAGCAGGTCGCCGTCGCGGTCGAGCGGGTCCGTAAGTTCCGGAACCGGCTCGCGCACCACGACTCGACTATCAACGTCGACATCCCGTTCGAACTTCGGCAGATCTTCGACCTGGCCGCGTACATCGACGCGGACGCCGCGCGGTGGCTGAAGCGATGCAGCGGATTGATGACCGTCTATGCGCAACGACCGGTCACGATCGACGACACTGTCGTCGTGGCCGCGAAACACGCTTGGCCGCTGTATGAGAGCTGTGCCGCCTATGTGTGCCAGTCCGGGCGGGCGTTTCGGCCGATCGAGCGTGTGGCGCTCTACGCGGACCGTGAAGTGAAGCTCGATGTTCCCGTCGTGCTTCACCGCCGGGACAATGTCGAGTGGTCCCCGGAAGAAGCGGCACGGCTCAATGTCTCGGATGATCGGTTCGACCGTAAGATCGCCAAGGTCATCCAAGCGTCCGACGCGACTTGGACAGATGGTCGCTATCAGGTCTTCCTGCTGACCGGTCCGGGACATCCTGGCCACCGGCAGTTGCGTGCGGCGCTGCCGCATGGCGGCACTGGTCGGGGCTCGGCCTTCGTGCAGCGGCAGCGGTACGTTTCCCTGCATTCGCTCGAGAACGCGGCGACCACAGCCGACCTCTGCTGACCAGGACTCGTGAGTGGTAAGGACGGTTCTAACCGTCCTTACCACTCACGAGATGCTAATCCAGCTCGCCGTTGACACCCAAGATGATCAACGTCCCGAAGAACCCGACGTACAGCGCGAGCACCACGTAGCCGATGATCACCGCCGCGAGCGCCATACCGCGCCCGCCCGCTTCGCCGCGGTTCGCCTTCGCCAGCCCGATGTGCCCCAGGATCAGCCCGACGATCACGGTCACGCACGAGCAGATCCCGACGAGCGAGCACACCAGTCCGGCGATCGCCATCCCGTTGTCCTGCGAACGCGGCGCCGCTGTTCCCGCGTAGGGGTTGTACGGCTGGACGTACGGCTGCGGCGGGTACGCCATCGGCTGAGGCGCGGACGGGTAGGCCGGAAGAGCCGTCGCGTCCGGAGTCGCGAAGGCGGGCGGAACGGGCTCGGCGGTCAGCGGGTCGATGGCCTGCCCGAACGGCTGAGACTCGGTGGCATCAGAAGCAACGGCATCAGAAGCACCAGCGGCAGGGTCAGCAGGCGCACCGAAAGGCGCGGGCGGCTCGAACGGCGGAGGCGGTGTGAACGGCGCGGGCGGTTCGAACCGCTGCGGTTCCGCGGGCGACGGGTTCGACACCGTTTCCGACGCGGACGTCGGATCCGAGTAAGTGTTCGAGTCGGTGTAGGACGACGTCGACGGCGTGTCCTGCGGGTCGGAACTGCTGCTCATCCGGTTGGCCCCCTGGTTCGTGCGGGACCCCACCGTATCCGGGCACGGGTCACGAGACGCCCGCGGCACCGATCGCGAACACCACGAAAACGAACCACAGGACGACCGGGATCAGCCACAGCCCGGTGACGACGTAGCCGATGATCATCCCGGCCTGCGCCATGCCCTTGCCGCCCGCTTCGCCGCGTTTGGCCTTCGAGAGCGCGATGTGCCCGAAGATGATCCCCAGGATCGCCGGGAAGCACATGATCAGCCCGATCAGCGAGCACACCAGCGACGCCACCGCCATGCCCTGGTCCGGCGGTCGCACGTAGGTCTGCTGGACGTAGAACTGCTGCGAAGGCTGGTACGGCTGGAGGCTGTACGGCTGCTGGAACTGCCCGGAAGGCTGTTGTTGCCCGTACGGGTCGTGCGGATTGGTCATGCGGGATCCCCTCGTCGGCTCAGGACGGTATCGCTAGCGGAAAGCCCCGTGTTTCGCGGCGATACTCAGGACGACCGGGATCGCGATGGCGTACAGGATGATCATCAGGTAGCCGACGACGAACGCGGCCAGCGCCATGCCCTTGCCGCCCGCTTCGCCACGCCTGGCCTTCGCGAAGGCGACGTGACCCAGGACGATCCCCGGGATCACGGACACCAGCCCGATCAGCCCGAAGAGTGAAAAGATCAGGGCGGCGATCGCCAGGCCGGAGTCCTTGCTCTGTGCCGGAGGCTGGTTCGGAAAGCCGTACTGCTGTTGCGGTGGGAATCCACCAAAAGGCTGCTGAGTCATCTTCGTCCCCCTCGGACTGTGATCGGCCTGTCACTGTAGTGCCATGGTCACGGATGGCGTACGCGTGACTGCGCTCATAGCGAGGTCCCCGGACAGGCGTCATACTCACCGGTAACCCAGCGCCGGGAGCCCGGTGCGCGCGAATTTAGGGAGCAGCGATGGCTCGCCTCGCCCAGACCGCCGGCTTGACCGACGTGCAGTCCGAAATCCTGGCCACGGTCCGCCAGTTCGTGGACAAGGAGGTCATCCCGCGCGCGCAGGAACTCGAGCACTCCGACACCTATCCCACCGACATCGTCGAGGGGATGAAGGAGATGGGCCTGTTCGGGCTCACCATCCCGGAGGAGTACGGCGGCCTCGGCGAATCACTGCTGACCTACGCGCTCGTGGTCGAGGAGATCGCGCGCGGCTGGATGAGCGTTTCCGGCGTCATCAACACGCACTTCATCGTGGCGCACATGATCTCCCGCCACGGGACGCCGGAGCAGAAGCAGCACTTCCTGCCCCGCATGGCGACCGGTGAGGTCCGCGGCTCGTTCTCGATGTCCGAGCCGGATCTCGGCTCCGACGTCGCCGCGATCAAGACCCGCGCCCGCAAGACCGACGACGGTTATGTCATCGACGGCTCGAAGATGTGGCTCACCAACGGCGGCAGCTCCAACCTGATCGCGCTGCTCGTCAAGACCGACGAGGGTGCCGAGAAGGCCCACCAGAACCTGACCACGTTCCTGGTCGAGAAGCCCGAGGGCTTCGGCGAGGTCGCTCCCGGCCTCACCATCCCCGGCAAGATCGACAAGATGGGCTACAAGGGCGTCGACACCACCGAAGCCGTTTTCGACGGCTTCAAGATCGGTGCCGACAAGGTCCTCGGCGAAGCGCCGGGCAAGGGCTTCGCGTACATGATGGACGGTGTCGAGGTCGGCCGCGTCAACGTCGCCGCGCGCGCCTGCGGCATCGCGATCCGCGCGTTCGAGCTGGCGGTGGAATACGCCCAGCAGCGCAAGACCTTCGGCAAGGCGATCGCCGAGCACCAGGCGGTGGCGTTCAAACTCGCCGAGATGGCCACCAAGGTCGAGGCCGCGCACCTGATGATGGTCAACGCCGCCCGCCTCAAGGACTCCGGCGAGCGCAACGACGTCGAGGCCGGGATGGCCAAGCTGATCGCGAGCGAGTACTGCGCCGAGGTCACCCAGGACTCGTTCCGCATCCACGGCGGCTACGGCTACTCCAAGGAGTACGAGATCGAGCGCCTGATGCGCGAGGCGCCGTTCCTGCTCATCGGCGAGGGCACCAGCGAGATCCAGAAGACCATCATCAGCCGTGGCCTGCTCCGCGAATACAAGTCACGCTCCTGAACGTTCGCGCCTTTCGCCCGTCCTTGAGAAGATGGACCCGGACGGGCGAGAGGTGATTACGTGAGTGCTCCCTTTGGCGGAGGCGGCCGGGCCGCGGGTGGGTTGCCCAGGCTGCCGACACCGCCTTCAGGCTGGCCGATCGGCTCCTACGCGACGTACGGCGAAGCGCAGCACGCCGTCGATTTTCTCGCGGAGAAGGAATTCGGGGTCACCGACGTGACGATCGTCGGTGTCGACCTGATGCTCGTCGAGCGTGTTCTCGGCAGGCTGAGCTGGGGCCGGGTGCTGGGCACCGGCGCGGTGTCGGGCGCGTGGTTCGGCCTGATCATCGGCCTGCTGCTGGGCATGTTCAACAACCAGGGTTTCGCCTGGCAGCCGGTGATCGGCGGGCTCCTGCTCGGGATTCTGGCGTGGACGGTCTTCGCGGCCATCAGCTACAGCATGTCCCGCCGCGACTTCTCGTCGGCGAGCCAACTGGTCGCCAACCGCTACGACGTTCTCTGCCAGCCGCGTTCGGCCGAACGGGGCCGGGAGCTCCTCGCTCAGCTCGCGCTGCGACCGCATCGGTGACATTCGGCGGTACTGGTTCACCTGTTCGTCGTGCGATCCGCTGAATCGTTACCGATACTGCTTGCGGGCGTAGATCGCCCGGAATAGGTTGCACAACACCAGTCGGGCGGTCACGTACTCCAGCGGGGCCCGCCCGAGCACTAGCACGTCGGGGTGCTGGCGCGCGGCTTCTTCAACGCGTCCTAGTGCCGCCGAATCCCCGGCCGTGCGCGGGTGAGGAGGCCTCATGGGGAAGAGGATGAGCGCGAGCCGGAGGGGCCGCTCACCAGGCCGCACCGGCTCGCTACTCGGCGCGACAGCGCTGACGGTCGGCCTGCTGGCGGGCTGTGGGTCGGATGCCGGACTCAAGATCAACGTCTACTACGCGCCCGAAGACAACTTCCAGTCCGTTGTGGACGAATGCACCAAGGCCTCGAACGGGCGGTACGAGGTCGTCTACAACAAGCTCCCGCGCCCGGCCGACGGCCAGCGGGAACAGATGGTCCGCCGGCTGGCCGCCGGCGACGATTCACTCGACGTACTGGGGTTGGACGTCACGTGGGTCTCCGAGTTCGCCGAGGCGGGCTGGGCCGACGAGTGGACGGGCGAAGCGAAGGCCGAGGCGACCGCCGGTGTGCTGCCGGGGCCGCTCGAAACCGCCACGTGGAACGGAAAACTCTACGCGGCGACCAAGAACACCAACGTCCAGCTGCTCTGGTACGACGACAGGCTGACCCCGAATCCGCCGAAGACCTGGGACGAGATGATCCAGCAGGCCCAGGCGCTCAAGGCACAGGGCAAACCGGCGAACGTGGTGTTCACCGGCGCCCAGTACGAAGGCCTCGTGGTCATCTACAACACGCTCGTCGAGTCGGCGGGCGGCAAGATCCTGTCCGACGACGGAAAATCGGTCGTGATGGACGCGGGCGCGATCAAGGCGCTGGAGATGCTCAAGAAGGTCACCACGGCCGGGATCACCGACGCGTCGCTCACCAACTCGAAGGAGGACGAGGTCCGCCAGTCCTTCCAGCGCGGCAACGCCGCCTTCGAACTGAACTGGCCGTTCGTCTACGCCTCCTACGCCAAGGAGAAGAAGGGCGAACTGCAGCACTTCAAGTGGACCACCTATCCGCAGTTCGAAGCGGGCAAGCCGGCCAAGACCACGATCGGTGGCTACAACCTGGCGGTCAGCTCGACTTCGAAGCACAAGGCCGAGGCCTACGAGGTCGCGCTGTGCCTGCGCAACGAGAAGAACCAGAAGTTCTCCGCGCTCAAGGACGGTGTCCCGCCGACGCTCGAATCGCTTTACACCGACACGGTCCCGCTCGACGCGACCGCCGGGGTGAGCGACGACAACCCGAGCATGGACACGAAGTACCCGATGCGGGAGACGATCCTGGACGCGCTCAAGAACGCCGCGGTGCGCCCGCTGACGCCCGCGTACCAGAACGCTTCGACGGTGCTGTCGAAGATCCTTTCCCCGCCTTCTGAAATCGATCCGCAGAAGACGGCGGAGAAGCTGAAAGAACAACTCGCCGACGCGCTCCAGTCGAAGGGAGTGATCCCGTGACCGTGCAGGAAACCGCAGGCTCGGCGACCAAGAGCGAGCCGGGCAAGAAGGCGAAACCCGTTCTCAGTGAAGGAAAGAAGGCCGAGCGCAGGCTCGGTCTCTGGCTGTGCGCCCCGGCGGCGTTCGTGATGATCGCCGTCACCGGGTATCCGATCATCTACTCGATCTGGCTTTCGCTGCAGCGCTACGACCTCCGGTTCCCGGCGCAGCAGGAGTTCGTCGGGTTCGACAACTACGTCGCGGTGCTGTCCAACGGTTACTGGTGGACGGCGTTCGGGACGACGATGGGTTTGACCATCGTTTCGGTGGTGATCGAGTTCGTGCTGGGCATGGGCCTGGCGCTGATCATGCACCGGACGCTGGTCGGACGGGGCCTCGTGCGGACGGTCGCCCTGATCCCGTACGGCATCGTGACGGTGGTCGCGGCGTTCTCCTGGTACTACGCCTGGACGCCGGACACGGGCTACCTGGCGAATCTGTTCTTCCCCGACACCGCGCCGCTGACCGAGTATTGGCCCTCGCTGGCGATCATCGTGCTGGCCGAGGTGTGGAAGACGACGCCGTTCATGGCACTGCTGCTGATGGCGGGGCTGGCGCTGGTGCCGGACGACCTCCTCAAGGCCGCGTCGATGGACGGCGCGACCGCGTGGCAGCGGTTCACCAAGGTGATGCTGCCGGTGATGAAGCCCGCGATCCTGGTGGCGCTGCTGTTCCGCACCCTGGACGCGTTCCGCATCTTCGACAACATCTTCGTGCTCACCAACGGCGCGCAGGACACGTCGTCGGTGTCGATGCAGACCTACAACAACCTGGTCAAGGGGTTGAACCTCGGGATCGGGTCGACGATGGCGGTGCTGATCTTCATCACGGTGGCGATCATCGCGTTCATCTTCATCAAGGTGTTCGGCACGGCCGCACCTGGTAGTGACAACGGGGGTAAGCGCTGATGGTGATGGGTGGAGCGGTCACTCCCGGCCGCAAACTCAAGTGGGGCCTGGTAGACCTCCTGGTCCTGGTTTTCGCGCTGTTCCCGGTGCTGTGGGTGGTGTCCCTTTCGTTCAAGACCAAGGAAACCCTGGACGACGGGTCCTTCATCCCGAAGGAATGGACGTGGCAGAACTACGCGGACATCTTCGAGACCACGGAGTTCATCCGGGCACTGGTGAACTCGATCGGGATCGCGATCATCGCGACGGTGATCGCGGTCGTCCTCGGCACGATGGCGGCGTACGCGATCGCGCGGCTCGACTTCCCCGGCAAGCAGCTGCTGGTCGGGATGTCGCTGCTGATCGCGATGTTCCCGCAGGTGTCGCTGGTGACGCCGCTGTTCAACATCGAACGTGAGCTGGGCCTGTTCGACACCTGGCCGGGACTGATCCTGCCCTACATCACGTTCGCGCTGCCGCTGTCGATCTACACGCTTTCCGCGTTCTTCCGGGAAATCCCGTGGGAGCTGGAAAAAGCGGCGAAGATGGACGGCGCGACCCCGGCGCAGGCGTTCCGGAAGGTGATCGCGCCCCTGGCGGCACCGGGGGTGTTCACCACCGCGATCCTGGTGTTCATCTTCTGCTGGAACGACTTCCTGTTCGCGATCTCGCTGACCTCGACCGAGTCCTCGCGGACGGTCCCGGCGGCGCTGTCGTTCTTCACCGGGTCCTCGCAGTTCGAAGACCCCACCGGGACGATCTCCGCGGCCGCCGTGGTGATCACCGTCCCGATCATCCTGTTCGTGTTGTTGTTCCAGCGTCGCATCGTGGCGGGGCTGACGTCCGGTGCGGTGAAGGGCTGACCCATGGCTGAAATCGTTCTCGAAAAAGTCTCCAAGAAGTACCCCGACGGCGCCCTCGCAGTGTCCGAAGTGGACATCACCATCGCCGACGGCGAGTTCATCATCCTGGTCGGCCCGTCCGGCTGCGGCAAGTCCACGACGCTGAACATGGTCGCCGGCCTGGAGGACATCTCCTCCGGCGAACTGCGCATCGACGGCAAGCGCGTCAACGAAAAGGCGCCGAAGGACCGCGACATCGCGATGGTGTTCCAGTCCTACGCCCTGTATCCGCACATGAGCGTGCGGGAGAACATGGCGTTCCCGTTGCGGCTGGCCAAGGTCGACGACAAGACCGTGCGCGCGAAGGTCGAAGAGGCCGCGAAGATCCTCGACCTGACAGGGCACCTCGACCGCAAACCGGCGAACCTCTCCGGCGGGCAGCGCCAGCGGGTCGCGATGGGACGCGCGATCGTCCGTAACCCCAAGGCGTTCCTGATGGACGAGCCACTGTCCAACCTGGACGCGAAGCTCCGCGGCCAGATGCGGACCTCGGTGTCGAAGATCCAGAAGCAGTTGGGCACGACGACGCTCTACGTCACGCACGACCAGACCGAGGCCATGACCCTCGGCGACCGGGTCGTCGTGCTGCGCGGGGGCTTCGTGCAGCAGATCGGGTCACCGCAGTTCCTCTACGACAACCCGGCGAACCTGTTCGTGGCCGGGTTCATCGGCAGCCCGTCGATGAACTTCGTCGCGGCGACGCTGGAGAACGGGGTCGCCCGCAGCGCGCTGGGCGACATCCCGCTCACCGACCGGGTGCGGCAGCTGGTCGAGGCCGCCGACGCGCCGCGTGAGGTCATCGTCGGCATCAGGCCGGAGCACTTCGAGGACGCCGCACTGGTGGACGCGTCCGCCCGTCAGGGCGCGACGTTCACCGCCCACGTGGACGTCCTCGAGTCGATGGGTTCCGAGAAGTTCGCGCACTTCTCGGTCGAGGGTGAGGCCGCGTCGTCGTCCGACCTCGCGGATCTGGCCGCCGACAGCGGATCCTCGGACGTTCCCGGCTCCGAGTCGCAGATCGTGGCCCGCCTCTCGGCGGCGTCCTCGGCCGCGGAGAACCAGAACGTCGAGCTGTGGTTCGACGCGGACAAGATCAAGCTGTTCGACGGGGCCAGCGGCAAGAACCTGACCTACGCCGAGTGACCCCGGTTCGTCCTGCCCGGGATCAGTAGTCGCTCTCGGGCAGGGCGAGCCACAGCACGAGGTAGACGATGAACTGCGGGCCGGGCAGCAGGCAGGACAGCACGGCGAGCAGACGGACCTTGCCCGGCGTGGTGCCGAAGCGTTTGGCGAGACCGGCGCAGACGCCGCCGATCATGCGGCCCTGGCGCGGTCGGGTCAGGCGGGCGGCTACGGGGTTGGTCACGGGTTCTTCCCTCTCGGTCGTCGCGGTGTGTGAAACCCATTTTCGTCGCGCGACGCCGCTCCCGCATCCCACCGCGGAACGAAACAGACCCCTAAGGGCGTGAAATCGCCGTGAGGTGACCACCTGCGGAAACCCGGCGGACCCTGTGTTCTTCGCCCGTAAGGGGTGGTGTTCCGGGCTCTTTTGACGATACTGCTCCGGTGCGCCCGAAGAGTCTGATCGCAGTTCTCGGTGGCCTGTTCCTCGCCGCGGCCTGTGCCGCGCCGGAACCGGCGGTGACGTCGTCGCCGACCACGGCCGGCGACGAGGCCCTGACCGCCGCCGAAGCGCTCGGGGACTACTCGTCCCTCGATTACTGCAGCCTGGTCGACCAGAAAAAGGTGATCGGCGGCGGAAACGCCGTCAAACCGCCGCTGACCTCTTTCGAGTTCTGCCGTCTCGAATTCGTCGAGGGCGCCAATCGCTACACGGTGACCACCGGCCCGATCACTTCCGGGCAGGATCCGAACAACCAGCCCTACGACTACGCCGGCCCGTTGCCGGAAGGCGTCAGCGTCCAGCAGTCGACGTTCAACGAGGACACCACCTGTACGCGGCTGCTGACCTTCGCCGACGGGATCCGGCTGTCCGTCGCCGTCACCTCCGACAACACGGCCCCGGCCAATCAGGCCGACCGCTGCCGGGTCGCCGACGCCACGATCGGCAGCGCGTCGGGGACGATCACCGCGCGGAAGGTCGGGCGGCTGAACCTCGACCAGCGCTCGTGGGGCCGCGTCGCCCCCTGCGCGACGCTCGACCAGCACGAACTCGACGCCGCCGCGGGGCCGGAGACCAAACCCGCCCCGGCGCTGTCCGGGCACAGCTGCATCCGCGGCAAGGTCAGCTTCTCGCTGTCGGTGGGGGCGGACACCACGCCGGGCGCGACGGAGGCGCTGGGCGGACGGCAGGCCCAGGTCGTCACGTCGGGCGCGTTCTGTCAGGTGACCACGCACCGGCCGATCCCGGGTACCCCGGAGCGGGTCGAGCAGGCGATGCTCTCGGTGGTCGGCGTCGACGGGGCGGAGGGAGACGCCACGTGCGCCGCGGCGCGGGAAGCCGCGGTGGCGGTGTTCCCGAAGCTCCCCTGACCGCGTTTCGTCCTCTCGTTGCGGTCCTTTTCCATTTCCCCCCCCCAAACCAAAGAAAAAACGCGGGTCAACCCCACT
>NZ_JBVILA010000009.1:0-170674 GCF_055580625.1 Amycolatopsis sp. NPDC031561 | reverse complement strand
GGTGGGGGTGGTGTTCCGGAGCCTCCCTGGACCGTTTTTCGTCCTCTAGTTGCGGTCCTTGCACGTGCAACTACCGCAACTAGAGGACGAAACGCGGGTCAACGCAGCTTCGGCAGCCTGAAGGAGCACATCACTTCGTCCAGCGCCTCGAAGTCCAGCGGCGGATGCGGCAGCGGGGTGGCGCGGCCGGGTTCGGCGCGCAGGCCGTCCAGGAGCAGCGCGAGGCAGCGGCGCCACAGGTCCGGCTGGATACCGTGCGTGAACTCGATGACCGAACCGATCATCTGGTGCAGCAGCGGCATGTCCGTCGGCACGATGTCGGCGCGGAGGACACCCGCCGTCTGAGCCCGCTCGACGAGCTGTGTGATCAACGGCACCATGCGTGCTTTCGCCTCGGCGACGCGCTCCTGGCCGAAGACGTTCGACAGCATGACTTCACGTAACCCGCGGTCACCGGCGTGCAGTTCGGCCGCGCGCCAGGTGAAGTCGGTGAAGCCCTTCCAGGGATCTTCGGCCCGAAGCGCCTCTTCGGCGAACTGGCGGATCGTCTCGAACTGGTCGACGAACATGGCCTCGACCAGGTGTTCCTTGCTTGGGAAGCGGCGATAGACGGTGCCGACGCCGACTCCCGCGTGATGCGCGACGTCGTCGAGCGTCGCTTCGAGCCCGCGTTCGCCGAAGACATCGCGTGCCGCCGCGATGATGCGTTGCCGATTGAGTTCAGCGTCGCGCCGCAGCGGCCGCGCCGGTGCGGCGGGAGCGAGGTCCCGTGCCATCGGTCCAGCTTAACAAACGAAGTAGAGGACGCTTCTCCGCTTTTCGGGTACCTTGGCGACGAAAGGGGAGATACCTACTCCACATAGCTTCTCCGTCACTATCGGTGAGGAAACCGCCCGTATGCCTCAGTCATCCACCGCTGTCGTCACGCCGCCGGGGGCCGGCGCCGCGCAGCACACCAACCCGCACCACGCCAGGAGATGGCTCATCCTGGTGATGATCGGTCTTGCCCAGCTGATGGTGGTGCTCGACGCCACCGTCGTGAACATCGCGCTCCCGTCGGCGCAGCAGGACCTCAACTTCTCGAACGACGCCCGCCAGTGGGTCGTCACCGCCTACGCGCTCGCGTTCGGCAGCCTGCTCCTGCTGGGCGGTCGGCTCGCCGACCTCTTCGGCCGCAAACGCGCGTTCCTGGTCGGGCTCGCCGGTTTCGCCATCGTTTCGGCGATCGGCGGTGCCGCCGGCAGCATTGAAATGCTGCTCGTCGCCCGCGCCGCACAGGGTGTCTTCGGCGCCCTTCTCGCTCCGGCGGCCCTTTCGCTGCTGACCACGACCTTCACCGACCCGAAGGAACGCGGTAAGGCGTTCGGTGTCTTCGGCGCGATCGGCGGTGGCGGCGCGGCGATCGGCCTGCTGCTCGGCGGCGTGCTGACCGAGTACCTCGACTGGCGCTGGTCGATGTACGTCAACATCGTCTTCGCGGTGGTCGCGTTCGCCGGATCGTTCGTGCTGCTGAAGAACTCCGAGACCGAAGGCCCACGCCCGAAGCTCGACATCCCGGGCACCATCACCGCGTCGGCCGGGCTCTTCGCACTGGTCTACGGCTTCGCGAACGCCGAGCGCGACTCGTGGTCCTCGATCTCGGTCTGGGGTTTCCTCGCCGCCGGTGTCGTGCTGCTGGCCGCGTTCGTGGTGATCCAGCAGCGGGCCGAACACCCGCTCCTGCCGCTGCGCGTGCTGCTCGACCGCGACCGCGGCGGCTCGTACCTCGCGATGTTCCTGCTCGCCATCGGGATGTTCTCGATCTTCCTGTTCCTCACCTTCTACATCCAGCTGAACCTCGGGTTCACGCCGGTGCAGAGCGGGGTCGCGTTCCTGCCGATGGTGGCCACCCTGATGGCCAGCGCGACTTCGGCGACGGCCGTGCTGCTGCCGAAGTTCGGCGCGAAACCGTTGGTGTCACTGGGAATGCTGACCGCCGGGGCGGGTCTGTTCTGGCTCTCGGCGATCGACACCACCAGCACCTACGCCAGCGGCGTGCTCTTCCCGCTGATGATCATGGGCGTCGGCATCGGCCTCGCCATGGCGCCCGCGATGAGCGTCGCGACCTTCGGGGTCGACACGCACGATGCCGGTGTCGCGTCCGCGGCGGTCAACACCGCGCAGCAGGTCGGCGGTTCGATCGGGACCGCGCTGCTGAGCACGCTGGCCGGTAACGCGGCGACGTCCTTCGCGGCAGGCAAGACGCCTACGCCGCAACTCGCGGCCGAAACGGCCGTGCACAGTTACACGACCGCTTTCGTTTGGGGCGGGTGGATCTTCGTGATCGGTGCGGTGATCTGCGGGCTGCTGCTGAGGTCCGGCGCTCCGGCGAAGGCGACCGCCTCGGACGCTCCGGTGACCGTGCACATGTAGGTCGCCGTGCGTGTGGGGGATGAGTGGCGTTTCGGGTTAGAACACGAATTGCCACTCACGACCCCCTGTACCGAAGCCTTGCCGCCACCTTCGCCTGGCTGCAGTGGCGTGAAGGCCCCCTTCCCTCGGCTCAGCCGAGGGAAGGGGGCCTTCACGCGGCATCACTGTGAAACTACTTGCCAATCACGCCACTCCGGCCCACGCCTGTCTCTCCGGATGTCAGGAAAGGGGCTTTCAAGACGAAAAGTGTCCTGAAAGCCCCTTTCCTGACACGCGCGGAGCGCGTCAGCGGGACTGCGACCGCACCGCTTCGAAGACCTCGTCGTCCCACCGGTGCGTCCGGATCAGCCGGTACCGTTCGCAAGCCACCCACAGGTAAGCCTCGGCGTCCGTGCGCGAGCCGATCAGATCCGCTTGCCGCAGCATCGCCACCACCGGAACGAATTCTTCGTCGAACCACCGCTGCGCCAGCGTCGCGCGGTCCGAGTAGCGGCCTTCGTCCTGCATCAGCCGGAAACCCCACGCCTCCACGTGCTCACCGAGCCGCGCGTAGTCCCACGGGTCCGTGAACACCACCGAAGCCCGCGACTGCCCGGAAAGCGGGACGCGCTCCAGGAACAGCCGCCGGTAGTCCTTCACGATCAGGTCGCCGCGGTACCGGATCCCGCTCGGGTCCAGTTTGGTCCGCACCTCGGTGACCATCGCCTCTATTGTGGACAGTGCCATCGCGTGCGCCACCGAAACGCGGTGGTGCCCGTCGATGATGAAATGCAGCTCGCCGACGCGGTACACCTCGATCGGCGGAATCGACTCGCCGCGCCTGGTCGCGAGCGCCAGCCGTTCCCAGCGTTCGCGGACGCGGCCGGACGTCGGGCGGAAGCGGCGGTCGAAGTCGCGGCCGCGGTCGACGCTGCCGACGATCGAGTCGAGCCGGATCACCCGCGCCCCGATCCTCCGCTCGCCGAGGTAGCCGAGGGCGTCGACGACCTCGTGGAACGGCAGCATGATGTTGACGTCGTCGGGCTCGCCGCGCAGCCAGTTCGCCAGCCGCGACAGCACCTGACGCCGTCGCGCGCGGAGGAAGTCGTGTTCCGCGTCAGCCCTGGGAAATCCGGTGTCCTTCATAGGAACTCCATGATCCGGTGCCCGACCACGTTCCGTACCGTGGTCCCGCCGACCACCCGGTCCGGCACGGGTTCACCGTGCGGGTGGATGTGCCCGTGCAGCAACCATTTCGGCCGCAGTAACTCGATCGTGCGATGGAGACAGTCGAAACCGCGGTGCGGCGGGTCCTCGCGGTCGCCGCAGTGCCGCGGCGGCGCGTGGGTGAGCAGGACGTCGACGTCCCGCCCGTCCCGCCAGCGGCGGAACCGCGCCCGGCGCACCAGCCGCCGGGCCCGCCGCGCCTGCTGGCGTTGCGTCCACTGGTTCGGGCCGTCGTTGTAGCGGACCGAGCCGCCGAGCCCGGCGAACCGGAGCCCGCCGACGTCGACGATCCGGCCGTCCGCGTTCACCCCGCCCGCCGGGCCCGGCCACACCGCGGGAAAGCCGTCCTTCATGGACAGCCCGCCGTAGCGGGTGTAGCCGGACAGGTCGGGATCGTGGTTGCCCGGGACGAAGACGCACGGCACGTCGAGCGCGCTCGCCAGGAACTCGAGGTAGTCGTACGGCAGGTCGCCGGCACCGATGACGAGGTCGGCCGGGTGCTTGTGGACGGCGGACGTCCACAGGCGTTCCTCGACCTCGTCCGCGACGACCAGCGCCTTCATGCGCTCCAGCGTAATGCCGGAGGCGCTACTTGGGGCCGTGCGCGAACGCGGGGTCCTTGGCGATGATCGCGATCACGATGCCCAGCCAGACGACGCAGAAGGCGAGGGCCCAGAACTTGAGGTTGGTCAGGATCCTTGGCATGAGGGAACTCCAGAACTACCGAAAGGGGAAGAGCGGTCAGAGCCAGCGGTTCTTCCGGAATATTCGGTAGAGCAGGATGCAGACGCCGAAGATGACCGTCATCGCCAGCGGGTAGCCGAAGCGCCAGTGCAGCTCCGGCATGTAGTCGAAGTTCATCCCGTAGATACCGGCCAGCGCCGTCGGGACCGCGATGATCGCCGCCCACGCGGTGATCTTGCGCATGTCGGTGTTCTGCTGGAGCGTGATCTTCGCCAGTGTCGCGTCGACAAGGGTGGTCAGCAGCTCGTCGAAGTTCGCGACCCGCTCCGCGACCGTGGTGAGGTGGTCGGAGACGTCGCGGAAGTAGGAGCGGACCTCGTCCGGGATCAGCCGCGTGTAGCCCTCGGCGAGGCGCTGCAACGGGGTCCCGAGCGGCATGACCGCGCGGCGCAGTTCCAGCACCTCGCGCTTCATGAAGTAGATCTGCTCGGCGCTCACCTTGGAGCGCGGCGCGAAGACGTGCGTCTCCATTTCGTCGATGTCCGACTCGATCGCGGTGGTGACGTCGAGGTAGTGGTCGACGACGTGGTCCGCGATCGCGTGCAGCACCGCGGACGGCCCGAGGTCGAGCCGCTCCGGGTCCTGGTCGAGTTCGCGGCGCAGCCTGGCCAGGCCCGAGTGGTTCCCGTGCCGCACGGTGATCACGAAATCGCGGCCGAGGAACGCCATCAGCTCGCCGGTCTCGACGATCTCGTTCGCCGTCGCGGGCGACTCGTGCTCGACGTAGCGGACCGTCTTCAACACCATGAACAGCGTGTCGTCGTAGCGCTCGAGCTTGGGCCGCTGGTGCGCCTCGAGCGCGTCCTCGACGGCCAGCTCGTGCAGGCCGAAGGTCTCCGCGATGCCCTGGATCTGGACCGCGTCGGGCTCGTGCAGGCCGATCCAGACGAATCCGGCGTGCCGTTTGCGGACCTCTTTGATGGCCTCGGAGTGCGACCAGCGGCCGGGCAGGCGTTTGCCCTCCACGTACACCGCGCAGTCGACGACGTACGCCGAAAGGGGGACGGGCAGCGGGCGCTCGGGGGCGCCTTTGGCTCGGCCGTTGCTCCGGCCGCGAAGGCCGCCGAGCGAGGGAATGGCAGGCATGGGATCTCCTGGGCAGACGTCGTGCGTTGATGCGCGAAGACGACGGGCCAAGCGGTCGGGGGGCCGCTCGGCGAGGCCAGCGTTCCCGGTTTCGTCAGCCCTGCCAGGTGGGGATCCGGCGAGATGTGAAGGCGGAAACGCTGCGACTACTAGGAAGCGGACTATCGCCACTGGACATCGGGTTCCTCACCTCCTTCGGCTCGGCGGACGGTTACGCAGTGGTGTGGGTCGCGTTGACGACCCGACACCAATGGTCGAGGGTACTCCTCAACACGAATGCCTGTCGTCCCAGGCTCACGCCGCGTTACTCGTGCAGGAGGAATGGGTGCAGTTCGGTCGCTATTACGAAGAGTTCGAGGTCGGTGCGGTCTACAAGCACTGGCCGGGCAAAACGGTCACCGAGTACGACGACCACCTGTTCTGTCTCATCACCATGAATCACCATCCGCTGCACCTCGACGCGCACTACGCCGGGGAGACCACCGACTTCGGCAAGAACGTCGTGGTCGGCAACTACGTCTACTCGCTGTTGCTGGGGATGTCGGTGCCGGACGTGTCCGGCAAGGCGATCGCGAACCTCGAGGTCGAGTCGCTGAAACACGTGAAGCCGACCTTCCACGGTGACACCATCTACGGCGAGACCGAGGTCCTGGACAAGACGCCGTCGAAGTCGAAGGACGATCGCGGTGTCGTCTACGTCGAGACCCGCGGTTACAAGCAGGACGGCACGATCGTGTGTGTGTTCCGGCGCAAGGTGATGGTGCCGAAGCGGTCCTACGGTGACGCCAGGGGCGGCGAGCAGCCCGGCCGTCCCGTGCCGCACGAATAACGGCTGTCAGGAACCGGAGAGGGAGCGCGTCGATGCCCATCGGGCTGGATGAGATCAAGAGCCGCTTGCGGAAGTTCGCGACGGTCGAGGCGGCCGGTGTTTCGCCGCTGTACGAGCACCTGGCGTCGAAGGCGTCCGAGGACGACGACGTCGCCGGGCTGCTGACCGACGCCCGCGGCGGTGAAGCGCGCGGCACGCTGCTCCTGGCGACCGCGCACCGGCTCATCCAGGCCGACCCGATCCACCCGCTCTCGCGGTACTACCCGTCCGTCGGCGGTTTCGACGGCGTGGACTCGGAGACGTGGCCGCTGTTCCGCTCGTTCCTGCTGGAACGGGCGGACAAGGCGCGGGCGATCATCTCGTCGCGGTACACCCAGACCAACGAGGTCCGCCGGGCCGCGCTGCTCTACCCCGCCGTGACGGCGGCGGCGAAGGAGGCGGGCGGCAAGATCGCACTGCTCGAGGTCGGCTGCAGCGCGGGCCTGCTCCTCGGCCTGGACAAGTACGCCTACCGCTACCAGTGCGCCGGTGGCGAACAGCTCACCGCCGGGCCCGCGAAGGCCGCCGTCGGCCTGCACTGCGCGCTGGACCTCGCACCCGGCGCCGTCACGCCGAAGGTGCCGAAGAAGCTGACTGTCACCGCCCGCGCCGGCCTGGACCGTGCCCCGGTGGACCTGACCGACGAGGACGAACTGGCCTGGCTCGAAGCGTGCGTCTGGGCCGACCAGCCGGACCGGATCCGGCTCCTGCGCACGGCCGCGGCCGCGCAGGGCAAGCAGCGGCCGGACCTGATCACCGGTGACGCCGTCGACGACCTCGCGTCGGCGGCCGCCACGTTGCCCGCCGACGTCCCGCTCGTCGTGCTGACCAGCCACGTGCTGGCGTACCTGAGGGAGCGGCGGGCGGACTTCCTGGAGGCGCTCAAGAACCTCGCCGGGGATCGGCCGCTGTGGTGGGTCAGCGAGGGGTTCTACGCCGCCACGCTGGAGCCCTTGGTGCCCGGCCGGGCCGATCTGGCGGAACCCGCGGGCCTGGCCGTCCTCGGGCTCGTCCGCTGGGACGGCGGTGTTCCGGAGGTCCGGGCGCTGGCCAGGACGGCCCCGCACGGACAACGGATGACCTGGCTCCCGGTTTAGCCATTCGGCCCATCCGCGTGTCGGTAAAGCATCGACAAGGACATTTTTCACCTCATGCGGCTGCTTTATTCACGTGTCATTCGCCGAATCGGTCACTGCGCTTGTCACGCGGGTGAGTCATTCGCGGTGGGCAGGACACCCCAGTCGCGGAGAGTGACGAACAGGAGTTCGGCCAATCGGCCGCCTTTGTCGAGTTCGATCAAGGTTTCGGCGTCGATCCACCGGGCGTCGTCGGCGTCGTCCCCGGCACGGAGAGTGCCGCCGGTGATCGAGCAGGCGTAGTCGTGGATGTCGAACGGGCCGCGGCGCGCGTTGCCGACGTATGTGCCCGGCATCACGTCCAGTCCGGTCTCTTCGCGCATCTCGCGTATGACGGCCGCTTCGTCCGTTTCGCCGGGTTCAACGCGTCCGCCGGGTACCGACCACAGTCCACGTCCGGGTTCATTCGCACGCCGGATTAGCAGAATCCGCCCGAGTTCGTCGTGGACGATGCCGCCGACACAGCGGACGGTGCTGTTCGAAACGGTGTTCATTCCCGAATGGTAGACACGGGCTTCCTGACAATGGCTGTCCTGTACACGGAGAGTAGCCGTACGGTACACTTCCCCTCGCCGGCTGACCCAAGCGCGGGACTTCCCTCCCGCGCCGGTGGAAGGTGCGGTACAAAATGAATAGCCAGTATCCGCAGTCAGTCACCGTAAGAGACAGGATTGATCGCTGTGAACGCGAAAAAGCTACTCACTTTCGCAGGAATCGCGTTGGTGCTGTTCTTCGTGATCGCGCAGCCAGGTCAGGCCGCGGGCCTCGTGGGAAACATCATCGGGTTCCTGCGTGACTCGGCTGAATCGGTGATCACTTTCGTCAGCAACGTCTTCAGCTAGCGGACGGCGGATACTCTATCGGTATGTTCGCCCCACGCGATCCAGACGAGTATCTCCTCGACACCGAGCGACGGGTCATCAGGATTCGCCGTCACTGGGCGGTGCTGCTGTGGGACACCTTCGAGGCGGTGGCCTTGCTGGTCATCTGCGTCCTGGTGTCCTACCTGCTGCCGCCCGCCGCGTGGGTGATCCAGAACATCCTCTGGTACGCCGCGTTGCTCGTCATCCTGCGCTTCGCGTACGTGGTGATGGAGTGGTGGGTCGAGAGGCTGGTCGTCACGGACAAGCGCTTCGTGATGACCACCGGCGTCTTCACGACCAAGGTGCTGATGATGCCGATCACCAAGGTCACCGACCTCACGTACGAGCGTTCGGCGACCGGCCGGATCTTCGGCTACGGGACGATGGTGGTCGAGTCGGCCGGTCAGATCCAGGCGCTGAACCGCATCGACTACCTGCCCAAGCCGGAAGAGTTCTACGACACGATCTCCGAGCTCGTGTTCGGCGACAAGCAGAAGCAGGCCGAGCGCTTTTCGATGATCAAGGCGCAGCGTGCGGCGCGCGGCAAGAAGAAGGTCGGTTAGCGCAGGTCCCGGGGTCGCTGTGACCTGGCGCATCCTCGATACTCATCCCTGATGCGCATCGACCTGCACGCCCACTCCACCGCCTCCGACGGTACCGACAGCCCTGCCGGGCTGGTCGCCGCCGCCGCGAAGGCGGGCCTCGACGTAGTCGCGATCACCGATCACGACACCACGGCCGGCTGGGCCCCGGCCGCCGAGGCACTCCCGCCGGGGCTGTCCTTGGTGCCCGGCGCCGAGCTGTCCACGATCTCCGTCGATCCGGTGACCGGGCGGCACGTCAGCGTCCACCTGCTGGCCTACCTCTTCGATCCGGAGTCGCCGGCGCTCGTCGCCGAGCAGACCCGGCTGAGGTCGGAGCGGCGGTGGCGGCTGCGCGTGATGGCCGAGCGGATGGCCGCCGACGGCCTGCCGGTCGATCCCGACGAGATCATGTCGCTGCTGCCCGAAGACGGTTCGGCCGGACGGCCGCATCTCGCGCAGGCCTTGGTGCGCGCAGGCGTCGTCTCGTCGGTGAACGAGGCCTTCGGGAGCTACCTCGGCAACGGCAGCGGGTACTTCGTGGCGCGGCAGGACACGCTCGTGGAGGACGCGATCGACATGATCACGGACGCGGGCGGGGTCACCGTCATCGCGCATCCCTTCGCCTACACGCGCGGCGCGACCATCACCGTCGACGTGCTCGCCGGGCTGGCCGCGCACGGGCTCACCGGCGTCGAGGTCGACCACCCGAACCACGACGAGGAGACCCGCGTCCGGCTGCACGGGCTCGCGGGGGAGCTGGGGCTCGTGCGCACCGGGTCGAGCGACTACCACGGCACCAACAAGACCATCGATCTCGGCGACGAGACCACCGACCCGCTCGCGCTCGAAGAACTCGTCGCGCGGTCGACCGGCTACCAGGTCGTGACCCGGTGACGATCACGGACTTCTTCGACGCGCGCCTGTTCATGAGCGCGACGATCACGCTGATCGTCATCATGGACCCGCCCGGCACGGTGCCGGTGTTCCTGAGCCTGACCGGCCGCAAGCCGGTGGCGTTCCGCGCCAAGGCCGCGCGGCAGGCGGTGCTCGTCTCGCTGCTGGTGATCTCCCTGTTCGCCGTCGCGGGGCAGGCGATCCTGTCGTACCTCGGCATCGGGATCCCGGCGCTGCAGGGCGCGGGCGGGCTGTTGCTGCTGCTCATCGCGTTGCAGTTGCTGACCGGGAAGACCGGCGGCGAGGCCGAGGCGGCGGGCGACGACGTCAATGTCGCGCTCGTGCCGCTCGGGACGCCGCTGCTCGCCGGTCCCGGCGCGATCGCCGCGACCATCGTCTTCGTGCGGCAGGCCGATGGGCACGTCGGCGCGTACGTGGCTCTCGCGCTTTCGATCGTGACGGTGCACTTCGTGCTGTACCTGTGCATGCGGTACTCG
This sequence comes from Amycolatopsis sp. NPDC031561, assembly GCF_055580625.1. NCBI lineage: Bacteria > Bacillati > Actinomycetota > Actinomycetes > Pseudonocardiales > Pseudonocardiaceae > Amycolatopsis > Amycolatopsis sp. NPDC031561. Next base: position 160,384 of record NZ_JBVILA010000009.1, on the reverse strand, counting down.
GGCGTGGTCATCCGGCTGATCAAGGAAAGCGGGATCACGCTCCTGGCGAAGATCGCGGGTCTGCTGCTGGCCGCCATCGCGGTCGAGCTGGTGGCGAACTCGGTGAAGGGCTTCATCGCCGGAAACTGACCGGGCGGGGGGCGGGGCTGAAGGGGCCTTTCCCCTCATGTCATGCGGCGAAAGCTCCCTTCACCGCGTCGGATGCGGGTATGGGCCCCTTCAGCTCCCGGCCCCGACACCGACCGGCAGGCGATAGCAAAGGTCCCTTGCTCTCTTCGGCGGGGATGCCCTCGAAAAGTGTCGGTGGGGGTGCGTAGCGTTGCGGGCGGGGTGATCCGATGGAGCAGATTGGTTTCGACTTCGGCGTCGAGGCGCCGCGCAAGCTGACGAAGGTCTCGCCCGCGCGCCTCGCGACGTTCGAAGACTGCCCGCGCCGCTACCGCATGTCGTACATCGACCGCCCGCCCCCGACACGCACCGGGGCGTGGGCGCACAGCACGCTCGGCGCGGTGGTGCACAACGCTTTGCGGGCGTTGTTCGACCTGCCGGTGATAAAGCGCGTGCCGCAGCGGGCGATGGCGCTCGTCGCCGAGCACTGGAAGGACGCCGGGTTCGAAGACTCCGACCAGGCCGCCCGGTATCGCGCCCGGGCCAAGGGATGGGTCGCGGAGTACGTCGAGCACAACGACGTCAGCGTTGATCCGGTCGGGCTGGAGCGCTGGGTTTCGGCGCCCGTCACGCTCGAGCCGGGCAGCGGGCCCAGCCTCATCATCGAGGGCCGCGCCGACCGCATCGACCAGCGTGGCCGGGAACTGGTGATCATCGACTACAAGACCGGCCGCCGAGAGCCGGACGAGTACGAGGCGCGGTCTTCGCAGGCCTTGGCGCTGTACGCGGTCGCCGCGGCCAGGACGCTGCGTACGCCGTGCTATCAGGTCGAGCTGCACCACGTGCCCACCGGCACCATCACGGCCGCCGAACACACCGAGCAGAGCCTCAAACGACATCTCCAGCGCGCCGACGAGACCGCCGGGGACCTGCGGCTGGCAACGGATACCCTGAAGGCCGGCGGCGACGAGGACGTGTTGTTCCCGGCTCGCCCCAGCCGCCGTTGCTCATGGTGCGACTTCCGGCCCAGCTGCGCGGCGGGCCAAGAAGCCGGTCCCGCGTCTCAGCCGTGGGAGCTGCTGGCGCCCTAGATTCTTCAGACCCGACGGATTGGACAGGCGAGGACGTGTCGTCACCGGACACCGAAGAGCTCGCGACCGCACCGCTGCCCCTGGGCAAGGACGATCCCACGACGCCCGGACGCGGCCGGTTCTGGCGCGGGCTGACCGGTTCGCTCGCCGCCGGGATGGTCGTGCTCGCGGTGTGCGTTCTCGCGATCGCCGGGATCTGCCTGTTCACCGGTACCCCGGGGCCGGGGCCGCTGATGCTGATCGGGCATCCGGTCGCGGCGGTGGTCGCGCTGCTGGCGCAACGGGTCGCGGATGGGCGCACTGGCCGCGTCGCGGCCTTCGCGGGTCTCGGGGTCGTGGTGAGCGTGACAGCGGCTTTGAGCCTGTTCTGGTGGAACTAGCCGGGACGGCAGCAAACTGCCATCCGCCTGGAAAAGGGCTTCGGTACGGCGAAACTTGGAACTCACTGGGCGCGTCGTAGAGGAACATCCGCCGCGCAGCGAGGACGAAGGGCACCGTTGATGACTTACCCACCCCAGCCAGGACAGCCCCAGCAAGGCCCTGGTGGGCAGCAGTACCCAGATCAGCAGCAGTACCCCGGGCAGCAGTACCAGCAGGGCGGTTACGACCAGAGCGGCGCGTACCCCCAGCAGCAGTACCCGGGCCAGGGCCAGCCGCACTACGGCCAGAACCAGCAGTACGGACAGGGCTTCGGCGGGCCGCCCGCGCCGCCGAACACCAGCAAGACCGGCCTGCTGGTGGGCATCGCCGCCGGTGTCGTCGTGCTGGTCACGCTGGGGATCACCGGGTTCGTCGCGCCCGGGTTCTTCCTCGGCGACGACAAGGCCGACAAGGCGTCCGGCCCGGAAGGGACCGCGCAGGCGATCGTCGACGGCATCAACGCCCACGATCAGGCCGCGTTGACGGCCCTCAAGTGCGGGAACGCGGAAAAGGACATCGACCAGATCATCGAACGGGTCGGCGACGCGTCGAACGCCACGCTCGGCGCGGTCACGAAGGTCTCCGAGACCAAGTACACGGTGGCGGTCACGGTGAGCATCGCGGGGCGGCCGGGCACCGCCACCGGCACGCTCGCCGGTGAGGGCGGCACCTGGTGCTGGAAGGAAGTCAGCCGGCTGCGCACCCGGCCCACCACCTGATGACGGCGGGCGATAGCAAGGGTCCTTTGCTATCGCCTGGCGGTCACTTGAGGGCGGCCAGGGTGGGACCGCGCTGCTCCAGCAGCACCGGACCGACCGAAGAGAGCAGCACCGGCCCGTTGTAGCCGCGCCTGTCGACACCGACGGTGCGGATCGTGGTGCCGGTCAGCTCGTCGAGGACGGCGAGCCCGCCCTGGATCGGCACGACCAGCTGTTCCCCGAAGGTGATGCCGGGGCCGACGGAGCTGTTCAGCGTCCAGCGCGGCGTGAGGTCGTCCCGCGAGAACGCCATGGTCTTCGAGCCGGTGAACCAGTAGACGCCCTGCGCGGTCCACGCGGTCGGCATGATGCCGCCCACCGGATCCTGCGCGATGTCCGCGGCGGGCACGTCGAGCGGGTACGCCGACTTCTGCACGCCGTCGCCGCCGTAGATGACCAGCAGTTTCTGTTCCGGCAGCACGATCAGCGCGAGGTCGCCGGACATCGCGACCAGTTTCGCGTTCTTCCCGGCGAGCACGGTGCTGTAGTCGACCTTCGGGTCGTCGGCTTCGTCGTTGCTCGCGCGGTAGATGGTGAAGCGGTCGGCCGGGTCGCCGGGGCAGCGTTCGATCACGCCGATCTTGCCCGCCGCGGCCGCCACCGTGCCGTAGGTGCAGCCCGTCCTCGGCTGCTTGTTCGCGTTCACGATGGCGGGGACCTGGCCGTACTCCATGCTCTTGACCAGGTCGTCGCGCCAGGTGTTGAGCAGTTTCTTGCCGGTCGTGGTGACGTGCGAGCCGTCCACGACCAGCCGGGTGCCGAGTTCGGCGTCGCCGTTGCGCTGCGCGGTGCGGCGGCCGGTGCCCGCATCGAGCTGGGTGACCTCGCTGCAGCCGGTGTCCTTGCGGTACACCGCGTCCACCTTGATCCCGGCGAGCGCGACGGTGCACAGTTCGAGATCGCGGGAATACCGCCACCGGACGTCGCCGGTGTACGGGTCCCGGCCGAGGACTTCGCCCTTGTCGGCGGTGACGACGCTGTTCGCCTCACCGATCGGGACGGGCGTGGACGAACTCGGCGCCTGCCACAGTTCGGTCAGCGAGCCGGGTACTTCCGCCGGCGCGGGCGGGAGCCCTGGCGGCAGGGTGGCGGCGACCTGCGCGACCGTCGCCGCGTTGTCGCTGGTCACGCCGATGACGACACCGGTGACCGCGACGACCACCACGATCCCCGCGGCGAACAAGCGATCCCGCGTGCGGCTCCACGGCGAGCGCCGGGCGCGTTTCCCGGCCAGCGGCGGCTCGGTGGCCACCGGCTGGGCGGGTTCGGCGTCCAGCACGTCTTCGGTGCCGATCACGGCCGAGGTCTCCGGCTCAGTGCCGTTGGACGTCTGTTCGGGATCGACGGGCACGGGCCGCGCCGGATCGTTCTCCGGCGCGGCGTCCCAGCGTTCGCTCACGTGCCCCTAGCTCCCCACGTCCGCGGTCTGAAAACTCAGTCTGCCGACGCAGGTGTATCAGAAGTCGCCGAGGGACGGCGACGGCGGCGTCGGCGAGCCGGACGCTCGGCGCTGTCGCCGGCTTCCTTCTCGACGGCCGGACCGCTGACCTCCGGGCTCGGCTTCGCGGCGCCACGGCTGCGGCGGCGCGAGCGGGTGCGGCCCTCCGACGAGGTCTCGCCCTCGGTGCCTTCCGCGGAAGGCGCGGCGGCGGCGTCCGCCGCCTCGATCTTGGCGGCCGCGTCGGCTCCACCGCGGGTCCGCTTGCGCGGCGTGCGGTTGCGCTTGCGGGGCGCCTCTTCGTCCTTGTCCTTCGCCGGTCCCTGGCCACGACCCCGGCGCTTGCCGCCCAGGTCTTCCTCGACCTCGGCCGAAAGTCCGGCGCGGGTCCGCTTCGACAGCGGGAGACGCCCGGTGGTGCCCTCGGGGATACCCAGGTCGCTGAACAGGTGCTTGGACGACGAGTACGTCTCGGCGGGCTCGGGCATGTCGAGCCCGAGGGTGTCGGAGATCATCTTCCAGCGCGGCTGTTCGTCCCAGTCGACGAGGGTGATCGCGACACCGGTGCGGCCCGCGCGGCCGGTACGGCCGATGCGGTGGACGTAGTTCTTCTCGTCCTCCGGTGTCTGGTAGTTGATCACGTGCGTGACGTCGTCGATGTCGATACCGCGGGCGGCGACATCGGTGGCGACGAGCACGTCGACCTTGCCCGCCCGGAACGCGCGCAACGCCTGCTCGCGGGCGCCCTGGCCCAGGTCACCGTGCACGGCGGCGGCCGCGAAGCCACGCTCGACGAGCTCGTCGGCGACCTTCTGCGCGGTGCGCTTGGTGCGGGTGAAGATCATCGTCAGGCCGCGGCCCTCGGCCTGCAGCGCGCGGGCGATCAGCTCGGGCTTGTCCATCGAGTGCGCCCGGTAGACGAACTGGGTGGTGCGCTCGTGGATCGCGCCGGCGTCGTTCTCCTCGGCGCGGATGTGCGTCGGCTGGGTCAGGAACGTGCGGGCCAGCGTGATGATCGGGCCCGGCATGGTCGCCGAGAACAGCATCGTCTGGCGCTTGTCCGGGACCATCCGCAGGATGCGCTCGATGTCGGGCAGGAAGCCCAGGTCGAGCATCTCGTCGGCCTCGTCCAGCACCAGACCGCGGACCTTGCCCAGCACCAGGTGCTTCTGCTCGGCCAGGTCCAGCAGGCGGCCGGGGGTACCGATGACGACGTCGACGCCGCTGCGCAGCGCCGCGATCTGCGGCTCGTACGGACGGCCGCCGTAGATGGCCAGGGTGCGGATGCCGAGGTGCTTGCCCGCGCCCTTGAGGTCGTTCGCGACCTGGACGCACAGCTCACGGGTCGGCACGACGACCAGCACCTGCGGGGTGCCGTCGCCGGGGACCTCGACCCGGTGCAGCAGCGGGACGCCGAACCCCAGCGTCTTGCCCATACCCGTGCGGGCCTGGCCGATCAGGTCGTCGCCGGCCATGGCCAGCGGCAGCGTCAGCGCCTGGATGGCGAAGGTGCGCTCGATCCCGGCCTCGACGAGGGCCTTCACGATCTCCGGCTTGACGCCGAAGGAAGCGAAGGTGGGGGATTCGGGTTCCACCGGTGCGCCCGCCTGCAGCGGGTGCGACACGTCGAGCGCGGCCGGGCCTGTCTCACTGTGCTCCAGCGCGACGGCCTCGGGGACGCTCGTGGTGGTGTTCTCTTCGGTGGTGATTTCGTTCGTGGTCAGGGTGCTCGCCTCTCTCGTGACCAGCGCGCACTGCCCTGGTCACCGATCGACACTCGACCACGAAAATTCGCTCGGGCTCCGCGCTACTGGCGCTGAAGCGGCCCTTCGTGGGAATGCCGCAGGATGGCGTGCACGCACATCATTCTTTGTGCTGACCGGTGCCGCGCCGACTGTCCTTCAGTCGCAGCAGCGTTCCGGTCCGGACGGAAGATCCGTCGTTTCCGGCCGCCAGTGTACCTGGTCTGCGCTTTTCGGATAGTCCCCATCGCGTCAGGAGGTGTGACGGGTCTCTTTCCGGCCCGGGGTCCTGGCCGCGCCGACCAGGGTGGGATCGGTCTCTTCCCGACGTCAGGGGTGTGTTCGGGGATACCCTCATCGCCGTGACGGAGGCAAAGCAGATCAGTGAAGGCGTAGTCGATTTGCTCGGCGTACTCGCCTATGGGGAATTGTCCGCATTCGATCGTATGGCGGAGGACGCGCGCACCGCGCCGACGCTGTCGGGCCGGGCCGCGCTGGCGTCCATGGCCGCCGCCGAGATCGGGCACTACGACCTGCTCACCAAGCATCTCGCGGGGCACGGCGTCGCGATCGAGGACGCGATGCGGCCGTTCGTGGGGCACATCGACGCGTGGCACGCCTCCACGGCGCCGCGCTCCTGGCTCGAGTCCCTGGTGAAGGCCTACGTCGGCGACGGCCTCGCGGCGGATCTCTACCGCGAGATGGCCAGCTGGCTCGACCCCGAGACCAAGGATCTGGTGCTCACCGTGCTCGCCGACACGGGGCATTCCGCGTTCGCCGAGCGCGAAGTCGCGGCCGGGATCGAGGCCGACCCGAAGGCGCGCGACAAGCTCGCGCTGTGGGGCCGCCGCCTGCTGGGCGAGGCGTTGACGCAGGCCCAGTACGTGGTCGCCGAGCGGGACGGGCTCGCCGAGCTGATCGTCGAGGGGTCGGGCGACCTCTCGGGAATCGCCGCGCTGTTCCGCCGGTTGCAGCAGGGGCACACCAAGCGCATGCAGGTACTGGGGCTCGGCTGACGCCGGGTCGGCTAGCCTGGTCGGACAAGTAATTTCGAACTTCAAGCGGAGGTCCCACGTGGAGGTCAAGATCGGCATCAAGGACACGCCGCGAGAGCTCGTGGTGTCCAGCAGCCAGTCACCCGACGAGGTCGAGGAACTGGTCGCGAACGCCTTGAGGGCCGGCGACGGGATCTTCCGCCTCGACGACGAAAAGGGCCGCAAGTACATCGTGCCCACCGACCGGATCGCCTACGTCGAGATCGCGCCGTCGGATGTTCGCAAGGTCGGCTTCGCTGTTGGTGGTTAACCCGATCGGGTTGTAGTCGGATGTCACAGTGGCGTCACCGCTGCGTCTCAGCCAGCTCTCAGATTTGATCGTCACGCTATGGCGGGGACGGCAGGGGGCTAGCCGAGAAATGAGGTGGACGGCGTCACTGTGATGGACCGCTCGCTGGTCGACAGCGTGCGCACTGTTCCCGAACTGGGCAAGCGGGTCGCGGGGCGGCTGACCGGTATCGACGTCGCCCGCGGTCTGGCCGTACTCGGCATGTACGCGGTGCATGTCGGCCCCGATCCCGCCAAAGGCGGCGTCGGGGTGCTGTTCAAACCGTTCGAAGGCCACTCCGCGGCGCTGTTCGCGGTGCTGGCCGGAGTCTCGATCGCGCTGATGTCCGGCGGACGCCGCCCGAAACTGGGCCGCGACCGGACGCGCGTCGCGCTCAAGCTGGCGACCCGCGCACCGCTTCTGGTGGCGCTGGGGCTGTGGCTGACCAGCCTCGAGACCGGCTACATGGTGATCCTGGCCTACTACGGGGCCTGTTTCCTGTTCGCGATCCCATGGCTGCGCGCGAGCGCGAAGGCACTGGCGATCGCCGCCGTCGCCGTCGCCGTGGCCGGACCGCTGCTCTCGCATCTGATCAGGGCTCAGCTGCTTCCCCGCGACCTGCTGTTCTTCGCGCCGGACCTGACCGCGGACGACGTCACGTCGACGGGGCTGCTGAAGGCCGCGACCGTTCTCGTCCTCACCGGGACGTTCCCCGCGTTGACGCTGATGGCGTACGTGTTCGCCGGGATGTCCCTCGGGCGGATGGACCTGACCTCGCGCAGCGTGTGCCGACGGCTGTTCTTCGGCGGCTCGGCGCTCGCGGTGGGCGGGTATGTCGTTTCCTGGATCGCGACCGGACCGCTCGGTGGCATGCAGGCCGTCTACCGCTCACTGGAACCGGCCGCCGCGCAGGCGGGCATGACGCCGTCGGAGTTCTTCCGGCTCCACCAGACCTGGATCCACGGCACGCCGCCGACCACCAGCTGGGCCTGGGAGCTGCTGCCGACCGGGACTTCGTACACGCCGTTCGACCTGCTGATCTCGATCGGGATCGCGGCGGCGGTGATCGGTGGCTGTCAGCTGCTGATGCCGAAGTTCGAGCGGGTGCTGCGGCCGCTTTCGGATCTGGGCGGGCGGGTGCTGAGCGCGTACGTGCTGCATTTCGTGGCGATCGCGCTGCTGTGGGACGAGAGCGACGGCGATTCGATCTTCAGCGTGCTGCACTTCGTCGAGTTCTCGGTGGTCGCGCTGACCGCCGCGGTGCTGTGGCGGAAGTTCATCGGGCGCGGGCCGCTGGAATGGGCGATGAACAAGCTGTCGAGCTGGCCGAAGTACCTGTTCGCCGCGGCTCGGGTGCCCGCTCAGCGGCGGGGCTGACTTTCCGCGTGAAGGCCCCCTTCCCTCGGCTCAGCCGAGGGAAGGGGGCCTTCACGTACTTGAGTCAGGCGTTGAGCTCGTTCAGCTCTTCCAGCGAGGTCGGCACGTGGAACGGCGGCGTGCTGGTGCCCATGATGCGGTAGCGGTCCCACGGGTCCGGGTCGGAGAGTTCGCCCTTCGCGCTGTACTCGCCCGCGCGGATCTCGACGGCGGTCTTCTTGCCGCCGGCGGCCGCGGACACCTGTTCGTTGGTGGCCACGCGGCCGTACCAGCGGTAGTACCCGTCGATGGGCTGGAAATAGCCCCGCAGGTCGACCGTGGCCGCGATCTCGGTCCCGTCGATCACGAGGACCGCTTCGCCGGCGTAGCCGTCTTCGTCGTGCTCGCTCATTGCCCCTCCACCTGCTTTTCCTGGGTCTTCCGCATCTGGACGACCTTGTTCTCTTCGAGCGGCAGATTCGGGTCGATGACGATGCCCTGCTGCCGGGAGAGGCCGTCGATCGCGGCCCAGATGATCTGCGTCAGGTATTCGACGACGCTGTCGCGACCCATCGAGCGCCGGTCCAGCCACCATTCGCCGGTGCTCTGCACCATGCCGACGATGCCGTGCGCCCACGGTTCGGCGGCGCCGGAGTCCATGTTGAACATCCGCATGTAGTCGCCGAGCAGCGCGGTGAGCGCGGTGGCGATCAGTTCCTTGTCCTCGGCGACGACGTCGGACTTGACGAGCACCTTCTCCTGCAGGCCGCCGCGTGCGAGCAAGCGGTAGAGGTTGGGGTGCTCCTCGATGACGCTGAAGAACGCGTCGAGCGCCATCCGGATCCGGGGGACCGGGGCCAGTTCGGAGTTGATGGCCGGGATCAGCCGCTGGAAGAGGATCTCCGTGCCGCGCTGCCCGAGCGCGACGTACAGATCGGCCTTGTCGTCGAAGTGCCTGTACAGCACGGGTTTCGTGACGCCCGCTTCGGCGGCGACGTCTTCCATGCCGAGATCCGGGCCGTGTGTGTCGAGTGCGCGGAGGGCGGCCTCGACGAACTCCGCGCGGCGCGCGATCCGGTGCTTGCGCCAGCGGTCGCGGCGGGCGTCGCCCGTGTCGGCCTCACCCGCCGTGGGGTGCTTGCTCGACTGCTTGCTGTTGCGCTTGACACGTTCGATCACCCAAGTCATGCTACCAGAGGTAACTGTTACCGCGAGTTACAGATAGGGGTGTGTCGGCAATGACGCGGGCGCTGAAGGAAACAGACCGGGAGAAGACAGCCGAGCGGCTGCTCAAGTCCTCCGCAAACAAGTTCTACGACCCCGACGTCGACATCGACTGGAACGCTCCTCTCGTGAAGGGGAAGCGCTTCATCCCGGCCCACCGTTCCTCGCTCTACGGCACCAAGCTGTGGGACTCGCTGTCCGAAGAGCAGCGCATCGAACTCGGCAAGCACGAGGTCGCGAGTGTCGCCACGACCGGGCTGTGGTTCGAAATCCTCCTGATGCAGATGCTGCTCAAGGAGGTCTACGACGAAGATCCGACCAGTTCGCACGCGCAGTACGCGCTGACCGAGATCGCGGACGAATGCCGTCACTCCATGATGTTCGCGCGGATGGCGTCGCGGATCGGCTGCCCGTCCTACGGACCGGTGCCGTGGCTTCGGCGGCTGGCGAAACTGATGCCGTCGATCAGCTACGGCCCCGCGCGCTACGGCGCGATCCTCGTCGCCGAAGAGGTCCTCGACCGGCTTCAGCGTGAGCAGATGAACGACCCGGACATCCAGCCGTTGGTGCGCATGGTCAACCGCATCCACGTGCTCGAAGAAGCCCGGCACGTCACCTTCGCCCGCGAAGAAGTCACTCGCGGCATGGCGAAGCTGACGAAGAAGGAAATCGTCTACCAGCAGTTCATCATCGCGCTCATTTCGTACTTCGTGACGCGGGCCTTCATCAACCCGCGCGTCTACAAGGCAGTCGGCATCCGGCCGCGCGAAGGCGTGGAAGCCGCGATGAACAACCCGCATTGGCAAGACAGCGTGCGGTGGGCGGGCGAGAAGATCATGCCGTTCCTGCAGGAATCCGGTCTGGTCGGCAAACCCGGCATGTACTTCTGGCGCAAGTCGTTCCTGCTGCCGGGGAAGCGATGAGGGGCGTCAAGCAGCGCGGTGCCGTCTCCTGGGATCCGTCCCGGGAGCACCGGTTCGTGACCGGTGACGGCACCGCACTGCACGTCGAGACGAGCGGTCCCGCCGACTCCGAACTCACGTTGATCCTCGTGCACGGCTGGACCCAGGATCACCGGACCTGGGACAGTGTGGTGGCCAGGCTCGGCGACTCCGTCCGGATCCTGCGCTACGACCTGCGCGGGCACGGTGGTTCCGCGCCGGCGAAGCCGGGTACGGCGACGATCCCGACGTTGGCGAACGACCTGGCCGAGCTGATCGAAGATCGCGTGCCGAACGGTCCGATCGTGCTGGCCGGACACTCCATGGGCGGCATGACGATCATGGAACTTTCCCGCAGTCATCCCGAACTCGTGGCCCGGCGCGTCGCCGGGGTCGCGTTCGTCGCCACGTCGTCCGGTGAGATGGACCGGATCACCCTCGGCTTGCCGGGGATCGCGGGCAGCGGCGCGGCGAGGTTCGAACGGCGGCTCGCGAAGCTGCTCGCGAAGAACCGCCGGGACGCCTTGCCGTTGCCGCTGTCGGTGGTGCGCCCGGGCGCGCGCCTGCTCGTCTTCGGGCGGCGGCCGCAGCGGGCGGATCTGGACTCGGTCGCCGAGCAGTTGTTGTGCGCGCATCCGGCGAGCGTCGCGGGATTCCAGGACGCGATCTCACGGCACGACTGCCGCGTCACGCTCGCTGCGCTCCAAGGGAAACCGGTGATCGTGCTGTCGGGGGAGCGGGACCGGCTGTGCCCGACGACGCACGCCAAGGTCATCGCCGACGCGCTGCCGGACGCCGAATTCGTGCGGTACCCCGGCGCGGGGCACATGCTTCCGCAGGAACGCGCGCAAGAGGTCTCGGCCCGCATCGCGGCTCTGGTCCGCAGCTCCGCGAGGGTCTAGAGAGCGGGGGACCTTTGCTGTCGCTCTCGGTGGGGCAAGCGATAGCAAAGGTCCCTTGCTCTCTTCAGAGGCGCGTGTAGCCGTCCTCCAGCAGGCGGATGCCCGTGGCCTTGTAGGCGTCCTGGTCGTCCGGGGCGAGGGTCGCCAGCCCGTCGACGTAGCGGTTGAACATGCAGAACGCGGCCGCGATCAGCACCGTGTCATGGATTTCGACGTCCGTCGCGCCCTCGGCGCGAGCGGCCGCGATCAGGTCTTCGCTCACGGACTTCCCGCCTTCGCGGACAGCCAGCGCGACATGCAGGAGCGCCTTCACCTTCGCCGACACGGGTGCACCGTCGACGTCCTGCCACGCCGCCTCGACGACCGGCATGCCGCCTTCGAGCGCTTCGGCGGCGACGGCAGCGTGACTTCGGGAGCAGAACGTGCAGTCGTTGCCGCGTGAGACGACCGCGCCGATCAGCTCGCGTTCACCCACGCTGAGGCTGCTCGGGCCGCGAAGCAGGACCTCGGCGAGTTGTCCGAGCGGCGCCGCCGTCTCCGGTCGGTAGGCGAACAGGGCGGAGATACCGGGCAGGTTCTCGTCGAGCGCGATGTGGGGCATGGGCTACTCCTCGCGGATCGGCAACGCGGTCGCTCGATTCATAGCCGAAACCAGGCCCCTCACGATGCCGCTGGACGGACCAACGTGAGAGCAAAGGTCCCTTGCTCCCCGTCCGGGCGCGCCCGCGGACGCCGTCGTCTACGCGGAGGATCCGCGCGAAGACCTGGCACGGCTGGAACATCCCGTGGCGGTCGTTCTGCGGGGGCGTCCGGTGAGCCTTGGCCAATTCGTCCTCTGGATGCGGTCCTTGCACGCGCAAGGACCGCATCCAGAGGACTGAACGCGGAGTCAGTGCTGCAGCGGGAAACCACCGCCGATGCCTCGCCAGGCGAGGTTGGCGGTGAGCGCGACGGCCTCTTCCTTGCTCATCGACTTGTGGTGCGCCAGCCAGAACCGCGCGCTGACCTGCGAGAGACCCACGAGGCCGACGGCGAGCAGCCGCGCTTTGTCCTCGTCGAGGCCCGCGTCGGCGGTGATGGTCTCGGTGATCGCGTCGACGCTGGCCGACGTCGCGCGATCCACCGCCTCCTGCACGGCGGGCTCGCCGCGCAGATCGGACTCGAAGACCATGCGGAACGCGCCGGCGTCGTTGTTCACGAAGTCGAAGAACGCGCCGACCGTCGCCGGGACGCGCTGCTTGTTGTCCGTCGTGGAATCGAGCGCTTCCTTGACCCGCCGCACCAACTCGTCGACGTGGCTCTCCAGCAGTGCGATGTAGAGGTCAAGCTTGCCGGGGAAGTGCTGATAGAGAACCGGTTTGCTGACCCCGGCCTCTTCGGCGATCTCGTCCATCGCCGCGGCGTGGTATCCGTTCGCGGCGAACACCCGCTGCGCGGCGGCCAGCAGCTGGGCCCGGCGTTCCGTTCTCGGCAGGCGGACGCCTCGGGCCTGCAGTCGCGCCATTTCGGTCATCGTTCCTCCAGTCGAGCGGGGCTCCGCAGGGCGGGGTCACCGCCGCGTGAAGTGAACTCGAGATTACTCGCCGGTACGGCCGGACCGCCAAGGGTCGGGCATCCTGGTGCTGTGTCGTCTTCAGTTTCCCGTGCCGCCCGGGACCGCCCGCCGCTGACCCACGTGCCGCTCTCGCGCAGGTCATTGCCGTCGCTGGATCCCGCACCGCCGCCTTGGCCCGGGGAAACAATAAGTGTCGGCGGGGTGAAATTGCACATCCGCCGGACTCCGGGTGGCCCCGAGACGGCGGTCTACGTCCACGGACTCGGCGGATCGTCCACGAACTGGACCGACCTCGCCGCGCTCCTGGCGCCTCAAGCTGGCGGCACCTCGGTCGATTTGCCGGGTTTCGGCTATTCGGAGCCGCCGGACGGGTTCAGCTTCAGTCTCGACGCGCACGCCGAGATCGTCGCGAGCCACATCGAGAGCCTCGAAACCGGGCCGGTGCACCTGCTCGGCAACTCGATGGGCGGCGCGGTCGCGCTGCTCGTCGCGGCCCGCCGTCCGGAGCTGGTGAAGACGCTGACGCTGATCTCGCCCGCGATGCCGGATCTCCGGCCCAGTATGAAGCGGCTTTCCGACCCGCGGATGGCGTTCGCGTATCTGCCGCTGATCGGTCCGCGGGTACGTCGTCAGCTGGCCGCGCTCGGCCCGCGCGAACGCGCCATGCAGGTCATCAAGCTGTGCTTCGCCGATCCGGGCCGCTTCGCCGAGAGTCGGCTGAACGAGCTCGAAGAGGAGCACACTGCCCGCGCCGGTTTCGCCTGGGCCACCCCCGCGCTGGCCCGCAGCACGTTCGGCATCTTCCGGACGTGGTCGGCACGCGGACCCGCGTCGCTGTGGGCCGTCGCGCCGACGGTCGCCACGCCGACACTCGTCGTCTGGGGGCAGCACGACCGGGTGATCTCCGTCCGGCGCGCCGAGCGCACCGCTCGGCTACTTCCGCACGCCCGGTTGCTCGTTCTCCCCCGAACCGGCCATGTGGCGCAGATGGAACGCCCGAATGTCGTAGCAAAGGCCGTTTTGGGGATGTGGGAATCGGTCGAATCGGGCACCTGGTAGCCCATTCGGGTGGGCAGGACACGCCGCACCATGCGCCGGTCGCTCACAACATCACAGTTCGGTTATGGCACCCTGGTGCCCGTGGACCGGGTGAAGCAAGACGCGCAGGGCGAAGGTCGGCGGTCTCAGTACTCCGCATCCGCCCGCCGTTCGGCGCGCCCCCAGCCCAGGACCTCGGACTCTCCGCGCACCGGGCAGTACCGGCCGTCGCCGCCGCCGTCGGAGCGGCTCGACGAAGACCGCTACCGCCCGGGCGGCCGCCGGACGAGCGCCCAGCCGCTCAGCGCGTCCTGGAAGCCGCACGAGCCCGGCGCCAAGGGTGGTGCCGCCAAGCGCAAGCAGAAGGGCGGCATCGGGCACTTCGCCAAGACCTACGGCTGGCGGGTGTACGCGCTGCCGATCCTCGTGGTGATCACCGCGCTGGTCGTGTTCAACACCGCCACCGGCCCCGCCGAGCCGGTCGCCACCGACGGGGCGAGCCTCACTTCGGCCGACGGCTCCGCCGGCAACGGCGGCGAGCCGGGCGCGGGTGTCGACGGAGGCGGCGACGTCCTCCCGGAGAACCCGGCCAAACCGGTCGATCTCAAGATCCCGACCGCGGACCTGCCCAAGGGCGGCGACTTCACCCAGTCCGGCAAGGGCACCTATCACGTGGTGCCGGGCAAGGGCGAGAAGGTGGGCACGGGGCAGCTGTTCACCTACACGATCGAGGTCGAGGACGGCATCGATGCGGCCAGCTATCAGGGCGACGACAGCTTCGCCGCGATGGTGGAGGGCACCCTGTCCAATCCCAAGAGCTGGACGTGGGACGGCAAGAAGGCGCTCCAGCGCGTGGACGCGAGTTTCCCGAACCCCAGCTTCCGGGTGAGCCTCACCACACCGGAAACGACGCATCGCGCGGACGTCTGCATGTTCCAGATCACCTACGAGACGTCGTGCTACCGCTCGAGCTTCGACAAGCGTGTGGTGATCAACCTCGCCCGCTGGGTGCGGGGGGCGATGGCCTTCGAGAGCGACATGACCGGATATCGCCAGTACGCCATCAATCACGAGGTCGGGCACGCCCTGGGCGGGAAACACGTGGGCTGCCAGGTCAACGGCGGGATCGCGCCGGTGATGATGCAGCAGACCTTCGGCGTCTCCAACGACTTCGTGGCGCAGCTGAACAATCTCCCCGGCGGTGACCGCGGGAGGGTGCCCGCGAACGGCTTCGTCTGCAAGCCGGGCTCCTGGCCGAATCAGACACCTTAGTCTCCGCCGTCTCACCTGCTGGAAATTCCCAGGATATGAAACAGGGGAAGTCGTTTCCGCCTGTCCGTGTTGTAGATACTGGGATGCGACCCGCGATCCACGCGAGATGGAGGACCCGATGTCAGGCACGCTGCCGCCGCTCGTCGAGCCGGCCGCCGAGCTCACCAAGGAAGAGGTGGCCCGGTACAGCCGTCACCTGATCATCCCGGACGTCGGGGTGACCGGGCAGAAGCGGTTGAAGAACGCCAAGGTGCTGGTCATCGGTGCCGGTGGCCTCGGCAGCCCCGCGCTGCTGTACCTGGCCGCGGCCGGGGTCGGCACGCTCGGCATCGTCGACTTCGACGAGGTCGACGAATCGAACCTGCACCGCCAGGTCATCCACGGCCAGTCCGACATCGGCAAGCTCAAGGCCGCGTCGGCGCAGGAGTCGATCGCCGAGATCAACCCCTTCGTAAGGGTGCACCTGCACACCGACAGGCTCGAGTCGTCGAACGCGCTGGAGCTGTTCGAGCAGTACGACCTGATCCTCGACGGCACCGACAACTTCGCCACGCGATACCTGGTCAACGACGCCGCCGTGCTCACCGGCAAGCCCTACGTGTGGGGCTCGATCTACCGGTTCGAGGGCCAGGCGAGCGTGTTCTGGGAGAACGCGCCGAACGGCAAGGGCCTCAACTACCGCGACCTCTACCCCGAACCGCCGCCGCCCGGCATGGTCCCGTCGTGCGCCGAGGGTGGCGTGCTGGGCGTGCTGTGCGCGTCGATCGGCTCGATCATGGTCAACGAGGCGATCAAGCTGATCACCGGCATCGGTGAGCCGCTGCTGGGCAGGCTCGTCAGCTACGACGCGCTCGAGATGAAGTACCGCGAGGTCAAGATCCGCAAGGATCCGGAGACCCCGCAGATCACCGAGCTCATCGACTACGAAGCGTTCTGCGGTGTCGTGTCCGACGAAGCCGCTTCGGCCGCTTCGGGGCACACGATCACTCCGGCGGAGCTCAAGGCCAAGTTCGACAACGGCGACAACTTCGCCCTCATCGACGTCCGCGAGCCGCACGAGTACGAGATCGTGAACATCAAGGGCGCGACGCTGATCCCGAAGGACAAGATCCTCTCGGGCGAGGCGCTGTCGGACCTGCCGCAGGACAAGCCGATCGTGCTGCACTGCAAGTCGGGCGCGCGCTCGGCGGAGGCCCTGGCCGCGCTGCACCAGGCCGGGTTCAAGGACGCGACCCACCTCGGTGGCGGCGTACTGGCCTGGGCGCGGCAGATCGACCAGAGCCTGCCGACCTACTGATCGTTTCCGGCACCTTTCGGATGCGCGTGAAGGCCCCCTTCCCTCGGCTGAACCGAGGGAAGGGGGCCTTCACGCGCGGTGGGAGACGTCGCGTCACCAGCGCGTCTTCTCGTTCGTGGAAGGGTTCACGAGGTAACGTCCCGTGCCGTGCGTGCCACCCTAGAAAGCCCTCCGGAACACGTCTGTTCGGCGTTCGGCGGACGTGACGGTGACGCGGAGCCGATGCCCGGAACCACCGCCTGGCGCTACGCCGATCTCGTGCTGAAGCCGGTCGTGGACAAGTCGCGGACCCTGTGGACGGCCCGGGCGCTGGAAGCCGTGGACGAGCCGGGGTTGCGGGTCGCGCGGCCGGTCCGGTCCAGCGACGGCCGGTGGGTGGTCGGTGGCTGGTCGGCGAATCGGTTCGTGTCCGGTACGGCCGAGCACCGGTACGACGAGGTCGTGCACACGGCGGTCAAGCTGCACCGCGCGACGGCGGGGCTGCCGCGGCCGGACTTCCTGGGGCGGCGCACCGACATCGAGGCATTGGCCGACAAGCTCGCGTGGGGCGAGGCGGACATGTCCCTCGACGAGAACAAGGGCGGCCGCTGGTTCGAGGTGCTGGCCGGGTCCCGAAGACCGGTCAACCTGCCGGACCAGGTCGTCCACGGGGAGCTTCTCGCCGGTGTGC
The DNA here is from genome assembly GCF_055580625.1 of Amycolatopsis sp. NPDC031561. Taxonomy (NCBI): domain Bacteria; kingdom Bacillati; phylum Actinomycetota; class Actinomycetes; order Pseudonocardiales; family Pseudonocardiaceae; genus Amycolatopsis; species Amycolatopsis sp. NPDC031561. The sequence goes on along the minus strand of NZ_JBVILA010000009.1, from coordinate 143,249 downwards.
TGTTCGACGGCGACGAGGCCCCCGGCATCGTCGATTTCGTGCCGTACTACCGGCCCGGTGAATGGGGCGCCGCGATCGTCGCGGTCGACGCGCTGGCCTGGGGCGGCGCCACCATCGATCTGCTCGAACGCTGGGCACATCTCCCGCAATGGCCCCAGCTTCTCCTGCGGGCCGTCCTCTTCCGCTTGGCGGCCAACGCTCTCGACCCCCGGTCGACGCGAGCGGCGCACGACGGGCTCCGCGCCGCCGCCCGCGACGTCAGCGCCGTCTTGTAGACGGGTGAAGGCCCCTCCTCGAAAGAAGGGGCCTTCACCGGCTTTCACTCGGTGCGCAGGCTCTCCGCCTTCGCCGCCGAGCGCACGGATGGCAGCGTTGACGCCGTCACCAGCAGCACCATCACGATCGCCGCCGCGGCGAGCACCCCGACCGCGGTCCAGTCGATGTACACCGCGTCCCAGAACATCCGCCTGCCCACCGCGGCGATCCCGATCCCGGTCGCCGTCGCGATCACGATCCCCAGCAGCAGCGGGATCCCGTTCTGCCACACCAGGGACCGGACGATCACGCGCACCGGGACCCCGGTGGCGGACAGCGCGCCGAGGGCCCGCCGCCGTTCCCGGACCTGTTCCTGGGCGAGCACGAGCAGGCTCACCCCGGCCAGCAGCAGGATGAACAGCGCGCCGCCGAGCAGGATGTTCCGCGCGTCCCCGAACATCCGGGCCTCGTCGGTGAGCCGTTCCCGGTTGTACGCGACCACCGTGGCCTCCCAGCCGAATGGGGCGACCGAGTTCCGTACCAGCTCGACGAAGTCCGGATTCACCGCCCCGCCACGCAGGCTCATCGTGACCGAGGCGGCGGACAGGTCGGCACCCGCCATCGCCGACGGTGTCACGAACACGCGCACCCCGAGGAGCTGGGTGATCCCCGACGGCTTCCCGCCGAACGGCCGCGGCGTGGCCGGAACGGTCCAGGGCTGTTCCCGTTTGGTGTCGTCGGTCAGCGTCACCGACTGTCCTTTGTGGAGTGATACCGATTCGGTGAACACGTCGCCGTCCCGGCAGCCCGTGACCCCTGTCGACGCTTCGATCGTGGGGCAGTCGGCGACGGCGAGCGAGGAGAGGGCGTCCGCGGGGTTCGCGGTGACGAACATCGAACGCACGGACTGGAAATCGGCCGAACCCGGCACCGCGCGTACCGCGGCCACCGCCTTGTCCGCCACCGGGCCCTCGGCGTAGACCATCGTCCGGCCGTCCGTCGTGTCCTGGTACTTGTCCTGCGACGCGACCTGGCCCGCCATCAGGCTCTGCAACCCGATCGCCCCGGCGAGCACCACGCAGAGGCCCGCGACCACCCGCGACGGCGTCCCGCTGTCGGTCCGCAGGCGGCGGATCGCGAGCTGGAACGACGGTGACCCGCCCTTGATCGGGGACACGACGCGTTCCAGCAGCCACGGCAGCAGTGCCGGGATCCCGAGCATCAGCAGGACCACCCCGGCGATCAGCGCCGCCCGGCCGAGCTCGCTCGCCACGCCGAAATCCGGGAGCACCAAGGCGAGTCCGGCGAGGATCGGCAGCAGCCGCCACCACAACCGCCGCTTCGGCGGCGTGGACTCCCGGACGACGCCGAGCGGTTCGACGATCGTGTGCCGCTGGGCGAACCACGCCGTCACCACGGTCAGCGCGGGGACGAGGAGCACGATCAGCACGACCAGTGGCCACGCCGGTGTGAGGTCCTTCGAGTAGAGCCCGAAGCGGAACACCTGGAAGTTCGTCACCGCGCCGCGCAAGAGCAGGAACAACGCGGCGCCGGCGACGAGCCCGGCCGCGGCGCCCACGAGCGATTCCGCCGCGGTGATCCGGCGCAGCTGACCGACCGACGAGCCCGCCAGCCGCAACGCGGCGAGCCGCCGGTCCCGGGTGGCGCCGCCGAGCCGGGAGATCGTCCCGATGAAGATGAACACCGGCGTGAGCAGGACGAAGAGCCCGATCAGCAGGAGCGCCAGGACTCCCTTTTCGACCATGTCGTCGTAGCCGCGCTCGGCGCCGAAGCCGTAGACCATGGGGCCGGACCGCAACGTGTCCGAGCCGACGTAGGCGACCAGGTCGTTCGGATTGAGCATGGTCTCCGCGGCGATGACCCCGACCGGGTTGCCGGGGAGCCGCGGCCGCAGCAGGCCGCTGGTGTCGGCCGCGACGAGTTCGTCCAGCTTCGGCGAAAGGAAGACCTCGCCCGGCGCGGGCAGCCGGTCCACACCCGGCGGGATCGGCGAGTTCGGCCCGGTGGGCCGCAGGTGGACGAGCGAGATCGCCTGACCGCGGAAGTCGGTCGTCGCCGGGAGGTAGGCCAGCGGGGCGACGCCCGGGATCGGTTCACTTCGCACGTACGAGGCGAACGCCCGCTGGTCCCGGTTCTCCGTGACGGTGCCCGCGGAGGCGCCGGTCAGCAGGATCGCCACCGCGAGCCCGATGCCGACGGCGCTCAGGACGAGCCTGACGATCGAGCCCCGGCCACCCCCGACGGCCAGCCGGAACCCCAGCAACAGGTCTTCGCGTCCGGTCACCGGGTCACCACCGGTTCACGTGTCCGGCCGTCTCGCACGATGACCTCCCGGTCGGAGTAGGCGGCCACCCGCGGTTCGTGGGTGACCAGGACGACGGCGGCGTCGGTCTGCTTCGCCGTCTCGGAAAGCAGGCGCATGACGAGCTCGCCGCTGAGCGTGTCCAGTGCGCCCGTGGGCTCGTCGGCGAAGATCACCGACGGTTCGGTGATCAGCGCCCTGGCCATGGCGACCCGCTGGCTCTGCCCGCCCGACACCTGGCCGGGGGTGCTGTCGTCCGAGTCGCCGACTTCCAGCCTGTCGAGCCAGTCCCGCGCGATCTTCTCGGCGGGACGGCGTTTCATCCCGCCGAGCCGCAACGGCAACGCGACGTTTTCCAGGCAGGTCAGTTCCGGCACGAGCTGCCCGAACTGGAAGACGAAACCGAATTCGGTGCGCCGCAAGGCACTGCGTTCGGCGTCGGGCATGTTCGCGAGCTCGCGGCCGCGGAACAGCACCTCGCCGCGGTCGGGGCGCAGGATGCCGGACAGGCAGTGCAGCAGGGTCGACTTCCCCGAGCCGGACGGGCCCATGATCGCGACGATCTCCCCGGCTTCGAGCGTCAGCCCGGCCCCGGTGAGCGCCTGATCGGGGCCGAAAGCCTTGTGCAGGCCCAGCCCTTGTAACAACGGTGTTTCCACTTTGTGGTCCCCAGGGTTTCAGCGGGCCAGTTGGCGCGCGAGATCGTCGAGGCGGGCCGCGGTGAGCTCCAGCCACCGCAGATCCGCCTCCAGGTGGAACAGCGCGTGATCGCAGATGAGCTGGTCGGCGAGGTCGCCGCCGGTTTTGCGGGTGGTGAGCTCACGCATGGCGCGGAGGTGGGAGCCACGCTGGGCGTCGAGCAGATCCTGGGCGCCCCGGCCGGAGAGGATCGCGAGCACGACCTTGGTGTAGAGCGTGTTCTGCAGGTAGACCGAGGGGTTTTCCGGACTTTTCAGCCATTCTTCGACGTTGGTGACGCCGGCGTCGGTGATCGCGTACCGCTTCCGGTCCGGACCGCCGCCCGCCTCGACGCCGTTCTCCTCGACGAGACCGTTCTTCAGGAGCCGGTTCAACGTCGAGTAGACCTGCCCGTAGTGCAGCGGGCGGTCCTGCCGGAACTGCTTGTCGTAGAGCTGTTTGAGGTCGTAACCGTGCTTGGGGCCGGCTTCGAGCAGGCCGAGCAGGGTGTTCCCGATGGACATGCGGGCGACTATACACAGTGTGTATACGCACCGTCTATACACCGGGTGCATAGCTGCTGAAGGGGCCTTTCGCCGCATGTCACGCGGTGAAGGGAGCTTTCGTCGCGTCGCATGCGGGAAAGGCCCCTTCAGCCCCTCGCGCCACCTCACCGTGTGACGTCCGCCGGGGGTGGGCAATGTCAAACGCCTGAAACATTCAGGAGTTTCCAGGTAACACGGCCTACCTACCTTCAGGCGCAATCGACGCCTGGAGGAGGTGCCCGTGCCGCTCGCCGCTCCCACCCGAACCGCGGTGGACACGCACTGCCCGTACTGCGCCCTGCAGTGCGGAATGAGCCTCGACGGCGCCCGGGTCACCCCGCGCGACTTCCCGGTCAACGCGGGTGGCCTGTGCCAGAAGGGCTGGACGTCGGGAGAACTCCTTACTTCCCCTTCCCGTCTGACGACCCCGCTGATCCGCACCGACGGCGAACTCCGGCCCGCGACCTGGGAGCAGGCTCTCGACCTCGTCGCGCGTCGGCTCACCGAGATCCGGGCGGCGAAGGGCGCCGACTCGGTCGCCGTCTTCGGCGGCGGCGGGCTCACCAACGAAAAGTCATACCTGCTGGGGAAATTCGCCCGCGTCGCGCTGGGCACCTCGCAGATCGACTACAACGGCCGGTTCTGCATGTCGTCGGCGGCCGCCGCCGGGATCAAGGCGTTCGGCGCCGACCGCGGGATGCCGTTCCCGGTCACGGATCTCGCCGACGCCGACGCCGTCCTGCTGATCGGCGCGAACCCGGCCGAGACGATGCCGCCCTTCACGCAGCATCTGCGGGGCGCGGACCTGATCGTCGTCGACCCCCGCCGGACCCCGACCGCCGAACTGGCCGGATTGCACCTCGCACCCGCGCCCGGCACGGATCTCGCTCTCGCGCAAGGGATCCTGCACGCCGTGGTCGCCGACGGCCTGCTCGATCAGTCCTATGTGGACGCGCGAACGAACGGTTTCGAGGAACTGTGGCGTTCGGTCGCGGCGTGGTGGCCGGAACGCGTCGAGCAGGTCACCGGGGTCTCCGCCGCGGACCAGCGCCGCGTCGCCGCCAAACTCGCCTCGGCTCGCAACGCCTACATCCTCACCGCACGCGGCACCGAACAGCACGCCAACGGCACGGCGATGGTCAACGCGTGGATCAATCTCGCGCTCGCGCTCGGCCTTCCCGGTCGTAAGGGATCCGGGTTCGGCTGCCTGACCGGCCAGGGCAACGGACAGGGCGGACGCGAGCACGGGCAGAAGGCCGACCAGCTGCCCGGCTACCGCAAGATCGACGACCCCGTCGCCCGCGAGTACGTCGCCGGAGTCTGGGGTGTGCCGCCGGAGTCCCTGCCTGGGCCTGGCCGTTCGGCCGTCGAACTGCTGGAGGCACTCGGCACCGAAGACGGACCGAGCGCGTTGATGGTGTTCGGCAGCAACCTCGTCGTTTCTTCCCCCGGGGCGGGAAAGATCCAAGACCGGGTGTCCTCTTTGGACTTCCTGGTGGTCTCGGACCTCGTCCTTTCGGAGACCGCGGCGATGGCCGACGTCGTCCTGCCGGTCACCCAGTGGGCCGAGGAAGACGGCACGATGACCAATCTCGAAGGCCGGGTCCTGCTGCGGCGCAAGGCGATCGACCCACCGTCCGGCGTGCGGACCGATCTGTTCGTGCTCTCCGAACTCGCCCGGCGGCTCGGTCAGCCCGAAGGCCGGTTCCCCGCCGACGCGGAGACCGTCTTCACCGAGCTTCGCCGGGCGTCCAAGGGCGGTGTCGCCGACTATTCGGGCGTCACCTACGACAGGCTCCGCGACGGCGAGGCGCTGTACTGGCCCGTTCCGGCGGAAACGCATCCCGGCACGCCGCGGATGTTCCTCGGCGCCTTCGCGCACCCGGACGGCCGCGCGCGGTTCGTGCCGGTGGACCACGTCGGCCCGGCCGAGGTGCCCGACGACGAATTCCCCTTGCAGGCCACCACCGGCCGGGTCCTGCAGCACTACCAGTCCGGTGCGCAGACCCGGCTGGTCAAGGAGCTGAACGACGTCGTAGCGGAGGCCTTCGTGGAAGTTCATCCCGACACCGCCGCCCGGGCTGGGCTGGCCGAGGGCGACCTCGCGGTCGTGCGGTCCCGGCGCGGGGAGACCGTCGCGCGGGTCCGTTGCGTGTCGTCGCTGCGCCCGGACCTGGTGTTCCTGCCGTTCCACTTTCCCGGTGAGGGCCGGGCGAACCTGCTGACCAATCCGGCGCTCGACCCGACGAGCCGGATGCCCGAGTTCAAGGTGTGCGCGGTCGCGCTCGCCCCCGCCGGGGTCGTCGCGTGAGCCCCCGGTCGGTGGTCATCGCCGGATACGGGATGGCGGGCGCCCGGCTGGCGGACGACATCCGCCGCCGTGATCCCGACGGCGAACGCGTCCGGCTCACCGTCGTCGGCGCCGAGACGCACGCCGCCTACAACCGCGTGCTGTTGTCTTCGGTGGTCGCCGGGACCATGCGGCCCGAGGTCGTCCGGCTCCACGACGACGACTGGCCGTCCCGCACGAAGGCCGATCTGCGCCGCGGGGTCGCCGCGACGGCGATCGACCGCACGGCCCGGCGAGTGCACCTCGACGACGGGTCCACTGTGGACTACGACGCGCTCGTGCTCGCCACCGGCGCCAACCCGTGGATGCCGCCGGTCGAAGGTCTCGAATCAGGCCCGGACGTCGTCGCGTTCCGCACGCTCGACGACTGTGCCCGGATCCTCGACGCAGCCAAACTGGGCGCACCGGTCGCCGTGCTGGGCGGCGGGCTGCTCGGCCTGGAGGCGGCGCGAGGACTCGCGGGGCGCGGAAACCTCGTCACCGTCGTGCATCCGATGCCGCACATCATGGAACGTCAGCTGGACGCGGAGTCCGCGCGGGTGCTGACCAGAAAGCTCGAAGAACTCGGCGTCGGCTTCCGGCTCGGTGTCGGAGCGGCGCGCTACGTGAGCGGCGACGGGCTCAAACTCGACGACGGCACGCACGTCCCCGCCGATCTCATCGTCGTCTCGACCGGTGTCCGCGCTGAGACGAAACTGGCCGTGGACGCCGGGCTGACCGTCGACGGCGGCATCGTCGTCGACGATCTGCTGCGCACCAGCGACGGCCGGATCCACGCGATCGGCGACTGCGCCCGGCATCCCGGCGCTTTCGGCGGTCTCGTGCAGCCCGCTTGGGAACAGGCCGCCGTCGTCGCGGACCTGGTCACCGGGACGAAATCCGCGTCGCGCTACCACGGCACCCAGGCGGTGACCCGGCTGAAGGCGCGCGGCATCGACCTCACCGCGCTCGGCGAGACGATGACCGGCGCGGACGACCCGACCGCCGAGGTGCTCACCTTCAGCGACCCGGCGGGCTGCCGCTACGGCAAGCTCGTCGTCCGCGAAAACAAGGTGGCGGGCGCGATCCTGCTCGGCCTGCCCGACGCGGCCGCGACGATCACGCAACTCTACGACCGGGGCACGCCGGTGCCAGAAGACCGGCTCGCCGTCCTTCTGGGACGCGCGCTGCCCGCCGGGGCGCCGTCGGCGTCGAGCCCGGCCGATCTGCCCGCGTCGGCGGTCATCTGCCGCTGCAACGCGGTGACGAAGGGACGGCTCGTCGAGGCCTGGCGTGCCGGTGCCACCGATGTTCCCGCCCTCGCCGGGGCGACCCGCGCGACGACCGGCTGCGGCGGCTGCAAGGACGCCGTCGGCGGGGTCGCGAAATGGCTGGCCGCCCAGTGAACCCGAACGCATCCACCAAGGAGGACCTCATGGCAGCTCGTGGAAAGCGCTGGATCGAGCACTGGGAGCCGGAGAACGAGCGGTTCTGGGAGGAGACCGGGAAGAAGGTCGCCCGGCGGAACCTCTGGTTCTCCATCCTGGCCGAGCACATCGGCTTCTCCGTCTGGACACTGTGGTCGGTCATGGTCCTGTTCATGGGACCGCAGTACGGTTTCTCGGCCGCGGACAAGTTCCTGCTCGTTTCGACGCCGACGGTGATCGGCGCGCTCATGCGGCCGCTGTACACCTTCGCCGTCGCGAGGTTCGGCGGCCGGAACTGGACGATCGTCAGCGCGTTGCTGCTGCTGGCACCCACCACGCTGGCCGCGATCGCGATGGAACCGGGCACCTCGCTCGGCACGTTCCTGCTGATCGCCGCGCTCGGCGGGGTCGGCGGCGGCAACTTCGCGTCGTCGATGACCAACATCAACGCGTTCTACCCCGAGAAGCACAAGGGCTGGGCGCTCGGGCTCAACGCGGGCGGCGGGAACCTCGGCGTGGCGGCGATCCAGCTGATCGGCCTGCTGGTCATCGGCACCGTCGGCGCGACCGCGCCCCGGCTGGTGCTCGCGATCTACCTCCCGCTGATCATCGTCGCCGCGACCTGCGCGTACTTCTTCATGGACAACCTCGCTTCGATGAAGGGCGACACCAAGGCGATGCGCGAGGTCGTCAAGGATCCGCACACCTGGGTGATGTCGTTCCTCTACGTCGGCACGTTCGGTTCGTTCATCGGCTACAGCTTCGCGTTCGGCCTGGTGTTGCAGAACCAGTTCGGCCGGACGCCGTTGCAGGCGGCCGCGGTGACCTTCCTCGGACCGCTGCTCGGCTCGTTCTCGCGGCCGGCGGGCGGCTGGCTGTCCGACCGGATCGGCGGCGGCAAGGTCACCTTCGTGACGTTCGTCGGGATGGCCGCGGCGACCGTGGTGCTGATCCTCGCTTCGACGTCGAATTCGCTGGCGCTGTTCACCGTCGCGTTCATCGTGCTGTTCGTGCTCACCGGCGTCGGCAACGGCTCGACGTACAAGATGATCCCGGCGATCTTCCGCGCCAAGGCGAAGGTCGCGATCAGCGAGGGCGCGGACGAGGCGCTCGAAATGCTCAAGGCGCGCAAGCTTTCCGGTGCGCTGATCGGGCTGGCCGGGGCGATCGGCGCGCTCGGCGGGCTGTTCATCAACCTGGCCTTCCGGCAGTCGTTCGCGGACACCGAGAGCGGGGTGCCGGCGTTCGTCGCCTTCCTCGTCTTCTACGGGCTGTGCTTCGCCGTCACCTGGGCGGTGTACCTGCGCAAACAGCAGACGGAGGTGGCGAGCACCCGAGGTCTGGCGCTCGCCGGAGCGGAGGTCTGATGCGGAAACTCGTCGTCGCGGGACACGGTATGGTCGCGCACCGGCTCGTGGAGGCCGTGCGCGCGGAGGACAAGAACGGCGAATGGCAGGTCGTGGTGCTCGCCGAAGAGGCGCGCCCCGCCTACGACCGGGTCGCCCTGACGTCCTATGTGGACACTTGGGATCCGGCTTCGCTGGCTCTGGAAGGCGCCGACTACGCCGGGGACCCGCTGGTCGAACTGCGGCTCGGTGACGCGGTGACCTCGGTGGATCGGAAGCGCAAGGTGGTCGTCACCGAGTCCGGGTACGAGCAGTCGTACGACGCGCTCGTCCTCGCGACCGGCTCGCGGCCGTTCGTCCCTCCGGTGCCGGGGCACGATCTTCCCGGCTGTTTCGTCTACCGGACGATCGAGGACCTCGACGCCATCCGGGAAGCCGCCCAGCGACCCGGTCGCGGACGGCGTTCCGCGGTCGTCATCGGTGGCGGGCTCCTGGGGTTGGAAGCAGCGAAAGCCTTGCGGGACATGGGACTCTCGCCGCACGTGGTCGAGATGGCGCCTAGGCTGATGCCGCTGCAGGTCGACGAGGGCGGCGGCGGTCTGCTGCGGCGACTGATCACCGAACTCGACGTGACCGTCCACACGGGAACCTCGACCGACGCGATCGAGCCGGACGGCGAACGGTACCTCGCCAAGCTCGGCAACGGCACGGAACTCGACGTCGACCTGGTCGTGTTCTCCGCCGGCATCCGCCCGCGTGACGACCTCGCGCGTTCGTCCGGGCTGGAGGTCGGCGCGCGGGGCGGGATCCTCGTCGACGACTCCTGTCGGACGTCCGATCCGGCGGTGTACGCGATCGGTGAATGCGCGGCCGTGGACGGCAAGGTGTACGGCATCGTCGCGCCCGGCTACGCGATGGCGGAGATCGTCGCCGCGCGGCTGACCGGCGGCGAGGGCACGTTCCCCGAGCCGGACATGTCGACGAAGCTGAAGCTCATGGGTGTCGACGTCGCCAGCTTCGGCGACGCGCACGCGGCGACCGAGGGCGCGCTGGAGGTCGCGTTCAACGACGCCGTCGCCGGGACCTACAAGAAACTCGTGATCTCGGACGACTCGAAGACGCTGCTCGGCGGGGTGCTGGTCGGCGACGCGAGCGAGTTCAACACGCTGCGCGCGATGGTCGGCAGGCCGCTGCCCGCTGAACCGGGCGCGATCCTCGCCCCGGCCGGTGGCGGTGCCGCTGTCGGTGTCGACGCGCTGCCCGATGCCGCGCAGATCTGTTCGTGCAACGCGGTTTCCAAGGGCGCCATCACGCACGCGATCACCGAAGAGGGTTGCGATTCGGTCGCCAAGATCAAGGGCTGCACGCGGGCGGGCACGGCGTGCGGATCCTGTGTCCCGCTGCTGGGCAAGCTGCTGACGGCTTGTGGTGTCGAGCAGTCGAAGGCGTTGTGCGAGCACTTCGGCCAGTCCCGCGCGGAGCTGTTCCAGATCCTGCAGGCCACGCGGATCAGCACGTTCAGCGAGATGATCGACCGTTACGGCACCGGAACCGGCTGCGCGATCTGCAAACCGGCGATCGCGTCCATCCTGGCCACGCTGGGCAACGGGCACATCCTCGCCGGTGAGCAGGCGACGCTGCAGGACACCAACGACAAGTTCCTGGCGAACCTGCAGCGCAACGGCACCTACTCGGTGGTCCCGCGCATCCCCGGCGGCGAGGTCACGCCGGAGAAGCTCATGGTGATCGCGCAGGTGGCGATGGACTTCGGGCTGTACACCAAGATCACCGGTGGGCAGCGGATCGACCTGTTCGGCGCCACCGTGGATCAGCTCCCGCTGATCTGGCGGCGGCTCGTCGACGCCGGGTTCGAGTCAGGGCACGCGTACGGGAAGTCGTTGCGCACGGTCAAGTCGTGTGTCGGTTCGACGTGGTGCCGCTACGGCGTTCAGGACAGTGTCGGGCTCGCGATCGAGCTGGAGCTGCGCTACCGGGGCCTGCGCTCGCCGCACAAACTGAAGTCCGCGGTTTCCGGCTGCGCGCGGGAATGCGCCGAGGCACGGAGCAAGGACTTCGGCGTCATCGCCACCGACAAGGGCTGGAACCTGTACGTCGGCGGGAACGGCGGCGCGACCCCGCGGCACGCGGATCTGCTGGTGTCCGAAGTGGACACCGAGACGCTGATCCGGACGATCGACCGGTTCCTGATGTTCTACGTCCGCACGGCCGATCGGTTGCAGCGCACCGCGCCGTGGGTCGAGGAAATGGACGGCGGACTCGACCACCTGCGCGCGGTGATCGTCGACGACAAGCTCGGCATCTGCGAGGACCTGGACGCGGCGATGGCCAAGCACGTCGGCGACTACGCCGACGAATGGCGCGGGGTGCTGGAGGATCCGGAGAAGCTGGCGAAGTTCAGCTCGTTCGTCAACGCGCCTGGCACGCCGGACCCGACGATCTCGTTCCGCACCGAACGCGACCAGAAGGTGCCCGTGCTGCTGGGCATCCCGGAGGTGAAACAGTGACGACTTCGATCGAGCGCACCTGGACCGCCGTCTGCGCGGCGGGCGCCGTCCCCGAATGGTCCGGGGTCGCCGCCCTGCTCGACGACGGGGTCCAGGTGGCGATCTTCCGGCTGCCCGGCGACCGGTGGTACGCACTGTCCAATATGGACCCGGTCAGTGGTGCCGCGGTGCTCTCGCGGGGGATCGTCGGTGACGCCGGCGGTGTCCCGGTGGTGGCTTCGCCGGTGTACAAGGAACGGTTCGATTTGCGGACCGGCACCTGCCTCGACGTCGAAGGTGTCTCGGTCGAGGCGTACGGAGTGCGGGTCTCCGGTGGCGTGGTGGAGGTCGAGGCTTCGCCGTGACAGAAGTCCTTCCCCTGGCGGGATTCGTCATCGGGATCACAGCGGCGCGGCGGGCGGACGAGCTCGGCGCGCTGTTCGTGCGCAAGGGTGCGACCGTGCGGTACGGCCCGGCGATCCGGATCGTGCCGCTCGCCGACGACACCGAACTGCGGTCGGCGACCATGCGCCTGCTTCAGGACCGGGTCGACGTCGTCGTCGCGACGACCGGGATCGGTTTCCGCGGCTGGATCGAGGCGGCGGAAGGCTGGGGGCTGGGGGAGGAGCTGCTGGACAGGCTGGGGCGGTCTTCGCTGCTCGCGCGCGGTCCGAAGGCCAAGGGCGCGATCCGCGCGGCCGAGCTCTCGGAGGCCTACTCGCCCGCGTCGGAGAGCAACGCCGAGGTGCTGCGGCATCTGCTCGAATCCGGTGTGGACGGTCAGCGGATCGCGGTGCAGCTGCACGGTGAGCCGCTTCCGTACTTTGTGGACAGTCTTCGCGCGGCGGGGGCCGAAGTGATCGAGGTGCCGGTGTACCGCTGGGTCGGCCCGGCCGATCCCGGCCCGCTGGACCGGCTGCTCGACGCCGTCCTCGACGGCTCGGTGCACGCGCTGCCGTTCACCAGCGCGCCCGCCGCCGCGTCGATGCTGGCGATGGCGAGGCGGACCGGGCGGCTGCCGGGAATCGTGCGGGCGCTGGAGAAACGGGTCGTGGCGGCCTGCGTCGGGCCGATCACCGCGGGGCCGTTGGCGGCGCTCGGGATCCCGACGGTCCAGCCCGCGCGATCGCGGATCGGGGCGCTGGCGCGGACGGTGTCCGAAGCGCTCGAAGCCCGCTCGGCGCGGCTTTCGGCGGGCGGGCGGAGCATCGAACTGCGCGGTCAGGCGGCGGTGGTCGACGGGCAGTGGTGCGACATCGCGCCCGCGCCGATGGCGCTGCTGCGGGCGCTGGCGGAGTCGCCGGGGCGGGTGTTCTCGCGGCGGGAGCTGATCTCCGCGTTGCCCGACGGCGGCGAAGAGCATGCCGTCGAAACCGCCATCGGGCGCCTCCGAAGCTCTTTGGGCGCCCCGAAACTCGTCCAGACCGTCGTCAAACGGGGCTACCGCCTGGCCGTCGACCCCTGACCCCGCGGGAGAGGGGGTCACGGGGTGAAGAGGTCTGTTTTGGTGATGAGGACGTGGTTGCCGTTCGGGCTGGCGTTGCCCAGTACGGCGGCGCCGCCCGCGATGAGCACCCGGCCGTCCGCGAGCTTGACCGCGCCGAACATCGTCCTGCCGACGGTGAGCCCGATCAGCGGACCCCAGGCTCCGGTGGCGGGATCGAAGATCTCGGAGTTCTGGTATCCGGCGTCGGCGCCACCGTATTCGAGACCGCCGATGGCGAGGATCTTGCCGGAGTCCAAGCGCACCAAGCGGAACTCGTCACGCGGGATCTGCATCGGCGCCGCGTCGGCCCACTTGCCGGTGGCCGGGTCGTACCGTTCGGACTCGCTGAGGCTGAACGGCTGGTAGCTCCAGTCCAGCGGCCCGCCCGAGTGGCCGCCGGTGAGCAGCACCGTGCCGTCGGGCAGCGCGACCGCCTGTGCGCCGACGCGTGGCTGTCCGTTCTGTGGTGGCGCCGGGGTGCCGATCGGGGCGGTAGGCGTCCAGGTGCCCGCGGCCGGGTCGTAGATCTCGCAGAAGGTCAGTCCGACGAGGTCACCGCCGGTTTCGATGGTGCCCGCGGCGACCAGCACCTTGCCGTCCGGCAGCGGCGCCGCGGGGAACGCCGCCCTGGCGTGGATCATCGGCGCGGTTTCGGTCCAGGTGCCCGTCGCCGGGTCGTAGATCTCCGCGGACGCGATCACCAGGGATTCGAGCCCCGGCGGGTCGGTCGCGCCGCCCATCACCAGTACCCGGCCGTCCGACAGCAGGAGCGCGCTGTGGTTGCTGCGGCCGGTGCGCAGGGATCCGGTCGGGCTCCAGGTGCCTGTCGCCGGGTCGAAGATCTCCGCCGAGGCGAGGTTGTTGGGCGAGGTCGACGGATGTCCGTGGAAGCCGCCGGCGGCCAGCACTTTCCCGTTCGGCAGCACGGTCAGCGTGTGCAGGCGGCGGCTGGTCGCGAGCGATCCGGTGACCGTCCATTGTCCGGTCTGAGGGTCGTAGAGGGCGGCGTCGGCGTACGACACCGCGCCGCGATTGTCGCCACCGCCCGCGGCGAGGACTCTCCCGTCCGGCAACAGGACGGGACCTTCGTTCTGGCCGTTCCACAAACGTGGCCAGGGCAAGTCGCCCGTGGCCGCCCAGTTGCTCGTGATCGTCCGCTGTTCGGTCTGTGTGCTCATGACCTCGACGGTCGCCGCCGTGATCATCGGCGGCAAGCGGTTGCGCGATGGGCTACCTCTTGGGCACCCGGAATGGGACCGATCGGACCGCCGTCAGGACCAGGTGACGCGGAAATCGGGGAACTCCCGCGCCAGCGCGACACGGGCGGCCTCCGCCTCGGCCGCCTTCCGCACGGCCGGGCGGAAGGCGTTGAACGGGGTGGCGGTGAAGTCGAGCCGCTTCTTCCCGCTCGCCTTGGCCCGCCAGACCCCGGCGATCTCGCCGTCGGCCAGCAGGACGCCGGGGTTGCCGAGGATCTTCCAGACCTCCTTCTGCCTGGCCTTGTCCGGCACCAGAACGGCGCGATCCCGCGCCTGGACGAACGGGTCCAGTGGCGGCAGCAGGCGGACCACGTCCGGCTCCGGTGGGTTCTCCAGCAGCGGTACCCGGTCTTCCGGCAGGAAGGCCTTCTTGCCGTCGACCCGGACCTCGACCAGGCCATCCGGCCACATCGCGTCGACCCCGGTGCGTGTCGTGCCGACGTAGATGGCGGCGTCACCGGGGGCGGCCGGACCGTTGATCCGCAGGTAGCCCTCGACGACGCGAGTGGCCGCGCCGACGTCCGGTGTGGTTTTGAGCCTGCCCCGCCTTTCCAGTGGTGCCAACGTCGCCGGGGTCGCGCCCGGCTCCAGCCGGACGCCGGCGTGGATCGACGCGACCCGCATCAACTGCTCGTAGATGTGGACGACGCCGCAGCCCCGGCAGGCGTACGAGAGCCCTTCGGGGATCAGTTTCGTGACAGCGCCGCTCGCCGTTCCCTTGGTCTGCAGCCCGGTGACGACCTCGCGGATCGCCTTCGCCGCGGTGAACAGCGCGTCCGTCGCGGACCTGCCCGCGTCCTCGACCTGCTTGCGCTGCCAGAGGATCCGGGCCATCGCGTCCTTCTCGTCGAGCGGGACGAGCGCCGCCCTGATCGCGTCCAGTTCCGCGCGGCGGTGGAAATGCGGGGCGCCGCGATGCGTCCAGGCGAGTACGAAGCGATCGTCGTCCCAGACCGCGGGCGTCACGTCGCCGTCGATCCGGGCCGCGAGGCCCAGCAGCGCGGTGTCGCGCACGGAATCCTGCAGGCCGAGGTCGAACACGGCCGCCGCGGCCGGGTCCGTCTCCTCGCGGTGCAGCCCGTGCGCCGCGATCCGGTACGCCAGCACCTGCTCGCGATCGACCTCGAGCACTTGTCCTCCCTAGAGCGAGTATTCGAGCGTGTACGACATCGTCGGCTCACCGAGGACGCCCGTGGTGGTGCCGGACCCGGTGATCCCGGCGAGTTCACCCGTTCCGGAGCCTTCGACCACCGTGAACGTCGACGAGATGCCCTGCGCGTCGAACCCGGTGTCGTGCTTGATCACGAAGCTTCCCTTGTGCCCGTCCACGCTGCCTTCGACGCGTTCGAATCCCGGCGCGGTCGTGCCGCCGCCGTCGTAGCCCTCACCCGCGTAGTACAGCAGGTAGTCCACGATCGACTCGCCGTCGATCAGCCCGCTGTAGGCGAGCGTGGCGTGGGCGTAGGCGACGCGCGGGCCGCCTTCCGTGCCGCTGACGACGTTTTCTTCCCAGTTCTTCATGGCGAAGGTGTTCATGGGTTCACCCTGTCAGCCATACCTGTCAGGATGTGTCAGGTTTTAGGGGGATACTGGATTCATGCGCGCGAGCAGACTCCTGTCGGTCCTCCTCCTGCTGCAGAACCGCGGCCGGATGACGGCCGAGGAGCTGGCGGCCGAGCTGGAGGTCTCGGTCCGGACGGTCTACCGCGACGTCGAGGCGCTGTCCGCGGCAGGCGTGCCGGTGTACGCCGAGCGCGGGCGCACGGGCGGGTACCAGCTGGTCGACGGCTATCGCACGCGGCTGACCGGGCTGACCGAGGAGGAGGCGCAATCGCTTTCGCTGGCGGGTTTGCCCGGCGCGGCCGCGGAACTCGGGCTCGGCACGGTCCTCGCCGCCGCTCAGCTCAAACTGCACGCGGCCATGCCCGCGGAGCTGCGCGCCGGGGCGAGCAAGGTCTCCGACCGGTTCTACCTGGACGTCCCGGGCTGGCACCGCGGGATCGAGAGCCTGCCGCGACTGTCCGAACTGGCCGACGCGGTCTGGCACGCGCGGCGGATCAAGGTCCGGTACGAACGCTGGGGACAGAAGAAGGTCGAGCGCGTCCTCGACCCGCTGGGCCTGATCCTCAAGGCGGGGAACTGGTATCTCGCGGCGCGCTGCGACGGGACCGATCGCACCTACCGGGTCTCCCGGATCGAGGAGCTCGACGATCTCGGCGAGACCTTCGAGCGGCCGTCCGACTTCGACCTCGCGCGCTACTGGCTGGAGTGGTCGGAGCAGTTCGAGAAGCGGATGTACTCGCGCGTGGCGGTGGTCCGGCTGAACGAGTTCGCCCGCATACTCCTACCGTTCTATCTGGGCGCCGTCGGCACGCGAGCGTTGCGGGAAGCCGTCGAAGATGGTGCCGAGCCGGACGAGGACGACTGGCTGACGATGGAACTGGCCGTCGAGCCGGGGGAGTCGGCCGTCGGCGAACTGCTGCGGTTCGGCGGGAACCTCGAAGTACTCGAACCGCCGGAGCTGCGCGAGCGGCTGGCGGAGGAGATCAGGAAGATGGGCGCGCGCTATGGCTGACCTGGACGGCATCACGATCGGGATCACCGCGGAGCGGCGGGCCGACGACTTCATCGCCGCCCTCGAACGACATGGCGCGACCGTGCTGCACGCGCCCACCATCCGCATCGTCCCGCTGCCCGACGACACCGAACTCCGCGCGGCGACGGACGCCGTACTGGCCGAGCCGGTCGGGTTCACCGCGGTCACCACCGGCGCCGGGTTCCGCGGCTGGCTTTCGGCGGCGGAAGGCTGGGGGCTGCGCGAACCGCTGCTGGAACGGCTGGCGGCGTCACGGATCTTCGTGCGCGGGCCGAAAGCGGCCGGTGCCGTGCGCGGCGAAGGGCTGCGCGAGGAGTTCTCCGCGCCGGAGGAGAGCAACGCCGGACTGTTCGAGGGCTTGCGCGACGCCGGGGTTCGCGGGGCGCGGGTCGCCGTCCAGCTGCACGGCACCCTGCTGCCCGAACTCACCGGACTGCTGCGGGATTCCGGCGCGGACGTCGTCCAGGCGCAGCCGTATCGCTGGCTTTCGCCTTCGGACGTCGAACCGGTGCACGATCTCGTCGAAAGTGTGCTCGCCGGGCGGGTGCACGCCCTGGCGTTCACTTCCGCGCCGGCGGCGGCGAACCTGCTCGCGCTGGCGGGGCCGCGTCGCGAGGAACTCCTTGCCGCACTGCGAGGTCAGGTGGTGTGCGCGTGCGTCGGACCGGTGACGGCCGCGCCGCTGGAAGCCGCCGGAATCCCGACCGTCCAGCCCGAACGGCAGCGGCTCGGCGCTTTGGTGAAACTTCTCGTCGCGGAACTGCGCATTCGGCCGTCTTGACGGGTGTGGTCCCCTTTGCCAGGCTCGACATCGAACGCACGGGAGGGCGGAGGATGTCCGAGTCGGTCACCTTCGTGCGGGCGATGTTGCGCAAGGGATCTTCGGTACTGGGCGCGAGCCCGGCCGACGAGGCACCCGATCCCGATTCCGTTCCCGACTGGCGGTATCGCGAAGACTCGGCGGACTCGCTGCTGATGCGCGCGATCCGCTACTCCGCGCTCGGCCCGATCTTCTACCGCGTGGCCGCGTTTCCCAAGGTGTACATCGGTTTCCTGGTCGCGAACGGATCTGCCGGGATCGTCCCGGTGCTGAGCACGACGATCTTGGCGGTGCTGCTCAACGTCATCGCGGTCTGGTGGGTGGTGCGGGGCCGCGGGATCCGGGCGAAGACCTCCGGGCTGCTGATGTACGCGGATCTCGCGGTGGGCGTGGTGCTCACGACGATCGTGGCCCTGGCCGCGCCCACCGAGATCCAGCCGTTCGCCATCGACGTCGCGTGGACCTGGATGGTCGGGACGGTGGCGTTGTGGACGTTGTCGTTCGGACTGCCCGCCGCTTGCCTGTTGCTGATCGCGGCTTTCCCGTTCCGGGCGTTCCTGACCTGGATCGGCGGGCTCCCGATCGACCATCCGCTCGCGGTGAGCCGGTCGGTGGGCTGCATGATCGCGCTGGTCGTGGCGATGGTGACCACGGCGGGGATCCTGATCCTGCTCGGCGTCGGGACCCGGTTCGCGCTGGGGATCGGGATGCGCCGAGGGCAGCGAGCCGAACGCCTCCGGACCCAGCGGGTCATGCACGACTCCGTCCTCCAGACCTTGGAAGCGATGGGCCTGGAGGCGCCGGACGACGAAACCGCGGCCGCGGAACGGCTCGCGGAAATGCGCGCGACGGCGCGGGCACAGGCCGCCGAACTACGGCGCGAACTGGTCGGCCCGGACGCGCCGTCGGCCCGTGGCCTCGCGGCGGACCTCGCCGAGGTCGCCACCGAAATGGCGCGCGACGGCCTCCGCACCCAGCTCGTCGCGGCCGAGAACGAAGAGGACTACCGCCTCTCGCACGCGCGCCGGACCGCCATCCGCGACGCCGTCCGCGAAGCGCTCCGAAACACCGTGAAGCACGCCGGGACGAAACAGGTCGTGCTTCGCGTCGAAGAGCGCGAAGGCGGCATCGCCGTCATCGCGCGGGATCAGGGAACCGGCTTCAGCATGCTGGACCGGCCGCCGGGGTTCGGGATCAGCCAGTCGATCATGGCGCGGCTGACCGAGGTCGGCGGGCGGGGGACGATCGATTCGCATCCGGGGCGGGGGACCCGGGTGACGCTGTGGGTGCCGCACTGAGTCCAGGCCTCGTGAAGCGCGTGAAGGCCCCCTTCCCTCGGCTCAGCCGAGGGAAGGGGGCCTTCACGCGCAGTGGTGACACCTCGGGTGATCGGGACTCGCCTCTGAGGTCGCTTGCGGGGGCAGGCGGTCGTGCGCTCTGCCAACCCGCTCCCTCCTGGATGTCTTGAAAGGGGCTTTCAGGACGAAAAACGTCCTGAAAAGCCCCTTTCAAGACATGCTGCGCCCGCCAAGTGTCCTGAAAGCCCCTTTCAAGACATGCCGCACGCGCACGAGGCGACCAGAAGCGGTCAGTCCTCTTCGGCCGGAACCTCGCCGCTCTCGATCTGACGCATGGCTTCGCGCCCAGCGGCCTCTTCGCTCAGCCCCTGCCGCCAGTACCCGGTGAAGCAGATCGCCCGCTTGTCGACCCCGCGCTCCCGCACGAGATGCCGCCGCACCAGCTTCACCATGTTCGCCTCGCCGGAGACCCACGCGTAAGGCGTTCCGCCCGGCAGATCCGCCTTCCGCACGGCTTCCAGCACGGCGTCGCCGACCGGGCCGCCGGGCTCCCGCACCACCCAGTGCAGTTCCACCGTCCCCCGCGTTTCGAAGACCTGCCGGTCTTCGCGGTCGCCGATCTCGACGTAGACCAGCGCCCGCGTCCCGGCGGGCAGCGCCTCGACGATCGCGCCGATCGCCGGGATCGCGGTTTCGTCGCCGATCAGCAGTTGCCAGGTCGTTCCTTCGGGCACGTCGTAGAGCCCGTGCGGGCCCAGGAGGGCGACCCTGTCGCCCTCCGAAACGCGCGAAGCCCACGCGGAGGCGGGGCCTTCGTCGCCGTGCAGCACGAAGTCGATGTCGATCTCCTGCACCGACGGCCGCAGCGCGCGCACGGTGTAGGTGCGCATCGCCGGCCGGACGTCGTCGGGCATCGCGAGGTAGGTCCTGTACCAGGACAGCACTTCGTCACCGTCCAGCGGCGCGGGCAGGACGGGCTCCGCCTGACCGGGCTGCGGGAAGAACACCTTCAGGTACTGGTCGGGCGCCTGGTCCACCATCGACGCCCCCGAGAAGGTCACCCTGCTCATGTGCGGGGTCAGCCGCCGGACACCGGTCACCTTCGCCTCGATGTAACTCATTAGGCGAGGCTAACCTAAAAAAGTCCGCCCAGGCCGGCGTCGTCATCGGGATCACGCTGCCACCGGTATTTTCGCAGGTCGACGCGCTGGCCGTCGGCCATGACGCCCTCCTCGCGCAGCCGTTGCAGCTGTTCGTCGACCAGATGCGGAGCCGGTGTCCCGTCGGCGCGCAGAATGCGGTGCCAAGGCAGGTCGTGGCCGTCCTCGCCGAGGATCCGCCCGATCAACCGCGGTGACGGGGCGCCCGAAACCGACGCTATATCCCCATAAGTCGCGACCGAGCCGGCGGGCACGCTCGCGATGACCTCGCGCACCCGCTCGTGCAGTTCGTCATCCATGGGACCACTTTGCCGTGCCGCTGCGAGGTTGTGTCGGCGGGGCGTGGTTCCATCGTGGGCGTGAACGGGCGGCGAACAGCGGCAGGAACCGACGCGCGGCTGGTCCGCACGCCGGTCACCGGCACGCCGTCCTTCCAGTGGGACTCCGGCGCCCGCCGTCTGCTGGCCGCTCCCGACGGCTTCCGCCGGGTCCTCGGCGGCCCTGGCACGGGCAAGACGGCGTTGCTGGCGTCGGCGGCCTCGCGGCGTATCGCGGAGGGCGCGGATCCGGAGAGCGTGCTCATCCTGACCACTTCCCGCAAGGCGGCCGACGTCCTGCGTGCCGACATCACCCACCGGCTCACCACCGATCCGGAAGAGGATCCGCTGCCGCGCACGATCCGCGAGCCGCTCGTGCGCACGGTGCATTCGTACGCGTACGCGCTGTTGCGGATGGAGGCGCAGGCCGACGGACTCCCGCCGCCCCGCCTGCTGGCCGGAGCGGAACAGGACGTCGTCGTCCGGGACCTGCTCGCGGGCGACCTCGAAGCGGGCGCGCTCGACTGGCCGGAGCAGCTGCGGCCCGCGCTGAACGTCCCAGGTTTCGCCGAGGAACTGCGAGACCTCCTGCTCCGCGCCGCCGAACGCGGGCTCGGCCCGGAGGATCTGGTCGAACTCGGCAGGCGCCGCGGTCGCGAAGAGTGGATCGCGGCCGGGCACTTCTGGAGCCAGTACGAAGAGGTCACGCTGCTACAGGGCGCGGGCGGCAACGCGCTGGGCGTGGCGAGCGCGCCCGCGCTGGACGCGGCGGAGCTGGTCACTTCCGCGCTGCTGGCGCTCGAGGACGACCCCGAACTGCGCGAACGCGAGCAGCGCCGGATCCGGCACCTGTTCGTCGACGACGCCCAGCATCTCGACCCGCTGCAGACGCAGCTCATCCGGCTCATCGGGCACGCGGCGGACGAGTTCGTCGTCGCGGGCGACCCCGATCAGTCCGTGTTCTCCTTCCGCGGCGCGGATCCCCGCCTGTTCGCCGACGCGGACGACGACGGCGAGCGCACCGTCCTGCTCACCACCGCGCATCGGCTCGCCCCGGTGATCCGCACGGCCGTCACGAAGCTCGGCGCCGTGCTGCCCGGCTCGTCGCCGCAGCGCAAACTCGTCGACGCGTCGGACGCCGAGGGCGGCGCCGTCCGCGTCCGCCTGATGCCGACACCGGCCGCCGAGGCGAGCTGGATCGCCGATCAGCTCCGCCGCGCGCATCTCGTCGACGGCGTGCCGTGGCCGGAGATGGCGGTGCTCGTCCGGTCGCCCGCCCGTACTTTCCTTGTTCTGCAACGCGCGCTGCGAGCCGCCGGGGTCCCGATCGGTTCGGCCACCGAGGAACTGCCGCTCGCGAAACAACCCGCCGTCCGGCCGTTGCTGGCGATGCTGCGGCTCGCCGCGGAGCCGGAACTGCTCGACGTCGACCTCGCCGAGATGCTGCTGTCCTCCCCGCTGGGTGGCGCGGATCCACTCGCCTTGCGGCGGCTGCGTCGTGGCCTGCGCAGGCTGGAACTCGCGGGCGGCGGGCAGCGATCCAGCGACGAACTGCTGGTGGAAGCGTTGCGCACCAACGACGTCCTCACCGGGCTGGCCGAGGTCGAGTCACTGCCGATGCGCCGGATCGGCGGGCTGCTGCACGCGGCGCACCAAGCCGTGGTGCGCGGTGACGGCGTCGAGCAGGTGCTGTGGGAGCTGTGGCAGAACAGCGCGCTGGAGCAGCGCTTCCTGCGGTTGGTCGATCGTGGCGGTTCCCTCGGCTCCCAGGCGGATCGGGATCTCGACGCGATCGTCGCGCTCTTCGACGCGGCCGGTCGCTATGTCGACAGGTTGCCGAGGGCGAGCGTCGCCTCGTTCGCGGACTACCTGTCCTCGCAGAACATCGCCGGTGGCACGCTGGCGCCCGCGGCCATCAAGAGCGACGGTGTCTCGCTGCTCACCGCGCACGCGTCCGCCGGGCGTGAGTGGACGGTCGTGGCGATCGCCGGTGTCCAGGAAGGCAGCTGGCCGGATCTGCGGCTGCGCGGTTCCGTGCTCGGCGTGGAGCGGCTGGTCGACCTCATGTCCGGCGTGGACAGCGAAAAGGTGTCCGCCACCGCCCCGATCCTCGCCGAAGAGCGGCGGCTGTTCTATCTCGCCGCGAGCCGTGCGCGCAAGACGTTGCTGGTCAGCGCGGTCGCGGGGGAGGACGAGCAGCCCTCGCGGTTCATCGACGATCTGGAGGAGAACGGCGCGGACGACGGCGGTCTCGACTCGCGGATGAAACCGGCGGGCCGTTCGCTGGTGCTCGCCGAGCTCGTCGGTGAACTGCGCGAGGTCGTCTGCGACGAAGCGAGCGAGCCCGAAAGGCGGCAGCGGGCGGCGCGTCAGCTCGCCAAACTGGCCGCCGCAGGGGTGCCGGGCGCGCATCCGGGCACCTGGTACGGCTTGCTGGAGCCCTCCACCGGCGAACCGGTGCACGGGCCCGGCGATCTGATCCGCATCTCACCGTCCACTGTGGAGGTTCTGGTCAAATGCCCGCTGCGGTGGCTGATCGAACGCCACGGCGGCAGTGACCCGGCGCAGCTCGCGGCCGTCACCGGAACCCTGGTGCACGGGCTCGCACAGGCGGTCGCGGGCGGCAGCAGCGACGAGCAGATCCGCGCGGCCCTCGACGAGGCCTGGGTGCGGGTCGACGCGGGGGCGCCGTGGTTCTCGCGCCGCGAGCGGTCGCGGGTCGAGAAGATGCTGCGGAACTTCATCACCTGGCTGGAGTCCAGCCGCAAGGAACTGATCGAAGCCGGGGTCGAGCAGGACATCGAGGTCGAGCTGCCGGTCGGCGAAGACGACGTCCGCGTGCTCCTGCGCGGCCGCGTCGACCGCGTCGAGATGGACAAGGACGGCCGCCCGGTCGTCATCGACATCAAGACCGGCAAGGTCCCGATCTCCGCCTCCGACGCCGAGCAGCATCCGCAGCTGGCCGCGTACCAGCTCGCCGTGCTGCTCGGTGCGGTCGAGGGCGGTTCGAAACCCGGTGGCGCGCGGCTGGTCTACGTCGCGAAGTCCAACAACAAGACCGGATCCACCCAGCGCGAGCAGGCGCCGCTCGACGAAGACGGCGGCAAGCAGTGGCTCGAACTGGTGCGCTCGGCGGCCGGATCCGCCGCGGGGCCCGAGTACGGCGTCACCGAGAACCCGGACTGCGATCGTTGCCCGGCAAGGGGTTGCTGCCCGCTGCGGCCCGAGGGCAGGCAGGTGACCGGACCTTGATCTCCGAACTCCAGCGCCGTCAGGTCGAACCGGCCGAGATCGCCCGCGCGCTCGGCCTGCACAGCCCGACCGACGAGCAGGCCGAGGTCATCGCCGCCCCCATCGAGCCGTCGCTGGTGGTCGCGGGTGCCGGCGCGGGCAAGACCGAGACGATGGCCGCGCGCGTGGTGTGGCTGGTGGCCAACAGCATCGTGCCGCCGGAACGCGTCCTCGGCCTGACCTTCACCCGCAAGGCCGCCCGTCAGCTCGGCGAACGCGTCCGCACCCGGCTCCGGCGACTGGTCGGCTCGGGCCTGCTCGACAAGATCGACCCGACCGGTGACCTGCGCACGACGGTGACCGCAGGGGAACCGACGGTGCTCACCTATCACGCGTACGCCGGGCGGCTGCTGTCCGAACACGGCCTGCGGCTACCGGTCCAGCCCGGGGTGCGGCTCCTTTCGGAGACGTCCTCTTGGCAGTTCTCGCATCGCGTGGTGTCCACTTGGGACAACGATCTCGACACCGATCGCGTGCCCTCCACGGTGACGGCGCAGCTGCTGGCGCTGGCCGGGGAACTCGGCGAGCACCTGGTCGAAACCGAACGGCTGGCGCAGTACACGTCCTGGCTGTGCGATGTCATCGAGAAAGCGCCACGGGCCAAAGGGCAGCGCGCGGCGTTGCCCCAAAAACTGGCCGAAGTCATGACGGCGCAACGGTTCCGGCTCGCGCTCCTTCCGCTGGTCGAGGCGTACCACACGCGGAAGCGGGCGGAGGGCGCGCTCGACTTCGCCGACCAGATGTCGCTGGCCGCGCAGCTCGCCGACAGCTATCCGGCGGTGGTCGCGGGGGAACGCGAGCGGTACGGCGCCGTCCTGCTCGACGAGTACCAGGACACCGGGCACGCCCAGCGGATCCTGCTGCGGTCGCTGTTCGGCGGCGTCGAACATCCGCCGATGCCGGTGACGGCGGTGGGCGACCCGGCGCAGGCCATCTACGGCTGGCGCGGGGCGAGCGCGGCGAACCTGCCCCGGTTCACCACGGACTTCCCGCGCGACAACGGCGAACGGCTCGTCCCAGCACTGGATTTCGGGCTGCTGACCAGTTTCCGCAATCCGCCCGAGGTGCTGGAACTGGCCAACGCGATCTCGGAACCGTTGCGGGAGCGAGGCTTGGGCGTCGCGCGGCTGCGCGCGCTGGAAGGCGCCGGAACGGCCGACATCGCCTCCGCGCTGCTGCCGGACGTCCGCGCCGAACGCGAGTGGGTGGCCGACGCGGTGGCGAAACGCTGGTTCGAAACCTTGGAGGAGAACGGAAAACCGCCGACGGCCGCGGTGCTGGTGCGCCGTCGTGCCGACATGGCGCCGATCGCGGTCGAAATGCGGGCCCGCGGGCTCCCGGTGGAGGTCGTCGGGCTCGGCGGCCTTCTCGACGAACCCGAGGTCGCGGACCTGGTCAGTACGTTGCGGGTGCTCGCCGATCCGCTCGCGGGCAGTGCGGCCGCGCGGTTGCTGACCGGTGC
This sequence comes from Amycolatopsis sp. NPDC031561, assembly GCF_055580625.1. Classification (NCBI taxonomy): domain Bacteria; kingdom Bacillati; phylum Actinomycetota; class Actinomycetes; order Pseudonocardiales; family Pseudonocardiaceae; genus Amycolatopsis; species Amycolatopsis sp. NPDC031561. The sequence continues at coordinate 118,153 of NZ_JBVILA010000009.1, read as the reverse complement.
GCGCTGGCGGATCGCGGCGGCCGACCTCGCGGCGTTGTGGCGCCGTGCCGGTGAACTTTCTTCGCCCGTCCCGTCTTCGGGCAAGTCCGATGTGGACGAACCGGTGCTGGTGACCGAACGGGTCGAACAGGCGGGGCTCGCCGACGCGATCGACGATCCCGGTACCGCGGAACGCTATTCGGCGGAAGGGTATCGGCGGATCCGCCGGGTGGGTGGCGAGCTTTCGGCGTTGCGCCGCCGTCTCGACCAGTCGTTGCCCGAACTGGTCGCCGACGTGGAACGCACGATGCTGCTCGACGTCGAATCGCTGGCTCGCCCCGGGCCCGCCGGACGGGCGCATCTGGACGCTTTCGCCGACGTCGTCACGGATTTCGCCGAGACCTCGCCGACGGCCACCCTGCTGTCCTTTGTGGACTACCTGAACACGGCCGCGCACGCGGAAGACGGGCTCACCCCCGGCGAGGTGGAGGTCGTCCCGGACCGGGTCCAGGTTTTGACCGTGCACTCGGCCAAGGGGCTCGAATGGCGGATCGTCGCGGTTCCGCACCTGGTCAAGGAGGTCTTCCCCGGGAGGCGGCGGTCGTCGTCGTGGCTGCGGACCTCGACCGCGCTCCCGGCCGCGCTGCGCGGGGACTCGGAGGACCTGCCGGAGTTGCGGGTCGCCGAGGGGTATGACCGCAAGGAAGTTCAGGAAGCGCTGGAGCTGCACGAAGAGGGCTTCGTCGCGCGGGAGGCGGATGAGGAGCGGCGACTCTGCTACGTCGCGCTGACCCGCTCCGAGCGCACGCTGCTGGTTTCCGGCCACTGGTGGAACGAGAGCAGTGCGCGGCCGAAGGGGCCGTCGGAGTTCCTACTCGAAATCGGCGAGGTGATGCGGGGGAACTCGGTCGGGCGGATCGAGCACTGGGCGGACGAGCCGGAGAGCGACGGGGAGAACCCGCTGGTCGCGGACTCACGCAAGGCGCGATGGCCGGTCGATCCGCTGTGGCCGCGGCGGGAGGGTGTCACCAACGGGGTCGACATGGTGCTCGGTGCCATGGAGGAAGCGGAAGAAGGCGACTCCGAGGAGGAGGAAGATCCGGACGGCTGGATCTCCGACACCAAGGTGCTGCTGGAAGAGCGCGCGCGGGCGCAGAACCGCGTCCAGCAGGTCGTGCTGCCGCCGCATCTTTCGGTGAGTCAGCTGGTGGAGCTGTCGGCCGATCCGGCCGCGCTGGCCAAACGGCTGCGGCGGCCGCTTCCCGTGCGCCCCAACACTTACGCTCGCCGAGGGACGGCGTTCCATGGCTGGCTGGAGCAGCGGTTCGGCGGTGAACAGCTGCTGGAGATCGACGATCTGCCGGGTGCGGCGGACGTCGACGAGGCGCCCGATTCCGAGCTGGAGGCGTTGCAGACGGCGTTCGAGAAGAGCGAGTGGGCGAACCGGGTGCCGCACGCCGTCGAGATCCCGTTCTCGGCCGACGTCGTGGGCGTGACGGTGCGCGGGCGGATGGACGCCGTGTTCGCCGACTCCGACGGCGGCTGGACGGTCGTCGACTGGAAGACCGGTGCCGTCCCGGAGAAAGACCGGCTCGCGCCGCTGGCGGTGCAGCTGGCGGCGTACCGGCTGGCGTGGGCCGCGCTGAAGAAGATCCCGGTCGAAAAGGTGCGGGCGGCGTTCCACTACGTGAAACACGACAAGACCGTCAGCCCGGCGGATCTGCTGGACGCCGAAGGCCTGCGAAACCTGCTGCGAAGCGTCCCGACGATCTAGCGTTTCGTCCTCTCGTTGCGGTACTTGCGCGTGCAAGTACCGCAACTAGAGGACGAAACGCGGCGGGGGTCAGGCGCGGTCGCGCACCTTCAGGGCCCAGGTCACGAGCGGGATCTGGAGCGGGACGCGGGCCCAGAAAGCCGCGCGCAAGGCCTTCGGGGCCTTCCGGCGGTCGGCGTCGGCGGCCATCTTCACGTTCCCCGGCAGGACCACCACGAACAGCAGCGCGGCCGCGAGCCCGCCGAGACGGCGAGTTTTGGGAGCGGCGACCGCGGCGGCGACGCCCAGCTCGGCGACCCCGGAGCCGTAGGTCCACGCCCGAGGCGAACCCGGAAGCTGCTTCGGGATGATGGCGTCGAAGGGTTTCGGCTGGACGAAGTGCAGGACCCCGGCCGCGCCGAGCAGACCGGCGAGGAAATATGCGGGCCGCTGAGACGGCTTGGAATCCGAAGACATGCCCTGAGCTTCGCATACCGAGCTGAACGCAAGGTTCGTCGGCTATCCTCCCGACCGTGAGTGACGCGGACCAGGCCGGAGCCTGTGCATGAGGGTTCTCAAGCGTTTCCCGGTCAGGCTGAGCGACCGCCCGGACCATGAGCTCGTCGGCGTCATCCGGATGCCGGAACTGACGGTCAGCCCGCTGCGGTCGATCCTGAAGCGGATCATCGGCGCGATGCTCGCCCTGCTGGCGACCGTGCTGATCGTCTACCTCGACAGGGACGGTTACCGCGACGCCAACGGCGACGGGCTCAGCTTCCTCGACAGCCTCTATTACGCGACCGTGTCGCTGTCGACCACCGGTTACGGCGACATCGCCCCGGCGACGTCGTCCGCGCGGCTGGTGAACGTCCTGGTGATCACCCCGCTGCGAGTGCTGTTCCTCATCGTCCTGGTCGGTACCACACTCGAAGTGCTCACCGAGCGCTCTCGCCAGGCTTTCAAGATCCAAAAGTGGAGGACCAAGGTGCGTGACCACACGGTCGTCGTGGGATTCGGCACGAAGGGCCGGTCGGCGGTCAACGCGCTGCTCGGGGACGAGAACACCGAACCCGATCACATCGTCGTCGTCGACACCGACCAGCAGGCCCTCGAAGCGGCCACCTCGCTCGGTCTGGTGACCGTGCACGGCTCGGCCACCCGCGCCGACGTCCTGCGGGTCGCCGGCGTGCAGCGGGCCAAGGCCGTCGTCGTCGCCCCGAACCGGGACGACACCGCGGTGCTGGTCACGCTGACCGCGCGCGAACTGGCCCCGAAGGCGCACATCGTGGCGTCGGTGCGGGAGGCGGAGAACGTCCACCTGCTCAAGCAGTCGGGCGCGAACCAGGTCGTGGTGTCGAGCGAGACCGCCGGGCGCCTGCTCGGCATGGCGACGTCGACGCCACTGGTGGTCGACATGGTCGAGGACCTGCTCACCCCCGAGTCCGGTCTCGCGATCGCCGAACGCCCGGTGGAACCGTCCGAAGAGGGCGGATCGCCGCGGCATCTGTCGGACATCGTGCTGGGTGTCGTCCGCGACGGCGTCCTGTATCGCGTGGACGCGCCGCAGGCGGACGCGATCGAGCCGGGCGACAAGCTGCTCTACATCCGGAAGGTGACCGCCGCGGAGACGATCGAGCGGTAGCGGGGGACCTGCGGTATCACCGTCCCCGGACAAGGGGGCTCCTGCTGTTCTGCCGCTGGCATCACCCTTGCCCGGACGAGCGGGCTCGCTGTGTTTTGCCGCGAGGTTCTGGGAGCATGGCGATTGTGCGCAACCGATCGGACCCCGCCAGAGGGCTCACCCCGGGGTGGAACTCCCTGGCCGTGGCGGCCGGTGCCGGCCTGCTGGTGATCTTCCTGGCCTGGTTCGCCGGGCCGGGGCTGTTCGGCATCACGAGTGACGCCCAGGGCACGACCGTGCAGGCGGAGGTCGTCCAGCCCGCGCCCTGTGCGGGCGGCGGCGCGACCGAGACCGTCAAGTTCGAATTCGGCGGCAAGCCGATGGAGGCTTCGCTCAACGGCTGCGGGCACGGCAAGGGGGAGCGGCTCGAGGTCGTCGTCCCCGCCGGTGCTTCGGGGGACGCGGTCTCGGTGCACGCGGCCGACGCGGCGGCGGGAGCCAGCGACGCGCGGCGGCCGCTCGGGCTGGCCCTGCTGGTGTTCAGCTGCTTCGCCGGCGGGATGTACGTCTTCCTGGTCCTGCGCGGGCCGCGTCGGCTGGCGACGGCCTGACACGGACCTCGTGAGTGGTAGGGACGGTTCTGGTGGACCGATATTTGCCTACCCACGGGATCCTCATGTCCGATGTGGGTGAGTGGGGAAGATTTGGGACGTTGAACGTCCGGAATCTTCCCCACTCTGCTGCCCATCGACGATGAAGGAATCGGGACACTCAACGTCCCAAATCCTCCACACTCGAACCCTGTCGCGGTGAGATTCCGGTGTCATCGAGCTCCGAGACCGGAGCGACCCTCGACTACCGCACCTCACCTTCGCCCTGCTCGTGAGCGGTAAGGGCGGTTCTAACCGCCCTTACCGCTCACGAGGGCGGTGACCAGCCGGACCGGGCAAGCCGGAATCGCCCACGGCCCCGAATCCGTCGGCGAGCGGCGCCCACAGCGCCCAAGTACGTGAAGGCCCCCTTCACTGCGTCTAACGCAATGAAGGGGGCCTTCACGTACTTGAGTAGGTCAGGAAACGGCGCTCGCCGGGGCCGAGAAGGTGTTGCAGTCGGCGACCCGGTTGTTGCTCGCGCCCGCCCGCCACCAGGACGCGTAATGCGCGTTCGTCCCGTGGTCCTGGCTGCGCGAGGTGTTGTCGCCCCGGGTCTCCTGGTCGTTCCAGGCCTTGTTGTACATGTCCCGGCTGACCGTGCCGCCCTGGTCGACGTGCGCGCCGAGGAACATCCCGGAGAAGCACTGCGCCTGCAGTTCCTTGCGCCGTGACATCTCCAGCCCGGAGGGGCTGTTCTGGCCTGCTTCGTAGATCTTCTGCCAGGCCGCGTCCATCAGCCCGGCGACCTCCTGCACGTGGTGCCCGTACTCGTGCGCGAAAAGGGCCAGGTAGACGCCGGGGTTGTTGCCGTACTGGTCGGTCTGCAGACCCCGGAACGGCACGTAGAGGTTGTTTTCGCAGTAGTACGCCGCCGTCGCGATGCCCACCTGGATCGTGCCGCATTCGGTTTCGAAGCTGGCGCCGGTCGGGAAGTGCAGGGCGGGCGGGGTGAACGGCAGGCGGTAGGCCTCGAGGAACGGGCCCCACGCGTTGTCGAGGCATTTGCCCGCGGCGGTGAAGAACGCCTCGGCGGCCTGTTGGCTGCTCTGCCACTGCGGCAGCGCGCAGACGCGGTTCTGCAGGCCGGCGTTGGGATCCAGGAGGATCGGGTGGTCGCCGAGCTTGAGGATCTTCTGCGGCCCGCTCGACGACGACGGCGCCCTGGTCGGCGACGTCGGGAACGGGTTCGATGAGGACGAGGGGGACGACGACCCGCTCGGCGGCAGGGCCGCCGGGGAAGTCGGGTTCGGGAGGGTCGAATAGCCCGCGTTAGCCACGGGATCCTTGTCGTCACGATTGAGTGAAACGATCGCGACCAGGCCGAGGACCAGCACGGCGACCGCGCCGAGGCAGATACCGACGATCGCACCCGTCGACCGGCGCGGAGGCGGCGGCGGGAACTGGTGCGGCGCACCGTGCCACTGGGCTGGGGGTGGGCCGTGCACCGGCGGTGGCTGGACGGCGCCGCGTGGCGGCCACTGGCCGTGGGGCGGTTGCGTCATCAAGTCGGTCCCGGTGGTTCTAGGGGCGGACCGGGGGTGCCCGGCCCGATGTTCAGCATAACGAGCTAACGGCTTCTCCTCCCACAGCTCGGCTGCAGAGGGTATCCAGCGTGAGGCGAGTGGTCACCCATCAGTGTCGTCACCCCAGCTCTGGCTGGGTGTCGGACCCTCTGGAAGAGTGTGCGTAAGCAACGTGAAACGGGTAAGGGGCTGTCGCATGACGGAGACCGGCGGACCGTCCGGGCTGGAAGGTACCGAGACGCCGAAGCCGCAGGCGGACGCACCGACGCCGCCGCAGGGTGAAGTGCGGCCACCATCGGCGCCGGAGCAGCAATGGCAGTCCCCGTCCGGGGTGACGCCGCCGCCTCCGCTGCCGTCCTATCAGCCGCCGCCGCAGCAGGTTCCGGACTGGAAGGTCGGCCTCGGCAGGCCCGGGGTCATCCCGCTGCGCCCGCTGAACCTGACCGACATCCTCGACGGCGCGGTCACGGCCATGCGCAGGTACTGGCGGATGGTCTTCGGCGCCGCGGCGATCACCGCCGTGCTCACGGCGGCCATCAACCTGGTCGGGCTGCTGCTGATCGACACCACCAGCGACCTCGAGCAGGTCCGCGACCTCGGCCCGGCGGCCACCGATCAGGAACTGCTGAACCAGATGCTCGGTCTGCTCGGCGGGACACTGGCGACGTCGTTCATCGGCCTCATCGCGACCCTGCTCGGGACGACGCTGCTCACCGGCTTCCTGACCGTGCTGATGGGCAAGGCCGTGCTGGGCAAGCCGGTCACCTTCAAAGAGGCGCTGAAAGAGGCGACGCCCCGGCTGCTGCCGCTGCTCGGGCTGACCGTGCTCTACGGGCTGGCGATCATGGTCGCCGCGATCTTCTGCCTTCTGCCTGCGATCATCCCCTACACCTTCTGGGCGCTGGCCAGCCCGGCGTTCATCCTCGAACGCGGCACGGTGATGGAGTCGTTCCGCCGGTCGGTGAAGCTGGTCTCGGGCATGTTCTGGCGGGTCTTCGGGATCCTGCTGCTGGCCACGGTGATCGCGTCGTTCCTGGCGTCGATCATCACGCTGCCGTTCAGCTTCAGCGCCTTCATGTCGATCTTCGGCAACGTGAACGAGATGTACATCCCGTCGACCGGTGACCTGATCCTGCAGTCGGTGGGCACGGTGATCTCGCAGACGATCGTCGGGCCGTTCACCGCGCTGGTGACCGTGATCCTCTACATCGATCAGCGGATGCGCCGCGAGGGCATGGACATCGAACTGGCCCGCGCCGCCGGGATCACGCCGCCGCCCCCGCCTCAGGCATGGTGACGCGCTTCCTCACCGACGTCCCGGTCGACATCGACCGGGACACCGCCCGGCTGCGCGCGGCCGAGGAGCTCTCGGGTCAGGCGTATCAGAACGCGAAACCGAGCTGGCTGTCCGAGGCGTTCAGCTGGGTGCTCGAAAAGTTGCTGGGCTTCCTCGACGCCGTCAACACCGCCGTGCCCGGTGGGATCTTCGCCGTGGTGCTGCTCGTCGTCGTCCTGATCGTGCTGGTCGTGGTGATCCGGCTGCGGTCCGGCCCGCTGGCGACGTCGGCCAAGGGCGGCCGGGCCGTGTTCGCCGGGCAGCGCAAGGCGTCCGGTGAACATCGCCGGGCGGCGGCGGAGGCCGCGTCGAGGGGCGACTTCGACGACGCCGTTCGTGAGATGTTCCGTGCCGTGGTGCGGTCCTTGGAGGAACGGGCGCTGCTGGACGAGAAGTCGGGCCGGACGGCCGACGAGGCCGCCGACGAAGCCGGACGGATGCTGCCGGACGTCGCCGTCCCGCTGCGCGCCGGCGCCCGGTTGTTCGACGACGTCCACTATGGAGGGATCCCGGCCACCGAGGCCGGCTACCGCTCACTGTCCGAATTGGACGAACGCTGCCGCCGTGCCCGGCCCGTCGCGCTGGTGGCCGGATGACCTCGGTTTCGCCCGACGCCCGCCGGATCTGGCACGGGGTGCGGCTCCCGCTCGCGGTCGTCCTCCTGCTCGTGCTCACCGGGACGTTGCTCGTCCTCTTCCAAGGCGAGCAGACCACCGGCGCGCTCGAGCCGGATTCGTACGAGCCCGGCGGCAGCCGCGCGCTGGCGACCCTGCTGGAACGCGAAGGCGTCGAGATCATCACGGTGCGTACGGCGGCCGAGGCCGACGACGTCGCGGGGAAAGCGACCGTCCTGATCACCCAGCCCGCCTACGTCCCCAAGCGCACGTTCACCGAACTCCGGCGCATCGCTTCGGACGTCGTCCTGGTGCAGCCGAGTCCCGGCACGGTCGACGAAGTCCTTCCCGGTGTGCGGGTGGCGGGCGAGCTCGAAACCGAGACTCGCCAGCCCGACTGCCAGGGGAAGGACCCCGTCGCGGCGGGGAGCGCGACGATGGGCGGCCTGAAGTATTCGGCCACGCAGCCGAGGGCGCTGGAATGCTATGGCGGTTCGTACCTGGAAGTGCCCGGTCCACAAGGGACGGTGACCGTTCTCGGCGCCCCCGCGCCGCTGACCAACGAGTGGCTGGCCGAAGAGGGCAACGCGGCCTTGGCGATGCGGCTGCTCGGGAAGCACGATCGGCTCGTCTGGTACCTGCCGACACCGGCCGATCCCTTCCTGGAGACCGAGAAGAAGCCGCTGTCCGAACTGATCCCGTCGGGCTGGTCGTACGCGGCGCTGCAGGCCGGGGTCGCGGTGGTGCTGCTGGCGTTGTGGCGCTCCAGGCGGCTGGGGCCGGTGGTGACCGAGCCGATCCCGGTCGTGGTGCGCGCGGCCGAGGCCACCGAGGGACGGGCGCGGTTGTATCGCAAGGCGAAGGCCGCCTCGCACGCCGGGGAAACCCTGCGTGAGGCGGCCCGCGCGCGGCTTCGGCCGTTGCTGGGGCTCACCCGCGACGCCGAACCCGCGGCACTGGTGGAATCCGTCGCCGTGCGGACCGGCCGGGCACCGGCCGAGATCGGCGCGCTGCTGTACGGGGACCCGCCCGCCGACGACGCCGCGCTGGTGCGGCTGGCGGACGGACTCGATGTCGTGGAACGAGAGGTGGAGCGGTCTTGAGTACCGAACAGTCCGATGTGGACACAGGGGACGCCGCGGCCGAAGCGCGGGCGGCGCTGATCGCCCTGCGTGCCGAGGTCGGAAAGGCCGTGGTGGGCAACGACGCGGCCGTCACCGGGCTCATCATCGCGTTGCTGTGCCGGGGACACGTGCTGCTCGAAGGCGTTCCGGGCGTGGCGAAGACGTTGCTGGTGCGGGCACTGGCCGCGGCGCTGGACCTGGAGACGACCCGGGTGCAGTTCACGCCGGACCTCATGCCGGGCGACATCACCGGCTCCATCGTCTACGACGCGCACAGCGGCGAGTTCTCCTTCCGCGAGGGCCCGGTCTTCACGAACCTGTTGCTGGCGGACGAGATCAACCGGACCCCGCCGAAGACGCAGTCGTCGCTGCTCGAAGCGATGGAGGAGCGCCAGGTCTCCAGCGACGGCAAGACGCGGCCGCTGCCCGATCCGTTCATCGTCATCGCGACGCAGAACCCGGTCGAATACGAAGGCACGTACCCGTTGCCCGAGGCGCAGCTGGACCGGTTCCTGCTCAAGCTGACCATGCCGACACCGTCCCGTGAGGACGAATTCGGCATCCTTTCCCGGCACGCGCAGGGTTTCGACCCGCGCAACCTGGCCGCGGCCGGGATCAAACCGGTCGCCGGGGCCACCGAACTCGACGCGGCGAGGCGTGCGGTCGCCGGGGTCACCGTGCGCCCCGAGGTGCTCGCCTACATCGTCGACGTCTGCCGGGCGACGCGGTCGCTGCCGTCCGTGCGCCTCGGCGTTTCCCCGCGTGGAGCGACGGCCCTGCTGGCCGCGACGCGGGCGTGGGCGTGGCTCGCGGGCCGCGACTACGCCACCCCGGACGACGTCAAAGCCTTGGCACGGCCGTCTTTGCGGCACCGGCTCGATCTGCGGCCCGAAGCCGAACTCGAAGGCGCGACCGCGGACGGTGTGCTGGACCGCGTCCTCGCGTCCGTGCCCGTTCCACGCTGATGGCCGTCACCGGGCGGCTCGGGCTCCTGGCACTCCTCGCGGCGCCGGTGGTCGGTCTCCTGCTGCCCTCGTGGGCCGGGATCGGGCTGGCCGCGGCGGTGCTGTTCCTGCTGGTGGTGCTGGATCTACTGCTCGCCGGGAGTGTGCGGAAGCTGCAGTTCGCGCGGTCCGGCGCGACGTCCGTGCGGCTGGGGGAGGCCTGCGAGGTCACGCTGACCGTGGCCAATCCCGGCGGCCGTGCGGTGCGCGCCCGCCTCCGGGACGCCTGGCCGCCCAGCGCGGGCGCGGACGACCGGCACCGCTTTTCCTTGCCCGCGGGCGAACGCCGCGTCGTGACCACGCCGCTCCTGCCGACCCGGCGCGGCGACCGCCGGGCGGCCAGGGTCACCGTCCGGTCGACCGGGCCGCTGGGCCTCGCGGCGCGGCAGGGTTCGCACGAGGTGCCATGGACCGTGCGGGTGCTGCCGCCGTTCCACAGCCGCAAGCATCTGCCGTCGCGGCTGGCGCGGCTGCAGCAGCTCGACGGCCGCAACGCGGTGCTGATCCGGGGCCAGGGCACGGAATTCGACTCCCTGCGCGAGTACGTGATCGGCGACGACGTCCGGTCGATCGACTGGCGGGCCTCGGCCCGCGCGTCCGACGTGATGGTGCGGACCTGGCGCCCCGAACGCGATCGGCACGTGGTGCTGGTCCTCGACACCGGCCGCGTTTCGGCGGGCCGGGTCGGCGACGCGCCGCGGCTCGACGCGGCGATGGACGCGGCCCTGCTGCTGGCCGTGCTCGCCGCGCGGGCGGGCGACCGCGTCGACCTCCTCGCCTACGATCGTCAGGTCCGCGCCGCGGTCCAGGGATCGACGGATCTGTTGCCCGCCTTGGTGAACGCGATGGCGCCGCTCGAACCGTCGCTGATCGAGACCGACGCGCGAGGGATGGTCGCGGAGGTGCTGCGGCGGACCCGGCGTCGTGCGCTGGTCGTCCTGCTGACCGGGCTGGACGCGGCGCCGCTGGAAGAAGGCCTGTTCCCGATCCTGTCGAAGCTGACCTCGCGGCATCAGCTGATGATCGCTTCGGTGGCCGACCCCCGGGTCGCCGAGATGGCGGCGGGCCGCGGCGACGCGGAAGCCGTCTACGACGCGGCCGCGGCCGAGCGGGTGCTGGCCGAACGGCGCCAGGTCACCGCGCGGCTGGCGCGGCACGGGGTCGAGGTCGTCGACGCCGTGCCCGAGGACCTGCCGCCGCGGCTGGCCGATCGGTATCTCGCGCTCAAGGCGGCCGGACGGCTGTGACGCTGAAGGGGCCCTTCCCCGCATCTCACGCGGCGAAGGGCGCTTTCCCCGCATCGCATGCGGGGAAAGGCCCCTTCAGCTCTACGCGACCAAAGCGAAACTGGAGTAGTACTCGCCCGCAGGATCCCGCGTGCCGCTCCGGTCGGGGCTGACCTCGGCGCCGACCCAGCCCTGGAACGCGCCCGCGTCGTCGATCACCTGCAGCAGCGGGCGGACGTGGCTGTTGCCGAGGTAGCAACCGTTGTAGGACAGGCATTCGCACCAGAACTCGTAGCTGTTGCGCCGTCCGCCGAAGGCGTCGCTCAGGTAGTAGAACCGCCTGTCGCCGGTGTCGATGATCTTCTGCGCGCAAGCCGCGTGGCCGGGACCGGCGGGGCAGCAGGAGGACGGGTCACAGCCCGAGTCGTACTGCACGTAGCCGAGGCACGAGCCGTCGTCGCATTTGTTCCACGCCGGACCGACGCCGAGTGCGCCGCTGCCACCGCGGGTCCAGTTGGTGATCGCCCGGCGGTTCACCGCCTGCCCTTCGAGCAGGTACGACCGCTGGGTCGCGCGGACCGTGCTCATCGGCGCCTTGCTGGTCTGCGCCAGGGAGGCGTTGCTGCCGTACGCGATACCGCTGGTGATCGAGTAGCTGTCGCTGACCAGTTGCATCCGGCCGAGGCCCGGCCGCGTCTCCGAAGCCGCCCAGGTCTCCTTGAGGTTCACCGGGGAGGTGGTGCCGTTGACGGTGCTGCTGGTCCAGGTGATGCCCACCTGCCCCGAGTTCTCGGTGTAGGTGCCGGTGAAGTGGCCGTTCGGCTCACCGGTGAAGCCCGGCGCCGTCTTGATCGGACAGTTGTTGCGGGGATTGGTCCCCCCTGTCCATTCGCCGCAGTAGTAGACGTCGCCGCTGTTGACCGGGGCGGGGAAGTCCGCCTGGTTCCAGGTCCAGAAGTTGTGCGCGACGGTGTTGTCGGCCGGGTTGAAGACGAGATAGCCGAGCCGGACGTAGTTGCGGTCGGCGTCGGTGCGGAATCCGCCGACGCTCACCACCCAGTTCGCCTTGCCCGCGGGCGCGGCCGCGGTCTTGGCCTGGGACGCGCCGACGAGGAGCGTCGAGGCGAGGATGGACAGGACGACTATCGCGAATACGCGTAAACGTTTTCTCCCCATGGGAGGAGCTAACCAGGTCAGCCCGCTTCCGGTCGAGAATCTCCAGCGTATCGCCAGTCGACATCACCCACTTCGCCCGCTTTCGCGGCCCGGCGCCCCACGACGAACACGTAGAGTAGAAACGCGACCTCGGCGATTACTCCAATGCCGATCCTCGCCCAGGTCGGCAGCCCCGAAGGCGTCACGAAACCCTCGATCACGCCGGAGACCAGCAGCACCGCTGTCAGCCCCAGCGCCATCACCACGACCGATCGGCCCTGTTCGCCGAGCGCCGCCGTCCGGGAGCGCCGTCCCGGGTCGATGACCGTCCAGCCGAGCTTCAGCCCCGTCCCGGCCGCGACGAACACCGCGGTCAGCTCCAGCAGGCCGTGCGGCAGGATCAGGCCGAAGAACACGTCGAGCCGTCCGGCCGACGACATCAGCGCGGCGCCGATCGCGAGATTCAGCGAGTTCACCCAGAGCGCGTAGATCACCGGGACACCCAGCACGACGCCGAGGAACAGGCAGGTCGCGGCCACCCACGCGTTGTTGGTCCAGACTCGCGCGGCGAAGGAACCCGCCGGGTCGGACGAGTAGTACGTCTCGTACTTGCCGCCCGGCGCGGTCAGGTCCTTGAACTCCTCGGGCGAGGCCAGCGACGCGAGCACCTGCGGGTCACCGGCGATCCACACCGCCGCGATCGCCATCACGGCGATCGACGCCGCGGCCGACGCCAGCCACCAGCGCCTGCTCAGGTACAGCGCGGCGGGGAACCGATGGGTGAAGAACAGCCCGACCTCGCGCCACGCGGGGCTGTGCGAACCGGTGACGGCCGACCGGGCCTTCGCGACCAGGCCGGACAGATGCGCGACGAGCACGGGATCGGGCGCGACGGAGCGGATGATCGAAAGATGCGTCGCGACGCGCTGGTACAGCGTCACCAGCTCGTCGGCGTCCGGGCCGCTGAGTTTCCCGGCGCGGCCGACGAGGTCACGCAGCCGGTTCCATTCGGCCTGGTGCGCGGCGACGAACACGTCCACGTCCAACTCGGAGCCCTCCCGGCGATCGTCTTTGGTCGCCCAGCCTATTCGTCACTACGCTTGCCGGGTGGAACAAGAGTCCGAACTAGTCACCGGCGAGGCCGTCGTCCTGGACGTGCGAGCCGCGAAGCTGGCCAGCCGCGGGCTCGCCATGATCGTCGACGTCACCATCCAGCTGATCGCGCTGTTCGTCGCGATGCTGGTGCTGAGCCAGGTCGCCGCGTTCGGCGACGAGGCGCTTGCGCTCACCCTGTTCCTGGTGACGCTCGTGCTGATCATGGTCGGTTACCCGGTGATCTTCGAGACGCTGAGCCGCGGCCGCACCCTCGGGAAGATGGCGCTCGGCCTGCGGGTGGTCCGCACCGACGGCGGCCCGGTCCGGTTCCGGCACGCGCTGGTCCGCGGGCTCGCCGGGTTCTTCATCGACTTCTGGGCGCTCGGCCTGCTCGGCGCCGTGGCGGTGGTCACGTCACTGCTGTCGCCCAACGGGCGCCGCGTCGGCGACTACCTCGCCGGCACCCTGGTGATCCGGGAACGCATGCCCGCCGCCCGGACGCCGTATGTCGGGATGCCGCCGCAGCTGGCGTACTGGGCTTCCCAACTGGACCTGACCCGGCTCCCGAACGAGCTCGCGCTGGCCGTCCGCCAGTACTTGAGCCGCACGAGCGAGCTTCGCCCCGAAGCCGTCGAAGCCCTCGGGCACGGGCTCGCGCAGCAGGTCGCGGCGACGATCGGGGCACCGGTGCCGCCGGGGGTACCCGCTTGGGCGTACCTGTCGGCGGTGCTGGCCGAGCGTCGGCGGCGGGATCAGGCGAAGCTGCAGCCGCAGTACGCGCCCCCTGCCCCTGGTGCGCAGTACGCACCGCCTGGGCAGTACCTGCCGCAGGGGCAACCTGGCCAGCCGTATCCGCAGGCGGTCGCTCCCGCGCCGGTCACCCCGCCGCAGTCGGAGACCACGCCAGAACCGGAAAACCCCTTCGCCCCGCCGGGCTGATTCTGCACAGACAGTCGTTGATCTGTAGCCTTGCCCGGCAGAGTATAGGACTGTCGCTCAGTGGGTGGCGCAAGTAAATTGCTACATTGCGACCCTCTAGTCGTCTTTCTTTGTGCTGGTATTCATGATTCCCTTTTTTATTCGCTTGTCTGCGGTGGTAAAAGATCTGTTTGACAGGGGCTCGTCTCGTGAAACAATAGATTGGTAGCTGGCTACTAGCGCCCTGGTTGTTTCTTGAAGTTCATCCTTTGACTCGCATTCTCCAGCAAGACTGCGTGCGAGTCGGATATCATGGCGCAATTGTGTGTATCTGCGGGCCGAATCCTTATAGGCTGGCGTCTTCCGTTCTGCACCTAGGAACGATCCCGTTGCTGCTACTAGGCCGGCTGTCGCTGACGCTACTCCCCAAGCCTTGTTCCAGTCTAGTGCGACTAGAATTCCTGCGAATGCCGCAACTATTGCGGGTATGAATACTACAACTTTTCCCCATAATTCTGCTCTCTTTGCGGCTTCAAAGTAAGCTTGAGCGCTATATGTTGAGTCTTCGTACAGTGAATCGAGTACCCTGACATAGGGAGCTGACTCCTGGCTCGTTAATGGCATCTAGATGACCTGCTTAGGGAGGGGTATTTTTGGCTGCAGAAGAAGATATTCTGCGGTCCATCTGATCTCGGTAGGTTCAAGTCTCAATCCTTGAAGAAGGCGGTTTGAACAGTAGTTGGCTTCGTACATTGCAATAAGAAGTGCTCGCCGCATTCGAACTTCGGCCTCGCTTTCGTAGTAGTGTTTTAGTCTCTGCCCGTCTCCATATCTGGCATGGCGACCTATGTATCGAGCTGCGTGCTCACGCACAAATCCTTCCTTGTTTCGGTCGTCAACTAAGTTCCAAGCGAGTTGCCACACGTCGTAACTGTACAAGTCGCGAGATAGAAAATATCTAATTATCTCCTGCTCTAGGTAGGGGTTCTTCTGTCTTCCGGCGCGTCTAATCATCAGGTTCAGATGATTGCTGATTTGAGGAGATATATCCACAAAGAAGTGTAGGTAGTCAAACAGTGGCTCCGCAAGATGAGGATTACGCTCAAGATTTCGCAATGACCAGTTGACTGCATAGTCGTCTTTCAGCTTTCCGAGTCGCCAGGTTACCCATTTTAGGTCTCTGCGAAATAAAGGTTGTTCCTGGATTGTCTTATCGAAGTAGGCGCGCAACTCTGCTGAAGAACGCCTCGTTTCGATTGAGATCCCGTATTGGATTGCATCCTTCTCATTTTCCTCGAATCTGCCAAGTGCTTCATCGGGTTCGAATATCCTCGTCTTTCCTGACGCCATTGCCAAGCGGCGAGACCGCATCATTTTATTGATATCTAGCAGTGCAAATCTAAGGTTGTCCCAGTTGGTGTCGAATATATCCATATCGTCGGAATATCTTAGGTATCGAAGATTATTTCTCTGCAGATAGTGGTCGATGGGCGATAGATATAGGTTTGATAGGAGTCCGGATACGTCGGGGCCTTGGGGTAGTCCCCAGGCGTGGTTGACCTGCTGAAAACCGGCTAGGAATTCGTTTAGCAGTCGAGGTGAGTATCCTTCGATGTCAAGCGCGTTGATATCGTCGACTAGGATGTCTATGTCGATATTCTCGTAGAAGGATACGATATCTGTTTTTGCGAGTCTGAGGTGATTATTGGATTTCAGCGCCTGACGTCCACGCTGCTGCATCCGAATCCACGATGGGATTGGATTCCAAAATCTAGATCCATCTAGGCGCCATCGGTAGCTATGAACAGCGCCGTTCATGGTGTTATCGATAGCTCGCCCGACCTGTAGCGCTAGTGCGCTGTACGCGATACGATCCTCGATGTTAAATCTTACTAGTGGGCGAACGTTAATTTGATCTTTGGGGTGGTCGACAATTTGAATTCTGGTGGGCCGTACGTTTTCGCTTTTAATTCGAAGTAGCACGTCATGAATTATGCTTTCCTTGGCTGAAAGTAAGTCTCGCCATTCTATGACGTCATTTAGTGATCCGGTCTTGGTTTCCTTTAGAAAACATGACCATGCCGCACGGGCGCTGTCTTCAATGCGCATATATGGTGGTTTTGTTTGCGGCCTATAGTAGTCGTGCATTCAGACGCCCTTGCCTCCCTGTGAAGACCTTGAACAGGTCCAATCGCCCCACTGGGGCATTCGTTACATCATTGCTCCATTTGGGGTAATGTGAGGTGTGGGTGTAAAGTGCGGTTGGACAGGCTGACTGCCAGTCAGCCTTTGTCTGGCTGGCAGTCAGAAATGTTCTATTGCTGTGCTTCTGGTTATTCGCCTATCGCAATCGAGGCTTCTGTATTGGTGGGTGATAGCAACGGTCTGTTGCCTCACCCCGCCGAGCTGACCCTTTGAAAGCGTGTGAAGGCCCCCTTCCCTCGGCTCAGCCGAGGGAAGGGGGCCTTCACACGCAATGAGGACCGAACGCGTCAGGACACGTCGGACGAGTTCGCCGCCCACGTGTTGCACTGCGCTATCCGGTTCTTCTGCGCGCCGTGCTGCCACCACGAGATCGCGTGCGCGTCGGAGCCGTGGTCGCGCGGACCGCCGTTGTGGTCGCCGCGGTCCTGAGATCCCCACGCGTCCCGGTACATCGCCTGATCGACCGAGCCGCCGCGGCCCACCGTCGAGCCCAGGAACGTCCCGGACAGACATTGCGCCGAAAGTTCGTTCCGCCGCGACATCTCCAGGCCCGCCGCCGAGTCGGTGCCCGCGTCGTACCGTGCGTCCCAATAGGCCTCCGAGATACCGGAAAGCGCCTGGATGTGGTGCGCGTACTCATGGGCGAAGACCGCGAGGTAGACCCCGGGCCGGTTGCCGTACTGGGCGGGCTGAAGGCCTTCGTACGGCATGTACAGCGTCTCGTTCTGCGAGCAGTAGAACGCCGCCACCGTGCCGCCGCTGGCGTCACCGCACGGGCTCGACCAGTTCTTGCCGGATGGGTACTTCACGGTCGGCACCCGGAACGGCAGCTTCGTGTAGCTCATGACCTGCTGCCAAACACTGTCCAGGCAGGGCCGCGCGCTTTCGAAGAACGCCGACGACGCGTTCGGGTTGCTCGCCCAGCGCGAGAGGTTGCACGCCTGGTTCGGCAGTCCGACGTCGGAGCTGAGCCACAGCGGGTTGTCCGCCAGCTTGTGATGCGGTTGCGGACCGGACGGCGCCCGGCTGGCCGAGGTCTCGCGGCTCGATCCGGTCGACGTCTCGCGCGACGCCGTCGAATCGCGCGAGCGGGTGGCGGTCGTCGACGTCTCACTGGAGGTCGTCGTCGTCGTGTAGTCCGAAGAGGACGTCGTCGGGCTCGTCGGATAGCTCGAGTACCCGGCGTCCGCGACGTGGCGTGAGCCGCCGTTCGCGATGGCGATCACCATGATCAGCCCGCCCATCACCGCCATCACGGCCACGATCGCGACGGCCGCGATGACCCCGCCGTTCGACTTCTTGGGCCGGTATCCCCCGTAGGGCGCGAAAGCGGGCTGGGCGAAACGCGGGCCGTAGGGAAGTTGCGGCGGGCCGACGGCGCCGGGCTGGAACGGGACCGGCGCCCCGATCCGCGGCGGCGGCAGCGGGGCCGCGCCCGGTGGGGGCAGCGGCATCCCACCGCTCGGCGGACCCGGCCGGAACGGCGGCGGGACCGGCATCGGCCGCGATATCGGCGGCCGCTGACCCGGGCCCGGCTGCCCGGGTGGGACGGGGCGACCCGGCGGAACGGGGCCCGGCCGGTTCGGCGGCGGCAGCGGCGGGCCACCGCGCGGCGGCAGCGGGCGCGCACCCGGCGGCGGCAGCGGACGGCCGCCCTGCGGTGGCCGTGGCGGTGGAGTCGGCCGGCGCCGCGGGTCAGGCGGGCCGGGCGGCTGGTGGTTCATCGAGTGGATCCCCCATGCGGTCTGCAACGCCGTTCGCCCAGGTGGCGGATTCGGCGATTCGGCGGTCAGCATAGATCGGCTGCCCTAGAGTGTGTGGCTGTGTTGACGAAATGGGGGACGGCGGTCGTGGCCGTCGCGGCGAGCTCGGCCTTGATGGCCCCGCCGTCGGATTCGAATGTTCCGGAGGCGCCCGAAGCGGGCCCTTCGCTGACGAACGCGCCACAATTGCCGAAGCCGCCGCCACTGGGCGCGCGCGGCCAGCTCGGGCTGCTCCAGCCGCCGAGCGGCGCGGCCGCGAACGTCGCGGTGAAGGTGGAACGCGACGGTTCCGTGTCGATCACCGAGCAGGTGACCGTCCCGGGTGGACAGCATCTCGTCCGGCGGATCCCGCTGAGGGTTCCCGCTGGTGAAGAGCAGGACCGCGTCTACGGGGTCCGCGACGTCTCGGTGGAGGGCGCGGGCAAGGCCGAGTCGAACGGCGAGCAGCTGGTCGCCACCTTCGACGGCGGCGCCGCCACCCTCAAGTACAAAGTGGACGGAGCGGTCGCCGACGTCAACGGCGCGCAGCAGGTGCGCTGGCAGGTCGCGAGCGGCTGGGACGGCGAGCTGTCCCGCGTGTCCGCCTCGTTCAGCGCGCCGACGCGCGAAATGCCCACAGTGGACTGTTTCGCCGGGCCGCTCGGTTCGGACAGGCAGTGTTCGCTCGCGGAGACCGACCACAGCGGTGTCGTCCGTATCGAGCAGGACAAGCTCGCGGCGGGCGAACGGGTCGATCTCGCCGTCCAGCTCCCGGCGGGCACCGTGCCCGCGAACGCGCGGTTCGAGCAGCTCTCGTCGGTCGGCGGCGCGTTCGCCCTCACCACGCTCACCGGCATCGGTTTCGGGGCGCTGGCGCTGTTCCTCCTGCTCGGCGCGCTGGCGATCCTGCTGCTGCGCCGCCGCGACAAGGGCGCGCTCACCGCGGGCACCGGCCCTGTCGACGTCCTCATGCGAGACGGCGACAGGGTCTCCTTCGCCTCTCCCGACGGCGTCCTGCCCGGCCAGGTCGGCACGGTCGTCGACGAGACCGTCGACGTCGTGGACGTCAGCGGCACGGTGGTCGACCTCGCGGTCCGCAACTACCTGTGGATCGCCGAGGTCCGCGGCGCGGGCACCGTCGATTGGCAGATCGCCCGCCGTAACGCGCCGGACGAGCACCTCGTCGCCTTCGAGCGCGAAATCTACGCCGCGCTCCTGCCCGAGGGCACCGATTCCGTGCTGCTGTCGGAACTCCGCGGCCGCGGCACCGTCGATCTCCGCGTCGCGGGCGAGGCGATGTACGCCGACGTCGTGCGCAAGGGCTGGTTCTCGCGCCGCCCCGACAAGGGCAAGAGCAAACTCACCTGGGCGGGCATCGGCCTGGTCGCGCTCGGCCTCGTGGGCACCGCGGTCCTGACGTTCACGGCGGGCCACGCGCTGCTCGGCGTCGCGGTCGCGCTCGCCGGGGTCGCCGCGCTGCTCGGCGCGTCGTGGGTGCCGCCGAGGACCTCACGCGGCAGGCGCCTGGTCGGCCAGGTGCGCGGGCTGCTCGAATACCTGCACACGGTCAAGGTCGAGGGCATTCCCTTGGCGGACCGGGAAATGGTGTTCTCCCGGTCGCTGCCGTACGCCATCGTGCTCGGCGACGCCGAACACTGGCTCCGGACGTTCGAGGCGCTCGACCCGTCGGCGGACGGTTCGGCCGGGCTGTACTGGTTCGGCGGCCTCGAAGGCGATCGGGACCTGCGGCGGTTCGCCGCGCATCTGCCGTCGTTCCTGTCCGCTTTGGACGGACTCCTCGCCGAATCCGGGCACCTGCGCTCGATCCGCCCGGAACCGGTCCCCGCCTGACGTGAACTCCCGCGATTCGTCCTCTTGTTGCGGTCCTTGCACGCGCAACTACCGCAACAAGAGGACTACTTGCGCCCTCCTGGCGGTGCTGGTGCTCTCGCTGGTGCTGGGTGCGGCACCGGCGGGAGCGCAGGGCGAACCGTCGCTGCCCGCGCTCCCCAACAGCGCGGAAATCTCGCTCAAGGTCGAACGTGACGGCGCCCTCTCGGTCGTCGAGGCGGTGTCCGTGCCGAGCGAGGCGACGATGACCCGTCGCATCCCGCTCCGCACGGCCGCCCCGCGCGACCGCGACCGGATCATCGGCATCCGTGACGTCGTCATCGAAGGCGCGGGCAACTCCGAGCTGACCGACGACGAGTTCACCATCCGGCTCAAGGGCGGCACCTCGATCGTCCGGTACACAGTGGACGGTGCGGTCGCCGAAGCCGACGGCCTGGTACGGGTCGGCTGGCAGGTCGCGGGCGGCTGGGACGGACGGCTCGAACTCGTGCGCGCGAGCTTCGCCGCGCCGTCCATCCCGAACGCGGTCACCTGTTTCGCCGGGCCCGAGGGCTCGCGGGCGCACTGCGGCGGCGCCCAGATCTCGCATTCCGGGCTGACCCGGTTCAACCAGCAGAACCTCGCGGCCGGGCAGCGGATGGAGATCTCGGTCGAGCTGCCCGCGGGCACCGTCCCGGCGAACGCGCGGCTGGAGCCGTCGAAGACCTTCGCGGGGGCGTTCGTGCTCACCGCTCCGGTCGGCTGGGCCTGGGGCGGCTTCGCGCTCGCCCTGGTCGCGGCCGCCGTGGCGCTGGCGTTGCTGCGGAGGCGGGACAAGCATCCGGGCGACGCGCTCCCGGTCCGGCTGCTCACCGGGAAGGACGGCCAGGCCGCGTTCGCGTCACCCGACGGGGTGTTGCCGGGACAGGCCGGGCTCGTCCTTTCGGGTCGTGCCGACGCCGTCGACCTCGCCGCGACGGTCGTCGACCTCGCGGTCCGCAACTACCTGTGGGTGAGCGAGGAGCCCGGCGAACTGACCGGCTGGCGGCTCGTCCGCCGCAATCCGCCGGACGAGCAGCTGACCGCCTTCGAACGCGCGGTGTTCGACGTCCTGCTCCCGGACGGGCGGGAGTCGGTGCTGCTGTCGGAGATCCAAGCCGCCCGGATCGGGATCGAAACGGTGCGGGGCGCCTTGGACGACAGCGTCGTCGAACGCCGCTGGTACTCGCGCCTTCCCGCCAAGCTCACCCGCGTCGGCCTGCGTGTCTGTTTCTACGGTTTGTTCCTCACCATCCTGCTGGCGCTGACGGTCGGATACGCCCAACTCGGGTTGATCGTCGTCGCCGCGGGCGCCGTCCTCGCCGTCGGGGCCCGATGGCTGCCGACGCGCACCGGCGCCGGAGTCACGCTGCACAGACGGCTGCTCGGCGTCCGGGACGCGCTGCTGACGACCAAACCGGCGGCCGTCCCGAAGCTCGAACGCGAGGTTCTTCTTTCCCGCGCGCTGCCCTACGCGCTCGCTCTCGGCGAACAAGAACAGTGGGTCGCCGGATTCGCCGCGCTCAAGGGCGGGCCCAAGATCTACTGGTACGGCAGGGAAGCCGCCGAGGAGGGGGAGATCGCGCGGGTGAGCGACTTCACGGCCGCGGTGGTGGGCACCTTCGCCGCGACCCGCCAGGGTCGTCGCCTGGAGGCCTGAGTAGCCCGTAGGGTGGTGCGCATGGCCGATCCCGAGCTTGTCCGATTCACCCTCGACAACGGTCTGCGCGTGGTGCTCGCGCCCGACGCGACCGCTCCGGTGGTGGGTGTCAGCGTCCACTACGACGTGGGCTTCCGTTCCGAGCCCGAAGGGCGCACCGGTTTCGCGCACCTCTTCGAGCATTTGATGTTCCAGGGGAGCGAGAGCCTGGAGAAGCTCGCGCACTTCCGATACGTCCAGTCGAGTGGTGGGAGCTTCAACGGTTCCACCCATCCGGACTACACGGACTACTTCGAGGTGCTCCCCGCCGCGGCTCTCGAGCGCGCCCTGTTCCTCGAAGCGGACAGGATGCGGGCGCCGAAGCTGACGCAGGAGAACCTGGCCAACCAGATCGACGTGGTCAAGGAGGAGATCCGCCTCAACGTGCTGAACCGGCCGTACGGCGGGTTCCCGTGGATCACGCTCCCGCCGGTGCTGTACTCGACGTTCCCCAACGCGCACAACGGTTACGGCGGTTTCGAGGACCTCGAACAGGCCACCATCGACGACTGCGCGGCCTTCTTCGACACCTACTACTCGCCCGCGAACGCGGTGCTGACCGTCGCCGGTGACTTCACCGTCGAGCAGGCCCGCGAGCTGATCGAGAAGCACTTCGGTGACGTGCCGCACCGGCCCGCGCCCGAGCGTCCCTCGTTCGCCGAGCCCGCCCCCGAGGGTGAGCTGCGCGGCGAGCAGATCGACCAGCACGCCCCGCTGCCCGCGATCGGCATCGGCTACCGCATGCCGGATCCGATCAACGACCTCGACGGTTACCTGGCGAACCTCGTGCTCGCCGGCGTGCTGTCCGACGGCGACGGCTCCCGGCTGCAGCAGCGCATGGTGCACCGCGAGCCGCTGGTCGTCGACATCGGCGCGGGCGCCGGGCTGTTCGGCCCGTTCGAGGCCCGCGACCCGGACACGTTCACCATCACCGCGATCCACCCGCCCGAGGTGAGCACCGAGCAGGTGCTCGCCGCGCTGGACGACGAACTGGAGAAGCTGGCGGCCACGCCGCCGGAGGACCAGGAACTGAAGAAGGTCACCGCGCGCTGGGCCGCGAGCCTGCACTCCGAGCACGACAAGCTGGTGTCCCGCACGCTCGCCCTCGGCTCGTTCGAGCTGCTCTACGGCGACGCGTCGCTGGTGTACCGGCTCGCCGAGAAGATGTCGGCGGTCACCGGTGAAGCAGTCTCGGCGGCGGCGAAGGCGCTGCGGCCGGACTCGCGCGCCGTCCTCGTCGTCCGCCCGGGTAATGGATCTTCAGACCAGGAAGGTACCGAGCAGTGAGCGCACCGCACCGCACCGCCGAGGAGATCGGCCGCACGGCCGCCGGGCCGCGTCCGGTCCCGTCGCTGGGGACGCAGCGCGCCGCCGCCGATCTGTCCCATGTGGACACCACGCTGAGCAACGGCCTGCGGGTGCTCGCCGTCCGCAAGGCCACCGTGCCGCTGGTCGAGCTGCGGGTGTGGATCCCGTTCGCCGGCGAGGACGCGCTGCACCCGGCGACCGCCGAAGTGCTGGCCGAGACCCTGCTGACCGGCACCGCCCGCCGCGACCGCATCGAGATCGACGCCGATCTGGCGCTGATCGGTGGTGACCTGGGATCCGGCGTCGACCCGGAGCGGCTGTCCATCTCCGGCACCTCGCTGGCCGAGGGCCTGCCGACGATGCTCGACGTCCTCGCCGACGCGCTCACCGGCGCGTCGTACGCCGACGCCGAGGTCGCGCGGGAACGCGAACGACTGATCGAGCGGATCGCCGTCTCCCGCACCCAGCCGAGGACGATCGCCCGCGAGGCGCTGCAGAAGCACCGCTACGGGAACCACCCCGCGGTGCGCGAGGTCCCGCAGGCCGAAGACGTCGCCGTCGTCACGCCGGAGCAGGTGCGCGCTCTGCACCAGGCCTCGGTGCTGCCGCGCGGATCCGTGCTGGTGCTCGTCGGCGACATCGACCCGCAGACCGTCATCGGCGACCTGGAGAAGGCACTCGGCGGCTGGGCTTCGGACCGCTCCGCCGTCCGCCTGCCCGCGCTGCCCGACCTCACCGGCGGCAACGTCCTGCTGGTGCCGCGCGCGGGTGCCGTGCAGTCGCAGATCCGGCTGTCGGCGCAGACCGTGCCGCGCACGGACCCGAGGTACGCCGCTTTGCAGCTGGCGAACCTCGCGTACGGCGGATACTTCTCGTCGCGGCTGGTCGAGAACATCCGTGAGGACAAGGGTTACACCTACAGCGCGCACTCCGGCTTCGAGTTCACGGACCAGACCGCCGTGGTGAACGTCGACGCGGACACCGCGACCGACGCGACCGCCGCCGCGCTCCTGGAGACGCGCTACGAACTGGCCAGGCTCGGTCTCGTGCCGCCGACCGCCGACGAGGTCGAGTCGGTGCGGCAGTACGCGATCGGCTCGCTGGTCACGTCGGCGTCGTCGCAGGCGGGCCTCGCCGCGCAGCTGGCCGCGCTCGCCGCGACCGGACTGGGCGCCGAATGGCTCGCCGAGCATCCGGCCCGGCTCGCCGCGGTCACCGCCGAGGACGTGGCGAACGCCGCGCTGGAGTTCTTCGCGCCCCAGCGGTTCACCGGGGTCGTCGTCGGCGACGCCGACGTCCTCGCGCCGAAGCTGAAGGCACTGGGCGACGTGACCGTCGGGGAACCAGCCTGATGGAGACACCGTTCGGGTTAGGGGCGCTCCCGACGCTTTCGCGCTCCACGGCGGACCGTCAGGAATCCTTGCGCACCAACCCGGACAGGCTCGCCGAGCGCTGGCCGGACGCGCGCGTCGTGCTGCTCGACGAGCACGCGCGCACCCCGGTGGTCGAGGGTTCCGGCTCGCTCGCGACCCGCAAGACGCAGGACTTCGGCGCCGAGCCGCCCGCCGACGCGGTCTTCCTGGGGGAGTGGCAGGGCACCGACTACTGGTCGCTGCCCGGCCGCCCCGCGGGGGAGACCGAGACCGTCGAAATGGCGGGCAGTTGGGGCGTCATCGAAGAGGTCCCGCGGCACGAAGGCGAGATCTGGGTCGACCTGCGCGGCTACGGTGACCTGCTCGACGACACGTCGGCGGGGCTGTTCACCACCGCGCAGGCGCTGCTGAACTGGCGTCGGCAGGCGAAGTTCTGCACGCGCTGCGGGAGCCCGGTCGAGGTGGTCCAGCTGGGCTGGGCGAGCAAGTGCACCGGCTGCGGCCGGGAGGAATACCCGCGCACCGACCCCGCCGTCATCTGCCTCGTGCACGACGACGCCGGCGTCAACGGCGAGCACGTCCTGCTGGCACGGCAGCCGATCTGGCCGGAAAACCGGTACTCGATCCTCGCCGGGTTCGTCGAGGCGGGGGAGTCGCTCGAAGGCTGTGTCGAGCGGGAGATCCGCGAAGAGGTCGGCGTCGACGTGCGCGACGTGCGCTATCTCGGCAGCCAGCCGTGGCCGTTCCCGCGGTCGATCATGCTCGGTTTCACCGCGCGGGCCGACATCTCTTCGACGATCGTGCCCGCGGAGGGCGAAATCGAAGAGGCGTTCTGGGTTTCGCGCTCGGAGGTGCGGGCCGCTTTCGCGAACAGTCAGCTGCGGAACGCGGGCGCCGTGCCGACCCCGATCGCCGGTGGCGCGCGGCAGCTGGTGCTGCCGGGGAACTCGTCGATCGCACGCGTCATGTTGGCGGCTTGGGCAGGCGTCTGACCCCGTACGCGAGTGCCCGGCACGTTCGGTGCTCGGTCCAGAGATGTCATGAAAGGGGCTTTCAAGACGTTTTTCGTCCTGAAAGCCCCTTTCATGACATCTGGGCGGGCGGCGCCTTGTGAGCGGGCTGCCCCCGGTACGCGAGTGCAATGAAAGGCCCGTTACTTGCAAAATTTGCGAGTAACGGGCCTTTCATTGCATCGGGCCCCGGCACTCGAGGCAGCGGTTCGCGCCACCGCCCACCTCGCCGTTCCCCCTCCAGCCGCCATTACCACTCAAGAAGCAGGTCCACCCGCGGCCACCCTCCGCACCGGTACGCATACCCGCTGTGCGGAACGCGCCAAGCGTTACCTCCCCGTTTTCCAGGCCCGTTGACGGCTGTGGTTCGGCTCACTACAGTCCCCGGAAACCGTCTGTAAAGTTTCCTAACGAAGTCGGGAGCGAGCCCCAGTGCGAGCCGGTAGTCCGCGAATGCTGCGCGAGATCAACGATCGCGCGGCCATCGAGGTCCTCCTCAGGGACGGCCCGCTGACGCGCTCCGAGCTCGAGGTCGCGATCGGCCTGTCGAAGCCCGCGACGGCGCAGCTGCTCACCCGCCTCGAACAGGACGACGTCGTCGCCAAGGCGGGCGTGCGCGGTGGGGGCCGTGGGCCGAGGGCGCAGCTCTGGCAGGTCAACGGCGGCGTCGCCTACGTCGCGGCCGTGGACCTGACACCCCAGAAAGCCGATTTCGTCGTCGCCGACGTCACGGGCGCGGTGCTCGCGGAGTACCAGGTCCCGCTGCCGGTCCACGCGGGCGCGGACGTCGTCGGCACCTTCGGCGCGGCGCTCACCCATGTCGCCGGTGAGGCCGGGCTCGCCGCCACCGACCTCCGTCACGTGGTCATCGGCGCGCAGGGCGCGTTCGACCCGCGCACCGGTCTGCTCTCGTCGGCGCCGCACATCCCCGGCTGGCTCGGCTTCGACGTGCCGACCAGGCTCAGCGAGGAACTCGGCGTCGGCGTCACCATCGAAAACGACGTCAACCTCGTCGCGATCGTCGAAATGACCGTCGGCCAGGCCGTCGGTCTCGACGACTTCGTGATGATCTGGCTCAGCGACGGCGTCGGCGGCGCGGTGGTGGTCGGGCGGCGGCTGCTGCGCGGCGCGACCGGCGGTGGCGGCGAGATCGACTGGATGCGTGTTCCCGACCCGGTTTCCGTCGCCACCCCGGGCACCAAACCTCGCGCCGGAGATCGTTTCGGCGACCTCGTCGCGTCACCCGCCGTCGTCGAGCTGGCCGCCGCGCACGGCATCGAGGCCGAGGACGGCGCGGACGCCGTCGCCAAGGCACGACAAGACGACAACCAAGCCTTCCTCGACGACCTCGCCCGCCGCGTCGCGAGTGGCGCGGCCGGGCTGATCGCGGTCGTCGACCCCGAACTCGTGCTTCTTTCCGGTGACACCAGCCGGGCCGGTGGCGACGAATTCGCCGCACTGGTGGCGAAAAGGCTGCACGAGCTCGTCCTGCCCCGCACCCCCGTCGGGGTCGCTTCGGTGCAGGGCAACGCGGTGCGCGAGGGCGCCCTTCAATCCGCCCTCGCCACCGTCCGCAGGGACGTCTTCGGCGTCAACACCCCTTCGCTCCTCGGGCCCCGCAGGTCCGGGGCGGGAGAGCCCGGTCAGCTCGCGGCGATCCCCGAATCACGAACAGAACCACCGTCTCCCGCCCCAACCAATTAGGAGGAGGGTCATGAGTTCCACGACCCAGGTTCGGAGAAGTGGCCGCCGTTGGCGCGGCTCGATAGTGCTCGGCGCGGTCACCGTCGCCGCACTGGTGTCCGCTTGTTCGGGCGCCGCAAGCGGCCCGAACAGTGGGTCGGGTGACCCGGCGGCCGCCCCCGCCTCGGACGCGAAGCTCACGCTGACCGTCTACAGCAAGTTCACCGACCGCGAGTACAACGTGGTCACCGCCGGGCTCAACAAGCTCAAGGCGAAGTTCCCGAACATCGAGATCAAGCACGAAGGCCAGCAGGACGACGACAAGATCACCCAGTCCATCCGCGGTGGCAACCCGCCGGACGTGGCGATCTCGTTCTTCACCGACAACCTCGGCGCCTGGTGTTCCACGGGCAGTTTCCAGGATCTCAAGCCCTATATCGACCGCGACAAGATCGACCTGAACCAGATTCCGGACGCGGTCCGCAGCTACACCGAGTACCAGGGCAAGCGCTGCGCCATGCCGCTGCTCGCCGACGTCTACGGCTTCTACTACAACAAGGACATGTTCGCGGCGAAGGGCATCACTTCGCCGCCGAAGACGACCTCGGAACTGTTCGAGGCCACCAAGAAGCTGACCGAGTTCAACCCGGACGGCTCGATCAAGACCGCGGGCTTCCTGCCGTCGATGCCGTTCTACGCGAACTACGCGCAGTACTGGGCCCCGAACTTCGGCGCCACCTACCTCGGCCCCGACGGTCAGTCCCACCTGGCCGACAGCCCCGAGTGGAAGTCGATGTTCGACTTCCAGAAGCAGCTCGTCGACTTCTACGGCGGCCACGCCAAGGTCGAGCAGTTCAAGGCCGGTCTCGGCGAGGAATACTCGGCGGACCACGGTTTCCAGCGTGGCAAGCTCGCGATGATGATCGACGGCGAGTACCGCACCGCGTTCATCAAGGACCAGGCACCGGAACTGAAGTTCGGTACCGCGGCCCCGCCGGTGCTCGACAGCAAGCCGGACCGTTACGGCGGCGCGTTCACCACGGGCACGATCATCGCGATCCCCAAGGGCGCCAAGAACCCCGGTGCCGCTTGGGAACTGATCAAGCAGGTCACCCTCGACACGTCGACGCTCGTCGAGCTGTCGAACGGGCTCAAGAACGTGCCGAGCACCAAGGCCGCGCTGACCGACCCGAAGCTCGAGGTCACGCCCGAGTTCAAGACGTTCCTCGATCTGTACAACGGCGGGAAGCTGCTTCCCAACCCGTCGACCCCGATCGGCGACGCGCACCTCAAGGCCGTCAACGACTTCGCGGAGAAGTGGCAGGCGGGCAACATCCCCGACATGACCGCGGGTCTCAAGCAGGTCGACGCTCAGATCAACGACGAGCTGGCCCAGAAACGCGCCGGCGGCTGATCGCATGACATCGACCCTGGAGTCCAGGGCGGTCGGTTCCCCTTCCGCGTCCACCCGGACGCGGAAGGGGAACGCGGCGCGCCGCCGTCGGACGGTCTTCTACTTCATCGCACCGGCGATGCTCGGGTTCCTGATCTTCTTCGGCTACCCGTTGATCGCCACGGTGTACTACTCGTTCACCCGTTACGACCTGATCAACGCGCCGGAATTCGTCGGCTTCGACAACTACATCCGGATGTTCACCAGCGAACCGCTGGTCGGCACCGCCGCGTACAACACGCTGTGGCTGGTGATCGTCCTGACGTTCTGCCGCGTGGTGTTCGCCCTCGGCACGGCGTCGATCATCTCCCGGCTCAAGTCGGGCGTCGGCCTGGTCCGGACGCTCTGCTACCTGCCCTCGCTGGCCCCGCCCGCCGCGGCGACCCTGGCGTTCGTGTTCCTGTTCAACCCGGAATACGGCCCGGTCAACGCGTTCCTGAGCGCGGTCGGCATCGACGGCGGCCTGTGGTTCAACGACCCGGCGATGTCGAAGCCCGCGCTGACCCTGCTCGTGATGTGGGGTTCGGGCGAGCTGATGATCATCATCCTGGCGGCGCTGCTCGACGTGCCGCAGGAGCAGTACGAGGCCGCCGAGCTCGACGGCGCCGGTCCGGTCCGCCGGTTCTGGCACGTCACGCTCCCGTCGATCTCGCCGGTGCTGTTGTTCGGCGTCGTCAACTCGATGATCTTCGCGCTGCAGTTCTTCACCCAGGCGATCGTCGCGGGTTCGGCGGCCGCCGGAGCGGCGGACGTCGCGGGCAACACGAGATTCATCGGCGCACCACAGAATTCGACGCTGACCTATCCGGTCTGGCTGTACGTCCAGGGTTTCCGGTACTTCAACATGGGTTACGCGGCGGCGATGGCGGTCCTGCTGTTCATCGTTTCGGCCGGGTTCACCTGGATTCTGGTCCGGCAGCTGCGTAAGTCCCAGCACCAGGAGGAGGGCGGATGACCACACTGGCCGAGCCCCGGCACACCGCCCCGGCGTCCGAACCGCCGAAGGTGCGGGTGCGGCGCCAATGGGACAAGAAGCTGTACTGGATCGCCACGCACAGCCTGGGGATCGCGATGGGCGTGATCTTCATGCTGCCCATCCTGTTCGTGTTCCTCACCGCGGTGATGTCCAGCGACCAGGCGCTTTCGTCGAACTTCTGGCCGAAGGAATGGCACTTCGAGAACTTCATCGAGGTGTTCGAAAAGGCGCCGCTGTTGCAGTACTTCGGCAACAGCATGCTCTATTCGTCGCTGGCCACCCTCGGGGCGCTCGTTTCGGCGATCCCGGCGGCGTACGCGCTTTCCAAGCTGAAGTTCCGCGGGCAGAACCTGTTCTTCATGCTCACCGTGGCCGCGATGATGCTGCCGCCGCAGGTCACCGTCGTGCCGCTGTACGACCTGTGGGTGCGGCTCGGGTTCACCGGGACGCTGGTCCCGCTGATCGTGCCGTACTTCTTCTTCGACGCGTTCTCGATCTTCCTGCTGCGGCAGTTCTTCCTCACCATTCCGAAGGACTATCTCGAAGCGGCGAAGATCGACGGCTGCAACGAGTTCCAGACGATGATCAAGGTGCTGATCCCGATGGCGAAGCCGGGGATCGCGGCCACCGCGATGTTCTGCTTCCTGTTCACCTGGAACGACTACTTCGGTCCGCTGCTCTACACCGGTGAGACCCGCGACAGCTGGCCGCTTTCGCTGGCGATCGCGTCGTTCCGCGGGATGCACCACGTGGAATGGAACCTCACCATGGCGGCCACCGCGCTGATCATGCTGCCGGTGATCGTGCTGTTCGTGTTCGCGCAGAAGTCCTTCGTCAAGGGCGTCACATTCACAGGGGTCAAGGGATGAAACTGGCAGTCGTCGGTGGTGGGTCCACTTACACACCCGAGCTGATCGACGGGATCGCCGGACGGCGGTCCACTTTGGACGTCGACGAGATCGTGCTGATCGATCCGGACGCGTACCGGGTGGAAGCGGTCGGGGACTTCAGCAACCGGTTGCTGAGCCACGCCGGGCATCCGGCGCGGGTCCGCACCACCGCCAATCTCGAAGAAGGCGTCGAGGGCGCGTCGGCGGTGCTGATCCAGTTGCGGGTCGGCGGCCAGCGCGCGCGGCGCGGGGACGAGACGTTCCCGCACGCCTGCGGCTGCGTCGGGCAGGAGACCACGGGCGCCGGCGGCCTCGCGAAAGCGCTGCGCACGGTGCCGGTGGTGCTCGACATCGCCGACAGGGTCCGGAAAATCGCCGGTGACGATACCTGGATCGTCAACTTCACCAACCCGGTCGGCATCGTCACGCGCGCGCTGCTGAACGAAGGCCACCGCGCCGTCGGGCTGTGCAACGTCGCCATCCACCTCCAGCGCACGTTCGCGCATCTGCTCGGCGCGGGTGTCGACGACGTCAAGCTCGTGCACACCGGGCTCAATCACCTGAGCTGGGAACGGAAAGTGCTCGTCAACGGCGAGGACCGCCTGCCGGAACTCCTGGCGGAACACGCGGAATTCCTCGGTGAGCACGTCACCGCGCCGGTCGAGTGGATGCGGCGGATGAACGTCGTGCCGTCGTACTACCTGAAGTATTACTACGGGCACGACGAGCAGGTCACCAAGCAGCGCACCGAGCGGCCGCGCGCGGACGTCGTCAGCGACGTCGAGGAGGAACTGCTCAAGGTGTACCTCGACCCGGCGGTGGTGACCAAGCCGGAGCAGCTGGAAAAGCGGGGCGGCGCCTACTATTCCGAGGCCGCGGTACAGCTCGTGCACGCGCTCACCTCCGGCGGTCCGGCGGAGGAGCACGTCGTCAACGTCCGCAACGAAGGTACGTTCGACTTCCTGCCGGACGACGCCGTCATCGAGGTTCCGTCCCTTGTGGACGGTAACGGCCCCCGCCCGATCCCGCAGCCGCCGGTGGAGCAGCGGTTCGCCGGGCTCATCGCCGGAGTGACCTCGTACGAGCACCTCGCGCTGGAAGCGGCGATCAAGGGCGGCCGTGACCGGGTGGCGGACGCGCTGCTGGCGCATCCGCTGATCGGCCAGTACACCAAGGCCGACCAGCTCGCGGACACACTGGTGCAGGTCAATCGCCAGTTCCTGCCGTGGGCCGGGGCATGACGGCGGGCTCACGGGACGTCGTCGTCGCGATCGACGGCGGCAACAGCAAGACCGACGTCCTGATCGTCTCCCGCGACGGACGGGTGCTCGGGCAGTCGCGGGGGCCGGGCGCGTCGCCGCAGAACATCGGGGTCGACGGCAGCGTGACCGCGTTGGAGAAGCTGGTCTTGGAAGCCCTTCGCGGGGCGGGGCTTCCCGACGAACGCCCGTTCGCGACGCATACGTCGGCCTATCTCGCGGGACTGGATTTCCCGGAGGAGGAAGAGGTCCTGCACGCGGCGCTGGCCGCGCGCGGCTGGAGCGACACGCTGATCGTCGGCAACGACACGCTCGCGCTGCTGCGGGCGGGCAGTTCCGACGGGAGCGGTGTGGCGGTGGTGTGCGGGGCTGGGATCAACGGCGCCGGCATCAGCGCCGACGGCCGTGAGCACCGTTTTCCGGCGCTGGGCAAGATCTCCGGCGACTGGGGCGGCGGCTACCGGCTCGGCGAGGAGGCCTTGTGGTGGGCCGTCCGCGCCGAGGACGGCCGGGGTCCCGGTACGGCTTTGCAGACGGCCGTCGCCGCGCACTTCAAGGCGTCGACGGTGCTGGAAGTGGTGCGGCGCCTGCACTTCGAGGATCTGCACTCCGACGCGATCCACGGTCTGTGCCCGCTGCTGTTCGCCGTCGCGGCGGGCGGTGACGAGGTGGCGCAGGACGTGGTCGGCCGGTTCGTCGAGGAGGTCGCCGTGCTGGTCGCGGTCATCCTGCGGCGGCTCGAACTGACCGAGGAGACGCCCGAAGTCATCCTCGGCGGGGGAGTGCTGACCGGGGTCGGCGCGCAGGTGATCGCGGAGATCGAGCGGCGATGCCTGAAGGTGGCCCCGCGCGCTTCGATCAGCGTCGTCGACGTCGCCCCCGTGGTCGGCGCGGCGTTGTTCGCCCTGGACACCATCGGTGCTCCCGACACCGCCAAGGTCGCTCTCAAGGCTGCGACCAAGCGGGTCTAGGGAGAGCGGCGCGCGTGTCATGAAAGGGGCTTTCAGGACAAATTTCGTCCTGAAAGCCCCTTTCATGACACTTCCGGGGCGTCAGCTCAGGAGGCGGCCGGGACCAGCGGCTCGTCGGTCTCCAGCAGCGACTTGAGGTCGGACAGGATCCAGGCCCAGCCACCACCGGCGTTCTCGCCCGGTCCGGCGTTGACGTCCTCCTGCGAGCCGTTGATCAGCGCGGCCGTCGTCGGCGCGCCGGTGACGTCGTGGGTGACGGTCAGCCGGGTGCCCGCGGTCTTCGTCTCTTCGATCTCGTAGGTGAGCTTGGTGTGCGGCTCCTTGTCGAAGGCCGGGTCCATCCGCAGCTTCCAGGTGATGACCAGCTTGCGCGGTGGGTCGACTTCCAGGACCTCACCGTCGACGAGGTCGTTCTTGAACCCGGCGTCGACGTAGTCCTGCGTGGGGTGGGTGGCGTGCTTGCCACCCGGCCGCAGGTCGTAGTCGACCAGGCCGGTGTACCCGTACTTCTGCGACCACTCGGGCTTCGTGATGGCGTCCCAGATCTTCTCCGGGGTCGCCTTGATGTAGACGCGGTAAACCTGGGTGTCGGTCATGAGGGCTCCTCGGATTCTGGGGTTTCGAGTTCGGCTTTGAGGTCGAGCAACGCGGTCACGGTGCGCTCCGTGAACTTGTCGATCCACCGGTCGTGGATCTGCCGGATCGGGACCGGGTTGAGGAAATGCCGCTTCTCGCGGCCCTCCTTGCGCGTGACGACAAGTCCGGCTTCTTCCAGCAGTTTCAAATGCTTCATCACGCCGAACCGGCTCATGTCCACTTCGGACTCGAGTTCGGTCAGCGTGCTGCCGTCACGCGCGAACAGCTGGTCGAGCAGGAACCGGCGAGTCGGATCCGCCAGGGCCTTGAAAACCAGGTCGTCGTCGGGCATGAGGGAAGAATAGGTGACCAAAAGGTCACGTGTCAACCGGTGACTTCGCTACAGGAGGGCGCCCAGCGGCAGGATCAGCGCGATCGCGGTCACGGAGATGAGCGTCTCCATGATCGACCAGCTCTTCAAGGTCTGCCCGACCGAAAGCCCGAAGTACTCCTTGACCAGCCAGAACCCGGCGTCGTTGACGTGGGAGAAGAACAATGAACCAGCACCGATCGCCAGCACCAGCAGCGCACTGTGCGACGGGTCCATGGTCGCCGCGAGCGGCGCCACGATGCCTGCGGCGGACACGGTCGCGACCGTCGCGGAGCCGGTGGCGAGCCGGATCGCGACGGCGACCAGCCAGCCGAGCAGCAGCGGCGACAGGTTCGCGCCGGTCGCCAGGCCGGTGATGACGTTGCCGACCCCGGCGTCGACCAGGGTCTGCTTGAACCCGCCGCCCGCGCCGACGATGAGCAGGATGCCGGCGATCGGCGGGAGCGAATCGGCCACCGTGGACGACAGCTTGTCGCGCGTGAAGCCCGCGGATTTGCCCAGCGTGAGCATGCCGACCAGGACCGCGGCGAGCAGCGCCACCAGCGGGTCGCCGATGAAGTCGAGCACGCGGCGGACGTGGTTCTCCTTGTCCAGCAGGATGTCCGCGAGCGCCTTGCCCATCATCAGCACGACCGGCAGCAGCACGGTGGACAGCGTCGCGAGGAAGCCGGGGCGCCGTCCTTCGTCGTTCGACGACTCCGGGACGAGCCGTTCCGGCGCGACGGCGTCCGGGACCATCTTCGCGGCCAGCCTGCCGAACAGCGGTCCGGCGATGATCACCGTCGGGATCGCGACGAGCAGGCCGAAGGCCAGGGTGAGGCCGATGTTCGCGTTCAGCGCGCCCGCGGCGGCGAGCGGTCCGGGATGCGGCGGGACGAGGCCGTGCAGCACCGAAAGCCCCGCGAGCGCCGGGATGCCCAGCAGCAGCAACGGTTTCCCGGTGCGCTTGGCGACCAGCAGGATCACCGGGATCAGCATGACCAGGCCGATCTCGAAGAACATCGGCAGCCCGATCAGCGCGGCGACCAGCGCCATCGCCCACGGCAGCGTGCGATTGCCCGCGCGGCGCAGGATGGTGTCGACGATCTGGTCCGCGCCGCCGGAGTCAGCGAGCAGTTTGCCGAGCATCGCGCCGAGCGCGATCAGCACGCCGACCGACGCGACGGTGGAGCCGACGCCGGAACTGAAGCTCTTGATCAGCTTGTCCACCGGCATGCCCCCGACGAGCCCGAGCACGCCGGAACCGAGGATGAGGGCCAGGAACGGATGCTGCTTCGCCTTGGTGATCAGGACGACGATCACGGCGATGGCGAGCACCGTCGCGCCGATGAGGCGTGTGTCGTGCCCGGTCCAGGAGGCGGCGAGAGTGGTGGTCATCAGCGGTCCTTGAAGGCGGCGAGAGTGGTGTCGACGATCTCTTCCGGCTTCTTCGCGATGTCGGCGACGAACCCGAACTCGTCCGGCTGCAACGGTTCGAGGTCGGCGAGCTGGGAGTCCAAAAGGGACACCGGCATGAAGTGGCCGGAGCGCGTCTTCATCCGGTCGGCGAGCAGGGCGCGATCGCCGTGCAGGTGCAGGAACCAGACGTCGCCGCCGCCGCGCAGGACGTCGCGGTAGCGGTACTTGAGCGCGGAGGAGGTGACGACGCCGCCCGAGTCCTGGTGGTCCCGGATCCAGCCGGCGATGGCCTCGAGCCACGGCTGCCGGTCCTCGTCGTTCAGCGGGTGGCCGGAGCTCATCTTGTCGATGTTCGCCTGAGGATGGAACGTGTCCGCTTCGGCGTAGTCGACGCCGAGCCGGGCGGCCAGTTCGGTGCCCACCGTCGTCTTGCCCGAGCCGGAAACACCCATCACCACGATGACGGTCATCCGTACCTCCCACGTCGTTGTAGCCGGGACGAGTACAGCTCAAAAGTACTACTTAAGCAACATCAAGTACTACTTAATCGAATCAGAACGTTAAGGTCGCCTGGTGGGCAATGACAGGCATGCCGAAATGCTCGACGCGCTCGGCTCCGCGATCGCGAACGGGCAGCTGCCACCGGGTTCCGTGCTGCGCTCGGAGGAGCTCCAAGAGCGGTTCGGCGCGTCGCGCACGGTGGCGCGCGAGGTGGTGCGCGTTCTCGAAACGATGTGCCTGACCAGCAGCAAACGCCGGGTCGGGATGACCGTGCGCGAGCCGCGTGACTGGAACCATTACGACCCGAGACTGCTCCGCTGGCAACTCGACGGATCCGAGCGGAAGACCGCGCTGCGCACGCTGACCGAGTTGCGCTCCGGCGTCGAACCGTGTGCGGCACGGTTCGCGGCGCTGCGCGCGACGCCGGAAGAAGGCGGCCGTCTCCGGGCTTTGGCGAAGCGATTGGAAGAGACGGCGCACCAGCGTGATCTCGCGACCTTTCTCGGGCACGACGTCGCTTTTCATGAGCTGCTGCTGACCGCGTCGCGGAATCCGATGTTCGCGCAGCTTTCCGCCGTCGTCGCCGAAGTGCTCGCCGGGCGCACGGGGCACGGGCTGATGCCCGAGGAACCGCAGCCCGAGGCCGTCGCGCTGCACGTCGAGGTCGCGGCCGCGGTCGACGCCGGTGACCCTGACCGGGCCGAACGCGCGATGCGGGACATCGTCATCCAGGCGCGTGACGAGATGGCCGCCCTTCTGGACGGATGATGTTCGAGTAACCTCTGCAGGTCTTCGAGGGAACTGCATGCGGGGGGCGACGGTGAGCGCGGCGCGCGCGATCGGCTTGGTGTTGGGGGTGGCCGCGGACGGCGCGATCGGGGATCCCCGGTCACGGCCTCCGGTGACGGCGTTCGCCAGGGCGGCTTCGGCGGTGGACGCGAAGGTCCGTTCGAAGCATCCGGCTGCCGGTCTGTTGTGGACCGGCGGTCTCGCGGGTTCCGCCGTGCTGGCGGGCGTCCTCGCCGAACGCGCCGGACGGCGCAGTCCCGTCCTGCAGGCGGCCACGACCGCGGTGACCACCTGGGCCGTGCTCGGTGCCGCCGGTCTGGCCGCGCACGGTACTTCGCTGGCGCGGGATCTCGAAGAAGGCGACCTCGAGACCGCGCGCGGCACACTGTCCACACTGGACCCCCGCGTCGCCGACGACCTCGGCGTCATCGGCCTCTCGCGCGCTTCGGTGGAGACGCTCGCCGAGAACACCGCGGACGTCGTCATCGCGCCGCTGGTGTGGGGAGCCCTGGCGGGCGCGCCCGGCCTGCTCGGCTCGCGCGCGATCAGCCTGCTGCGCGGCCTCGGCCGGGGACGCTCGGAGCGGTACCGCTGGTTCGTCGCGCGGCTGGACGAAATCGTCCATCTCGTGCCGACGCGGGTCGCGGCCGGGCTGACCGTGCTCGCCGCACCGGTCGTCGGTGGTTCGGCGGGCGGTGCTTGGCGGGCGTGGCGGCGGGACACGACCGCGCACCCGAGCCCGAACGCGGGCCGCGTCGAGGCCGCGTTCGCCGGGGCGCTGGAGATCCGGGTCGGCGGGCGGACGGTGTACCCGCACGGGGTCGAGGAACTGCCGGTGCTCGGCATCGGCCGGAACCCGGACGCCGGTCACGTGACGCGGGCCGTTGAGCTTTCGCGGGTGGTCGGCTGGCTGGGCGCGATCAGCTCGGTGGTGCTGGCCGTCCTGGTCGGGCTGCGGCGACGGCGCTGACCTGGCTGGCTCGCTAGTCTGGCTCGCTAGTCCGTGAAGGCCTCCTTGAGGGACTCTGGGTCCCTCAAGGAGGCCTTCACGGACTTCAGGTGGGTGGGGTGGGGAGCAAGGGACCTTTGCTATCGCCCGGTGCTCTGAACTGCAAAAAGCGGGTCGGCGGAAGTGTTCCAGGCGGATCGGATGTAGGTGTGGTCGTCGGTCACCGCGAGCAGCGCCCGCGGATGTTCCTCCAGCAGCGGCCAGACCGGGTTGGGGCGCGCGAGGTGCAGCAGGACCGTCCGGTCGCCGTCGTAGACGGAGTGCACCGGGTTGACGACCGGCAGGTCACGGCCCGCGCCACCGGCGATCAGCTGGCCGAAGTCGTGTGCGGAGAGCCAGGCCCGCCATTCGTCGTCGTCGTGGGCGGCGTCCCACGGGTGAATCAGCATGATCGAGTATGAGCACGCGGATATGGACCCATAAAGGGTCCAGTTTCTCGTCGGATCAGGTAGCCACTTCGGAGCGTTCGTCCTCGGCCAGCATCTCCGCGACGCTCTTGCGCCGCTGCGGGCGCTCCGTCGTCAGTGCGCCGCCCGGCTTCAGCTCGCGGACGGTGAAGTACAGCCAGCCCATCAACGCCATGGCCCCGAACGCGATCCACTGGAGCGCGTAGGAGAAGAACGGTCCCGCGTCGGTCTGCGGCAGCGGCAGCGCGCCCAGCACGCCGGGCTGCTCGACGTCGAGCTGGAAGTAGCCGGGCCGGATGTCCAGCTTCGCGGCCCGCGCGACGACCTGGGAATCGACGACGTAGCTCTGCAGCTGGCCGCCTGTCGACTCGTCGGCGAAGGCGTCGCGGTTCTTCCCGTCCTTCTCGTCGTGACGCGCCCGCGTGACGATGTCGACCGTCCCCGTGGGAGGCGCGGCGAAGGGGAGGGCCCGCGACTTGTCGTCGAGCCGGACATACCCGCGGTCCACCAGCACGACCGTGCCTTCGACAGTCCGGAACGGCGTCAGCACCTCGTAGGCCGCTTCGCCCTGTACAGAGCGCAGACGGGCCACGACCTCGCCCTCGGGCAGGTACGTGCCCTTCATCGCGACCAGATGCCACTCGGTGCGCTGGTCAGGGGCGGCTCCGCCGGGAAGCAGCTGGTCCAGCGACCGCGGCTGACCGGCGAACGACTCCCGCAGCGCCGCGTTCTGGTGTTCGCGCTCGCTGTCGCGGGAGAACTGCCACGGCGCCAGCAGGGTGAAGCAGCACACGGCGAAGGTGAACACCACCAACGTCAATGCCAGCCACCCGGGCTTCAGCAGGAACTTCAACCGCACCCCACCACGGTAAGCGGTCCGCCTCAGGCGTGTGCGCGCACCCAGCCGAGCAGGCCGGGAACGGACCGCTCGATCATGCCGAGGACGTCCTCGAAACCGTCGTCCTCGCCGTAGTACGGGTCGGGCACCTCGGCGCCTTCGGGCGCGGAGGGATCGAACTCACGAAGTAGCCGGACCTTGGACGGGTCCGACACCTTGCGCCGGAGGAAGGACAGATGACTGTCGTCCGCCGCGAGCAGCAGGTCGGCGGCCAGATGCCCGC
This sequence comes from Amycolatopsis sp. NPDC031561, assembly GCF_055580625.1. Lineage (NCBI taxonomy): Bacteria > Bacillati > Actinomycetota > Actinomycetes > Pseudonocardiales > Pseudonocardiaceae > Amycolatopsis > Amycolatopsis sp. NPDC031561. The sequence goes on along the minus strand of NZ_JBVILA010000009.1, from coordinate 79,522 downwards.
GGTCGACCTCGGCCGCGACGTGTCCGGTCGGGTAACCGTGTTCGGCAAGCTTCGCGCGGGCACGCTTGTCGGCGGCCTCGCCGACGTGCCAGCCGCCGGTGCCCGCGCTGGACACCTGGACGAGGTGGTCGAGACCGGCCTCCTCGACCTTCGCGCGGAAGACGAGCTCGGCCATCGGCGAGCGGCAGATGTTGCCGGAACAGACGAAGACGATGTGCAGCACCCGATCAGTGTGAAGGCCGCCGGAGATCGACCGTTCACCGGCTCTGAACGGCTACCGGGCGCGCGAAGCTGGCAAGCCGGGACGAAGCGGGAGTAGACCTCCTGGAGAGAAACACGCAGGAAGGTCGCGTATGAGCGCACCAACACCCATCGTCGAGTCCCCGGCAACCGGGCTCCGCTGGTATCGCATCACCGTCAAGCATCCGCACCCCTACGAGGTCGGGCGGATCCTGTCGGAGCACCACTTCGTCCAGGCGAGATCGCCGAAAGAGGCGATGACCAGGATGCCGTTGCACCTCCGGTCGAGCGCGTCCGTCGCGCCGTACCAGGTCGACCACGCCGACGTCCCCGATCACTCGACGAAGGCCTACCGGGCGATGCTGTGGACGGGCCGAGTCATGCGCGCGGCCGGCCGCTGGGCGATCAACAAGGACGCGAAGGCGCTGGACTGACCCGGGCGCGATAGCAAAGGTCCCTTGCTCTCTTTTCGCAGGTCAGCGACCCAGGTGAGAGCAAAGGTCCCTTGCTCCCGCTCCGCGGTCAGGGCCGAGTGCAGGCCGACCGGACGGCTTCCCCGAGCGCGCCCGCGTGCAGCCGGTCCAGGTCTCGCCGCGCGTCGACCAGCCGCACCGTGACCGCCAGCCGCGCGTCGCACGACGGCCGCGCCCGCGCGGATCGGGTCGCGGCGAGTTCGGAGAGCAGGCCCGCGTTGAGCCGGTCGATCACCGGCCGGACCTCGGTCGCCAGATCGGGTCGTCCGGGCGGCCGCGAGCCGGGGTGCTCGGTCCATCGCGCGTACAGGCCGTGCTGCACGACCTTGTTCGCCTCGATCTGGTCGCGGAAGAACCGCACCACGCCGGCCGCGTCGAGACCGAGACCGGGCGCCTTCGCCGCCACCGAGTCGAGGATCTGCTGTTCGCGCACCGGGTCGTCGATCGGCGACGGCGTACCGAACTTCGCGGCCGCGACCTTGTCGGCGATCTGCACGCGCTGAGCGGCCAGATCGGTCAGCGTCCAGAAACCCGAGGACGCCGAAGCCGGCGCGGGCACCGTCAGCAGTCCGGCCACGAGCAGCGCGCAGAGCACCCGAAGTCGCATGCCCGGAAACGCTACATGCGAAAATCCCCGGGTGCCCGCGCTAGCCGAAGTCACCGCCGCCCTGGAGCAGGCGTACCCGCCCGAACTCGCCGAATCGTGGGACGCCGTCGGACTCGTCTGCGGCGACCCGGCCGAGAACGTGGACAAGGTCCTGTTCTGCGTCGACCCGGTCGACGAGACCGTCGACGAGGCGATCGCAGACGGCGCGCAGCTGATCGTCGCGCACCATCCGCTGTTGCTGCGTGGCGTCCACGGCGTCCCGGCCGACAGCACCAAGGGCCGTCTCGTGCACCGCCTGATCCGCGCGGGCGTCGCCCTCTACTGCGCGCACACCAACGCCGATTCCGCGTCGCCCGGAGTCTCCGACGCGCTCGCCGACGCCATCGGCCTGACCGTCCTCGGCCCGCTCGACCCCCGCGAGGACGGCGTCACCGGCATCGGCCGCATCGGCGAATTGCCCGCGCCCGAACCGTTCTCCGTTTTCGTCGAACGCGTCGCGAACGCCTTGCCCCGCACGGAACCCGGCGTCTACGGCGCGGGCGACCCGGCCCGCCCGATCCGCCGCGTCGCCGTTTCCGGCGGTTCCGGCGACAGCTATCTCAAGCGGGCCACCGCCGCCGGGGTCGACGCGTACGTCACCGCCGATCTCCGGCATCATCCCGCCGGCGAACACCTCGCCGAGATCGCCGAAGTCCCCGCCCTGGTCGGCGTCACACACTGGGCGAGCGAATGGCCGTGGTGCGAGCAAGCCTCGGCCGTCGTCCGCGCCGCGTTTGCGGGTAACGTCGACGTTCACGTCTCCACGCGGTGCACCGACCCGTGGACGCTACGGGCCACCCGAACCGAGCACTAAGAATCACAAGGAGCACCGTGAAGGCCGACCCCGCCGTCCAGCGCCAGCTGCTCGAACTCGCGAAGGTGGACGCCGAACTTTCGCGTACCGCCCACCGCCGCCGCACCCTGCCGGAGATCGCCGAGATCGACGCGGGCGAGAAGATGGTCCGCGATCGGCGTGACGCACTGGTCTCGGTCCAGACCGCGGCGTCCGACCTCGACCGCGAGATCGCCCGCCAGGAGAAGGAGATCGAGTCGGTGCGCGCCCGCGGCGACCGCGACCGCAAGCTCCTCGAATCCGGTTCCGTCGCGGCGAAGCAGATGACCGACATCGAGCACGAGCTGAACAGCCTCAACCGGCGTCAGTCCGCGCTCGAGGACGACCTGCTCGAATTGATGGAACGCCGCGAGGCGCTCGACCTCGACGCCCAGCGCACCAGCGCCGAGGTCGCGAAGGCCGAGAACGAGGTCGCCGAGGCCGTCCGCCGCCGCGACGAGAACTTCACCGACTTCGACACCACGAAGGCACGCCGCGACGAAGACCGCGCCAAGCTCCTGCCCCGTTTCCCGGAAGACCTCCTGAAGCTCTACGAGCGCGTCCGGGCGCACAAGGGCATCGGCGCGGCGCTGCTGCGGGCCCGCCGTTGCGGCGCCTGCCAGCTCGACATCGACCGCCGCGAGATCGCCGAGATCAAGGCCGCTCCCGAGGACAACGTCATCCAGTGCGAGAACTGCGGCGCCATCCTGGTGCGCACGCTGGAGTCCGGCCTGTGACCGACCACGTGCTGATCGAGGCCGACGGCGGGTCGCGGGGCAACCCCGGGCCCGCCGGCTACGGCGCGGTCGTCAAGGACGCGGTCACCGGTGAGGTGCTCGCCGAGCGCAAGGCCTACGTCGGCATCGCGACCAACAACGTCGCCGAGTACTCCGGCCTGATCGCCGGGCTCGCCGCGGCCGCCGAGCTCGGAGCGTCCACAGTGGACGTCCGGATGGACTCGAAGCTCGTGGTGGAACAGATGTCCGGGCGCTGGAAGGTCAAGCACCCGTCGATGCAGCCGCTGAACGCCGAAGCCAAGGAGCTGGCGGCGCGCTTTTCCCGCGTGCGTTACGAGTGGATCCCGCGCGCGGAGAACTCCCACGCGGACGGGCTCGCGAACGAGGCGATGGACGCCGGGACCGAGAAGAAGCCAGAAGCGCCGAAGACCGTGAAGCAGGACAGGATCAGCCCGGTCGGCTGGACCGGCGCCACCGGCACGCCGACCAAACTGCTCCTCGTGCGGCACGGCCAGACGGCGATGTCGGTCGACAAGCGCTATTCCGGTCGCGGCGACGTGCCGCTCACCGACCACGGCAAGCAGCAGGCGGCCGCCGCCGCGAAACGCCTCGGCTCGATGGAGGGCCTGGTCGTCGACGGCGAGGTCGCCCCGATCATCGCCTCACCGCTGATCCGCACCCAGCAGACAGCGCAGGCGATCGCGGACGCGCTCGGCGGCCGGGTCGAGACCCACCCGGGGCTGATCGAGACCGACTTCGGCGACTGGGAAGGCCTCACCTTCAAAGAGGCCATGGACCGCGACCCGGAATTCCAGACCGACTGGCTCTCGGACACCTCCATCGCGGCGCCGGGCGGCGAGAGCTTCGACGGCGTCCACCGGCGGGTCCGCAAGGCGCGCGACGAACTGATCGCGCAGTACGGCGGGCGGACGCTCGTGCTGGTCAGCCATGTCACGCCGATCAAGTCGCTGCTGCGGATGGGCCTGGACGCCGGGCCGTCGCTGCTGTTCCGCCTGCACCTGGACCTGGCCTCGCTGTCGATCGTCGAGTTCTATCCGGACGGCAACGCCTCGGTCCGGTTGGTGAACGACATCTCGCATCTGTCCTGACCCGATGAATGTGGCGCGGATCACGCCTGGATATGACGTGTCGCGGGCGACCGATGGGGTATTGGCTACAGTTTCGGCGACGGGGTACGTGAGCGAGAAGGCAAAGACGGGGACATGACGGCGAGCGCACTCAGCGAAGCTTCCGAAAAAGATGTGCCCGACCCGGCGGAGACGCCGGCCCGTCGTGGCCCGGCCGCCCGGATCGCGCCCTACCTGGCGGTGCTCGCCGGCGTCGCCGCGCTGGCCTGGCACGCGACCCTCTACGGCCACTGGATCGTCGACGACGCGGCCATCACCTTCTCCTACGCGCGCAGCTTCGCCGACGGGATCGGCCCGGTGCTGCAGCCGGGGCAGCCGTCGGTCGAGGGCTGGTCGAACTCGACCTGGCTGGTGCTGCTGGCGCTCGGCAAGCTCGTCGGCATCTTCGACAGCGGCACGCTGTTCGGCCTCCCCGACTACGTCCTCTTCCCGAAGCTGCTGGGGCTCCTGTTCACCGCCGGGACACTGGCGGCCTGCCACGTCGCGGCGAAGCAGATCTTCAAGCGCTTCGCCTGGCTGGCGACGCTGGTCGTCGGGCTGACGCTGGCCGCGATCCCGTCGTTCGTCATCTGGACGGTCTCCGGTCTGGAGAACTCCCTGTTCGGGATGGCCGTCGCCTGGCTGGCAGTGCTGCTGTTCGTGGCCGTCCGCAAGGACACCGTGCTCACCGCGAAGGTCGCCATCTGGTCCGGCGTGCTGGTCGCGTTCGCCGCGCTGACCCGCCCCGAAGGCCTGATCTACGGCGGCGCGTACCCGCTCGTCGTCCTGTTCCAGCTGCGGAAGCCGCTGCTGGGGCAGAGCGTCAAGCTCATCGTGGTCTCCGTGGTCGCGTTCGCGATCCCGTTCGGCGCGTACCTCGCCTGGCGGATCGCGGAATTCGGCAGGCTGCTGGCGAACCCGTCCATCGCGAAGGGACAGGGCCTCCCCGGGCTTTCGGCGTTCAAGCAGCCGTTCGAGCTGGTCGGCTACGCCGGTGTCGCCGGGACGATCCTGCTCGCGCTGACCATCGGTTACGCGCTGGTCCGCGCGGAATGGCGGCGCGCGCTGGTCGCGCTCATGACGCCGCTGGCGCTGGGCATCATCGCCTACGGCGTGATGGTCCCGGACTGGATGGGCCAGCACCGCTTCGCCACCCCGATCTGGATCCTCGCCGCGCTGGCGGGAACGCTGGCCGCGGGCGAACTGCTGCGCCGTTCGCGGGCGGTTCTGCGGACCGTCGTGGTGCTCGTGCTGGTCGCGGCCGCGATCCCGTCCGGGATGGGCTTCGCGTCGTCGTCGGAGAAGTTCCAAGAGGTCCCGACGGTGCCCGCGTGCCTCATCGCCGACCGGTTCGGCCGCGGTTTCAACACCATCGCCGACATCCTCGGCCTCCAGCAGGCGTCGTTGCTGCTGCCCGACCTCGGCGGCTCGTCGATGACCAGTCGCCTGCACCTGGTGGACATGGCCGGGCTGGTCGAGGCGGACGTCGCGGACTTCGTCAAGAACGGCGACATGCCGGGGCTGCGCGACTACGTGTTCGACAAGGTCAAGCCGACCTTCATCCACTCGTGGGGCCCGTGGGCCGCGGGCAACGGCATCACCGTCGACCCGCGGATCGACCGCGACTACGAGCCGATCTTCGTGTACCCGGGCGGCGGGCTGCGCAATGGTGACTTCGTGCGCAAGGACGCCGTCTCCAGCCCCGAGAAGCTGAAGGCCGCCCAGGACTACGCCGCGAAGACCCTGCCGGACGTCGAGAAGGCGCGCTTCGGCGGCCCGCTCAAGGACTGCGGCCCCACCATGCACCCGGGCCAGACCGTCTACCTGCCCTGACCCCCGACCCCGCCCGCGTTTCGTCCTCTAGTTGCGGTCCTTGCGCGCCGCAACTACCGCAACTAGAGGACTACTTGCGTTGGTGGCCGTCCGTGAAGGCATCCTTCCCTACGCTCAAGGTAGGCAAGGATGCCTTCACGACCCGCCGCACCGATCGCAGCCTGGAGACCCGCGTCGCCCTCGTGAGCGACCCCGCCCGCGTTTCGTCCTCTAGTTGCGGTAGTTGCACGTGCAAGGACCGCAACTAGAGGACGAATTGCGTCAGGGGGCGGAGGTGACCAGGGGTTCCGGGGTGGCGGCGCCTCGCTCGAGGTCCGCCTCCTTGGCCCGGATCACCGGCAGCACGTGCTTCCCGAAGTGCTCGACGTCCTCCAGGTAGTGCAGGAAGCCGAGCAGCAGCAGGTTCGCCCCGCGCTTCTTGTACTCGATGGCCCGGTCCGCGATCTGCTCCGGCGTGCCGATCAGTCCGGTGCGGAAGCCGTCGTTGTACTGCACCAGATCCTTGAACTCCGAGTCGGCCCACATCCCCTTCTTGTCCGATGTGGAGCCTCCCGCCTGCTTGACGGCGTTGCGGAACCCCTCGACGGCGTCGGTATTCGCCTTCTCGACGATCTCTCGCAGCACGGCCTTCGCCTCGCTCTCGGTTTCCCGCGCGATCAGGAAGCCGTTGAGCCCGAAGCGGACGGCGTGGTCGTTCTCGGCCGCGTAACCACGAACCTCCGAGACCTGTTCGCTGAAGCCGTCGAAGTCCTTGCCGTTGCTGAAGTACCAGTCGGAGACCCGGCCCGCGAGCTTCCGCGCCGCGGTGGAGTTGCCGCCCTGGAAGATCTCCGGATGCGGCCGTCCCACCGGTTTGGGCTTGATGTCGAAATCGTGAATCCGGTAGAAATCGCCGTTGAATTCGGCGTGGTCGCTCGTCCAGAGTTCCTTCAGTACGCGAATGAACTCTTCCGATCGCCGGTACCGTTCATCGTGTTCGAGCCAGGCTTCACCCAGATTGGTGAATTCGTCCTTGAACCAGCCACTGACCACGTTGACCGCCGCGCGCCCGCCGGAGATCACGTCCGCGCTGGCGATGAACTTCGCGAGCACCCCGGGATGCCACAGCCCGGGATGGATCGCCGCGATCACCTTCAGCCGTTGCGTCGCGAGCAGCAGCGCGAGGCTGAAGCCGGTCGATTCGTGCTGGTAGGCGGCACCGTAGCTGGCCGTGTAGCGGACCTGGCTCAGCGCGTACTCGAACCCGCTGTTCTCCGCGAGGACGGCGAGATCCCGGTTGTACTCGTATCCCCAGTCGGTGCGCTGCTCGATGTCGCTGGTGACCAGCCCGCCGCTCACATTGGGGACCCAATAGGCGAATTTGAGTGGTTCGGATTCGATTCCCGGCATGTGGCGGAGTGAACCGCCGCCCCCGGAAACCGTCAATCACCGTCCACGCGCTGGGAACGGCCGAGCGCGGTGCTCAATTCGGTCCGCCCGGTGATGCCGAGTTTGCGGTAGGCCCCGGACAAATGCAGTTCGACGGTGCGGCGGGTCAGGTGCAGCGCTTCGGCGATCTCCCGGTTGGTGAGACCTTGCGACGCCATCACCGCGACGCGGTACTCCTGCTTGGTGAGGCCGTGTTCGTTGTCCTTCGCCGTCGCCAGGCTCGCCCGCGCGTCCCGCAGCGCCTCGGCGGCCCGCCTCGCGAGCGGCCGCGCCCCGCAGTGCCTGCTCGACTGCGCGGCCTCCCGCAGCGTGGCGATCGCCTTCTCGCCCTGTCCGTGCCGGGCCTGCACCGTGCCGAGTTCGGTCAGCGCCTCGGCCAGCGCCAGTTTCGCTGTCGATCCGCCGAGGACGTCGACGGCCTTGGTGAGCAGGCGTTCGGCCTCCTCGTTGTCGTCGCGGGCGAGGCCCGCCGTGGTCAGCGCTCCGCCGAGGATTCTCGGCGCTCCCCAGCGTTCCGCGGCTTCGAGATCCTCTTCGGCGAGCCGGGCCGCCGCGTCGGTGCGCCCGAGCGCCAGCGCGGTGCGAGCGGCATGCGCCCGCCAGGGAGCGAACCCGGGGAAGCGCATGCCGTGATGCTCCAGACGGCGTCCGCAGCCTCGCAGGTCTTCGTAGCCGAGTTCCGGCTCGCCGGTGGCCGCCCGGAGCCTGCCGCGGGCGTAAAGCAGGTAGTTGTGCGTGAAAAGTGCTTGGGTGGCCGCGAAATCTATTTTGTCCAGCAGCGTGTTCGCGACGTCGAACCGGCCGAGGTCGACCGAGGTCTCGATCAGCCTCGCCACGCACAGCACCGCGATCGGGCACTGGCTGGTGGCGCCGCGTTCGTCGAACTGCCGCACCAGGGATTCGTAGTGGACACTCGCCCGCACCAGGTCACCGCCCGCCTGCAGGGCGATCCCGCGGACGAGAGTGGCGAGCGCGCCCTTCGGCACGTGGAAATCCCATGGCAGGCGTTTGGTGTCGAGCACCTGGCAGAGCTTGTCGGTGAGCGCGGACTCGTCGGCGAGCACGGCCGTCGCGAGGGTGAAGAAGTACGGCTGCTCGAACAGTTCCGGCTGCTCGCCCGACAACGCCTCCCCGAAATGGCGGACCGCGTTCGCCGAAGAGCTTCCGCTCCGGACGGTGTCGAGCGCGAGCAGGCCCGAGCGGCTCTGCTGCGCGGCGGGGTCGTTCAGCGGTGCCCACTGCTGCTCGAAATCGCGGAAGTCCGGTGGCGGGCCGAGCCTGCTGCCCGCTTCTGCGAGATACGTCATGCACAGCAGCGGCCAGACGGCGTCGGGCCCGCCCGCGTCGAGCCTGGCGGCGAACTGGCCGGCGGAATTGATCGCCAAGCGCGCGTCCGGGCCACAGCACAGCGAAAGGATCATGGCCGTCGCGACGAAGGCCGCGGTTTCGCGGTCGTCGATGTGATCGACGGCCTCGCGCACCCTCGCGGGCGCCGAATCCGGGTCGCAGTGGAACTCCGCGTGCGCGAGCTGGAGCAGGATCGCCATCCGTTTGCGTTCGCTGAGCCGTTCTTCCAGTGCTCGCACCAGGAACCGGACGGAGAGTTCCGGATCGCCCTTGACCACCGAGTGCCGGGCGGCCAGTCGCAGCACGTTCACCGCCCAGGGGATCCTGATCGCGGTCGCCTCCAAGAGGTGTGCGCCGACCCGCTCCGGCGCGGCGCCCGCCTCGTGCAGGAGCCGTGCCGCTCGCGACTGGGTGACCGCCCTGGTGGTGAGCGGCATGTCGGCGAGCACCGAATTGCGGACGAACCGGTAGGTCAGCGAGGGCTGATGGCTGTTGGTCAGCAGGTGCACGCGCACCATCGTGTCGATGGCCTCCAGCGCGGTGATCTCGTCGACCCCGGCGAGTTGCGCCAGCAGGTCGAAGCTCGCGTCCTCGCCCAGGATCGCGACGGCTTCGAGCATCTTCGGCGCCGCGGTGTACTCGTGCATGCGGACCCGCAGCACCTCGCCGATCATCGCCGACCCCGCGGTGTCCAGGTCCATCCCGGGGACGAGCCGCCGGCGCAGGGCGCCGAGCAGGTACGGGTTGCCGCCGGTCACCTCACGGCATTCTTCGGCGAACCGTCCGAGGGAGACACCGAGGAACTCCGCGACGTGCCGCGTTCCCAGCCCGCGCAGCCTGATCGTCGCCGGGGTGCAGCCGGACATCTCCAGCAGGGCGACCTCGCCGGTCTGCAAATGCCCGATCAACGAGGTCAGCACGACCATCACCGGCAGGTTCTCCACCCGGTGCCGGATGTAGGCGAGACAGCGCATCGACCACGGGTCGGCGAGATGGATGTTGTCGATGCCGAGGAAGACCGGCCCCTGTTCGGCGGCGTGGCGGACGGTGTGGAAGAAGGCGTCGAGCGCTTCGGTCTGTTCCTGCTCGTTCCGGGGACGGCGGTCCGGCAGGGATTCGGTGGCGTGGGGTGCTCGCGGCCGCGGCGATCCCGGTTCGGCGGGGGCGTGGGTGAGCCCTTCGACCAGCTGACGGCCGACACCGCCGCTCAGATGCGTCTCCAGCCGGGACGCGGTGGCGAGCGCGACGGTGAACCCGGCCGCCTTCGCCAGTTCGCCGCTCCGGGTGAGCACCGACGACTTGCCCATGCCGAACTCGCCGACCACCACCGCGCTGGTGGCGCGCCCGGTGAGGGCGGCCCGGAACAGCCCGGCGATCGTGTCGAGTTCGCTTTCGCGACCCAGCAGCCCGGCGGCGCGGCGCTTCGGTACCGAAGGCCCGCCGAAGGGACTCTCGGGATTTACTTCGGTATGCACCGTAGAGACCTTCGTGTCGGCTTGCGGCAGACTACTTGAACGTAAGCGGTAACGGGAGTAATCGCTGGTCGTCGAGGGGAGCAGGGGTCGAGATGTCCGCATCCGACGGCATCCGCCGGAACCGGCGGGAAGACCGTGACGACACCAGCGCCGCGACGACGCACGCCAGGAAGACCACGACGAGGTTGGCCTTGATCGTCGACAGCCGCCCGCAGCGCCGCGTGGCGCCGGGGGACAGGTAGCGCAGATCGGCCCTCGCCAGCGCGTCTTCCACCGACGTGAATTCCGCGACCTGGCGCCCGCAGCGCCCGCAGCCCTTCAAGTGTTCTTCGAAGGCGTATGCCTCGGCTTGATCGAGCACACCGAGCACATAGGCCGCGACATCGGTGTGTTTCACCTTTCGCATCCTCATCGCGAACCCAGCTCTCCTAACGACCGTCGCAATGTCCTCATAGCCGCGTACAGCCGTGATTTGACCGTTCCCTCCGGGATTCCCAATATCACCGCCGCCTCCCGGACCGTATGTCCGGTCAGATACGTCTCGTAGATGACAGCCTGGTATTTGACGTCCAGATATCGTAGCGCTTCGGAAATGACGAGCGCGGACAGCGACTGATCCGTCCGGTCCGCTATTTCGGCGTTTTCGGAACTGTCCAGCTCCACCTCCTGCGGGCGAGCACGCCGGTTTCGCCAGCCGTCGATCACGATCCGCTTCGCGACCGTGAGCAGCCAGCCGCGTAGCATTCCCGGCTCCCGGTTCAAGGTTCCCGAATGCTGCCATGCGCGAATCAGTGTCTCTTGGACGACGTCCTCGGTCCATTGTTGATCATGGCCGGTCAGGTACAGGACCTGATTGAACAGTGTCTCCCGAAAATCCTTGTACAGCAACGAAATCAGCTCGTCAGACGGATCGTCGGACAGGTCGGCGACCTGGCGATCGCGGCCGAACTGACACCCTCTGCCCACTGCTTCCATAAGGTTTGCAACCTCCCCAGCGGTGGAGGATTTCACAGGTTCGTACACCGTAGCGCAGACTATCGCCGTGGGCCATGTGCAGTAGTGCTCTATTTACTATTAGTTGCCCGGTACGTATGGCGGCGATAAACGGTTCTAAATGTGTCGTGTGATGCACGTCACACCCGGTACCCGGACAGAGATCGAACCGGTCGCTCCGGTTCGCCGTACTCCCAGTGAGGTACTTTGTGGACGGGGACGGGTGAAATGATCTATCGACTGCTCGGAGTGGCGATCGCCTGCTTGGTGATATGGGCCGGAACGCCAACGGCCGCCTTCGCGGAAATCGACTCCCATGATCGGGAACTGCTCGTGCGGGTGCGCCAGGTCGGCTTGTGGGAAGGCCCGGTCAGCCGTCAGGCGGAAGAACGCGGGAGCGGGCAGCGGGTGCGGGAGGTCGGCCGCAAACTCGCCGACGACCACGACCGCCTCGACGCGCAGGTCCGCGAACTCGCTTCCAAGGTCCGCGTCGAACTTCCCGGCGAGCCCACCGAGGAACAACGGTCCTGGGTGGACGAAATCACCGCCGCCGCCGGTGCCGACTTCGACCGCGCGTACGTCAACCGCGCCCGCGCCGCGCACGGCAGCATCTTCGGTCTCGCTTCCCAAGTCCGGGCTGCCACCCGTGACGACGCGATGCGGTCCTTCGCCCAGACGGCCGTCGACACCGTCATGCGGCACATGACCCTGCTCGAAAGCACCGGCATCGCCGAAACGACCTCGTTGATGGTCGTGCCCACCGGCGGCAACGAACTCGACGGCGGGGACATCGCGCTCGGTGTCCTCATGGCCGGTATCGCCGGCGGAGCGACCTTCGGTCTGGTGCGGGTGCTCGGCTCACCGGGCAGGCGCGCATGACGGCCTCGCTTCTCGCGGTCATCCAGGCTCCGTCGCCGCACGACAGCGGAGTACGGGACATCGCCACGCTTTCGGCCCGGTTCGCCTACGTGACGATGTGCCTGACGCTGGCATGGGGCGTACTGAGCGCCACCGGCTGGATCAGGCGCGTCGCCGGGCACGAGGCGCTGCGCGGCGGCCACGTCGTGCTCGCGGTGTTCACCCTCGCCACCGGCGTTGTCCACGGTCTGTCCTATCTCTTTCTCGACGATGAGTCGTTCAGCTTCGTCATGCTGCTGATCCCGTTCGCGGGCGGCGGGTTCGCGCGGCACGCGGCGGGCGTGGTCGGGCTGGAGCTGTTCATCGCCGTCTCGGTCACCGCCGCGTTGAGCCGTGGAGTGATCGGCCGCAACCGGCAGCGGTTCCATCAGGTCAGCTACTTCTCGGTCGGCCTGCTGGCGATCCACTCCTGGCTCGGCGCGTCCGCGAACGGGAATCTCGCGACGGTCTGGCTCGGCGGGATCACCGTGCTCACCCCGGCCGTCCTGCTCACCGTGCTCCGGGTGCTCCCGCCGCGGGCACTGGTCCGCCTCGGCCTGCTCGACGGCGAGACCGGCCGGGTCGCGTCGGTCCGGATCTCCGTCGACGACAAGAAATGCCACAGCTACGCCATTTGTCAGGCCGAAGCGCCGCAGGTCTTCCAGTTACAGGGTGACGGCCAGCTGCGCTATCTCCGAAAACCCGGCGCCAAACAGGTGCCGCTGGTCCAGGCGGCGGCCAGAGCTTGTCCGATGCGAGCCATCCAACTGCAAGGGGCGGGACAATGAGCGAACGGATCGTCGTGGTCGGCGGCGGGCTGGCCGGGCTGCGCTGCGCGGAACGGCTGCGGGAACTGCGGTTCGACGGCGAACTGGTGATCGTCGGCAACGAGCCGGACCTGCCGTATCACCGGCCGGCGCTGTCGAAGCAACTGCTGACCGGCACCACGGATCCGGCGGAGATGATGCTCGCCCGGCTCGACGAGATCGACGCCGAATGGCGGTTCAACACCCCGGCCATGCATCTGCAGCCGGGCCGCCAGGTGGTTCACCTACCCGGGGCGGAGGAGCTGCCCTACGACGGGCTCGTCATCGCCAGCGGCGTCGAACCGCGGCGGCTTTCCGGTGTCCCGCACGGACATCCGCGCGTGGTCGTCGTCCGGACGCTGGCCGACGCCGCCGAACTGCGCGACAACCTCGCCGCCGACCACGGTCCGGTCGCGGTGCTGGGCAGCGGTTTCATCGGCTGCGAGGTCGCCGCGAGCCTGCGCGAGGTCGGCCGGGAGGTCACCATCATCGGCCGGTCGGCGACCCTGCTCGGCGAGGTCGTCGGCAAGCACATCGGGCAGAAGCTTTCGGCCCTGCACCGGGCACGCGGCGTGCGGCTCGCGCTGGGGGCGTCCATCGAGGACTGGCAGACCACGGCGAACGGCCTGCGGCTCCGGTCTTCCGACGGCTGGATCCTGGACGTCTCCTGTGTCGTCATCGCGGTCGGGACCGTGCCGTCGATCTCGTGGCTGCGAGGGTCCAAACTGCCGCTCGACGACGGCGTCGTCTGCGCGCCGACCTGTCACGTGCTCGGGATGAACAACATCGTCGCCGCCGGCGATGTCGCGCAGTGGCCGAATCCGCGGTTCGACGAGGCGCCGAGACGGGTCGAACACTGGCTCAACGCCGTCGAGATGGGCCGGGCCGCCGCGGAGAGCCTCCTGGCCGGGCCGCAGTCGTCGCAGCCGTTCGCGCCGGTGCCGCGGTTCTGGTCGGAACAGCACGGCGTGCGGATCCAGGCGGGCGGCATCCCGAAACTCGGCACCGACACCGTCGCGCTCGCCTCGCCCGTCGGCGGCGAGAAACCCGTCACCGGCTTCGTCCGCAAGGGCCGCCTCGTCGGTGTCGTCGGCCTCGACAGCCCGTCCGCCGTCCTCCACTGGACCAACGAGATCGCGGAACAGAACCCCGTCAGCCCGCAGGGAGAAACGGAGACGCCTGATGCGCCGATCGCGGTTGACCATGCTCGTCGTCATCGCGGCGCTCGTCGTGGGCGCCGCGATGTGGTGGCAGGCGGCTGATCCCGACGACCAGGTGGCGCTGACGGCGAGGGCCCCGGTCACCGAGACCCTCCCCAGCCCGCGTGTCCCGCCGTCCGGTACCTCGCGTCCCAGCACCCCCGAGGAGCCTCCGTCCGGCACGCAGCTCACCGCCGTCTACATGACGAAGATGGGGCAGGCCGTCCTCGACCAGACCGGCGCCGTCCTCTTCCGGTACGAACGCGACAACCCGCACAAGGCCCGCTCGGCGTGCCTCGGGGACTGCGCCGAGGTGTGGATCCCCATCACGACCACGGGCACGCCGGTGGTGACCGGCATCGATCCGGCGATCGTCGACACCATCAAGCGTCCCGAAGGCGCCGAACAGGTCACGCTCGCCGGGTGGCCGCTCTACAAGTTCGCCAACGCCCGGCCCGGCGAATGGACCGGACAGGGCACCGACCACCTCTGGTTCGTGGTCGAACCCGACGGGCAGCGCAACCTGAACTGCCTGCCCGCGCCCGTGCAGTAGGATTCGCCGACGGACGAGTCGGCAGGGCGGCCGCGAGCCGGGAGACCGGTTCGAGGAAAGTCCGGACTCCACAGGGCAGGGTGGTTGTTAACGGCAACCCGGGGCGACCCGCGGGACAGTGCCACAGAGAACAGACCGCCTCCGTTCGCGGAGGTAAGGGTGAAACGGTGGTGTAAGAGACCACCAGCGTCCTGGGTGACCAGGGCGGCTAGGTAAACCCCACCCGGAGCAAGGCCAAGAGGGAGCCGCGAGGCTCCTGCGCAGGCGATCGAGGGCTGCCCGCCCGAGTCTGCGGGTAGGCCGCTCGAGCCCGCCGGCGACGGCGGGCCTAGATGGATGGCCGCCACTCGCGGAGCCGCAAGGCGAAGCGAGGACAGGATCCGGCTTACACGCCGGCTCGTCCGCTCCTTCTCTCTTCACGCGCGTGCGCGTGCGGTGTGTGTGTCATGAAAGGGGCTTTCAGGACGAATTTCGTCCTGAAAGCCCCTTTCATGACATTCGGGAGGGTAGGAAGCCCGTGAAGGCCTCCTTACCTACCTTGAGTGTAGGGAAGGGGGCCTTCACGGACTTCCGGCGGCGGAGAGCGTGGGGCCAGGTGGTCGTGAGTGGCGATTCGGGTTAGAACCCGAATCGCCACTCACGACCACGGTGACCCACCCCCACCGCCCCCCACCTGCGGAAGCGATAGCAAAGGTCCCTTGCTCCCCGCCTCGGCCCCTTCGGACGCTGCGCCCCCTGTCTACTTGCCGGTAGGGTGCCCCCATGGGCGAAGCGAGTCGGGTCACGGGACGGTTCCGCGGGACGTTCGATGTACTGCATTCCCTTACCTACTTCGCACCCGAGACGGAAGCCGCGCTCACCGGCGCCGGGCTCCGTCCGGGGCGCATGACCTACTTCGCGGGCCGCGCGGCACCCATGGGCGCGGTGAGCCCGGGCGTGGTCGCGGCGACCTTTTACAACTTCAATCCCGAGCTGGTCGCCCGCTACATCCCGCGCGCTTGGACGCTGGCCACCCCCGAGCGAATCATCGAGGCCCGGTTCGAAGCCGTCGACGCGACGCTGACCCGGCTGCTCGGCAAGGACACGCTCGGCTCCGAAGCGGTCGCCGAGGCCGCCGAGCTCGCCCGCGAGGCGACCGGGGGCTGCCAGGTCGACGGCCGTCCGCTCTACGCAGGGCACGCCGACCTCGACTGGCCGAGCGAGCCGCACCTCGCCCTCTGGCACGCCATCACCCTGCTGCGTGAGCACCGCGGCGACGGCCACATCGCCGCGCTCGTCCTCAACGGTCTCGACGGGCTCGACGCCCTCCTCACGCACACCGCCACCGGCAAGGGCTTCCTGGCCGCCGCGGCCAAGGCCTCCCGCGGCTGGAGCGACGAGCAGTGGGACGGCGCGGCCGCCAAGCTCCGCGAGCGGGGCATCCTCGACGCCGAGGGCGGCCTGACCGAGGTCGGGAACGATCTTCGCGAGCGGGTCGAGGCCGCCACCAACGCGGCGTCGACAGGGCCTTGGGAGCACCTCGGCGAAGAGAAGACCCAGCGGCTTCACGAGCTGTGCGGGCCGTTGAGCCGTCAGGCCGTCGAAGCCGGCGCTTTTCCCGCGAATGTGTTCTCGACGGGCCGATAATCACGCTATGTAGTGAAAATGCCTGTTAAGTTTTCGCTATGGGTAACGGAAGTATGACTTTCGCTTGATCGGCATCGATGATTTTTGTCGAATGCTTGCTCACCCAGCGGACTCGCGAGAAGCCACCGAACGAGTCATGTCACACTGGTCGCGGCCGGATTCTCGTCGGTCGGCCCGCACTCACAGTGAGCATCTTCCTCGCAACCGGGGGATTTCGTCGGCGCACTGCGAAATACGGGTGGCCGGGGTTAATCCTGACGACCCTTGCAACGATGATGGAGACCGTGGATGGTCGTGGTGCTGTGCCTCGCTCTGTGATTAGTAGACAAAACGACATCTACGGAGCGCGCTTTGACCGCTACGCCTCGTGACGCCATGATGTTCGAAGCACCACCGAGCCAGAACCGCGCGAACCCCCTCTCCGCGCACCGGGAGTAATGCGATGATGACCTTGACCACCCTCGACACGCTGGCCGCCGGCGAGCTCGGCACCGGCAACGTCCGCACCTGGCTGATCGACAACATCATTCCCCTGGTGCTGCTGGCCGTCGCACTTCTGCTGCTGTGGCTGGGTGGCGGCAAGGGGGACAACGCCGGTGTCATGCGCCGTCTCGCCGGTGTCGTGATCGCGCTGGCGATCATCGGCCTCGCGGTGAGCGGTGCCGGAGTCAACGTGGGCCAGTGGATCGCCGGCCTCTTCACGGGCTGAGGCAGGGCCCGCGTTGCGTATCCGCACCGATGACGAGGTTTACCGGGTCGATGCCGTGTGGCTCGGCCCGCCGAAAGCGACTTTTCCCTGGAGAGCCCGCTACGTCGCGTGGCTCGTCGGTATCCCGGTCTTTTTGCTCGTGCTCACCGCCGAACGGTGGGCGGGCTGGAGCTTCGGGTTCTTCTCGACCGCCTGGGCTTTCGTCGCCACAATCGTGATCACCAGATTGATCACGTCCAAGATCAGCCACGAGCGCCCGCTGGGCGCGGTGGCCGGGATGGCGGCGAAAGAGCTCAACTCACCTAGAGAACGGACCACGGGTACGGGCGGCGCGGCCAGCGCCTCCCGCGTCCGGGTGCGGGCGACCCGCCCGCTGCCGAAGCACCGCAGGAGACGGCAGTACCAGTACGACGGCTACGGCGGCGGCGCCGGAGCTCAGGGAACACCACGAGCGCGTCGGAGCCGTCCTGCGGCTCGGGCCGGGAGGTAGTCGTTGTTCGGTCGCGGCGGAAGCCGAGGAAAACGTGATCGAGACCTGCAGCAGGGGGCCTGGAACCCGCCCCAGCAGGTCCGCTCCGCGCAGCCCAAGAAGGCCGGCAAGGGGAGGCGGCTGCCCGGCGAGGCGGCCATACCCACCTATACCCCGTCCATCGCGGCGCGAAGCATCGACGGGCACCTGTTACGCACCGGTTATGAGGTCTACGCCTGGTACCGGCTCGCGCCGCAGCGCTGGTCGTTCCGGTCGGACTCGCAGCGCCGCGACCTGATCGCGGCCATCGCGGGGCAGTACGCGGAGCTCCAGGGCCGCTGGCTGCACCTGCGCGTGACCAACCGGCCGTACCCGATCCGCATGTGGGCCGAGGCCCACGTGCACAACGCCGTCGGCCGTCCCCAGGATGTCCCGGGCGCGCTGTCCTTCGACGACTACCTCATCGGCGAGCAGCAGCAGCTGATGGGCCGCTCGATGGCCGAAAAAGAGGTCTACCTCGGCGTCCAGGTGCAGACCAGGCGGATGATCGACCGCGCGGTCGAGAGCGCCGCCCCGGTGCTGCGCAAGATCCTGCCGGAGGCCGTCGACGCCGAACTGGCCGCGCTCGACTCCGAGGTCGAGCACCTCGACCAGGTGATCGGCTCGGCCGGGCTCGAAGGCCGCCCCGTGCACGCCGAAGAGATGTCCTGGCTGATGCACCGCTCGTGCTCGCTGGGCCTGCCCGCGCCGCGCAACATGCCCGCGGTCCCGGGCGCCGCCTGGGAGCCCGAGGACCTCGCCAGCTTCACCGACGCGGCGGACTTCCACGCAGAGCCGTACGCGCCGACGGTCACCGTGCGCGGCCGCACCGGCTCGAACGCCGGGGTCTCACGGCATCTCGCCGTGCTCACCGTCGGCCAGATGCACGGCCTGCAGATCCCGGAGGTCGACGACCCGTGGATCCAGCACGCCGACCGGCTGCCCGCCGCGGTCGAGGTGTCCGCGCGGATCTACGTCCGGCGGCCCGAAGAGGTCGCCGGTGAGCTGCAGCGCCAGATGAACAAGGTGCGTTCGCAGGTCAAGCACTACACCGACGAGCACGAACTGGAACCGCCGCAGTCGCTGGCGCGCCAGGCGGGCCGGGTGCTGGAGATCGACGACGAGATGACGTCGGGCTTCACCGCGCTGGCCACCCGCGTCCGCTCCTGGTGGCGGCTGGCGGTGTCCGGGCCGACGGAGCGTGACGCGTTGCGCCTGGCCCAGCAGCTTCTCGACCTCTACAAGCCGAAGATCGCCGTCGAGCATCCCGAAGCCCAGTACGCGCTGGCCCGGGAGTTCATCCCCGGCGAGCCGCTGGCCTCGGCGGCGTACATGCGCCGCGGTTCGGTCGTGTGGGCGTCCTCGTCGGTGCCGACGGCGACGGCCGAGGTGGGCGACCGCCGCGGCATCCTGCTCGGCGAGACCGTGACGGCGACCCGCCGCCCGGTGGCGTGGGACCCGTGGATGGCGCAGGAGATCCGCGACGGTTCGGGTCTGACCGCGATGGTCGCCGGGCTCGGTGGCGGTAAGTCGTTCCTCGGCGGCGGCATCGTCTACAAGACGCTCCGCGCGGGCGCGCACTGGACGATCCTGGACCCGTCCGGCCCGCTTTCGCGGCTGTGCGACCTGCCCGAGATGCGGCCGTACGCGCGGAACATCAACCTGCTCAACGCGCAGCCCGGCATCCTCAACCCGTATCGGGTGGTCGCCGAGCCGCAGATCGAGCACTTCATGGACGAGGAAGACCCCGAGCGCTCGTGGCGGCGGGAGAAGGCCCTCGCGGGCGCGACGCGCCGTCGTCTCGTGCTCGACGTCCTCACCGGCGTCCTGCCGTACGAGGTCTCGCGGATGGCGCAGACCCGGATCGTGTTGCTGCGCGCCGTCCGCGCGGTCGGCGGGCGGTTCGAGGCCGACCCCGGCCAGGTGATCGACGCGCTGCGCCGCGACTCCAGCGAGCACCACGAGCACGCCGTCGTCGTCGCGGACTTCCTCGACGAGATGCGCGAGCGGATGGCGCTGCTCATCCCGGAGACCGACGCGGACCCGTACGCCGAGACCCGTGACGACCGGATGACCGTGCTGACCATGGCGGGGCTGACCCTGCCCAAGGACGGCGTCCCGCGCGAGTACTGGACGGACGCGGAATCCCTCGGCGTCGAGATGCTGAACCTCGCCGCGTGGCTGACGCAGCGGTCGGTGTACGAGAAGCCGAAGGAACTGCGCAAGGGCGTCTGGATCGACGAGGCGTTCTTCCTCTCCGAGGTCCCGACCGGTCGCGTGCTGATGAACCGCTTCGCCCGTGACTCGCGAAAGTGGAACGTCCGCGTGCTGCTGTCCTCGCAGATCCCCGCGGACTTCCTGAAGATCCAGGGTTTCGTGGCGCTGCTGGACTCGGTGTTCGTCGGCCGTCTCGACGACGACGACGCCCAGGCCGACGCGCTGCGCCTGCTCAAGGTCCCGGTCGGCGTCGGCTACGAGCAGGTGGTGGCCGCGCTCGGCCGCCGTCCCGGCTCGTCCCGCGATCTGCAACGGGACGTCGAGCCCCGCCAGTTCATCTTCGGCGACGGCGCCGGCGGCGTGGAGCGGATCCGCGTCGACTTCTCCGGACCGCATCTGGAGCATCTGCGCCGGGTCATGGACACCACGCCGGGCTCGCCCGACGCCAAGCCGTCCAGGCCGGGCAACGAACTCGCGGTCCCGCAGGAGAAGCAGTTCGTGGCGTCGCCTCCGGAGGAAGACGACTTCGAGCTCGAAGAGGATCTCGAGCTCGCGGCCGAACTCGAGGTCGGCCTCACCGACGAGCAGATGCTCGGCGCCCCGGATCCGCTGGCGGCCGAGACGGGCGAAGTACAAGGCGCTGTCCAAAATGGACACATCACGAATGGGGAAAAGGGCGAGCACGCGCGCGCCGGCAAGGGTGGCACCGGCAGGGATGCCGCATGAACACGGTGATCACGCTGGCGTGCGTCCTCGCGTTCGCCGCCGGCTGGCACGCGCTGCGCCGCCGCCTCAAAGAGGGGCCGCGGCCGGGCAAGAGCAGGCCCAGCCGCCGCGCGACGATGTTCGTCGTCATGCTGATCCTGGGGCTGCAGGCCGTGGCGACCGCTCCGGCGGCGTCGGCCGCCGCCTGCGGTGAAGCGCCGAACCCGGAACGGCCCGGCGCGGGCATGGTCGGCGCGCTCGACCCGCCCGCGACAGCTCGCGGTGAGGGCGGCAGCCCGTACAACGTGTACGGCTACGCGGGACACGTCTGGGACACCTACGAAACCGACTGCGGCCCGCTGGCCGGCATCACCTCGCCCAACTCGACGATCGACACCTGGGCTGGTAACCAGCTCTTCAACATCGGCAAGAACCTCGTCGGCGCCACGAACTCGCTGCACTACACCGTGCTGCAGGGGAGCCTGCTCAGCCCGTTGTACAACGCGGTCAAGGCCGGGGCCGAGAAGGTCTACAACAACATCTACGCACAGTTGTTCGGCCTCGCCGCGCTGATCATGTCCATCATGTTGTTCCGCAACATCTGGCGTGGCGATCTCGCGGCGGTCAGCAAACGGGCGCTGTACGGGCTGGCCGCGGTCTGGCTGGCCGCGTCCTCCTTGGCGCTCTTGAGATTCCTCGATCCGATCGACAACGCGATCGTGCAGACCACGACCAACATCCAGGCCGGGTTCATCGACGAGCCCAAGACGCCCCCGCCGACCCAGCCGCCGCCGCCCTCGGCACAACCGTGCCAGGCGACCCCGGAGGCGGTCGCGGCGCGCCAGCCGTGGGACCGGGTCCCGACCGAACTGCATTGCCGGGTCGTCTACGACAACTGGCTGCGCGGGGAGTTCGGCAGCCCGGACTCGCCGCAGGCGCTCCAGTACGGCCCGCTCCTGCTGGACGCGCGTGCCTTCACCTGGGGCCAGATCCAGCAGGGCGGCGACGCCGACACCGCGCTGGTGGACTCCAAGAAGGCGGCGTTCAAGGACATCTCGACCAAACTCGGCCCGGCGACGGGCTATTTCACGGGTGAGGACGGCAGCCGCGTCGGCGCCGGTTTCCTTTCCCTCGGCCAGGGAATCTTCTACTCGCTGTTCCAGTTGCTCGCGAAGGCGACGGTCCTGCTAGCGCAGGTACTGATCAGGATCTTCGTCCTGACGGCTCCGCTGATCGGGCTGATCGCGCTGCTCCAGCCGCAGATCATGCAGCGCATCCTCAAGGTCGTCGGCGCGGTCGCCTTCAACCTCATGGTGCTTTCCGTGCTGGCCGGGGTGCACACGCTCCTGCTGGAAGCGATCTTCACCGCCGGGAACTCGCTTTCCCTGCTGACGAAGATGGCGCTCGCGGCCATCATCACCGTATTGCTGTTCATGATCGGCCGTCCCGTACGACGACTGTGGCAGATGGTCGAGATGTCCGTCGGCATGGTCGGCGGCGCGGTGCCCTCGCCACGCGGCGGCCTCTTCTCCCGCTTCCGCAAGAAGAACAACGAGGCGACCCCGCAGGACGCGTTCTGGCAGAACGTCCGCGACACCGACGACGTCGTCGACGGCGACCTTCGCGGTCCTGTCGGCGCGACGGTAGGCGGCGGGCGGTTCCGGCCGGAGGCGACCATCTTCGCCAGCTCCCAGCGGCTAGACAACGGTTCCGGCGCGATCCGGCCCGCGGCGGCCTGGTCCGGGGCGCCGTGGCCGGGCGCGGTCGGCGGTGGCGGCGGCATGCCCGCGCTTCCCGCCGGTGGCGGCGGAGGCGTTCCCGTGTTCGGCCAGTACAACCCGTCCGCAGGCAGTCCCGGCGACTCCATGTTCACCTCCGGCGGGCGGAGCCCTGTCCAGATCCCGAGCCGCCGGGTCGACACCTCACCGGTCGCCGATCGGCGCTGGAGTGACGAACCGGAGCCGGTCGTGGTGCCGTCGCGGATGAATTCCGCCGGTGGCGGCTACGCGACTCCCGACTATTCGGGCACCGTGCCGGTGCAACCGGGTCCGTCGTCGCCGCGTCCTCGCCGGGTCGATCCCGAAGTCGTCGCGGGCAAGCCGGTCTTCGTGCTGTACCGGCCTTCGCGCGGGCTCGAGGTCCGCGAGGAAGTCCGCGACACCGACCACGCCGTGGGTCGGTGATCCATGCCGATCCGGACCAACCGCGGGCGTACCGCGGTCTATCGCAGACTGTGGGGCTGGCCGTTGCGCTCGCCCCGGCATCTCATCGGCACGCTGGTCGTCCTCGCGGTGCTGCTCACCGCGGTCGGCATCCTGCTGCCCAAGGCCGTCGGAAAACCGGGGCAGACGACCGCCGGGACGGGTTCTTCGGCGACCTCCACCTCGCGTCCCGGCGTCGCTGCGCCGGTGACCGTGACGTCGACGCTGCCGCCGCGGCTGACCACCCAGCCGCCACCGTCTTCCGCACCACCTGACCAGAGCGGTGTCCGGGTCGCCAAGGAATGGGTGACGGCATGGGCGAACCATCCCGACGGTACGACGACCGAGCAGTGGCTGAACGGCTTACGGCCGTACACCACCGAGGAATACCTGGCCGGGGAAATGACGACGGTGGATCCCGCGAACATCACCGCCACGAAGGTGACCGGGGAGCCTCAGGTCGTGTCTTCCCTCGCCGGGTCGATGGAGGTGGATGTCCCGACGGACGGGCCCAAGGTCCGGGTCACCGTCGCCAAGCTGAACTTCGGGTGGCGGGTCACCAAGTTCACGCAAGCGAGCTGACCCGATGAAGATCGGGATCATCGTCGGCGTGCTGATCGCCGCGGTCTTCGCCGCGGTGGTCACCACGAGCACGGTCTCCAAGGTGGTGACCGACCACATGGAGGCGCAGGCGGGCAGCGTCGTCAAGACCTCCTGTGACGCGTCGATCGGGCCCACCCTGCCCGGCCAGACCGATCGCGGTTCTTCGGACATCAACAAACTCGACGAAGAACAGCGGGGGATCGTCGCGCTGATCATCTCGATCGGCAAGCAGCGGACGCTGTCGCCGCGAGCGTGGCAGGTCGCGATCCAGGCCGGGATGACCGAGTCCAAGCTGCGGAACCTGACCCACGGCGACCGCGACTCGCTCGGCATCTTCCAGATGCGGCCGTCGATGGGCTGGGGCACCGTCGCGCAGGTCACCGACCCGCCGTACCAGGTCAACAAGTTCTACGACGTACTGCTCGCGGTGCCGGACTGGGAGAACATGCGTCCCGGTGACGCCGCGCAGCGGGTGGAGCGGTCCGGCTTCCCCGACCGGTACCACAACTGGGAGCCGATGGCGGCGCTCCTCGTGCAGAACGAGGGCCAGATCGTCGACGTCGTCGGCTGCGGCACGAGCGTCGGCAGCGTGGTGCCGCCGAGCCAGGCCGCCGCGGAGGCCATCAAGTTCGCCCTCGGCGAGCAGGGCAAGCCGTACATCTGGGGCGCCACCGGACCGAACAGCTACGACTGTTCCGGGCTGATGCTGCGGGCCTACGAGTCGGCCGGGATCATCCTTCCGCGGGTCTCACGGGACCAGTACAAGGCGGGCGCGATGCTGCCGGTCCGCCAGGCGCAGCCGGGTGACCTGCTGTTCCTCGCCACCGTCCCGTCGAACCCGGCGACCATCCACCACGTGATGATGTACCTGGGTGAGGGCAAGATCGTCGAGGCGCAGCAGACCGGCGTCCCGGTCCATATCCGCGACTTCTCCTTCGACGAGGCCGAAGTGGTCGCGCAGGCGGTCCGTCCTGGCGTTTAGCATGGTGAACGCGTGGTTTCGCGACCGCGGGACCATCGGATTCACCCGAAGTGGCGGCCTGTCCACCGGCAAGCGGCCGCACACTGGCAGAGGATGAAGAACGTGGCACGGAAATTCGGAAGGCGAGGCAAGCCCGCGGCGGGAGTCGGCCCGGAGGTCGATCCCCGCGATCTTTTCGGTACTCCCCAGCCCGCGCGGCAGGCCGCCAGGCCGGCGTCGAGCACGCCGCTGGCCGACCAGCTGAACCAGGGCTGGCCGGGGGTCGACCCCGGTTACGTCGTGTTGCCGAGGTCGCTGGCCGAGGGAATGTCGCTGCCCTGGCAGCAGCAGATGGCCGCCCTGCTGGCCCAGTTCCACCACGAGAACGCCCACCTCGCGTGGCCGATCTACCGCGTCGTCCCGTCGCGCTACGAAAAGCTCGTCGACCTCGACGAGGAGCAGTTGGCGGAGGCCGGCTACCTGGTCGAGATGGACACCGAAGGCGAGATGATCTACCGCGAGCGCAGCGGCCGGAAGATCGAGGACCCGGCGAGCACCACGGTGCTCGTGTCCTGCCTCGATCCGATCCCGAAGCCCGCGCAGCGTCAGGCGCCCCCGCCGCCTTCGCTGGCCGCGCCGCCCGTGACCGGGCAGCCGCCCCGCGCCCCGGCGCCGATGAACATCGGACCCGCGCCGGTGTGGCGCACGGTCGCCCCGCCCGCCGGGCCGCCCGCGCCGCCTTTGCCGGGAGGTCATGCGGCCCCGCAGGCACCACCGCCCGCTGCGCCTCAGGCGCAGCCCCCGCTCGCTCCGCCGCCCATCCGGCCCCAGCCCGCGCAGATGCCGCCCCCGTCGGTGAGCGCGCCTCCGGCCACGCCGGAAACGCAGTCCGCCGCGCCACCCCAGGCCGAGCCGCAGCCGGAGTTGCCGCAGCCCTTGAGTTCGCAGCCCGTGAACCCGCCGCCTGCCGCCGCGCCGCCTGCCACACCGCCTCCGGTCACGACTCCGCCGCCTGCCGCGATGCCGCCCAACGCGGGTCCGTTGCCGCAGCCGACGGTGCCCTCTTCGCCGCCGCAAGGCGCCCCCGGCGCGCCGGAGCCCGCCACGCCGCCGCGTGGTGTTCCGCTGCACCGGGGCTGGTTCGACGAACTCGGCGAGAACGTGCCGGAAAGCTCGAAGGTGGACCAGCCCGAGGGCGGCGAGTTCGGCCCGACCGGCGATCCCACGGAGATCCCGTACCGCTACCGCAAGTGATGACAGGACGTCCGGGTGATGTCACGCTAGACCCATGTCGAGCGACCCGAACCCGGATCAGGGCTGGTACTACAACACCAAGACGAACCAGGTCGAGCACCTGGAACGAGGCCGGAGCGTGGACCTCCTCGGCCCGTACCCGGACGAGGCGACGGCCAGGCGCGCCCTGGACATCGCCAAGGAACGCACGCGGCAGGCCGACGCCGAAGACGCCAAGTGGAACGGTGACTGAGCCACCTCGTAAGTGGTAAGGACGGTTAGAGCGGTCTTCTGGCGACCAGAGCGCCGAGTCGTGGTGGGTCTCGTGAGTGGTGAGGACGGTTAGAACCGACCGGCATTTGCCTACCCCGCACCTGACCAGCGCACATGCGAAGTGGCAGCGGCGGCGCGGTCGAGTGTGAAGGAATCAGGACGTTGAGTGTCCCAATTCCTTCATCGTCGAGGGGTCTTCCGGTCTCGGAGCTTGATCAACGGAGGTTTGGGGACACTCAACGTCCCCAAACCTCCGTTGATCAAGCCCGGACACTCCAGCACCTGTCGAGTGGGGAAGATTCCGGACGTTCAACGTCCCAAATCTTCCCCACTCACCCACATCGGCATCCAGCACAAAGCCCTACAAGCTCACCAAGACGACATCAGGAGACAAATACGGGTCCACCAGAACCGCCCTTACCACTCACGAGGTGGTCAGGCGTCCTGCCGAGCCAGCACCGGGCCCAGCACGAACTCCGGGTCCACCTGCGCCGTGAGGTCCTCCCCGGCCCGCCCGTTGCCCCAAGCCCGCGCGTTGCGCAGGTGGAACTCGACGCCCTGACGCTGATAGCGGGCCCAGTCCCGCTGCTCGGCGTCGACGGTCGCGAGCATCGAGCCCAGCGTCCCGAGGTTGTGCGCCTCGAGTTCGCCGATCGGGCGCGCGCGGCCGCGTTCGGCGGCGCGGACGTGCCGCGAGTTCTCCATCCAGCCCAGCAGTGCGTCGCCGACCTCGTCGCGCAGGAACTCGATGTCCTCGTCCTCGGTCACTTTGTTGCCCACGACGACCAGCCGCACGCCGAAGTCCTGCGCGTAGTCGGCGTACTGCCGGTACACGCCGACGCTGCGCACGGTCGGCTCGCACACCAGGAACGTCACGTCGAACCGCGTGAACAGCCCGGACGCGAAGGCGTCGGCGCCGGCGGTCATGTCCATGACCACGTATTCGCCCGCGTCGTCGACCATGTGGTTCAGCAGCAGTTCCGCCGCGCCGACCTTCGAGTGGTAGCAGGCGACACCGAGGTCGTCCTCGTCGAACTGCCCGGTGACGCCGAGCCGCACGCCGCCGAACTCGCGGAAACAGGCCTGGAAGATCGGGTTGTCCTCGAACGGCCGGACCAGCCGCGACCCGAGTCCCGGCGGGGTCGTCTTGATCATCGAGGCCGCGTCGGCGATCCGCGGGTTGTCGCCGCGCAGGTATTCCTTGATCAGGCTCATGTTGTCGCCCAGCGTCGGCCACGCGATGGCCTCTTCCTCGCTCGCGCCGAGCGCGACGGCGAGGTGCTGGTTGATGTCCGCGTCGATCGCCAGTACCGGTTTCCCGCCGCCGGCCAGGTACGCGGTGAACAGCGACGCCAGCGTGGTCTTGCCGCTGCCGCCCTTCCCGACGAACGCGATCTTCACGCCACGGCCCTTCCTGTCGTTTTGAAAAGGGTATCGGTTTTCATTTCGGCTCGTAACGTACACCCGACCGGCCCGCGCCCGAACGGGCGATCAACCGGGCCGGATCGGGATAGGGTTGAGTGGTGCCTCCACTCGTGATCAGGACACACGCGGCCGGAGGGGACTTCGGTCACCTGCGAGCCGAGTTCTCGCTGCCGGAGACGTTCGGGCCCGACGTGCTAGCCGAGGCGGAGGCGGCGGTCGTAGACCCGCTCGAGTCGGCGGGGGAACGTGAGGACGCCACCGGTCTGCCCTTCGTCACCATCGATCCGCCCGGCTCGAAGGACCTCGACCAGGCGGTGCTGATCGAGCGCGCCGAGGGCGGCGGCTTCCGGGTGCACTACGCGATCGCCGATCTGGCCGCGTTCATCCCGCCGGGTGGCGCGCTCGACAAGGAAGCACGCCGCCGGGGTCAGACGCTCTACCTGCCCGACGGCAACGTCCCGCTTCACCCGCCGGTGTTGTCCGAAGGCGCCGCGAGCCTGCTGCCGGGGGAGACCCGGCCCGCCGTGCTGTGGACCATCGACGTCGACGCCCAGGGTGAACCGACCGCCACCCACGTCCGCCGGGCGCTGGTCCGGTCGACCGAACAGTTCGACTACGAAACCGTCCAGGCCTCGATCGACGCGGGGAACCCGCATCCGTCGGTCGCCGCGCTGCCGGAGCTGGGCCGCCTGCGCCGCGAGCTCGCGATCCGGCGCGGCGCGGTCGAACTGCAGTTGCCGGAGCAGGAGATCAGCGGGGATCCCGACGGCGGCTGGGCGCTGATCCAGCGGCCGCGCAACGACGTCGACGCGTGGAACGCCGAGATCTCGCTGCTCACCGGGATGGCGGCGGCGAAGATCATGATCGACGCCGGGATCGGTGTCCTGCGCACGCTGCCGCAGCCCGACGCGGAGGCGGTCGAATGGCTGCGCCGGTCCGCGCACGCGCTGAACATCGAGTGGCCCGAAGGCAAGAGCGCGTCGGAGTTCCTGGCCGCGCTGGATCCCGGCCAGCCCGCGTCCATGGCGCTTTTCGCCGACACCACAAGGCTTTTGCGCGGCGCCGGGTACACCGCGTTCGACGGCGAGCTCCCCGCGCTGACCACGCACGCCGGGATCGGCGGCGCGTACGCCCACGTCACCGCGCCGATCCGGCGGCTGGTCGACCGGTTCGCCACCGAGATCTGCCTCGCCGTGAGCGCCGGCCGCGAAGTGCCCGCGTGGGTCCGCGCGGCGCTCAAGGAGGTGCCGGAGCAGATGACCGCGTCCGACACGCTGGCGGCCAAGGTCGAACGGGCCTGCATCGACCAGGTCGAGGTCTGGGTGATGGCGGAGCACATCGGCGGCGAGTTCGGCGCGATCGTCCTGCGCGCGGAGGAGACCAAGGCCGAGATCCTGGTCGAGGACCCGCCGGTGATGTCCAAGTGCACCGGCGAAAAGCTGCCGGAAGGCGAGCGGATCCGCGTCCGGCTCACCGCGGTGGACGTCGACAAGCGGAAACTGTCCTTCGAGCGCGCATGATCGACGACCTCGGGGAAGTGGTCCCGCTGGAGGGGCCTGCGGCGCGGGTGGTTTCGCTCGTGCCGTCGCTGACCGAGGCCGTCGAGGTCAGCGCGCCGGGAAGGCTCGCGGGCGCCACGGACTACTGCACCCATCCGGTCGACTTGGACGTCCCGAGGGTAGGGGGTTCGAAGTACCCGAACGTGGACAAAGTGCTCGAACTCGCCCCGGATCTGGTGCTGGCCAACTCCGAGGAGAACCGGCCGGAGGACGTGGAACGCCTGCGCGCCAACGGGATTCCGGTCTGGGTGATGGAGGCGTCGGCGACCGTGCCGAGCGCGCTCGCCTCGATCCGGCGGATCCTGACGCAGGCCTACGACCTCACCGAGCCGGAATGGCTGGTCGAGGCCGAAGAGGTGTGGCGGGAGACGCTGCCGGAGCGCTTCCGCGCGGTGGTGCCGGTGTGGCGGAAGCCGTGGATCGTGCTCGGCCGCGACACTTTCGGCGGCGACGTCCTGCATCGCGTCGGAATCGGCAACGTCTACAAGGACGACGAGGAGCGTTACCCGCGTCCGAAACTAGAAGAGCTCCAAGCGCGCTTCGCGGACGAAGAGGCGAACCTGCTCGTACTGCCCGACGAGCCCTACGAGTTCACCGCGGACGACGGGCCCGAAGCGTTCCCCGGCGCGAAGCACGTCCTCATCTCCGGACGCCACCTCACCTGGTACGGCCCTTCGCTCGTCGAAGCCCACGCCCACCTCACGCAACTCGTCCTCTAGTTGCGGTAGTTCGTGCCACGAACCACCGCAACTAGAGGACGAAACGCGGGGAGGGTCAGAGGGTCAGGCCGGTGAGGACGGTGACGCGTTCCTCGGTGAAGTCGGCCATCGCCGACGCCGGGCCTTCGCGACCGACGCCGGAGTCCTTCACACCGCCGTAAGGCATCTGGTCGGCCCGGAAGCTCGGCACGTCGCCGACGAGCACGCCGCCGACGCGCAGCTTCGCGGACACGTCGAACGCCGTCGGAAGGTCGCGGGTGAACACGCCCGCCTGCAGTCCGAAGCGCGAGTCGTTGATCCGGCGGACGCCGTCTTCCACCGACTCCACTCGCGTGATCGACACGACCGGTCCGAAGACCTCGTCGGCCATCACCGACGCGTCCTCCGGCACGTTCGCGAGCACGGTCGGCTCGACGGTCGCGCCGTCGCGCTTGCCGCCGGTCAGCAGCTCGCCGCCGGCGTCGACCGCCGCGGCGACCCACGACTCGACCCGCTCGGCGGCGGCGGTGTTGATCAGCGGCCCGACGTCGACGCCGTCCGTCCGCGGGTTGCCGGTCCCGAGCGCGCGCACCTGCTCCAGCACCTTCGCCCGGAGCTCGTCGTAGACATGGGCGTGCGCGTACACGCGCTGCACCGAGATGCACGACTGCCCGGCCTGGTACATCGCGAAGGTCGCGATCCGCTGTGCCGCGAAGTCCAGATCCGTCCAATCAGGACAGACCAGCACCGCCGCGTTGCCGCCGAGTTCGAGCGCGACGTGCTTGCGCGGCACGCTGTCGCGGATGCCCCAGCCCACCGGCACGGAACCGGTGAACGACACGACCGGCAGCCGCGGATCCGAAACCAGCTTCGCCGATTCCTCGTTGCTCACCGGCAGGATCGACCAGCTGCCGGCGGGCAGATCGGTCTCGGCCAGGATCTCTCCGAGCAGCAGCGCGGTCAGCGGCGTCGCGGGCGCCGGCTTGAGCACGATCGGCGCGCCGACCGCGATCGCCGGGGCGACCTTGTGCGCCACCAGGTTCAGCGGGAAGTTGAACGGCGTGATGCCCAGCACCGGGCCCTTCGGTACGCGGCGCACCAGCGCGAGCCTTCCGGTGCCGCCCGGGTCGGTGTCGAGTCGCTGCAGGTCGCCGGAGAACCGGCGGGCCTCCTCGGCGGCCCAGCGGAACGTCGACGCCGCGCGCCCGATCTCGCCGCGCGACCACTTCAGCGGCTTGCCCGACTCGGCCGTGATCAGCTGCGCGATCTCTTCGGACCGCTCACCCAGAACTCGGGACACGTGGTCCAACGCGCCCGCCCGCACATGGGCGGGCAGCGTGGCGTACTCGTCCTGGACGTCGTGCGCGGCCTGGACCGCGGTCTCGATGTCCGAAGTGGACGGAACGTGGTGCGAGCCCGCCTCACTGCCGTCGAAGGAGTGGCGGACGACGACGGTCTCGTCGCTGGTGACCGGTTTTCCGGCTACCCAAAAAGGAAAAGTGCTCACTTGACGGCCTCCGTGCGGACAGCGTGCTCGAGGACGGACAGGCCCTCGTCGAGCAGTTCGGTGGACAGGGACAGCGGCGGCAGCAGCCGGACGACGTTGCCGTAGGTGCCGCAGGTGAGGACGACGACGCCTGCCTGGTGGCAGGCCTGCGCGACGCGCTTGGTGAGGTCGGCGTCGGGTTCGGTGGTGCCCGGCTTGACGAACTCGGCGGCCAGCATCGCGCCGCGGCCGCGGACGTCGCCGATCACGCCGGTCTCCTCGGCCAGCGCCCGCAGACGCGGCAGCACCGTGTTCTCGATGCGCTTCGCCGACGCCGCGAGGTTCTCCTGCCGCATGACCTCGATCGAGCCGAGCGCCGCGGCACACGCGATCGGGTTGCCGCCGTAAGTGCCGCCGAGCCCGCCCGGCGGGACGGCGTCGAGCAGTTCCGCGCGGCCGGTGACGGCGGCCAGGGGCAGCCCGCCCGCGATGCCCTTGGCGGTCGCGATCAGATCGGGCACGACCTCTTCGTGCGTGGACGCGAACCACTCGCCGGTGCGGCAGAAGCCGGTCTGCACCTCGTCGGCGACGAACACGACGCCGTTTTCGGTGCACCACTTCGAGAGCGCGGGCAGGAAACCGGGAGCGGGCTCGATGAACCCGCCCTCACCCTGCACCGGTTCGAGGACGACGGCCGCGACCTGGTCGCCGCCGATCTGCTTCTCGATGCGGTCGATGGCGATGCGCGCAGCCTCGGGACCGGACAGGCCGTCGCGGTACGGGTACGACCCCGGCACCCGGTAGACCTCGGGCGCGAACGGGCCGAAACCGTGCTTGTAGGGGATGGACTTCGCGGTCAGCGCCATCGTCAGGTTGGTGCGGCCGTGGTAGGCGTGGTCGAACGCGACGACCGCCTGGCGGCCGGTCGCGGCGCGGGCGATCTTCACCGCGTTCTCGACGGCCTCGGCACCGGAGTTGAACAGCACCGAACGCTTCTCGTGGGTGCCGGGCGTCAGCTTGTCGAGTGCTTCGCAGACCTCGACGTACCCCTCGTACGGCGTGACCATGAAACACGTGTGCGTGAACAGGCCCACCTGCTCGCGGACGCGGTCCACGACGGCGGGGGCGGCGTGGCCGACGTTGGTCACCGCGATGCCGGAACCGAAGTCGATGAGGACGTTGCCGTCGGCGTCGGTGAGCAGGCCGCCTTCGGCCGAGGTGATGTAGACGGGCAGCACCGAACTCACGCCCGCGGCGACGACGCCGGCGCGGCGTTCCTGCAGGGCGCGCGAGGCGGGGCCGGGGATCTCGGTGCGCAGCCTGCGCTGGGTTTCGGTGGTGGCGGTCACGGCCAAACTCCTGCGGGCGCGAGGGACGGGGTCGCCCTCCAGGATGAGAGCCCGGACGGGCCGCGTCAGCTCGACATCTTGTCCATGTCGAGGCGTAGAATTGGACAACATGGCACTGACGCTCCGCGCCCTCGCGGCCGAACGACCGCTCGGCCTGCGCGTGCGTGCGGCCGAAAGCGGGCTCGACCGGCCGATCGGCTGGGTCCACCCCACCGAACTGACCGATCCGCAGGCCTTCCTCGAAGGCGGCGAGCTGCTCCTGACCACCGGACTCTCGCTCGATGAGACCACGGCGCCGGAGTACATCCGGAGACTTGTCGACGCGGGCGTGGCGGGGCTCGGTTTCGGAGTCGGCCTCAGTCACGAGAGCATCCCTCAGTCCCTTGTGGACACCGCCGAGGAGGTCGGGCTCCCGGTTCTCGAAGTGCCGAGGAAGACGCCGTTCATCGCGATCACGCGCGCGGTCTCCCGCGCGGTCGCCGCCGACGAGTACGCCTCGCTCGTCCGCACGGGCAAGGGGCAGCAGGAACTGACCAGGACCGCCGTCGGCAAGGGCGGTCCCGGCGGGGTCGTCCGCAAACTGGCGAAGCTGGTCGACGGCTGGGTGCTCCTGCTCGATTCGGCGGGCCGGGTCACCGAAGCGGCGCCTGCCTCCGCTCGTAATTCCGTCGACGAGGTGCGAAAAGACCTCGCGCGCCTGCGCGCGGGCACGCTCGTGACGGCGGTGGGGGAGCACGAGGTCGTCCTGCAGACGCTCGACACCCGCGCGCGCGGCGTGCTCGTCGTCGGGACACGTGGGCCGCTCGACGCCGCGGGGCAGCACATTGTCAACACCGCCGTGTCCCTTCTTTCCCTTGCACTGGAACAGAATCGTGAACACGTGGCCGCTTTGCGGTACTTGCGCACCGGGTTGTTCGACCTCCTGGTGAGTGGGCAGGACGAGATCGTGACGAGCGCCCTTTCCACGGTTTGGGGCGATGCTCCGGACGCGCCCTGGCGGGTTCACGCCTTCGTGGGGACGCAGGGGGTGAGGCAGGCGTTGCACGCTCTGCTCGAAACGGAAACCGAGGCGCACGAGGTGTTCTTCGCGCACTCGGGCACCGCGGTGGTCGCCGCGACTGTCGCGGATCCCCGCGTCTCGGAGCGAGTGGTGCGGCTCGCGGCCCGTGTCGGCGGTCTGCACGGCGGCTCCTCCGAAATCATCGGCATCGCGGAGTTCGCGTTCGGGGTACGCCAAGCCGAGCAGGCGGCAGGAGTGGCGAAAGCCAGGGGAGTGGAGTTCGTCCCTTATGCCGACCATGCCGGGCGCGGTTTCCTGGAACTGGTCGATTCCCAAGCGGCACAAGCGTTTTCGGACAGCCTGCTGGCGCCGTTGCGGCAGCACGACGAAACCGGCCGGGGCGAACTGGTCGCCTCACTGACCTGCTGGCTCGAACACCACGGTCACTGGGACCTGGCGTCCGCGCGGCTCGGCGTGCACCGGCACACCCTGCGCAACCGCGTGCGCAAGGTCGCCGAGCTGACCGGTCGCGACCTCGATTCCCCCGGTGTGCGCGCCGAATTCTGGCTCGCGCTGCAGGTCAGCGCTCGGACCTGACCAGCGCGATCGGGGAGTCCCCGCACCGCCGCAGCGTCGCGCCGCTCTCGGTGGTGCCCGGTTCCGCGCCGGATGACCACCACGCGGGGACGTCGACATCACGCACCAGCGAACCGGTGGCCTGGCGCGCGTTGTTCGACACGATGACCCGGCCTTGGGCGTTGACCAGTGCCGCGCGGCCGCCGAGCGCGCGCAGTTTCGGCTGCAGCAGGCGCTCGACCTCGCGCACGTGGATGTCCGCGCCGACGACACCCGCGAACGAGCCGTTCCGCTGGACCGGGACGGTGAACGTCAGCGTGTACTCGTCGGTGCAGAGGTAGTCGACGTACGGTCCGTTGATGTGGCGGCGGCCGGTGTCACGCGGGACGGTGAACCAGGACTGCCGGGTGTAGTCAAGGAAGTTGTCGCTGGCCGGGTCGAGGCTGATGACGAGCTGGACGGGTTCGGCGTCCCCGGTCTCGGTCCACCAGTCGAAGCCGAATTCCTGGTCGGCCAGCGCGTTCGGCGCGCTGATGAACCCCGCGCCGACGACCAGGCCGCCGAGGACGTCGAAGACCTGCGGCCGGAGCCGGGTCAGGTCGTCGGCGGTGGCATCGGAGGCGGCCAGCAGCCCCTCGGCGCCGGACAGAACCGGCTTCAGTCTGCCGAAGACGTCCTCGACCAGGGCCGATACCTGCTCGACGACCTCGGAACCGGCGGACGGTGTGTCGTTCACGATGCTCACCTCGGATGCGCGGATGCCGCAGCTTAAGGGGCCAGAAGGTCTAAATGCACGTCCGCCAGCCGGTCTATCGCCTCGAGGATGTGCTCCTCGGTGAGTTTCCTGGCCAGCTCGCCGTCGCCCAGCGCGATGGCGGCGGTGATCGCGCGGTGTTCGGCGTAGGCGTTCTCCCGGGTGCCGTGCGGCTCGAGCGGCAGCCACAGCAGTCCGCCTCGCTCGCTCTGCAACTGCACTTCCTCCCTGGTCAGTCGCGGCGACTGCGCGGCCGCGGCGACTTCGAGGTGGAACTGGCGTTCGGCGCGCGACGCTTCCGCGCCGGTCGCGATGCGGATGTCCTCGGTCGCCAGCTCGAGCCGCTCGATGTCCTCGGGCGAACTCCGCTCGGCGGCGAGTTTGGCGGCGGCGCCGGCGATGGCGAGGTAGTGGTCGCCGACGTCGCGAAGGTCCGACAGCGAAACAGTGCGAAGGCGTTCTCGCCACGAAGCAGCCGAAGGGTCCACGGGCGTCTTCACGAAGCTTCCGCCGCCTCGGCCGCGTCGCGTCTCGACAAGGCCCTGCTGCCGCAAGGCCACGAGCGCCTCGCGAACGGTCACGGTGGATACGCCGAACTGGGCGGCCAGTTCGGCTTCGCTCGGCAGCTGTTCCGAGTCGGCCAGCAGTCCGAGCGTGATGGCGTCGACCAGCCGCGCGGTGACCGCTTCCGCCCGGCCGATCTGGTCGAGTGGCGCGAACATCGCTGACCGCGCGCTGTGCGACATCCCCTTACGCATGGTGGCCCTTCGCCCGTACCGCTACCCGATGGAACCAATCTTGCCCCATCGTCTTGTCATTTAACATCTGGACTTATATGTTTTAGCTCCCTCGCCGCCCCACAAGGGAGCAAGGGACCTTTGCTATCGCCTCACGCCCCCAGGCCCAGTAGCCAGGAGCTCTCGTGCAGCAGTTGAAGCACTTCATCGGCGGTGAGTACATCGGATCCGCGTCGGGCGAGGTCGCCGACATCGTCGATCCCGTCACCGGCCGCCCGTATCGCACCGCCGCCGTCGCCGGCCCCGAGGACGTCGATCGCGCGCTGAAGGTCGCGGCCGCCGCTTTCGAACAGTGGCGTGAGACCACGCCCGCGCGGCGCCAGCTCGCGTTGCTGAAGATCGCCGACGCCGTCGAAGCGCGCGCGGACGGCCTCGTGCTCGTCGAATCGGCGAACACCGGCAAGCCGATCGCGCTCACCGCGGCGGAAGAACTGCCGATGATCGTCGACCAGTTGCGGTTCTTCGCGGGGGCCGCGCGTGTCCTGGAAGGACGGTCGGCGGGCGAATACATGGAAGGGCATACCTCTTTCGTCCGCCGAGAACCGATCGGCGTGTGCGCGCAGGTTACGCCGTGGAACTACCCGCTGCTCATGGCGGTCTGGAAGATCGCTCCCGCGCTCGCCGCGGGGAACACGGTGGTGCTCAAACCGGCCGACACGACTCCCGCGTCGACCCTGCTCTTCGCCGAGATCTGCGCCGAATTCCTGCCGCCCGGCGTGCTCAACGTGATCTGCGGCGACCGCGACACCGGGCGCGCGCTCGTCGAGCACGAGATCCCCGCGATGGTGTCCATCACCGGCTCCGTGCGCGCCGGGATCGAAGTCGCCGCTTCGGCGGCGAAGGACGTGAAGCGTGTACATCTCGAGCTCGGCGGTAAGGCGCCCGTAGTGGTCTTCGCCGACGCTGACATCGAGGCGGCCGCGGAAGGCATCGCCGCCGCCGGGTACTTCAACGCCGGCCAGGACTGCACCGCGGCGACCCGCGTTTTGGTCGACGGCGAGGTCCACGACGCGTTCGTCGAGGCGCTCATCCGGCAGGCGCGGGCGACCACCACCGGGAAACCCGACGACACGTCGGTCAGCTACGGGCCGCTCAACAATGCCGCGCAACTCGAAAGGGTGGCCGGATTCGTCGATCGGCTTCCCTCTCACGCGACAGTCCACTGTGGAGGTAAACGGTTTGGGGACGAGGGTTACTTCTACGCGCCGACGGTGATCTCCGGCGTCCGCCAGGACGACGAGATCAGCCGGACGGAGGTCTTCGGCCCGGTCATCACCGTCCAGCGGTTCGGCTCCGAAGCCGAAGCGCTCGCCGCGGCCAACGGCGTCGACTACGCGCTCGCGTCGTCGGTGTGGACCACCGACCATCAGCGGGCGATGCGGCTGGCCGGGAAGCTCGACTTCGGCTGCGTGTGGATCAACACGCATATCCCGCTGGTCGCCGAAATGCCACACGGCGGCTTCAAGAAGTCCGGCTACGGCAAGGACCTCTCGCTCTACGGCCTCGAGGACTACACCCGCGTCAAGCACGTGATGAGCGCGCTGTGACGACCACCGAAAGGCACGCCATGCCTCAGCAAACGCACCCCGCCTCCGCCGAGGGGGAGCAAGGGACCTTTGCTGTCGCCTCCGGCGGCGGGGACCCGGCCATCCGGCTGCGCGGCCTGCGCAAGGAGTTCGGCCAGGTCCACGCGGTCGACGGCGTCGACCTCGACATCCCGCCCGGCGAGTTCTTCTCGATGCTGGGCCCGTCCGGTTCCGGCAAGACGACCGTGCTGCGCATGATCGCCGGTTTCGAACTCCCGACGGCGGGCACGATCGCACTCCACGGCCGCGACGTCAGCCGTCTCGCGCCCTTCGACCGCGACGTCAACACGGTCTTTCAGGACTACGCGCTCTTCCCGCACATGACCGTGCGTCAGAACGTCGAGTACGGCCTTCGGGTGAAACGCGTGCCCCGCGCCGAGCGGCGTCAGCGCGCGAAGGACGCCCTCGACACGGTGAGGCTCGGCGAGTTCGGCGACCGCAAACCCGACCAGCTCTCCGGCGGGCAGCGGCAGCGCGTCGCCCTCGCCAGAGCCCTGGTCAACCGCCCGAAGGTGCTCCTGCTCGACGAACCGCTCGGCGCGCTCGACCTGAAACTGCGTCACACCATGCAGACGGAGCTCAAACAGATCCAGCGCGACGTCGGCATCACCTTCATCTTCGTCACCCACGACCAGGACGAGGCGCTGACGATGAGCGACCGCATCGCGGTGTTCAACGCCGGCCGCATCGAACAGGTCGGCTCACCGGTCGAGGTCTACGAACGGCCGGCGTCGGCGTTCGTCGCCGGGTTCGTCGGCACCTCGAACCTGCTCAGCGGCGGCGGCGCCGAAAACATCATCGGCAAGCCCGGGGTCTTCAGCATCCGCCCCGAAAAGATCCGCATCGACGCGGATCTCTCGCAAGCGGCGGACGTCGGCGAAACCAGCGCCACCGGCACCGTCACGAACACCGTCTACGCCGGCGCGACCGTGCGCTACGAGGTCACGCTCGACGCCGGCGGCCAGCTCTCCGTGGTCCGGCAGAACACCGCCGAACCCGCGGACTTCGAGGGCGGCCGTGTCCGCCTGAGCTGGCGGCACGAACACAGCTTCCGCGTCCCCGAAGCCGGTTAGTTCTCCCCAGCACCGAAAGGTCGTTCAATGAAGAACAGGAAACTCGCGCTCGCCGGGCTGTTCGGCGCCGGCCTGCTCGTGGCCGCCTGCGGAACCTCGGGATCCAACTCGACCGCCGCCGCACCCGGCGGACAGGGCTTCACTCCGCCCAAACTCGACGCGCTCGCCCAGCTCGGTCAGCCCGAAGGCCAGGTCAACGTGCTGGCCTGGCCCGGCTACGCGGAGAACGGCTCCAACGACCCGGCCGTCGACTGGGTCACCGGCTTCGAGAAGGAGACCGGCTGCAAGGTCAACGTCAAGGCGTTCGGCACCTCCGACGAAGCCGTGAGCCTGATGAAGACCGGACAGTACGACGTCATCTCCGCCTCCGGTGACGCTTCGCTGCGGCTCATCGCGTCCGGAGACGTCGAACCGGTGAACACCGCGCTCGTACCGAACTACGCCGACGTCTTCGACTTCCTCAAGAACCGCCCATGGAACAGCGTGAACAACGTGTCCTACGGCGTGCCGCACGGCTGGGGCGCGAACCTGCTCACCTGGCGGACGGACAAGGTGAGCCCGGCGCCGACGTCGTGGTCGGTGATGTTCGACGCGAACAGCCCGTACAAGGGCAAGATCTCCGCCTACGACTCGCCGATCTACATCGCCGACGCCGCGCTGTACCTGCAGACCCACAAGCCCGAACTCGGCATCAAGAACCCGTACGCGCTGGACGACAAGCAGTTCCAGGCCGCCGTCGACCTGCTCAAGCAGCAGCGTCCGATGGTGGGGGAGTACTGGTCGGATTATCTGAAGGAAAGCCAGGCGCTCAAGAGCGGCGACGCCGTCGTCGGCACCGCCTGGCAGGTGACGGTGAACCTGACCAAGAGCGAGGGCGCGCCGGTCGAATCCGTGCTGCCGTCCGAAGGCGCGACGGGCTGGTCGGACACCTGGATGGTGTCGGCGAAGTCCCCGCACAAGACGTGCTCCTACAAGTGGCTGAACCACATCGTCAGCCCGAAGGCCAATGCCCAGGTCGCCGAGTACTTCGGTGAATCGCCCTCGAACCCCAAGGCGTGCACCGAAACCAAGAACAAGGCGCACTGCGACACCTACCACGCCGGTGATGCCGCGTACGCCGCGAAGATCCACTACTGGACGACGCCGATCACGCAGTGCCTCGACGGCCGCACCGACGTCAAGTGCAAGGACTACGGCGAGTGGACGCGCGCCTGGACCGAGATCAAGGGCTGACCTCCCGAACTCCGGGAGCGGCTGGTGGTGCCCCCCCAACGCCGGCCGCTCCCGGTCCCATCCCCGTAGGTGGACATGATGACCACGACGCTCGATTCACCGAGGCGGAAAGCCTCCGCCTTCCTTTATCGCAAGCCCCGGCTGCGGCTGGCCATGCTGCTTTCCGCGCCGACGCTGTGGCTCGGCCTCGCCTACCTCGGCGCGCTGGCCGCGCTGTTCGTGACCGCGTTCTGGCACACTGACGTCTTCACCGGCCAGGTCGTCACCGAATGGTCGCTGGACAACTTCGTCACCCTGTTCAGTGACGCGGTCTATCGCACGATCACCCTCCGGACGGTCGGGATCGCCGCGCTGGTCACGGTGATCACCGCGATCATCGCGTTCCCGATGGCGTTCTACATGGCCAAATTCGCCTCACCGCGGGCGCGACGGCTCCTGGTGATCGCGGTGATGACCCCGCTGTGGGCGAGCTACCTGGTGAAGGCCTACGCGTGGCGGAGCATGTTGTCCGGCAACGGGGTCCTGCACTGGCTGCTCAACCCGTTCGGCCTCGACACCCCCGGCTACGGCGTGCTCGCGACCGTGATCACTCTGTCGTATCTGTGGCTGCCGTACATGATCCTGCCGATCTACGCGGGACTTGAGCGGCTCCCCGATTCCCTTGTGGACGCCTCCGGCGATCTCGGCGCGCGGCCGTTCAGGACGTTTCGCTCGGTAGTGCTGCCGGTGACGTTCCCCGCTGTCGTCGCCGGTTCGATCTTCACGTTCTCGTTGTCGCTGGGCGACTACATCGCGGTGAAGATCGTCGGCGGCACGTCGCAGATGCTCGGGAACGTCGTCTACGACAACATCGGCGCGGCCAACAACCTGCCGTTCGCGGCGACCGTCGCGACCGTTCCCGTGGTGATCATGCTCGCCTACCTCGCCGCCGTGCGCCGCACGGGCGCGCTGGACAACCTGTAGGAGCGCGCGATGCGGCTTTCCCGGACGACCAAATACCTGTTGCTGGCGGCCCTGGTTCTGGGCCTCGCGGTCATCTACTTCCCGTTGCTGGTGGTGTTGCTCAATTCCTTCAACGCGGACACCACCTTCGGCTGGCCGCCGTCGAGCTTCACCCTCGAATGGTGGGGCCGGGCCGCGGAGAACGAAGGCGCGCTGAACGCGCTGGGCACGAGTGTCCAAGCAGGACTCGCGGCCACGGCGATCGCTTTGGTACTGGGCACGATGGCGGCGTTCGCCTTGCAGAAGTACCGGTTCTTCGGCCGCAATCAGGTGTCGCTGCTGATCATCCTGCCGATCGCGCTGCCTGGCATCGTCACCGGTATCGCGCTGAACAACGCGTTCCGCACGATCCTCGGCATCGACCTGGGCCTGTTCACCGCGATCGTCGCGCACGCGACGTTCTGCATCGTGGTGGTGTTCAACAACGTCGTCGCACGCCTGCGGCGCATGGGCGGCAACCTCGAAGAGGCGTCGATGGACCTCGGCGCCGACGGCCTCACGACGTTCCGGCTGGTGACGTTCCCGATGCTGCGCTCGGCTCTGCTGGCCGGCGGTCTGCTGGCCTTCGCGCTGTCGTTCGACGAAATCATCGTCACGACGTTCACCCTCGGGACCGGGCTGGAGACCCTGCCGATCTGGATCCTGAACAACCTGTTCCGGCCGAACCAGGCGCCGATCGTCAACGTCGTGGCGGCGGTGCTGATCCTCGCGTCGACGATCCCGGTCTACCTGGCGCAACGGCTTTCCGGCGACACGACTTCCGGTGGGCGGTTGTAGAAGGAAAACGCCGGTGCGGCTTCGTAAGCCCGCACCGGCGTTCTGTTTCACTCAGTACCGACGGTCTTCGACCGCTCCCGTCGTTCCGTTGTAGGTGATGTAGCCGTTCTGGAAGTTGCTGCGCTTACCTGTCGATGTGGTTTCCTCGCCACTGGTCGGGAAGCCGAGATACGACGTCTCCCAGCCGAGACTCTGCCAGCGCTGCCGGATCGCCCCCTTGACCTCCCACGCCTCGTTGGTTCCCCAACGCCAGTAGATCGAGTGATCGAAGCCGCCCTGGCGGAAGTGGTTGTACTTCCCCGTGTTCCCGGGTGTCCAGGCCTCATCGGTGAGGGGATAGCCGACCGCGCTCTCCCAGCCGATCGCCTTGTAGCGATCGCGAATCGATCCGTGGATCTCGTGGGCGTCCGTGGAAGGCGACCAGTAGATCGAACCGTTCCCGCTGAAGTGCGTGTACCGCCCGACGCCGTCCGGCGTGGCCACTTCATCGGTGGTCGGGTAGCCGAAGAACACTTCGTATCCCAGGCCTCCCCACTTCTGCCAGATCCGGCCCATGACGTAGTGGGCGCCGGTCGCGGGCGTCCAATAGATCGAGGCGTTGTTCTTGAAGAAGTGGTTGACCCTGCCGACCCCGTCCGGCGTGGTCAGCTGGTCGCTGGTCGGGTAACCGAGCGGTCCGCCCTCGCCGCCGGCCGCCCGCCACTTCGTCCGGATCTCGCCGTGGATCGCCATGGCCCCGATGGTCGAATGCCAGTAGATCGAGGCGTCCCCCGTGGTCGGGCCGCCGGTGAAATCGTTGTAGCGTCCGTTGAGCGCGCCCACCAGCTCGTCGGTCTTCGGCGACCCCAGGAAGGCATGCGCGCCGAGCGTGACGTACTTGGTCAGGATCTCCCCGGAGACGGCCTTCACGCCGTGCTGCTGTGTCCAGTAGAGACGGCCCGACGTGTACAGCTGCCAGTGCCCGTCACCCTCGATCAGTTCCGCCCCCACCGGGGTTCCCATCAGGGTGCGGAGGGGTGCCTCGTCGGCGTATCGCTTCTCGATCGGGGTCTGGTAATCCGCCCGCAGACCGAGCCCGCCGCTGGGCATGACGATCTGCCTGGCCGGCTCCGTGCTCTGGTTGTCCGCCCACTTGACGAACTTCGCCGCGTCGAGAGAGGTCGCCGGCGCGGTGATCAGCACCGCCGCTCCCACCGTCACCAGACGGCCGGCGTCCTGGTTCGCGCCGATCTTGATCTGGGCCGGATGGTTCCCGACGACAGTGAGGCGAGCCTGTCGTGGATTCGCGACGTACTGCTTGCTGGCGACGACGTTGCGGCCGTTCTCCACCGACGAAGTGATCACGACGCGAGTGTCGTTCTCGTTCGGGAAACTCATCGAGAACGTGAGTCCGGTGGCGGTCCTGAGCTGGTTGATCTCACAAGCGGCGTTGCGAGGGCAGTGCACGCGATCCGCGCGCCAGTTCACGGTGAGCGGTCCGTCGCCCGGATCTGCCCCCGTGGCACCGAGCGAGACCGTTTCACCGGTGGAAAAGACCGTCGACGTCGGCGGGAGGAGTTCGACGGTGGGGCTCGCCTCGGTCGGGACGACCGTCCGGCTGGTGTTGGACGGGGCGCCGTGCGGGTCGGTGACCGCGAGGGTCACCGTCACCGGATCGCCCGCCGAGTACGTGTGACTCACGGTCTTCCCGGTTCCGGTGGTGCCGTCACCGAAGGTCCATTGATAGCTCAGAGCCTCACGGTCCGGGTCGTCCGACGTGCTCGCGTCGAACGAGACCGTGCTTGTGGCCGGGTCCGTGGTCGCGGTGAACGCCGCGCGGGGAGCCTTGTTGACGGGCGTGTAGCTCAGCCTGCGCAATTTCGCCCCGGCCGCGTCGGCCAGCACGATGTCGCCGTTGGGGGCGGTCAGGACCGACACCGGGTCACCGATCGCGGAAGCGACGGTGGTGATGGGCTGGGTGACCGTGCCTCCGTTGTCGAACCCCAGAGTGGAAAGAGTTTGCGCACCCTTGTTGGCTACGAAATGAATTCCACGGAAAGCCTCGGGATAAGAAACTCCGGTGTAAGGAACACCGCCGACGATCGTATCCGTGGCGCCGTGCACCGTTTCGCCGAGCGGTGCGGCATTCGCGACATTCTTGCACTCCGGCGTGTCGCGATAGCCCGGAGTCCGGGTCGTGCCCTCCCAACAGGGCCATTTCAGGTTCTGGCCGGGGAACGCGAGGTCGACTTCGTGACGGGCCGCCCAGCCGACGTCGGTGACGATCACGCCGCCGCGCGGGTCCAGTGCGATCCGAGGATCACGCAGCCCGCTCGCGTAGTTGCGGCTCTTCCAAGACGAGGTAGCGGTCGTGTCGTAGAACGGGTTTTCCGGCACGCCCCGGCCGGTGAGGTCGACGCGGAGGATCTTGCCCGTCGGATGGGCCGTGTCCAAGGCGCGCAACGCGAACTTGTCGACGTTGTCCTTCGTGGCGTCGGTGTGGGACCGGACGGCGGCGTTGTCACCGACGGCGACCCACAGTGAGGTGCCCGCAGGGTCCGCGGCCACGTCCTGGATGCCCTTGCTGTCCGCGTTGACCGGGAACTCGAGGACGGTGAACTCTTCCGACAACGACGTCGGAGCGTCGGATCCTTCGGCCTTCCACTTGCTGAGACGGAACACCGCGGAGGATCCCGTCGACACCGCCCGAGTGGTATAGACCGCCCGGCTGGTGGTGAAGTCCGGCGCCACCGCGATGCCGGTGAGGCCGAGCGAACCAGCGGTGTGCACTGGAAGCGAGGCGATCTGGACCGGCTGACCGCCTTGCGGTACCAGCTGTACGGACCCCAGACGGCCGGTGGTCAGCGCGCTTCCGTCCGGGAGGTAGGCGGCGTCGGTGAGATCTCCGGCCTGGTGGCCGGTGGGAGTGTCGAACAGGGCGAACCCCGGAGGCAGCGCCGGGGCGGCGTGTGCCGCGGGTGCCGTGACCACCACGGTGCCGAGCAGGGCCGTGGCGGCCGCGGAGACGATCAGGGATCTTCGAGTCCGCATTGGACCTTCCTTCTCCGAATACGGAGAGTGCCACGTGCGGAAAAAAGTGCTCACAAACGCACAAAATTGCGACGGCGCGACAGAGTTGCTCATTCTGTAACGCGACGCGACGATCCGCCCCCAGCGCCCTCGCTTCTGGCTATAAGCACGCCGGACGCTAGCGGCTGCTCGAAGTGCCGTCATTCGGCCAAAGGTGTGATTCGAAGAGTGGCAAGTGGTGTTTTGTGACGAAGATCATCGGCCACGACAGTCAATTTTGGCTGTCGAACGCCAGTTCGATGCCTACTTGGTCGGTCGGGCATGTCCATTCGGTCACGGCCATTCGGCCCAATTTCGGGAAAGGGCCTTGCCGGACGCCTTCGCTCCCCACCAATATCAACTTGCCGACCTGCTCTGAAGGAGCCGAGGGATGCCCTCGTCGGGCATCCCAAGGGGGGAAATCATGAAGCGGATCCGTCGTAGACCTGCCCTGCGCGCAAGACTCCGGGCGACGCTCGCCTTGCTGCTGATCGTCGCGCTGGTCGCGACGCTGGGGCCGGTGGCGTCGCAACGATTCCCGTCCTCGGGTGACGCGGACGCCGCGGCCGGGGCCAACGCGCCCAAGCAGCAGTCGGGATCGGCGGAAGGGGTTCCGGATCGACCGACCCCGGACAGCCCCACCGCGCCCGCGATCAACCGCGCGACGGCCGCTTCACTGCAGTCGAAGTACCCGCCGTTGACCTTCCCCGAACCCGCCGCGGACAAGCGCGGTAGCGCCAAGGCCGTTCCACCGCCCGCCACCCAGGTGCGTGGATTCGACGACAAGGCCAGCAGGGAACTGCCGCAGCAGCGCACTTCCCACAGCAGCGTCTACGACAACCCCGACGGCACGCAGACCACGGTGTACGGCCAGGATCCGTTGAA
This sequence comes from Amycolatopsis sp. NPDC031561, assembly GCF_055580625.1. Taxonomy (NCBI): domain Bacteria; kingdom Bacillati; phylum Actinomycetota; class Actinomycetes; order Pseudonocardiales; family Pseudonocardiaceae; genus Amycolatopsis; species Amycolatopsis sp. NPDC031561. Next base: position 34,652 of record NZ_JBVILA010000009.1, on the reverse strand, counting down.
CTATCCGTTGCCCGAGGGCGGCTACGGCGCGATCGACGCACGTGCGGTGCCGGATCAGGCCGGTGGCTGGCGCAAGGCGGGCGACGCGCTCCAGGTCCACCTGGGGCAAACGGCGGGCTCGATGCGGGTCGACCCGGGCGCCGGGCAGGAAGTCGCCTTCACCCTGCTGGGGGCGCGGGCTTCGGCCGGACGCGCGGAGGGTGCCACCGTCGGCTATCCCGACGTCCTGCCGAACGCCGACCTGCAGGTCGAGTTCTCCGCCGGCGCGGCCAAGGAATGGTTCGTCCTCAAGCGTCCCGACGCCCCTCACGCCTGGGAGTTCGCTCTCGACCTGAAGGGCCTCGAAGCGAGGATCGTCGACGGCGCCGTGGTCTTCGTCGACCGAGCCGGCGCCACCGTCCTGCGTGTCCCGGCGGGCTACATGCTCGACTCGAGCCGCCAGGAAAGCGGCGAGCCCGCGACGTCCTACGGTGTCACCTATCGGCTCGTGTCCCGTGACGGCCGCCAGATCCTGCGCGTGGAACTGGACTCCGCGTGGCTGCGCGACCCGGCACGGGTCTATCCCGTGCGGGTCGACCCCACCGTGGTCAAGGAGTCGGTCAGCACCGGCAACATGGTTGTCGAGAACGGTCAGCGTCACCTCAACGCGACCGAACTGCGGGTCGGCCGTAGTGGCGGCAAAACGGCCTCGAGCTATCTCCGGTTCGGTGGGATCGGCGGGGATCTGAAGGACAACCGGATCTTCGGTGCCCAGTTGCAGCTGACCAACTTCTGGTCCGGCTCGTGCGCGCCCCGCCCGATGTACGTGCATCCGGTCACCGCGGACTGGGGTTCCTCCGGGACGCCGCCGATCGGCGGCCCGCTCGGCAGCGGTGTGTTCTCGCACGGCTACATGGCCCCGCTGGCGACCAGGTCCAACTGCCCGACCGCGCACGAACTCGTCGATCTCGGTGTCGACGGGCGAAACCTCGTCCAGCAGTGGGCGGGCGGCGCGGCGAACCACGGCCTCGCCCTGCAGGCCCCGAATGATCCGGCCGCGTGGAAGCGGTTCACCGGATTCGGTACGGCGAACCCGCCCCGGCTGTACGTGACGCACTCGCCGTACAACGCCGAGTACCGCGTCGACCGTGCGACGCCGGAACCGCCGGTCACCCGCACGAGCCCGGGCAAGGTCAAGATCACCGTGACCAACCGCGGCGCGCAGGCGTGGACTCGCGCCGACTTCGCGCTGGGTTACCGCATCTTCGACCGGAGCGGGAACTCGCTCGGTTCTCAGGTGGCCGCCGAGCTTCCCGGCGATGTGGCCCGGGGGGCGTCCGTGACGCTCGACGCCGAGATCAAGCCGATCGGCGTCGGCAGCTACCTGCTCGACTTCAGCGTGTTCCGCAAACCGGGCGACTACTTCACCGATCACCAGGTCGCACCGGCCCGAATCGGGCTCGACGTCTACGACGTGCCACCGTTCATCAAACATCAGTACCCGCCCAACGGCGCGTCCGTCCAGACGTTGACACCGCAGCTGTGGGCCAACGGTATCGACGTCGACCCTCCGCCCGGCAGCACCTTGAAGTACCGGTTCGAGGTGTGCCGGAAGGGCGACGACGACACTCCGGTCGAGTGCTTCAGTTCTGCGTACCAGGCGAATCCCACGTGGACGGTTCCGGACAAGAAGCTGTCCTGGAACAAGATCTATCTCTGGCGGTCGTTCGCCTTCGACGGCGCCAACGAGAGCGAACCGCTTCCGTTCAGCGCGATCCTCAGCGCGGTTCCCCAGCCGGCGATCACCTCGCATATGGCGATGACGCCGCACAGCGGATCCGATCGCGACTTCGACCCGATGGTGGGCAACTACTACTCCAGCGCCGTCGACGTCCAGCTGCCGACGGCGGGCCCCGAACTGAGCGTGACCCGTACGTACAACTCGCTGGACCCGCGGCGCGACCACTGGTTCGGCACGGGCTGGGCGACGAAATACGACATGAAGGTGGTCCGCGACTACGCGGGGAACACCCTCGTCACCTATCCCGACGGGCAACAACTGCGCTTCGGTCTCAACCCCGACGGCACCTATGCCCCTCCGCAAGGGCGTTTCGCGGACTTCGCGTCCACGCCGGACGGTGGATGGCGGCTCACCGACAAGACCGCGACCACCTACCGGTTCGACTCGGCGGGCAGGCTGACCGGGTACACCGACGGTGTCGGGCGTGGTGCGATCGTGCAGTGGGACGGGGCCAACCTGTCCCGCGTCCTCGACCTGGCCAGCGAGCGGCAACTGGTCTTCCTGGTCGAAGGCGGCAAGGTCGCGCACGTCTTCGCCACCGAGATCAACGGCCAAATCCGGAACTGGAAGTACTTCTACGAAGGAAACCGGTTGCGGCGGGTCGAAGACCCCCGGGGGAACGCCACCGAATACCAGTACACGGACCAGTCCAGGTTCCGCACGGTCGTGAACGACGCGTCGCCCGACGCGTACTGGCGGCTCGGTGACGCGACCGGAGACGTCGCGGTCAGCCAGGTGGCGTTCAACCGGGGCAAGGACAACGGGAAGTACAAGAACGTCGTCCTCGGTGCTCCCGGCGCGCTGCCCGGCTCGGCCGACACCGCCGCGACGTTCAACGGGTCGAGTTCGGTACTGCAACTGCAGGACGGCGTGGTCAAGAAGAGCAGGGACCTCGCGGTCGAGCTGTGGTTCAAGACCACCGGTTCCGGTGTCCTGCTGGGCTACCAGCAGAACGAGATCACCGGCGCGCTCCAGAACGCCTACACCCCGGCGCTCTATGTCGGTACGGACGGAAAGCTGTACGGCCAGTTCGCCGACGGAACGACCAATCCGATCCGCACCGCCGCGTCGGTCAACGACGGGAAATGGCACCACGTGGTGCTTTCCGGGGCCCTGGCGACGCAGTGGCTCTACCTGGACGGCGTCCAGGCCGGGACGAAACAGGGCGTGATCGACCACGGCAACCAGACCAAGGTCTATGCCGGGGCCGGGTTCATCGCGGGTAACTGGCCCGCGAAGCCCGCCAACGACCACGGCTACTTCGCCGGGGCGATCGACGAGATCGCCGTCTACGGCAAGCCGCTCAGCGACAGCGTGGTCCGTGAACACTTCCAAGCCGCGCAGCCGTCCGAAGGCTTGAGCAAGATCGTGCTTCCCAGCGGCAGGGTGGCCACGGAGGTCGAGTACGACACGGTCAACGAGCGGGTGAAGGCCTACACCGACCGCAACGGCGGGGTGTGGAGGCTCGGCGCCCCGGTGATCACCGGTGAGGAGAACAACCTGATCCGGACCGTGAAGTTCACGGATCCGGGGAACCGCGACCACACCTACGACTACGACCCGGTCCGTGGCCGGATCCTGCGGATGGTCACCCCGCTGGGCCTCGGCGTCCGTCCGGAGGACAACCCCGGCCAGCCGCCGGGCGAGGCAGGCTACGGGATCCGCAGCTATGCCTACGACGACGAAGGCAACCAGAGCACCATCGTTTCCGAGAACCTCAACGAGGTCGTCCTCGGTTTCGACAAACGCGGAAACGTGACCAGCAAGCGGACCTGCTCGATGGCCACGAAGTGCCAGACCGAGTACTTCGGGTATTTCCTCAACCCGGGCAATCCCCTCGACCCGACCAACGACAAGGTCGCGTGGAGCCGGGACGGCAGGTCGACGAACGCCACCGACAACCGGTACCTGACGACGTACCTCTACACCGCCAAGGGAGATCTGCTCACCCAGCAGATGCCCGACGGCGGGTCCGTCACGCACACCTACACCGACGGCACCGAGCAGGCGCTCGACAACCCGCTCCACCGTGTCCCGGCGGACCTGCTGCTGATGACGCGTGGCGCGCTCAGCGACACGACGGTCTACCGGTACTACCGCTCGGGTGATCTCGGCGAGATCCAGGAACAGGCCGGAATGCGTACCCGGTTCGGCTATGACGTCGGTGGGCGCAAGACGTCGGCCACGGTCTACACGGCGGCGTATCCCGATGGCGTCAAGACCACGTACGAGTACGACGAGCTTTCCCGGGTGATCGCGGAGACCGGGCCGGAGACGACGAACTCCGTCACCGGGGTCAAACACCGTGCCAAGACCGTGACGTCCTACGACAAGGACGGGAACGTCGAGCGGGAAGAGGTCCTGGATCTCACCGGCGGCGATCGGGCACGGGTGACGACGCGCGCATACGACGATCACGGCAGGCTCGTCCACGTCGTGAACCCCGAAGGCAAGGAAACCAGGTACGGCTTCGACGTCTTCGGCAACCGGACGTCCGTGGTCGACGCGAGCGGTGTGAAGAGGTCGTACGCGTACACGGCCCGGAACGAGGTCGCGGAGGTCCGGCTGCACGGCTGGCACGGCGGCGTGGTCGACCCGGCCGATGGTGACGGCAGGCCCGGCGACGGCGAGGGAGATCCCGATCCTGGCGGTTCCAAGCCGACGGTGCTCGAGTCCTTCCGGTACGACGAATCGGGCAGGCAGACCCTGCACGTCGACGCGATGGGCAGGACGACGAGGAACCACTACTACGCCAACGACCTCATCGGCCAGGTGGTGGCGGAGGGCTATCGCGATCCGGTCACCGGGAACGTCCGCGACCTCGTGCTGGAGAACAACGACTACGACGGCGCCGGAAACCTGACCAAGCAGATCACCGCGGGCAACAGGACCACGACCTACGAGTACGACGCCGTCAGCAGGCTCACGGCGACGAACGAGGACTCAGGCGGTCTCGAACGGCGTACGCAGTTCACCTATGACCGCGGCGGCAACGTCATCCGGTCGGAGAAGTCCGGGTACTCCTCGAACGTCGGCGCCGGCCAGCCGAACGTCACCGAAACCACGGAGTTCGCCTACGACTCGAACGGGAAGCGGATCCAGCAGACCGTCCACAATGGTCAGGAACGCCTGATCACGCGGTGGCGGTACGACGAACGCGGACTGCCGACGGCCGTGACGGATCCCCGCGGCAACCTCGGGCAGGAACCCTTGTCCGCGTTCACCACGAAGATGGACTACGACGAGTTGGCCAGGCCCATCCGTGCCACCGGCCCGCGAGTCCGTACCGAATCCGGCGGTGGCGCGGCCACCGACACACAGGCGACCATGATCACCGGGTACGACACCTTCGGCTCGGTCACGCACACGAAGGACCCGGTCGGCCGGGTCACCACGGCCGAGTACGACCGGCTCGGCCAGTTGGTCAAGTCGAGCCTGCCGTCGTACACACCACCCGGGGGCACCGCGCCGATCACCCCGAGCAAGGAGATCCGGTACGACGCCGTGGGGCGTGTGATCAAGCAGATCGACTCGCGGACCCACACCACCGAGTTGCGGTACGACCAGCTGGGAAGGCTGCTGGAACGGCAGGATCCGCAGGCCGACGGTACGGCGAGCGGTGTGTGGAAATACTCGTACACGATGACCGGCCTCCCGCTTTCGGCGACTTCGCCGACCGGGGCCCGTGTCGAGGCGACGTACGACGAACTGGGCCGCAAGGTCACGTCGACCGCGGTGGAGCGGTTCCCGAAACCGTCCTCGACCACTACCAGCTACACCACCAAGTACCGGTACGACGCCGCGGGCAACATCGACTTGGTCGAGAACCCCGCCGGTGAGAAGAGCAAGAGCACCTACGACAAGCTGAACCAGTTGATCACCGCGGTCGATCCGGCGGGAGTGAAGACCCAACGGGGCTACGACCGGCAGGGCCGCCTGGTCCGGGTGAGTGACGGCGCGGGCGTCACGAAGCGCCTCAACTACGACCTGGCCGGCCGTCAGGTGTCCGAGTTCGACGTCGAGGCCGGCTGGACCGCGAACCAGCCCCCGTTGCGGGAACGGAAGTTCACCTACGACCTCGCCGGGAACGTGAAGACGGCGGAGGACTGGGAAAAGCGCGTCACGACCTTCTCCTACGACGCGGCGAACCGGCTTTCGGGCCAGGTCGAACCCGTCGCCGAGGGGAAGTCGATCACGACGTCCTTCGGGTACGACGCGGCAGGAAACCGCACCAGGTTCACCGACGGCCGGGCAAACAAGACGGTCTTCACCTACAACAGCCTGAACCTGCCGGAGTCGGTGATCGAGCCGTCGACCGCCGCGCACCCCGCGGCAACGGACCGGACCTGGACGCAGTCCTATGACGCGGCGGGGAACGCGACGCGTCTGACCGCACCCGGCAACGTGACCCGGGACCGGACCTTCGACGCCCTCAACCGCATGCTCACCGAGTCAGGTTCGGGCGCGGAAGCTCCGACGAAGACCAAGGAGCGCGCCTACGACGCCGACGGCCGTCTGATGGTGGCCGGACAGAACGGGTACACCTACAACGACCGAGGTGGTCTGCTGACCGCCACGGGCACCTCCGGCAGTTCGTCGTTCGAGTACGACGCGGCCGGACGTGTCAACAAGCGCACGGACGCCGCCGGGACCACCGGCTACGGCTATCTCAACGGGCGTCTGGACTCCGTCACCGACGGCGCGACCGGCGGCAGGCTGACCTACGGCTACAACGAGGCCGGAAAGGTCAAGACCGTCGACTACGGCGCCGGCCGGGTCCGGACCTACGAGTACGACAACCTCGCGCGGCCGAAGTCCGATGTCCTCAAGGAAGTCAACGGTTCGGTTCTCTCTTCGATCGCCTACACCTACGACCCGAACGACCGGGTCAAGACGAAGGGCACCACGGGGCTGGCCGGTTCCGGTCAGAACAGCTACTCGTACGACCACCAGGGGCGGATGCTCTCGTGGACCGATCCGGCGGGTAAGGCGACCGAGTACGGCTGGGACGACTCCGGGAACCGGGTCAAGGCGGGCGAGAAGGTCGCCGGCTACGACGAGCGGAACCGCGTCCTCGCGGACGGCGACTACACGTACGCGTACACGCCGCGCGGTTCGCTGGCTTCACGTACCTCATCGGGGCTGGAGGAGAAGTACTCCTTCGATGGCTTCGACAGGCTAGTGAAGTTCGGCTCGACCGAGTACACCTACGACGACTTCGATCGGCTCGCCACCCGCGGTGGACAGCAGTTCTCATACGCGGGCATGGAAAGGGACGCGGTCAGCGACGGTGTCTCGCGCTTCGGTCGCGGTCCCGACGGTGGCTTGTTGTCGCTCTCGCAGGGGTCCGATTCCCGGCTCACGCTTTCCGACCGGCACGGTGACGTCGTCGGTGCCCTGGCGCCCGCTTCCGGTGGCGTCGTCGACTCGACAGCGTACGACCCGTACGGCAAGCGGATCGCGTCGACCGGTACTGCACGGTCGGTCGGCTTCCAGGGTGACTGGACGGATCCCGACAACGGGAACGTCAACATGGGGGCGCGGTGGTACCAGCCGGGTTCCGGGACCTTCGCCTCTCGCGACAGCATCGAGCTGCCGTACTCGCCGTCGATCAGCGCGAACCGGTACTCCTACGTGCTCGGTTCGCCGCTGAACTTCTTCGATCCCGATGGCCACGGCTGGTTCAGTGACCTGTGGGACAAGGCGGGCGGCATCGTGCACACCGCGCTGGACGTGGCGGGCATGATCCCCGGCATCGGTGAGATCGCCGACCTGGCCAACGCCGCGATCTACGCGGTGGAGGGTGACTGGGAGAACGCCGCGTGGTCGGCCGCGGGTGCCATCCCGTTCGGGGGCAACGCCGCGACCGCCGCGAAATGGGCGCGCAAGGCCGGTGACTTCATCGGCGGCGGTCGCCGGGCCGGTCGCTACGCCGACGACGCAGTCGCTCTCGGCCGCCGCTACGGCGACGACGTCGCGGGCGCGGCCCGTCGAACCGCGGGCGACGCAGCCGCGTCCGCCGCTCGTAAGGCGTCCGCTGTCGCGGCTGCCCGCAAGGCGGCTGCTGCGGCCGCCGCGGCCGCGGCTAGGCGGGCCGCAGCGATCCTGGCGAAGAAGAAGGCCGCTGCCGCCGCTGCGCGGGGCGCCGCGGAGAAGGCGGCAAAGCGGAATCCGATCCCGACGTTGAAGGCGGCATTGAAGCCGGTCTTCAAGGGGACGGACCTGGTCTCGTCGTCGCCGTTGATGCCTGCTCGGATCGTGCAGTCGTTCAAGGCGAACGTGCAGGATGCCGGCCAGGTGACGGACTTCTTCAAGAAGCAGGTGGTGGGGGACGGGAGCGTCGTCCAGAACGTCGCCGAGACCGTGACGGCCGTGTCGGAGATCGCTCAGTCGGGTGCTTCTCCTGAAGATGTGCTGGCCGGGTTGGCTGGCTTGGCTGGGCGGAACAAGGGGCGGGGTAAGCATCACGACGAGTCGTCGAGCAGCCCGGCGGGGAAGTGCGAGACGGGGAACAGCTTCGATCCGAGCACCCTGGTGGTGATGGGTGATGGGTCTCGTAAGCCGATCAAGGATGTGAAGGTCGGGGACAGGGTCCTGGCGAAGGATCCGACGACGGGGCGTTCTGCGGTTCGGGTGGTGACGGATGCTCGTTCGCATGCGAGTCAGCGGACGTTGGTGGAGGTCGGTGTCGCGAGTGGGGCCGATCGTGGGTCTGTGGTGGCGACGGATGAGCATCCGTTCTGGGTGGAGTCGGAGAAGCGGTGGTCGCACGCTGTTGATCTGAAGGCCGGGCATCGGCTGGAGACCGGTGATCATCGGGATGCGACTGTCACGGGTACGCGGTCTTGGTCTGAGACCCGGCGGGTCTACAACCTGACGGTCGATGGTGACCACACGTACTTCGTCGTTGCAGGTCAGACGCCGGTCCTGACGCACAACTGCGATGGAGGGGCACTAGGAGCGGCGCAGGGTGTAGCAGATGCTTCGGCGACAATCCGCCCCGACGCGTCGAGGCCTGTTGTGGCAGAGGCTATTCAACTGGTTGGTGGGCAAATCTTTGGTAGTGCTAGCGTTCGGGGAGCAAGGGTCCGCGTGCACCCGGCCGTGCAGGTCGTGTTGAACACGGTTTTGCCCGGGGAGCGTGGCAATGGGCATGGGCAATGTGGTTTGGTCGTCTGCCTATCGCAAGCACTCTTCAATGGGGAGAGTCCGGTGGGAGCTGATGCCGCTGCAGTCTTGATTAGAGGCAGTGTCGAGCATGCCAAACACGGAACCCCGATAGGTCCATGTAGTAGTTGCAAGGCGCTTAGAGAGCATTTTGATCTCAATTTCACGACGGGTGGCTAGAGTGGCAGACCTTTCTGTAGAAGTAAAGGACGTCTTGCTTGCCGCAGGATGGTTTCCTGGAAGAAGAATTGATATCTCAAACTGGCATGCCCGCCTGGTGGAAGCTGGAATTATGGTGCACGATCCAGCAAGGGTTTTCCTGGCTGAGTTTGGGAAGATTTCTGTTGAATTCGGCGGTAAGGGTATTTCGCGAGCCAGGGAAGCCTTTAGTGTTGACCCGAGCCTCTGTTTAGGTGAAGAACAGAGATTTCTTGAATGGGGAAACCTGATCGGAAAGGTTATAGTCCCTGTCGGCGAACTTGACGAGGGGAGATCATTTCTTGGAATTGACGAAGATGGTACAATCTATGTGGTCGTTGATTGGCTGGGAAAGTTCGGGTCTGGCTGTGCTGGAATTGAATCTCTAGTCTTGGGTATTGCGCCAGAAACAATTTACGATAGCTATCCAAAAGCTTAACTTACTTCTCGGGTCTCGTAAGTTGATCAAGGATCTCATGGCGGGCGTGGTCCTGGTGAAGGAGTCGATGGAGCTGGTGATCATCGGATTTCGCGGCTACGGGAGCGTGGAGGCCGTGCCGATGGATCAGAACCCATGACCCAGATCTCAACCGCGTCAAGGAATAACGACTTCGCGATCGGGTGATCGATTCTCTGATCGTCGAATAGAAAATATTCGGCGATAGAGTTTCCATCCCCGGCCGTCTCGACCAGATTTGGGTCATCGGCTGGAGGCCGGTGATCATCGGGATGCGACTGTTACGGGTACGCGGTCTTGGTCTGAGACGCGGCGGGTCTACAACCTGACGGTCGATGGTGACCATACGTACTTCGTCGTTGCAGGTCAGACGCCGGTCCTGACGCACAACTGCGGACGTGACGCTAGCGCAGCAGCGCAATCGGCGCCCGCGGACGCCACAATGAGCGCGGCAGCTCGGTCTATTTCGAGCCCGAGATTGACTCTGTTCTTGCGGATGGTGGGCAGATCGCTGGCCGCGGAGCCGATAACTGTGCCGAGATCCGGGCCTGCAATTCTCTAATCGCCGAACATGGAGCCGATTTTGAGGATCAAGTCGGGCGCTCGCTACGGTTGAGTGACATCGAGTTCTTGACCGTTCGCAGTGCCACGGGTGCCCCAGAAGCGGCGTGCTTATCCTGTCGGAGTGTTCTTGTTCGGCGTGGAGCGAAAGACCTATCGAGGTGAAAAAGGATGCGCGAGTCGGAGTTGGAGAAATTCCTCAGGTCGTGTGGCTGGGAGGGGGCTGGGTTTCGCCGTGAGACGGACGCCATCGTGGCGGGTCTGGAGCGTGTCGGTTTCGCCTGTCATGAGGAGGCAAGGAAGTTCTTGGGTGAATATCTTGGCCTGAGGATCGACCATCTCCCAGCCCTCGTTATCGCGGGGGAGAGGATCTCAAGCTGGACGAATTTTGATCCGTCCGCGGTCTGCACCACCCGTGATGCAGACGTGGCTCGCCGATGCGCAGAGGTGGCTGACACCCCTCTATTCCCGATTGGCGTGGACAGCTTCCATTTGACCGTGTACTCGGGAAGTGGCGGAAGGTTCTATGCAGGGTTCGATTCATCGGTCTATCAATATGGGGAAGATCGCAATGCAATGTTCTCGATGATGAGGGCTGGGATTCGACCAATTTCATTGGGCGAGTGGACGCTTCAGTGAGAAGGATGCGCGGCAGCCTTGATGAACTTGGGTTCTTCAGAAAACGACACCCTCTCGGCTGAGGATTCAGAACCCTGAAAACCGCACACGAGCCCTCATCGACAGGGATGTCGATGAGGGCTCTGCGGTATTTGACGGCAACGTCAGCGGATGACGGCCGTGGCGGCTGGGGCGTCAGGATCGTCGTCCTGGTCGCCGGGGCGTCCCCATGGCGTCGATGGCTCGGGCCCCCTTGATGAGATTGATATTCGGATCGAATTTTGATCAGCGAATTGACCATCAAACAGTCTGGGCGGCTTATGTCAGGTGTGGAGCTTTAAGTTGTTCCAGGTGGCTACACTGCGGGATGGCAATTGGGGCTTAATGTTGAGGTCGCCGTCCTGATTGTGGCTCTGCAAGCGTGAGGGAAGTAGATGGAAAGCTCGTCGAATACTTTCCATTGCTTGAGACGTAAAATTATCTATATTTTGCGCGATGAGATTGTCATGATTTCGTGTGATGACTTGAAGTGATGCAGCTTAAAGGGCTCTGTGATTACGGGTAATCGTATGTTGGCCCTCAGTAGGAGTTGGCGGACCGTGTCAGCCATTTACCTTAAGGCTCCGCCTTCAGGTTGTGGGCAATGTCAAGTATTCGTCGAATTTGTTCAGCTGAAAGCGAGATTGCAATCAAAGCTAGCTCGCCGATTTGGTCAGGGCTTCGCAATGTCGGAGTGATTCTCTCACTATTTCAGTCGATGGTACAATATATTCATTCATTAATTGCCGAATTGACGATTCGGCGCGGGCTGAAGCTCGGCTAATGGCCCGGGCGACAGGTCGCGGTTGTCCATCAGGTCGCGTAAGATCTCGGCAAAGCTTGGGGTCATCCTTGTAGGTTACTGAGAGTGTGCCCTGTTCGACGTGTTTGCGGAGCACTTTGTAGCAAGTGATGATGGCTTCATGGTCGAGGAGATCGGGGCTTAAGGATTCGACAACCTGACCGTCGGCACGGACCACGCGTAGTACGTCGTCGTGGGTCAGACGCCGGTCCTCATTCACAACTGCGACCTTACGACCTGCATTGACAGCCTCACCGCTCCAATTCCGGGGCAAGGTTTCCTCGTGCGGGAATTCGCGCCGGAGGGCGGCCGCTACTATTCGGGATGTGCAGAGACCATGTGTCTCATCAAAGCTGAGGGTGCTGCCGGAATCCGAGGAGTGAGTTCGAGTGGTGGTGAAAGTGAGAGGCTTGAATTCTCCGCCAGGTGGCGTATAAGGCGCACCTGCCGGCCTTGCGCGTTAGTATGTCAGCCTAGACTGGATCGCCAGGGAATCGGTTGTCGTGGGAAATGATATGAGTAGGCAGCATCTTCGTATAAATCGTTTCGGCTTCGCTGAATACGAAGACATGATTGAACCATCCTGTCGAGTGAACATTTCCGACCTGGTGGGGGTTTGGATTCAATCGCGGAGTTCGTCTTCTCGGAAGAAACCAATTTTCTTGATTCGATGACAGATGAGGCTCAAGCGAACTTTGTGGTCCCTTTGGGAATTTCTGCGAAGATGATGTCGAACGGAGAGTGTCCGGCGATGGAGTTTGCCTCTGCGGCTTGCACCGTGAGGTTTTGCGCCGAACCGCACATCACAGAGTTTCCAGACGAACTCGCGCGGATGTTGTCTCGATTGCCTAGATAACGGGGGCGAAGGAAGGCTCCGCCCAGCTGGGCTGGCGGGGCCTTCGCATTACCGTGACGCTTGCAGGAGTTCCAGGTTTCGCTGCCTGGCAGGCGCGGGCACCTCGACTCAGGGGCCTTGGTCAAAACGGTCGGAAAGAATCCGTCGCGGCCCGAAGCGCCGCCAGCATCCCCGGATCCGTCACCGCGTGCCCGGCCGCCTCGACCAGATCCAGCTTCGAGTCCGGCCAAGCCCGGTGCAGCTCGTACGCCGTCACCGGCGGGCACACCGCGTCGTACCGCCCCTGCACGATCACGCCGGGAATCCCCGACAGCTTGCCGGCCTCGCGGATCAGCTGTCCTTCCTCAAGCCACGCCCCATGGCAGAAGTAGTGCAAAGCGAGCCGCGCGAACGTGACCGCGAAGTCCGGTGACGCGTATTGGTTGCGGAAGGCCGGATCCGGGCGCAGGCAGACGATCGCGCCTTCCCAGGTGCTCCAGGCGATGGCGGCACGCTCCCGGATGACCTGATCGGGGTGATAGACGAGTTCGCGGTAGGCCGCCATCGGGTCGTCACGGCGTTCTTCGGGGATCGGGGCGAGGAAGGCTTCCCACTCGCGGGGGAAGAGGTTCGCGGCACCGCCGCCGTAGATCCAGTCGAGTTCACCGCGGCCGACGGTGAAGACGCCGCGCAGGATGATCTCGGTGACTCGGCTCGGATGGGTCTCGGCATAAGCGAGGGCGAGGGTCGCGCCCCACGAGCCGCCGAAGATTTGCCATTGTTCGAGATTCAGCCGTTCGCGCAGCTTTTCCATGTCCGAGACGAGGTGCCAGAGGGTGTTGACCGACAGGTCGACGTCCGGCTCGCCGATATGCGGAGTGCTCTTGCCGGTACCGCGCTGGTCGAACAGGATGACCCGGTAGACCTCGGGATCGAAATGCCGCCTGGACATCGGCGAGATGCCGCTACCAGGGCCTCCGTGCAGGACGACCACCGGTTTGCCGTCCGGGTTCCCCGCTTCCTGGCAGTAGATCCGGTGCCCGTCACCGACGTCGAGCATGCCTTCGGCGCGAACGTGGATGGGCGGGTACAAATCGTCCATACGGACACTTTGCCCGAATCGGCGAGTGTCCGAAGGGTGGGGGCCCGCCCCCGCCGCCGGGCTGAGCGGGCCCCCGGTCTTCGATCGCGTCAGCAGCCCGCCGTGGCGGCCACGTTCGCGAATCCCTTCCCGGCGCCGGTCACCTTGTTGCTCGCGCAGACCTTGTTCCCCGTAGCGGCCTTCACGAGATAGAAGCCGTACGCGTGGCTGGACTGCACGTCCGCGGTGTTGCCGGAGAAGGTGTTGTCGCGGCCCCAGCCGTCAAGCTGGACATGGACTTCGAAGCCGCCGTAGGTCGCGTCGTGCACGAAGACCTTGCTGCCCCGGTTGTCCGCGACCACGTAGTTGTTGCCCTTCAGGTCCACCCAGCTGTCGGCGAAGTGCTCGCCGCTCTGCCCGGTCCCGTCGAAGACGTTGCCGCGCAGCTCACCGCCGGTGGTGCCTTCCTTGATGTCGATCGACTCGGCTCGCACGTTCGGGCCGATCTTGTTGCCGAGCGCCTTGTTGCGATCGCTCCGGTCGGGCGTGCCGCCCGGCCAGTTGCCCTTCGCGGAACCGAAGTAGATGCCTTCGCCGTAGCCCGCGAACTCGCGGCCGGTGTCGGTCACCTCGGAGTTCTTCACGACGTTGTCGGTGCTCGTGTACTGGAAGTGGATGCCTTCGTGGCCGACGGCGGTGACCTTGATGCCGTCGACGACGGTGTTCTTGACGCCCGTCGCCATCAGACCCTTCTGGCCGCCGGTGAGGGTGAAGCCGGTCAGGTTCCAGTAGCTGCCGGTGAGCTCTAGTGTGCGCCCGGCCGAGGCCTTGACGACCGCGCTCCGAGGACCCTTCAGCGTGATGCGGCTGCCGGAGGTGCCGCTCTTCGCCGCCTTGAAGTTGCCCGAGAAGGTCGTGTTGGCCGCGAGCTCGATGATGGTGCCGGGAGTGACCGAGGCGAGCGCCGCCGTCAGCTGCTCCGAAGTCCCGACGCGGACCGTCGCGGCCTGTGCGGGGTATGCCGCCAGCGTCGACAGCAGTGCGGCACCGGTCGCGATGGTCAGAACCCGCTCACGAACACGCATCCGTGGTCCTCCTCGTCGAGGGATCGAAGCTCGGTCGTGGCGGCGACGGCTAGACGTTAAGCCTCTTTACGAACGTGAGTCAAGGACATGATTGAAGTTCATATACGTGAACAACTAAAGGAGGGTCGGCGCGCCCAGGCCGCCTAGGAAGAGAGCAAGGGACCTTTGCTATCGCGGGCGACGAGACGGGGAGGGGTGTGTGGAAATAGGGACACTCAACGTCCCTATTTCCACACACCCTGTACTCCGCGTGGCGATGTGTACTGACTGTGTGGATTTTGGTGCGTTGGATGACCCGAAAACCACACAGTCGCCGCAACCCGGCCGGTCCGAAGAGAGCAAGGGACCTTTGCTATCGCCCTCCCCAACGGGAGTGATAGCAAAGGTCCCTTGCTCTCTTTTTGCAGGTCAGAGGTGGGTTAGTCGTGGAAAGAGTGCTCCGAAGCCGGGAACTCGCCTCGCCGGACGTCCTCCGCGAACGCCGTCGCGGCCCCGGCCAGCACGCTGGCGAGGTCGGCGTACTTCTTCACGAAGCGAGGAGTCTTGCCGCGCCGGAGCCCGGCCATGTCCTGCCAGACGAGCACCTGCGCGTCGCAGTCCGGCCCCGCGCCGATCCCGACGGTCGGGATCTTCAGTTCGTGCGTGATCCGCTTCGCCGCTTCGGCGGGCACCATCTCCATGACGACCGCGAAGGCGCCGGCCTCCTCCAGGGCGAGCGCGTCGGCGAGCAGCGCGTCGGCCGCTTCGCCGCGTCCCTGGACCCGGTAACCGCCCAGATTGTGTTCACTCTGCGGGGTGAATCCGATATGTCCCATTACCGGGACACCCGCTGACGTCAGTGCTTCGGCGTGCGGCGCGAATTTCCGTCCGCCTTCGAGTTTCACCGCGTGCGCACGGCCCTCCTTCATGAACCGCACCGACGTCTCCAGCGCCTGCTGCGGCGAAAGCTGATACGAGCCGAACGGCAGGTCGGCCACGACCAGTGCCCGCTTCACTGATCGGGTCACCGCGCGGACCAGGGGAAGCAGCTCGTCCACGGTCACCGGAAGTGACGTGTCGTAGCCGAAAACGTTGTTCGCCGCGGAATCCCCGACGAGCAGCACGGGAATGCCCACCTCGTCGAACAGCGCGGCGGTGTACATGTCGTAGGCGGTGAGCATCGGCCAGGCCTCGCCGCGCTCCTTCATCTCGCGAAGGTGATGTACGCGGACTTTCTTCCCAGACGTGGTCTGGGGCGCCGCGCCGGTCCCGTACGGAGCAACGAGCTCGCCGGAATCCTTTTCAGTGGCAGACATCCTTGTCGACCGTCCTTCCCTCGAGGCCTCGATGAGGTCCCCGGGTCGTGGAGCTGAACAAGTCAAAGCGTGACACGCGCCAATGGCGCTCCCAAGGCCCTGCGACCAGCTTCACACCGCGGTGTCGAGGCAGCGTCACGCCTGCGAACGACGAAATTGAGACCAGAGGATGATGATCGTTGACAACCACACGGGGTTGTCTGACGTCAAGTAAGAGCAGCTGTCGATCACCTGTGAGTACCGCGAAAGGCCAGAATGGTAAACCCAGCGAGCCGTGTGCCGCCGTGGAAGGCGAGGGCGGGCGGCATCGTCGCCACCCTCGTGCAGCTCGCGGCCGTGTTCTCGGTGATCCTCCTCCTCGCCGGCGGCGTGAAGGGGCCGGTGCTCAAGGCGGGTGACGTCGCCTTCTCGGCACTGAGCATCCCGACGAACGCGAGTCTCGTGATCGTCCTGTTGCTCGTCGTCCTCGGCGCCGCGCTCCGCCGCCGCAAACGCGCCGCTCTTTACACGTTGCTGCTGTTCCAGTTCGGCGGCCTGGCGGTGACCCTGGCTTTCCAAGCCGCGTTGCTGTGGTCGCCCGAGCTGCTCAAGCTGGGTCCGTGGCAGGTCCGGCACATCCCGCACCAGGTGTGGGTGCTGGCCATCGCGGACCTGATCTCGATCGGCATGATCGCGTTCCTCTGGATCATCCGCCCGGCGTTCCCCGCCCGGCTCGCGCCCGGCGCCTGGCGTGACGGCTTCACCGTCCTCTTCGGTGGCCTCGCCGCGGTCATCCTCGTCGGCTGGGGCTTGAGCGAAGCCTTCCCCGGCCGCCTCGCGGACACCTGGGAGCGGTTCGCGTGGGTCGTCAACCACACGACCGGTGAGAACATCCAGCTGCGCCGCGTCGGCATCGGCGAAGGCCCCGCCTGGCTCGACCTCGTGCTCGACCTCAGCGCGACCGCCGTCGCGACGGCCGCGTTGTACACGCTTTTCCGCGGCGTACGCAGCCGTCGCTTGAGGACAGACGAGGAGGAACTGCGCGTACGCCGCCTTCTCGCCGAACACGGCGAAGGCGACTCTTTGGGGTATTTCGCCACCCGGCGCGAGAAGAGCGTCGTCTTCTCGCCCAACGGCCGCGCCGCCGTGGCCTACCGCGTGCTCGCGGGCACCAGCGTCGCGAGTGCCGACCCCATCGGCGATCCCGACGCCTGGCCGGACGCGGTCCGCGCCTGGCTGAACGAGTCACGCACCTACGGCTGGACCCCCGGCGTACTCGGTGCGAGTGAACGCGGCGCGAAGGCTTATGCCGACGCGGGTCTGCGCGCACTGGAAATCGGCGACGAAGCGGTCCTCGACGTTCGTGACTTCAGCCTCGCCGGGCCGGAGCGCCGCTCGGTCCGCCAAGCGGTCAAACGGATCGAACGGGCCGGATACACCACGAAAGTCCGGCGTCACAGCGAAATCCCGGCCGACGAGATGGCCAGGCTGTTGCTGCAGGCGCAGCAGTGGCGTGGCGCGGAGACCGAACGCGGGTTCTCGATGGCGCTCGGCAGGCTCGGTGATCCGAGCGACGGCCGCAGCGTGATGGTGGAGGCGTACGACGCCAAGGGCGAGCTTCGCGGCATGCTGTCGTTCGTCCCGTGGGGCCGGCGCGGTCTGTCCCTCGACCTGATGCGGCGCGACCGCGACGCCGAAAACGGGCTCAACGAGTACATGATCGCCGAGGTCGTGGCGGCGAGCTCGCGCCTTGGCGCACAACGGATTTCCCTGAACTTCGCGATGTTCCGCGCGGTCTTCTCCGAGGGGGAGCGGATCGGCGCCGGCCCGGTGCTGCGCGCGTGGCGCAGTGTCCTCAGCATGGCGTCACGATTCTTCCAGCTGGAGTCGCTCTACCGGTCCAACGCCAAGTACGGACCCGACTGGGAACCGCGATTCCTCTGCTATTCCTCGGCTCGACGGCTGCCGCGGGTCGGCATCGTCGCCGGTGCGCTCGAAGGATTCGTCCCCACCGGACGTTCGGCCCGGGCGCTGAAACTCGAGACGGTCACCGACGAATTCGTCGCCGAGGTCCATCGCATCGACGCGAACGCGGCCACCCCCGCGCCGAAACAGGTGCGGCGGCCCGACCAGGTCCGCGTGCGGATGGCGAAACTGGATCGCTTGCGGGAAGCCGGGATCGACCCCTATCCGGTCGGTTTCGCCCGGGAGGATCAGCTCGGCGACGTCGTCGCCAAGTTCGGCGATCTGAGCCCGGACACTCATACGGGTCACCGGGTGCGCATCGCCGGACGGGTGCTCGCGATGCGTAACCTCGGCGGGCTCTGTTTCGCGCGGGTCAAGGACTTCGGCGGAGAGATCCAGCTGATGCTCGACGCGTCGGTGCTCGATCTCGGCGGGTGGCGGCGAGGCGTCGACCTCGGCGACCACGTGGGTGTGAGCGGGCAGGTCGTGACGTCACGGCGCGGCGAACTTTCCGTGCTCGTCGACGAGTGGACCGTCACGGCGAAGAGCCTGCATCCGTTGCCGGACAAGCGAAAGGGTCTCACCGACCCGGAGACGCGGGTGCGGCAGCGCTACCTCGACCTCGCGGTGAACCCCGATTCGACGGCGATGCTGCGGATGCGTTCGACCGTGGTGCGTGCGGTGCGGGAACGACTGCACCAGGACGATTACCTCGAAGTCGAGACGCCGATGCTGCAGACCGTGCACGGCGGCGCCAACGCCCGGCCGTTCGTCACCCACATCAATGCCTACGACATGCGGATGTACCTGCGGATCGCGCCCGAGCTGTATCTGAAGCGGCTGTGCGTGGCCGGGGTCGAGCGCGTTTTCGAGCTGAACCGGAACTTCCGCAACGAAGGCGTCGATGCGACGCACAATCCCGAATTCACCATGCTGGAGGCGTACCAGGCGTACGCCGACTACAACACGATGCGGACGCTGACGCGTGAACTCGTGCAGCATGCCGCGGAGGCCGCGTACGGCGCGCAGGTCGTCCGCCGTCCGGGGCCGGACGGGAAGGTCATCGAGTACGACATCTCCGGTGACTGGCCGGTGATCCCGGTCCATGAGGCCGTTTCGGCGGCACTCGGGGAGAAGATCGACGCGGGCACCTCGGTCGCCGAACTCCAGCGGCTGTGCCGTGCGGCGGGGGTGCCGGTGAACGAGGAGGCCGGTCACGGCGACCTCGTGCTGAAGGCGCACGAGCATCTCGTCGAAGGCGCGACCGTGCTGCCGACCTTCTACACCGATTACCCGACCGACGTCTCGCCGCTGACCCGGCAACACCGCGTGGACCCGCGGCTGGCCGAGCGCTGGGACCTGATCGCGTTCGGCTCCGAGGTCGGCACGGCCTACACCGAACTGACCGACCCTCTCGAACAGCGGCGGCGGCTCGAGGCCCAGTCGCTGCGCGCGGCGAGCGGGGACGTCGAGGCGATGGAGCTGGACGAGGACTTCCTGCTCGCGCTCGAACACGGCATGCCGCCGACCGGCGGGCTCGGCATCGGCGTCGACCGGCTGCTGATGATGCTGACCGGTGCGTCGATCCGGCAGACGGTGCTGTTCCCGTTCGTGCGTCCCCAGTCGTAGCGGCGGTGGGGGAGCAGGGGACCTTTGCTATCGCTCGTTAGCCTCACTAACGAGCGATGGCAAAGGTCCCCTGCTCTCTTCCTGGCCGAATCGCTTCGGGAAGTCGGAGCCGGATGTAAAGATCTCCTTCCCGATGGAAGGAGCCACCATGGCTGGAAACGTTCCCCCGGTCGCCGACGAGCGCGAAGGTCTCCTCGCCTACCTCGAGCAGCAGCGCCACGTCCTGCGGATCGCGGCCCACGGCCTCACCGAAGAACAGGCCAGAGCCGTCCCGACCAAAAGCTCACTGAGTGTCGGTGGCCTGATCAAGCACACCGCGCACGTCGAAGACGGCTGGCTCGACATCATCCTCCAGAAGCCCGCGAAGCCGATGGAAGAGACGATGAAGGAGTACGAAGCGGGCTACGTGATGGCGCCGGACGAGACGATCGAAAGCGTCTACGCGCGCTACGACGAGGTCGCCCGCCGCACCTCGGACGTCATCGCCGGGATCGCCGACCTCGGCCAGCCGGTCCCGGTGCCACAGGGCGTGCCCTGGTATCCGAAGGACGTCGAGGCCTGGTCTGTCCGCTGGGTGCTGCTCCACCTCATCGAGGAGACCGCACGGCACGCCGGGCATGCCGACATCATCCGCGAGCATATCGACGGCGCGACCGCGATCCCGCTGATGGCCGCCGCGGAAGGCTGGCCGGAGACGCCCTGGCTCAAGCCGTGGTCGCCCGCCCAGACCGTTTAGAACAACGTCGGTTCGTCCGCCAAAGCGCCTTCGATGACCAGCATCCGGCGCTTGGTGGCGACCCCTCCCCGCGCGGAGAACCCGCCGTCCTTGCCGCCCGCGGCGAGCACGCGGTGGCACGGCACGATGATCGGGAACGGGTTACGGCCCATCGCCTGCCCCACGGCCTGCGCCCCACCGGGCATGCCGAGGATGTTCGCGATGTCGCCGTAGGTCAGCGTCTTGCCCGCGGGGATCGAGCGGATGAACTCGTACACCCGGTGATGGAACTCCGGCACGCCCTCGTAATCGAGTTCGACGCCGGTGAGGTCCGTGCGCTTGCCGTTCATCAACGAGACCACGTCGCCGATCGCCCGCTGGACCTCCGCCGGCGGCGCGGACTCGACCGCGTCGTGCAGGCGTGCGGTGAGCCGCGCCCTGGTCTTCTCTTCACTGCCTTCGGGTAGCTGGACCGCGATGACCCCGCGTTCGCTCCACGCGATGCCGCAGTCGCCGATCGCGGTGCCGAACACGGCGTAGCCCGGTGCCGTCATGAATCCAGGGTACGAGACAGGTCCGACAGTTTCGGCTTAGCCGCATTTGGCGACACCTCAGTGCCAAGGACGTGACGGCTGCGATAGGACTATGGGCATGACCGACCTCGTGCTTGATCACCTCGTCTACGCCGGGCCGAATCTCGAAGACGCTGTCGCGCGCGTCGCGGATCTGACCGGCGTCACGCCCGTACGCGGGGGCAGGCATGTCGGGCTCGGCACGGCCAACTATCTGGCCGATCTCGGCGCCGGTGCCTACCTCGAAGTGGTGGGGCCCGACCCGGACCAACCCGGGCACGCCGGGCCGCGGCCGTTCGGCATCGACGAGCTGACCGAGCCCGCCCTGGTCACCTGGGCCGCGCGTGTTCAGGGCATCGACGACGCGATCGCCGAGGCCCGCGAACGTGGTTACGACCCGGGAGAGGCGTTCGAGATGTCGCGCGCCACCGACGACGGCGAACTGCTGACCTGGCGCCTCACCGGCGCCGGCGGCTTGAACGGGCTCGCGCCCTTTCTCATCGACTGGGGGAACACCCCGCATCCGACGACGCGGGGACTCCCCTCGATTCCGCTGCTCCTGGTCACCGGTGTCCACCCCGAGCCCGCCGCGGTGGAGTCCGCGGTCCGGGCGCTCGGGATGGACATGCTCGTCCGGCGCGACGCGAAGCCCGGCCTGGTGGCCGTGCTCCAGAACTCAGCCGGGAAGCAGGTCACGCTGAGCTGAGCGGGTCACGACCGCGCCCTCGCGCCAGCCGTTGGTCATCGGCAGCCGCCGGTCCCGCCCGAACGCCTTGAACGTGATCTTGGTGCCCGGCGGGTACTGGCGGCGCTTGTATTCGGCCTTGTCGACCATGCGCACCACACGATCGATGGTCTCCGGCTCGAAGCCCGCGTCCACCAGGTCGACGTAACCGCGGTCGCCCTCGATGTAGTCGTCGAGGATGTCGTCGAGCATCAGGTAGTCGGGCAGCGAGTCACTGTCCAGCTGCCCGGGCCGCAACTCGGCCGACGGCGGCTTGGTGATCGAGTTCTCCGGGATCGGCGGGGTCTCGCCGTTCTTTTCGGCTTCCGCGTTGCGCCATTTGGCCAGATGCCAGACGTAGGTCTTGAACAGGTCCTTGATCGGCGCGAAGGCCCCGACGGCGTCGCCGTAGATCGTCGAATAGCCGACGGCGAGCTCGGTCTTGTTGCCGGTGGCGAGCACCAGGTGACCGTCCTGATTGGACAGTGCCATCAGCAGCATGCCGCGGACGCGGGCCTGGATGTTCTCTTCGGCGAGGCCGGTCAGCTGAAGCTGTTCGACGTAGATCTTGACCATGTCCGCGATCGGCTCGACGCGATAGTGCGCGCCGATGCGGCGGGCGAGATCCGCGGCGTCGTCCTTCGAGTGCCCCGAGGAGTACTCCGAAGGCATCGAAACGCCGTAGACGTTGTCGCCGCCGAGCGCGTCGGCGGCCAGCGCCGCCACGACCGCCGAGTCGATGCCGCCGGAGAAACCGAACGTCACCGATGAGAAGCCGTTCTTGTGCACGTAGTCGCGCAGGCCGACGACGAGCGCGTGCCAGACCTCGGCCTCGTCCGACAGCGGCTCGCTGATCGCCGAATCGCTGCTCGGGCTGTAGGCCGGAACCGGCTCCTCGCTGAGGACGCGGCGCTTGACCCGCAGACCCTCGAACTCGCCTTCGGCGGTGTGCCCGCCCGCGACGAGGTCCGTGTCGACGACGAGCAGGTGCTCGACGAACTGCGGAGCGCGCGCCAGCAACCGGCCGTCCGCGCCGACCACGATCGAATCGCCGTCGAAGACGAGGTCGTCCTGACCGCCGACCTGGTTCGTGTACACCAGCGGCGCCCCGGCCTCGGCCGCGCGGCGGGCGATGAGCGGCAGGCGGATGTCGTCCTTCGCGCGCTCGAACGGCGAAGCGTTGGGCGCGACCACGAGGTCCACCCCGGCCTTGCCCAGCGCGGAGATCGGGCCGCCGTCCTGCCAGACGTCCTCGCAGATGACCATGCCGACGTCGACGCCGTGGAAGCGGACGACCTCGAGGTCGTGGCCCGGCTTGAACCAGCGGTGCTCGTCGAAGACGCCGTAGTTGGGCAGGTGGTGCTTGAACTGGCGGGCGACCACCTCGCCGCGGTACAGCGCGGCCGCCGCGTCGCGCGGGCCGGCCTCGTCCAGGTCGAGGTACCCGATGTAGGTGAGCACCTCGCCGCATCCGGCTTCCTCGAGCCGCCGGGCGAGCGCTTCGACCATCTGCTTCGAGGCGGAGGCGAACGTCGGGCGGAGGGAAAGGTCCTCGACGGGGTAGCCGGTGAGGGACATCTCCGGGAAGACCACGATGTGAGCGCCTGCTTCGGCGGCCTTGCGGGTCCACTCGACGGTGAGTTCGGCGTTGCCCTCGAGGTCCCCGACGGTGGTGTTGACCTGGGCCAGTGCGATGCGCAGTTGCGGCATGCCGTCATTCTCACCCACCGGCGTCCGCCGGGACGAGTGGATGTGCCGAATCGCCCACCTGGGTCCTGTTCGCCGGGGCGTGACCGGCGGGGGAGCAAGGGACCTTTGCTATCGCCGGACGCCTGACCTGGGGTTTCGCCGAAAAAGAGAGCGGGGGACCTTTGCTGTCACTCTCTTTTGGAGAGCGATAGCAAAGGTCCCCCGCTGCGTTCCGGACCCGGAGCTACTTCCGCTTGATCATG
The DNA here is from genome assembly GCF_055580625.1 of Amycolatopsis sp. NPDC031561. NCBI lineage: Bacteria > Bacillati > Actinomycetota > Actinomycetes > Pseudonocardiales > Pseudonocardiaceae > Amycolatopsis > Amycolatopsis sp. NPDC031561. The sequence continues at coordinate 11,198 of NZ_JBVILA010000009.1, read as the reverse complement.
CTCCGCACCTTCTTGATGGTCTGCTCGAAGTCGGAGTCGAACGGGTTGTCGTGCACCAGGTAGGTCCACGTCGTGTTCGCCCGCCGCACGCCCGCGTCACCGAGGTCGATCCCGTTCTCGGTGATCTCGGCTTCCTCGAGCGTCTTCGCCGCCCGCTCGGCCGCCTCCGGGATGATCTTGTGGAACTCGGGGATCGCCGCGCGGTGGAACTCGTCGATCGGCGTCTCCCGCGCCAGCGCGCGGAGATGGATGCTCTCCCGCACGTCGGTCAGGAACGCCAGGTGGTCCGACCACAGCTGGTCGATGTGGAACAGCAGCACCTCACGGCCCAGCTGTTCGACACGAGCCTCGTCGTCGACGGCCTCTGAAAGCTCCTTGAACTTCTCCGGGTGCGCCTTCTCCAGCACCTCCGCCGCGTGCGCCGTCCGCAGCACCTTGTCCCGGTGCTCGAGCAGCTCGCCGCGCTGCCGCTCGATCAGCCGCGTGTAGCGCCAGGTGTTCCGGTGGATCTCCAGGTCGACACCCTCGGCGACGCGCTGCGCGTGGTTGATCTGCCGCAGCGCCGCCGGGTCGGTGACCTCGCCGCTGCCCACGTCGGAGCTGATGCCTTCGGGCACGTCCGGCGCGTTCGACAGCACGAGTTCGTCGTTCAGGCTGGCGAAGAACACCGCGCTGCCCGGGTCACCCTGCCGCCCGGACCGGCCGCGAAGCTGTCCATCCAGCCTGCTCGACGGGTAGCGGGCGGTACCGATCACGTGCAGGCCACCCAGCTCGACGACCTCGTCGCGACCGTCGCCGTCCTTGCCGCCCAGCCGGATGTCGGTCCCTCGGCCGGCCATCTGGGTCGAAACGGTGACAGCGCCCTTCTTGCCGGCGTCGGCGATGATCTCGGCTTCCTCGGCGTCGTTGCGCGCGTTGAGCACGACGCATTCGAGCTCGACCTTCGCCAGCTTCTCGGCCAGTTCCTCCGATTCGGCGACGTCCTGGGTGCCGACGAGGATCGGCCGCCCGCTCTCGTGCACCCGCCGGATCTCCTCTTCGATCGCGCGCAGCTTCTGCGACGGCGACCCGAAGATCCTGTCCTCCTGGTCTTCGCGGATGTTCGGCGTGTTCGGCGGGATGACCGCGACCTCGAGCTTGTAGAACTCGCGCAGCTGCTCGGCGACCGCGACCGCGGTACCGGTCATGCCCGCGACCTCGGGGTAGCGCGCGAGCAGCGCCTGCACGGTGATCGAGTCGAGGATCTCGCCCCGGTCGGTCGCCTTGACCTGTTCCTTCGCCTCGACGGCGGCCTGGAGGCCGTCCGGCCAGCGCTGCAGTTCGGCGACGCGGCCGCGCGCGGCGTTGATCAGCTGCACCTTGCCGTCACGCACGAGGTAGTCGACGTCGCGGGTGAGCAGCGCGTGCGCGTGCAGCGCCACGTTCACCGCGGGCAGCCGGTCCGAACCCGTGTCGTCGTAAAGGTTGATGTCGTCGCCGAGGGCCTTCTCGACCACCGACGCGCCCGCCTTGGTCAGCCAGGCGTTGCGGCCGTCGGCGTCGGTCTCGTAGTGCAGCCCGAGCCGCAGCCGCCGGACGATGTTCGCGACCTCTTCGTCGGCGTCGGTGTGGTCGATCGACCCCGCCATCACCAGCGGCACGCGCGCCTCGTCGACCAGCACGGAGTCGGCCTCGTCGACGATCGCCACCTCGGGATCGCGCTGGACCAAGTCCTCTTCGCGGGTCACCAGGCGGTCGCGAAGCACGTCGAAGCCGATCTCGCTGACGGCGCCGTACGTGACCTCCTTCGCGTACGCCTCGCGGCGCTCGTCGCGCGAGTGAGCGGGCTCGATCCAGCCGACGGAGACGCCGAGCAGGTCGTAGATCGGGCCCATCCATTCCGCGTCACGGCGGGCGAGGTAGTCGTTCACCGTGACGACGTGGACGTGCTTCCCTCGCAGCGCGTACCCGGCGCCTGCCAGCGCGCCCGCCAGCGTCTTGCCCTCACCGGTCTCCATCTGCACGATATGCCCGCTGAGTAGGCCCATCGTGCCGAGCAGCTGGACGTCGAAGGCACGCTCGCCGAGCGCGCGCCGAGCGGCCTCGCGGCCGAGCGCGCAGACCTCGACCAGCTGGTCGTTGCCGAAGGACGTGGCGTTCCGAAGCTTGCCGGCCCGCTCTGTCAGCTCCTCGTCGGAGAGCTTCTCCAACTCGGGCTCGAGCTTCTCGATGGCCGGCAGCAGCGCTTCGTAGCGGGTCAGCTCGACGCTGCCCGGCCGCTGGATGATCCGGCGCAGCTTCTTGCCCACCCGGCTGATCAGTGCTGCCACCCCTGTGCTCCCGTCTGTTCTTCTGCCGTCCGCACTCGTATCACCAACGCAGTGGTGGTGCGGCCGAGTTCCACGGCCGATGGCACGATCCAACCGTGTCCACTCATGTCAGCGCCAGGTCCCGTGCCCGTCGATTCGCCGCGATCACGCTGTCCGGCCTGCTCGCGGTCACTTTCACCGCGTGCTCGTCGGGAGAGGGTAGAACCCAGCCGCCGCCTCCGGCGACCGAATCGCACGCTCCGACCGGACCGGTGCCCGCAGGACTCGAGAAGTTCTACGGACAGAGTCTGACCTGGGCCGACTGTGCACCCTACGCGACATCCGATGACGCAAAAGCGGCGTTTCGAGTGAAGGACGCACAATGTGCCCGGCTGACCGTCCCGCTCGACTACGCGAAGCCTGAAGGCGACTCGATCACGCTCGGCCTGCTGCGTCGGAAGGCGCTGGAAACCGACGAAAGGATTGGGTCGCTCGTGGTCAACCCGGGTGGACCGGGTGCTTCCGGCATGGAGGCCGCGGCCGGTCTCGCCTCGCGGACGGCGACGAACGAGCTGGGCAAACGCTTCGACGTCGTCGGTTTCGACCCGCGCGGCATCGGCGCGAGCCAGCCGCAGATCCGCTGCCTGACCGACGCCGAACGCGACGCGGACCGGGCGGACGACAGCGAGACGGACGGGTCACCCGACGGGGTGAAAAAGCAGGAGACCGAGTCCCAGGAGTTCGCTACCAGGTGCGCTCAGCGGACCGAACACGGCGCCTCGATGCTCGCGAACGTGGGTACCCGCGACGTCGTCAAGGACATCGACATCCTGCGTTCGGTCCTCGGCGACCCGAAGCTGAACTACCTCGGCTACTCGTACGGGACGAGGATCGGATCCGCCTACGCGGAGGCGTTCCCGGCGAACGTCCGCGCGCTGGTGCTCGACGGTGCCGTCGACCCCGAGCAGGACGCGGTGGAATCGCTGGTCGCGCAGGGGCAGGGCTTCGGCAAGGCGTTCGGAGAGTTCTCGAACTGGTGCGCCGCGCGCGAAGACTGCGCTCTCGGGCGTGACGCGGCAGGCGTGACCAAGGCGTTCCAGGACCTGGTGCGACCGCTGATCGACTTCCCGGTGCCGGTCAGCGACGGCCGGAAACTGTCGTACGAGGACGCGACGACAGGCGTGATCCAGGCCCTCTACCAGCAGGATCTCTGGGAACCGCTGAACACCGCGCTCAACGACTTGAAACGTCAGCGCGGTGACGGCCTGGAGAGGCTGGCCGACCTCTACAACGAACGCGGCGCCAACGGCCGCTACGGGACCACGCAGGACGCGTTTGTCGCGATCCGGTGCGTCGACGACCCGCGGGTCACCGATCCGGCGAAGATCCTCGACGCGCAGAAGCGGTACGGGCAGGCGGCGCCGTTCCTCGACGACGGCAGGCCGGACGGTTCCGCCCGCGACGCCTGCGCCTTCTGGCCGGTCCCGAACACCTCGGAGCCGCACCAGCCCAACGTCGAAGGCCTGCCGAAGACGCTGGTCATCTCGACGACGAACGACCCGGCGACCCCGTACCAGGCGGGCGTCAACCTCGCGAAAGCGATCAAGGGAGCTTTGCTGACGTTCGAGGGCACCCAGCACACGGTGTTCCTCCAGGGCGTCTCGTGCGTCGACCGGATCGGCATCGACTACCTGGTGAACGGCGCCGTGCCGGACGAGGGCACCCGCTGCGCGGCCAAGTAACGAGTTCGGCGCGAAGGGCCATAAGCCGCTGGGACGCTGCGAAGATCGCGAGATGAGCCTTCGCCGCGTCCCGGCCACGCTCGCCGTCGTCGTGCTCGTCGCTTCGTGCACGTCGCCGCCGCAGCCTGTGCCGCCGCCCGCGTCGGCGCCCCAGCCGACCACGGCGTCACCGACTCCGGATCCGAAGGCGCTCGAGAAGTTCACCGAGCAGAAGTTGGCGTGGGGCGCGTGTGAGTCCTTCAAGGACAAGGCGTTCGACTGCGCGAAGCTCACCGTGCCGCTCGATTACCTGAAGCCGGACGGCGAAACAATCTCGATCGGCGTCCTCCGGCACAAGGCGAAGAAGGCGGACCAGCGGATCGGCTCGCTCGTGGTCAACCCGGGCGGGCCCGGCGGCTCGGGCGTCTCGGCGGCCGCGCGCATCGCGAAGTCGCCGCCCGCGGCGACCTTGGCCGGACGCTTCGACGTCGTCGGTTTCGATCCCCGCGGCGTCGGGACCAGCGATCCGCAACTCGTGTGCCTCACCGACGCGGAACGGGACGCGGACCGCGCGGAGGATTCGGAAAGCGACACGACCCCGAACGGCATCGCGAAGCAACTCGCCGACGCGAGGGCGTACGCCGCGAAGTGCGCCGAGCGCACGAAGCACGGCAAGGAGCTACTCGCCAACATCGGGACCAGGGACGTCGTCCGCGATCTCGACGTCCTGCGCTCGGCCCTCGGCGACGAGAAACTCACCTACCTGGGCTTTTCGTACGGCACGCAGATCGGGACCGCGTATGCCGAGGCCTATCCGGACAAGGTGCGGGCGCTGCTCCTCGACGGCGCTGTCGATCCTCGACTCGACACCGCCGAATCGCTGGTCACGCAGATGGCCGGCTTCCAGAACACGTTCACCGAATTCGGCGAATGGTGCGTCGCCCGCGCGGATTGCGCGCTCGGCCGCGATGCGGGCGCGGTGACGAAGGCGTTCCAGAACCTGGTCCAACCGCTGATCACCAAGCCGGTCCCGGCCGGGAACCGCGAACTGTCGTTCGAAGACGCCATCACCGGCACCAGCGCCGCGCTGTACTCGCAGGACGCGTGGAAGTTCCTCAACGACGGGTTCGCCGAGCTCGAACGGGGGACCGGCAAAACCCTGGTCGCGCTCGCCGACAACTACTACGGCCGCGAGTCGGACGGCCGGTACACCGGGATCCTCGACGTGTACTTCGCGGTTCGCTGCGTCGACAGCACGCGGATCACCGACCGGCGCGTAATCGACGGAGCCCACGAGCGGATGCTGCAGGGCGCGCCGTTCCTCGCCGGTGGCACCCCGGACATGAGCGAGCTCGACATCTGCTCGGTCTGGCCGGTGCCCGCCACCTCCGAGGTTCACAAACCGGACATCGAAGGCCTGCCGCGTCCGCTGGTCATCTCGACCACCGATGACCCGGCGACCCCGTACGCGTCCGGCGTGAACCTGGCGCGGGACCTCAAGGGAGCTTTGCTCACGTTCGAGGGCGCGCAGCACACCGTCTTCCTGGACGGCAACGCCTGCGTGGACGGCGCCGGCTTCGCCTACCTGATCGACGGGAAGCTGCCCGCCCCCGACACCCGCTGCACCTAGCGGGGGAGCAAGGGACCTTTGCTGTCGCCACCCCCGCTGACCTGGCCTTTCGCCCCGCCAGGGAAGCAGGGGACCTTTGCTATCGCCCGCCCCCGACGACCACCGCGTCATGCCTGGTCAACGCCAGCTCCAGCATCACCGCGAAGTCCTGCGGACTCGTCGGCGGCACCTGCAGCCACACCCGCACCAGCCGCCGCGGCCCGTCCTTCGAAATCCACAGCTTCACGAACACGTCCGACCTGATCTCCGGCACGATCCCGCCGATCACCGCCGCGGGCACCTTCGCCGCGATCCGGAACGAGTCGGTGTCCTGCACCCGCTCCCACCGCTCGCCCTTCAGCTCGGTCGCCCCGGTCAGCAGTCGCCGAAGCCCGCCTTCAGCCCCGAGCATCGCCTGAGGCGTATACGGCGCCGAAGCCGGAATCACCCGCTCCCCGTCAGGCCCACTGAGCGTGATCTCCGACCCGGAAAGCCGGTACTTGACCTTCATCCGTTCGAAGTCGTCCTGCAGGTCGGCATTACCGACCGCGCCACCCTCGAGACTGACCTCGCCATCGAGCCCCCGCACCGGCAACCCGGTGACCACGCCGTTCACCCCGAGAGTGAAGCGAACGCTGCGTAACGAGATGAGGGAGTCGGCCGCCGCGCTCACGAATTCCTGGGCGGACGGCAACGGGGGCGATCCCGCGCAGCCGCCGATGATCCCGATCGTGAGCAGCAGCGCCGGCACGAGGTGACGGCAGCGCATGGCCAGAGCCTATGGCTTGGCCCGAATCTTGCGCACGGTGTCCTTCCAGCCGCTTCCGCCGGGAGCCGCCGCCGATGACGCTGTACCCGTGCACCCTGAGACCCGGCTCCACCGTGCGTGGTTCGTCGCCGCCGCCGCGTTCATCGCCCTGCTCGCCGCCGCCGGTTTCCGCGCGGCCCCCGGCGTGCTCATCGACCCGCTCCACGACGAGTTCGGCTGGTCGCGCGCGACGATCGCGTCAGCCGTCTCCGTGAACCTCGTGCTCTACGGCCTCTTCTCGCCCTTCGCGGCAGCTCTCATGGAGCGCTTCGGCATGCGACGCGTCGCCTCGACGGCGTTGTTCGTCGTCGCGATCGGCGCGGGCGGCACGGTGTTCATGAGCGCGAGCTGGCAGCTCATCCTCTGCTGGGGCGTTCTGGTCGGCATCGGCACCGGTTCGATGGCGATGAGCTTCGCCGCGACGGTCGCCGCCCGCTGGTTCGTCCGCAGCCGCGGCGTCGTCACCGGGGTCCTCACCGCGGCGGGCGCCACCGGCCAGCTGATCTTCCTCCCGATCGTGGCGAACCTCGCCATCGACGAGGGCTGGCGGACCGCCTCACTCGTCATCGCCATCGCCGCCCTGGCCGTGGTCCCCGTCGTCCTCCTGGTCGTCCGCGATCACCCGTCCGACGTCGGAACGACCGCGTACGGCGCCGAGCCCGGCGAAGTCGCTCCAGTCACCCGCACCGGTGGTTCCGCCCGCCGGGCGCTCACCGTCCTCGGCTCGGCAGCACGCACCAAGACGTTCTGGTTGCTCGCCGTCGGCTTCGCGATCTGCGGCGCCACCACGAACGGCCTGGTCAGCACCCATTTCGTCCCCGCGGCGCACGACCACGGCATGCCACAGACCACCGCCGCCGGCCTGCTCGCCCTCGTCGGGATCTTCGACGTCGTCGGCACCATCGCCTCCGGCTGGCTCACCGACCGGGTCGACCCGCGCATCCTGCTCGGCGTCTACTACGCCCTTCGCGGGGTTTCACTCGCGCTTCTTCCTCAGCTGTTGAGCGGATCGGTGGAACCGAGCATGTGGGCGTTCATCGTCTTCTACGGCCTCGACTGGGTGGCGACGGTTCCACCGACGGTCGCGCTCTGCGTCCGCCAATACGGTGCCGCCGGGCCGATCGTCTTCGGCTGGGTCTTCGCCAGTCACCAGCTCGGAGCCGGTCTCGCGGCTTTCGGCGCCGGCGCGATCCGCGACTCCTCCGGCAGCTACGCGCTCGCTTGGTACATCGCCGCGGGCCTCGCCGTGCTCGGTTCGGTCGCCTCGCTGGCCATCACGAAGGCAGCCAAGCCCGAGCCGGTTCTGGTGGGGTGATCCACCACTTCCGGTCGATCGGCGCGTCGCGAAACATGTCGTTAACACGTTCTCGTTAGGGTGCGGCCATGGATCGCCAGCAGGAGTTCGTGCTCCGTACCTTGGAAGAGCGCGACATCCGTTTCGTCAGGCTCTGGTTCACCGACGTGCTGGGGTTTCTCAAGTCCGTCGCCGTGGCTCCCGCCGAGCTCGAGGGCGCCTTCAGTGAAGGCATCGGCTTCGACGGATCGGCCATCGAAGGATTCGCGCGCGTCTACGAATCCGACATGGTCGCGAAGCCAGACCCGGCCACGTTCCAGGTCTTGCCGTGGGAGACCCCGGACGGCGGCCCGTACTCGGCGCGCATGTTCTGCGACATCGCGATGCCGGACGGCTCCCCGTCGTGGGCGGACCCCCGGCACGTCCTGCGCAGGCAACTCTCGAAGGCGGCCGAAGCGGGCTTCACCTGCTACGTCCACCCCGAGATCGAGTTCTTCCTGCTCGCCAGCCTGCCGGACGACGGCAGCGAACCCGAGCCCGCGGACAACGGCGGGTACTTCGACCAGGCCAGCCACGCGACCGCGACGCACTTCCGCCGCCACGCCATCGAGACGCTCGAGGCGATGGGGATCTCGGTCGAGTTCAGCCATCACGAAGGCGCGCCCGGCCAGCAGGAGATCGACCTCAGGTACGCCGACGCGCTGACCATGGCGGACAACGTGATGACCTTCCGCTACGTCGTCAAGGAGGTCGCGCTCACCCAAGGGGTCCGCGCGACGTTCATGCCGAAGCCGTTCACCAACCAGCCGGGCTCGGGGATGCACACCCACGTGAGCCTGTTCGAAGGCGATCGCAACGCCTTCTACGACGCAGAAGACCCGTACGAGTTGTCGGCGACCGGTAAAGCTTTCGTGGCGGGGCTGTTGCACCACGCGAAGGAGATCTCCGCGGTCACCAACCAGTGGGTGAACTCCTACAAACGGCTGATCAGCGGAAGCGAGGCCCCGACGACCGTTTCGTGGGGCCGGGCCAACCGCTCCGCGCTGGTCAGGGTGCCGATGTACTCGCCCGGCAAGGCGTCGTCACGCCGCGTGGAGATCCGCACGCTCGACTCGGCCTGCAACCCCTATCTGGCGTACTCGGTCATCCTGGCCGCCGGCCTCAAAGGCATCGAAAAGGGCTACGAGCTGCCACCTCCCGCCGAGGACAACATCTGGCAGCTCTCGGACGCCGAACGCCGCGCGGCCGGATATGCCCAGCTCCCGCAGAACCTCGGCGAGGCCCTGTCCGAAATGGAAAAATCGGAACTTCTGCCCGAAGCGCTCGGGGAGCACGTTTACGACTTCTTCCTGCGCAACAAACGTGTTGAATGGGACAACTACCGCAGTGCGGTGACCCCGTACGAACTGCGGACCCTGCTTCCGGTGCTCTAGAAGGAGACCTGATGGTGCGGCGACCGGTGTTCCGAGTTCTGACGACACTGGTCGCCGCGACCATCGCGGCGAGTGCCGCACCCGCAGCCTCCGCCACCGGTAAACCTCTCGATCTCGACGCCGCCGACATCCCCGCGCTCCAGGCCCGGATGTCCTCCGGACGGCTGACGGCGATCGGTCTGACCTCGGCTTACCTCGATCGCATCCACAAGGTCGACCGGAAGGTCAACGCGGTCATCGCGGTCAACCCGGCCGCGCTCGCGCAAGCCGCGGAGAGCGACGCCAGGCGCCGGGCGGGCAAGACCCGCGGCCCCCTCGACGGCATCCCGGTCCTGGTGAAGGACAACGTCGACACCCGCTCTATGCAGACGACCGCCGGCTCACGCGCCCTGCGCAGCAAGCCCGCGAAAGACGCGACCTTGCTCCGCCGCCTGCGTGAGGCGGGCGCGGTGATCCTCGGCAAGGCGAACCTGTCCGAGTGGGCGAACTTCCGCGCCGCCAAACCCACTTCCGGGTGGTCAGGCGTCGGCGGGCAGACGAACAACCCGTACGTGCTCGATCGCAATCCTTGTGGGTCGTCCGCCGGATCCGCCGCCGGTGTCGCCGCGTCACTCGCCCAGGTCGCGATCGGCAGCGAGACCGACGGCTCGATCGTTTGCCCGGCCGGGATGACCTCGACCGTGGGACACAAACCAAGCCTCGGCCTGGTCAGCCGCACCGGCGTGGTGCCGATCTCGGCCGAGCAGGACACCGCCGGCCCGATGGCCAGGCACGTCGTCGACGTCGCGCTGACCCTTTCCGCGCTCCAAGGCCGCGACCCGGCCGACCCCGCCACCGGCGCGTACCCGCCGAATCAGCCGACCGACTACGCCGCACACCTCCGTCCCGGCGTGCTGAAGGGCTCCCGGATCGGACTCTGGCGACTGCCGGTCCTCGGCCCGGACGTCGACGCCGTGATGATGCGAACCAGGAGTTCGCTGGTCAAGGCAGGCGCCGAAGTCGTCGAGGTGACTCCGCCGTACCAGGCCAGGCTCGGTGAACTGGAGTTCCCGGCACTGCTCACCGAGTTCCACCGGGACATCGATCGCTACCTGGCCACGCGCCCGCAAGGGCCGCGCGACCTCGCCGCGCTGATCGACTACAACCGGTCCGACCCGCTGGAGCAGACCTGCTTCGCCGGGCAGGAACTCTTCGAGCAGGCACTCGCCGCACCCGGCCCGTCCGATCCCGGCTATCTGGCCATGCGCCGCGAACTGACCGACCTGGCGAAACGCTCGATCGACGAGACCCTCGCCAAGTACCGCCTCGACGCGATCGCCGCGCCCACGAACCCGCCCGCCTGGAAGACCGACTGCAAGACCGGCGACAACGACGTGATCCCGTCGTCGACGCCGGCCGCGGTCGCGGGGTATCCGGCGGTGACCGTGCCCGCCGGCTTCGTCGGCGAGCTCCCGGTCGGGGTTTCGTTCATGGCGGGGCGGTGGACGGACGCCCGAGTGCTCTCCTACGCGGCCGACTTCGAACGCGTCGTCCCCGCCCGCAAACCGCCTCGCTACCTGAAGACCGTCGGATGACGGGGGTCCATACCGGCTGACCTGCGGCGATGTCCTTAAGTGACCCCCCTGTTTTCAGGGGGTTCCGGGGCATGTAATCTTCTCTTCGTCGCCAAGAACACCGGGCCACCGGGGCCGAAAAGCCCCAGGCCAGGAACACGGGCCGAGCGGGTTGACACCGCGAACCGGACCAGGTAACGTTCTACGTCGGCCCACGAGCGGCCGCCGACTCCCTACGGCTAACAACGTAGGATTCGGCATGCTCGACCAAAAGCTTGTGAATATCGCTTTGAAACAAAGCGTGTTGCTTGAGAACTCAACAGTGTGCTAGTGAACTAAGCCAGTAGAGCTTATGTATTTGAACCTCGTTTGAGGTTCCTTTGAGAGCAAGTAAAATTTGCCTCGATCAAATTTGACATTGTTGGAGAGTTTGATCCTGGCTCAGGACGAACGCTGGCGGCGTGCTTAACACATGCAAGTCGAACGATGAAG